>JAZDOT010000027.1:0-24364 GCA_043798355.1 Candidatus Peregrinibacteria bacterium
TCCTCTTCTTTCTCTCCGACGGCGAGTCCTCCGATAGCGTATCCGTCGAAGCCTATTGCGATCAGTTCCTCCGCGCACTTCTTGCGGAGATCTGCGTGAAGGCCGCCTTGAACGATTCCGAAGAGGAGCGGGAAGGAGGAAGAGGACGAAGAAGATGAAGAAGAGCAAGAAGAGGAAGAGGAAATATTTTTCAATATCCTCTTCTGCATCTTCTGTTTCCTCTCCATCCTCTTCAGCTCATCGTGGGTTTTCTTACAAACCTCCGCCCACCTCAGTGTCCTGTCCACCGCAGCTTCGATCTCATCGCGCGAAGCTAGAGATGGCGGACATTCGTCGAAATTCATGATGATGTCGGCGCCGAGGTGGTGTTGGATCTCTATGGATTCGACCGGACCCATGAAGAGGGGATCGCCGTTCAGGTGCGAGCGGAAGTGCACGCCTTCGTCCGTGATCGACCGGATGCGCCGCATGGAGTACACTTGATACCCGCCCGAGTCCGTGAGGATCGGCCGGTCCCATCCAATGAACCCGTGCAGCCCGCCCGCCTCCTCGACGATTTTTTCCCCGGGCTGAAGACTTAAGTGGTAGGTATTGCAGAGAAGGATCTGCGCTCCGAGGCTCAGAAGCTCTTCATGGGTGATGCCTTTCATTGCCCCCGCCGTCGCAACCGGCATGAAGAACGGCGTTTGGATGTCTCCGTGTGGAGTGGAGAGTGTCCCGCGTCGGCCAATGTTCGTCGAACAGATGAGGTCGAACATGGGAGCAGAGTAGCGAGGAATATGCGGCGTGTGCAATTAATGGAAATATATCAAAAATTCGGCGAAGCGCGGGTCTCGGGGTACCCGCGCTGGAGCCGCACCTTTCATGGCCTGCCGACCGTAGCGCAGCTCTGCTTGCAAGTATGAGGCCCACCTTCGCCAAGGCTACGGTGGGCAGCCTCCGCTGCGCGGAGGCTGGAAAAGGTGGCTCGTGGAGGAAAAACCGTAGGTTTGTCCTCCACGCTTAAGTGCCCTTGGCAGGAATCCGGGGTGATAGTAGGATTTGGCGGCTTACATTTTTCCTCCGCTTCCATGAAAGGTTCCGTCGCGCAGGTCATCGGTGCAGTCGTCGATTGCACATTTTCCCCAAGTGAACTCCCCCCTATTTTTGCGGCACTGACCGTGAACATGGGGAAAGAGGTGCTCACGCTCGAAGTTCAGCAGCACCTCGACGGCTCTATGATCCGCGCCGTCGCCATGGGTGCCACGGACGGATTGAAGAGGGGCGCTCCCGTCGAGAGCAACGGCGATCCCATTTCCGTTCCGGTCGGACCGGAGACCTTGGGACGCATGTGCGATGTTCTGGGAAACCCCATCGACGGGCAGCCTGCGGTGAAGACGAAGGTCCGTTATCCCCTGCATCGCCCTTCTCCTTCCTTTGATGATCAGTCGACGGAGACGGAAGTTCTGGAGACGGGCATCAAAGTGATCGACCTCATCTGCCCCATTCTTAAAGGGGGCAAGGTGGGACTGTTCGGCGGAGCGGGAGTCGGCAAGACCGTCGTCGTGAAGGAGCTCATCCACAACATCGCCACCGAGCATGGGGGTCTCTCCGTCTTCGCCGGAGTGGGGGAGCGCTCACGCGAGGGAAACGACCTCTACTACGAGATGAAGGAATCGGGCGTTCTCGAGAAGACCGCGCTCGTCTTCGGCCAGATGAACGAGCCGCCGGGACCGCGTCTCCGTGTCGCGCTGGCGGGACTGGCCTGCGCGGAGTATTTCCGCGACGAGGAACGCAGGGACGTGCTCCTCTTCATCGACAACATCTTCCGCTTCACGCAGGCCGGCTCCGAGGTCTCTGCCCTCCTCGGACGCATCCCGTCCGCCGTGGGCTACCAGCCGACCCTCGCCCACGAGATGGGCGAACTGCAGGAGCGCATCACCTCGACGAAGAACGGATCCATCACGTCCGTGCAGGCGGTCTACGTGCCTGCGGACGACTTCACTGATCCCGCGCCGGCGACAACGTTCGGCCACCTCGACTCCACCATCGTGCTCACGCGCTCCCTCGCGGAGCTCGGGATCTACCCCGCCGTCGATCCGCTGGAATCCACCTCCACCATTCTCGCCGCCTCCGTCGTCGGAGAGGAACACTACGAAACGGCACGCGCCGTCCAGAAGGTCCTCCAGCGCTACAAGGAGCTGCAGGACATCATCGCCATTCTCGGTATGGAGGAGCTCTCCGATGAGGACAAGCTTTCGGTCCGCAGGGCCCGCAAGATCCAGAAGTTCCTGAGTCAGCCCTTCTTCGTCGCCGAGACGTTCACCGGTCACGCGGGGAAATTCGTGACGCGCGCCGAGACGGTGAAGAGCTTCCGGGCCATTCTCGAAGGGAAGTACGACGATGTTCCCGAGCAGGCTTTCTACATGAAAGGAGGCATCGAAGATGTCACCGCCTGATTTTTCTCTCATTCGATCATGATTACGGTCGCAATCATCACACCCGAACGAGCCGTCTACGAGGGCCCTGCAGACTCCGTGTCCATTCCGACGCCTGATGGGGAGATTACGGTGCTTCCGCATCACATTCCCCTCATCTCCATTGTCGTTCCCGGGAGCATCCTCATTCGCAAAGGTGCGGAAGAGATGCTCTTCGCCGTTTCCCGGGGAGTGATCGAGATCGACGGTTCGTCCATCCGCATGCTCGTCGATACGGCCGATCGGGCTGACGAGCTGGAAGAGCAGGCGATCGAGAAGGCGAAAGCCGCTGCCCAGAAGCTCCTCACGGAAAAACGGGCAGACGTGGAAGGGTATGCAGAAGCGACCGCCATTCTCGAGCGCGAGCTCGCCCGCCTCCAGGTCGCCCGCCGCCACCGCTCACGCCGCATGAGCGTTCCTCCCGGTTCCGAGTCCTAAATGCAGCGCTTTGCCCTAACCGCAGCCACGAAGGGCTGCTGCTGTCCTAACCTTAGCCTTAACCTTAACCTTAACCTTAACCTCTCTCTATGCCGGTATGCCCGATACTCCACCCTCGCCGCGCCGGGATGATCCCCCTTCCCTCTGGCTCGCTATCCGTCTGGCGTGGGATCTCGGGTTCATCATCGCGGTTCCCGCAGCGCTCTTCGGGTTCTCCGGCGCGTACCTCGATAAAATCTGGGGGACGAGCCCGCTTCTCCTCCTCGTCGGCTTCATCCTCGCCGTCATCCTCTCCGCGATCGGCGTGCGCCGCAGGATCACCGATATTCTCCTGAAGAAGTAGTATGTCCAATTTTGAAACTCCACCGCTGGCTTCCGAGACCATCTTCCACATAGCAGGGTTCCCCATCCGGAACACCATGATCATGGCATGGCTTGCCATGGCGGTCATCCTCGTCCTCTGCCTCCTCCTCCGCCGAACGAAGTACCGGTCCATTCCGGGGAGATTCCAGTCTCTCGCGGAGATCCTCGTTGAAGGACTCTTCGATTTTTTCGATTCCATCGTGCAGGATCGATTGCTCACGCGGAGATTTTTCCCTGTCGTTGCAACGATTTTTCTCTTCCTGCTCACGGCGAACTGGATGGGGATCCTGCCGGGTGTTGGGAGCATCACGTATGCGGTCACGGAGGAAGGGCATCTCTTTCATTTTCCCGTGTTCCGTTCGATGAATGCGGATGTGAACATGACGGTTGCCGTTGCTCTCATCTCCGTCATGGCAACGCAGATCTACGGCATCTGGTCGCTCGGGTTCTTCTCGTATGCCGGAAAGTTTTTCGTGGCTCCGTGGAGGGATCCCATCGGGTGTTTCGTCGGGGTCCTCGAACTGATTGCCGAGATGGCGAAGATCATTTCCTTCACGTTCCGCTTATTCGGCAATATCTTTGCGGGGGAGGTGCTCCTCGTCGTCATCAGCTTCCTCATGCCGTACCTCGCCCCCATCCCGTTCATGGGCCTCGAACTCTTCGTCGGCTTCATTCAGGCGCTCGTGTTCGCCATGCTGACGCTCGTCTTCATCAAGATGGCCACGACCGGACACGGCGGACATGAAGAGTCCCACGCGCATGCAGCGCCCCGTTTGGCAGCAGCTTCTTCCTCTGAGAACCCTTGATTCCCTATCAAGGGTTCAGTAGCATCCTTCCGCATTTTTTCTTCCCTTTCCTCCATTTCCCCCCTTTCCTCTATGGACCCAGCAGCACAGGCCGCAGCGCAGGCCGTTAGCGCACTCGACAAGAATCTCTTCGTCGCGCTCACGATGGTGGTCGGCGCCATCATGCCGGCATTCTCCATCGGTTGGATCGCCAGCCGCGCCATGGAAGCCATCGGTCGCAATCCGGAAGCAGCTGCCCGCATCCAAACACCGATGATCCTCGCGGTCGCCTTCACCGAGGCGATTGCCATTTACTCGCTGGTCGTGGCCCTCATTATCAAATTCGTCTGAGAGCTTTGAGTTTTGAGTCATGAGCTTTGAGTCTTCGGCTCGAGCGACTCTGTCTATTTTTCACCCGCCTCTTCATGGAATTGCTTACCAAGCTCGGCCTTCAGTGGGACCTCATTCTTGCGCAGGTCGTCAACTTCCTGATCGTGATGGGTCTGCTCGGATACTTCCTCTACAAGCCCGTCCTGCGACTCCTCGATGACCGGAGCATGCGCATCCGGAAGTCCATGGAAGAGGCGAAGCGGATCGAGGAGCAGGCCAGAGAAATGGAGGTCATCCGCACGGATCAATTGAAGAAGATCGATCAGGAGTGCGGAGAGTTCCTCGAGCGCGCCAAGAAGCAGGCCGAACAGGTGCAGGTGGAGATTCTTCAACGAGCGGAGAAGGAGGCGGCAACCCTCGTCGAGCGCGGCAAGCAGATGATCGATGAGGAACGGGGGAAAGCACTCAGAGATATGGAGAGCCGCCTCGCAGCTCTCATCGTTCAGTTATCGGAGAAGGTGATTCAGCGCGAGTTCACGAAAGAGGATCAGTCCCGCATTATGGCGACCCTTGCGAAAGAGCTTCCCTCACTCGTGCAATGACCATCACCATTGACATGATCGCGCGGGCTGTCGTCACCTTGAGCCGGGAACTCCCGGTCGATCAGCATGCCGCACTCATTGATGCTGCCGTTCTCTTTGCTGATCGGCATGGTCTCCATGGATCGCTCCGGCTGCTTCCGCGTTTCCTAAAGGAAATGGATGCGAAAACCGGCGGGAGCCTCTCCGCAACCGTCACCGTTTCGAAGAGTGCACATTCCGCCGAAGCCGAGCATGTGTTCCGTGCCCTGAAGACAGCCATGAAGAAACAGGCCGATCTCGCCCCTCTCCGCATCGACCCCTCCCTGATGGGCGGAGCGCGCATCGATGTCGGTGACGAGCGGTTCGATTACTCGCTGCGCTCCGCTCTCGATCATGCTCTGCAGTCGCTTGCTCTCCCGATGACTTCCTAATTTTTTCTCTCGCATCTTTTTCCATCACTCCCATGTCACTCAGTCAGACACTCCTCACTTCTCTCGAAGACCGTATCCGCTCGTTTAAGCCGGATGTGACTCACGAACATGTCGGCACGGTGCTCGAGATCGGAGACGGCATTGCCAAAGTCTCCGGCCTCTCCTCCATCGGATCCATGGAGATGATGGATTTCGGCCAGGGCATCATGGGTGTTGCTCTCAACCTCGAGGAGAACCATGTCGGCGCCGTGATCCTCGGAGATTACGCGCTCATCAAGGAAGGGGACACGGTGAAGGCAACCGGGCAGATCCTCTCGGTCCCCGTGGGAGAAGAGCTCATCGGCCGCGTCGTCTCCCCGCTTGCCGTCGCCAAGGACGGCGGCGCGCCGATCGTGACAAAGCACAGGAATCCTATCGAGAAGATCGCCCCGCGCGTCATCGAGCGCAAATCCGTGACGATGCCGCTCCAGACGGGCATCAAATCCGTCGATGCCATGATCCCCATCGGACGCGGCCAGCGCGAACTCGTCATCGGCGACCGCCAGACGGGCAAGACGGCCCTCGTGGTCGACGCAATCATCAACCAGAAGGAGACGCAGTCGTCCGATCGTCCGGTGATCTGCATCTATGTCGCCATCGGACAGAAGGAATCCAAAGTGGCGAAGATTGTCTCCGAGCTCAAAAAGCACGGGGCGATGGATCACACCATCGTCGTCTCCGCGGGTGCTTCCGAGCCGGCTGCCATGTCGTACATCGCTCCGTTCGCGGGGTGCGCGATGGGGGAGTACTTCCTCGATCAGGGGAAGGACGTTTTATGCATCTACGACGACCTTTCCAAGCATGCGTGGGCATACCGTCAGATTTCCCTGCTGCTGCGCCGTCCGCCGGGACGCGAGGCGTATCCGGGAGACGTTTTCTACCTCCACTCGCGTCTCCTCGAGCGCGCGTGCTGTCTGGATGAGAAGCACGGCGGGGGGTCGCTGACCGCGCTCCCGATCATTGAGACGCAGGCCGGCGATATTTCCGCGTACATTCCGACGAACGTCATTTCCATTACCGACGGGCAGATCTTCCTGGAAGCCGATCTCTTCTACAAAGGCATCCGTCCCGCGCTCAACGTCGGACTCTCGGTCTCGCGCGTGGGATCCGCTGCTCAGAAGAAGTCCATGAAGAAAGTGGCGGGCAAACTCCGCCTCGACCTCGCCCAGTACCGCGAGCTCGCCGTCTTCGCCCAGTTCGGATCCGATCTGGATGCGGCAACCAAGCAGCAGTTGGATCGCGGCGCGCGCCTCACGGAGATTCTCAAGCAGGTCCAGTACGAACCGATGCCGGTGGGGGAGCAGGTTGCCATCCTCTACGCCGGAGCGAATGGCTACCTCGACGACGTCCCGCTTGAACGGGTGAAGGAGTTCGAGAAGAAGTTTTTGAATTTCATGAGGAGCAAGCACTTCGATGTCCTCAAAGAGCTCGCGAAGGAAATCACACCGCCGGTCGAAGAACAGCTCAAGCGACTCCTCCCCGCGTTCAAGGAAGAAACCGGTTTCAAGGGGTCATAATTTATCCACCTGCTTTTCTCATGCCACGAAGCCTCCGCGATCTGAAGCGCAAAATGAAGGCCATCAAAAGTACGCGCCAGGTGACGAAGGCGATGGAGCTCGTGAGTGCGTCTAAAATGCGAAGGGCCGTCCAGAACGCCCAGATGCTGCGGCGCTATGCGTTGAGTGCATGGAAGATCCTCGAGCGCCTCGCTTCCGTTCATCCCGAGCTTCATCCGTATCTGCAGGAGAAACCTGCAACCAAGATCCTCGTCGTTCTCTTCACATCCGATCGCGGGCTGTGCGGCAGTCTGAACGCCGTTATGGTGCGAACGGCGGGAGCATACCTCCGTTCCGTCAAAGAGCTTCCTCACACGGAGAACGTTTCTTTCATCGCCGTCGGGAAGAAGGCGCAGCACTTTCTCGCGCGTACGGGGGCATCCATCGTTGCGGCATTCCCCGCCATCGAAGGCAATCCGACCGTGCGGGAGCTCCGGCCCATGATCCGGATGATCACCGAGGGGTTTCTCTCCGGCACCTATGATCACGTCGTGCTCCTCTACCCGGACTGCGTTTCGGCTCTCGTGCAGGATCCCACGGTGAAGGTGCTCCTGCCTCTCTCGAAGTCTGAATTGCGGGCGATGATCGTCGGTCTCCTCCCCAAGAGCAAGCGCAAGGATGAGGAGCAATCATTAAATGCCTCGGAGTCCGTGAGTGAATTCCTCTTCGAGCCGTCGCAGGACGAGGTACTCTCGGTAGTCCTCCCGAAGCTCACGGAGATGCAGATCTACCAGGCGGCCCTCGAGGCATCGGCTTCCGAGCACTCCGCGCGCATGGTGGCCATGCGCAATGCCTCGGAGAACGCGACCAGTCTCCTCGATGATCTGACCCTCACCTTTAACCGCACACGGCAGGAGAAGATCACGGCGGAACTGTCGGAGATCTCGGCTGCTGTAGCTTCTATTAAGTAGTATTGCTTTCAGTTGAAGGTTCTTTTGGGGAGCTTTTTAGCTTCTTAGCTGGTTAGCTTCTTAGCTTTGCTTCGCGTGAGAATAGTATTCTTTTTGGAATGTAGCTTTACGCTGGATGGAGAAGAACCAGTCAAAAGAAGGGAAGCTTGCACCCCTAAGAAGCTAAGAAGCTCCAACCTAAGAAGCTACCTTCGGCGCTTCTCTCGTGACGATCCGGACATCGACCTTCCCTTTGTACTTTTGCTGTAATTGTTCCAAGGCATGGATGATTTCCTGCGAATCCATGTCATTCTGAGGATCGCGCACCACAACGAATGTGTACTGCTTGAGGAGACCCGGTCCGTAGCCGTGTCCACCGAGGGTGACGCCTTCGAGAGCGAGTGTGGCATCGTGGATGGCCTGCGCGACAGAGAGTCTGGAAATGATGAACGTATTCATCCCTTCCGGCAGCCTCTGGAGGCGATTGCTGCAGTCAACGGCGGCTCCGAGGGCAGAGTGAGCGGGACGATCCTTGCGCATGGGTGCTTTTCCGATGTAGGCCGCTTTGATACCGCGTTCTTGCAGAGCAGGAACAAGCGTCTTTTCTAAGTAGTCACATGTCTTCTGGTCAGTATCTCCTTCTTTGTTGAAGGCAACACCTCCTGCGCCACAGCCGTTTCCGTGGGCTCCGATCTTCACTTTGATCGCATTCAAGGGTCGTCCCTGACGCAAGCTCTCGACGTACCGCACGAAGTGTTCAACGAGATCATTCAGGCCGTGTTGTTTTTGCCAGAGAATGCCGGAACCCGCCATGCGCAGAACGCGTTTGCCGGACTGCGTTTTCATCTCCAGTTGCATACGCTCGTCGATGCACAGCACCGTGACTTCCGTCACAGGTTCATCGGAGCATTCAAAGCACCCATCCCATTCCTCTTTGTGATCTTCCAGCCATGTTTGAGGATCCTGATTGAAAGGCAGGGCAATTTCGTGATCGTATAACTTTCCCATATCCGCATGCTCTTTGTGTTGTGTGGCCGCAGGAGCATTGTCGTGGTCGGGGTGTTCTGCGCTCATAGTAGGAGAGGAAGTGAGTAAGGCATTTAATGCGACTGCGGCAGCCGGGGCGGTTTCGAGGAAGCGGCGACGTGAGATTCCATTTTGCCTTGTTTCGGCTTCAGAATGAAGAGATCTTTCGGAGTTAGACATGGGCAATTGGGTGGAAATTGAGTGTGAATTTTAAGAATTTGGGTGAGGAATGCAAGTCTCTTCACCCTATTTTCTACCTTGCGCAAAATTGATTCTATGAACAAATATCTTGTACAAGGATCACGGCGATCCTGTACAATATCGAACCGTATCTTTCCCCCCTTCATCTATGTGCGGTCTGTCCTGTCTTAAGAATCCCAAATGTTCCTTCGGACTTTTGCTTCGCATCAGCTTCGGCGTATCGCTCCTCTTCATGGGTCTCACGCACTACATGAATCTCGCGGGGTTCGTTGCCATGGCGCGTGACGGCATGGGAGCTCTGGAATTTGTCGGCGTCATCTGGGCGTACATCCTGCCTGCTCTTATGATCCTCGGCGGCGCGCTGGTCGCCGTGGGGCTCTTTCCGGAGATCGGCGTTGCCGCCTCTGCGGTTGCCCTCGGTTCCATTCCTGTCGGGATGCTCGCGCGGCCTGTTCTGACAGGTGTGTCTGTGACGGATGTCATGCCTGCGGCTATCAATGCCTTCATCTGGCTCATCGTGCTCTTCCTCGTCGTGAAGACCATGGGCTGCTGCTGCGGAGGTTACTGCAGCGAAGAAGGCGGATCGTGCTGCTCGAAATAACTTGCGATATCTTTTGAACATGAGCCCTCCGCAAGGGGGGCTTTTTCATATGGAACCCCCTCACTCGGTCTCTCCCACTGCAAGGGGAGAGAGGCAGAGGAATTTACTTTATTGTTTCTTCACAATCCTGTCGATGATCCCGTAGGCGAGGGCCTCCTCGGCACTCATGAACTTGTCACGTTCTGTATCGAGCGAAACCTGCTCCAGCTTCTTGCCCGTGTGCTTCGCGATCATGACGTTGAGGAGATTCTTCGTCTTAATGATGTGATCCGCGTGGATGGCGATGTCCGTCGCCTGCCCCTCGGTTCCGCCGAGCGGTTGGTGAATCATGATTTCGGAATGCTCCAGCGCATAGCGCTTCCCCTTCTCGCCGCCCATGAGGATGATGGCTGCGCCTGAGGCTGCGATGCCAAGACATACCGTGGAGACCTTCGGCTGGACCAGCTGCATGGTGTCGTAGATGGCCAGCGTGCTCGTCACCTGCCCGCCGGGGGAGTTCACGTAGAACGTGATGTCCTTCTTCGGGTCTTCTTTCTCGAGGAACAGGAACTGCGCGATGATGGAGTTCGCGATGTCGTCGCCGATGGCCGAGCCGAGGAAGACGATGCGTTCCTCGAGCAGACGCGAGTAGATGTCGTAGACCCTCTCGCCGAACTGCGTCTTCTCGATGACAGTGGGAATGAGTGTTGCATGGGGCGTGATGATGCCGCGCGAAATATTCTGTGCAATGGATTGGATGGAGGGATGCATAAGAAAAATTGAAAATTGAAAATTGATAATTCTTTCACATCATACCGTTTTCTGACAGTTTTCGGCAGTAGGCATGAGAAGGGGAATGTGGTGGAGCGGAATGTAAACTCTTTATGACATCTCTTCAGCATTCCGCTGTTCGACGCTAAGGTACGGATATGATTGACCGCAAACTCATGAGGGAGCTTCGGGGATTCCTCGCGCGTTCCGCGCATCCGCTCATCGTCATCCTCGGACCCACGGCCAGCGGAAAAACCGCATTTTCCATCGACCTTGCACGTATTCTGAAGAAAGAGGGAATCGGGGCGGAAATCATCAATGCGGATTCCCGGCAGCTCTACCGCCACCTCGACATCGGGACTGCAAAAATATCGAAGAAGGAAATGCACGGCATTCCCCATCATCTCCTGAATGTGCTCGATCCCGACGAAGAAGTGACAGCTGCATGGTACAAGGAGGAAGCTGCAGGAACGATTGGAGAAATTCTTCAGCGTGGCCATCTTCCCATGCTCGTCGGGGGTTCCATGCTCTATATCAGTGCCGTCATGGACGGGTTACGTTTCGCCCCTGCGGGAGATCCAAAGGTGCGGACGGAACTGGAGAGGTCCTTCGCGAACGATCACGGGAAGACGCTGAGCGCGTGCCTGTGGAAGTTGGATCCGGAAGCCGCAGCGGCCATCAACCCGAAGAATCCGCGCCATGTCGTTCGTGCCCTCGAAATTGTCCTCTCAACAGGGAAGAGAGTTTCCGATGCCAAAAAGAAAGGCACGGTTCCATTCGATCTTTTCGTCATCGGTATGCAGTGGCCGCGGGAGAAACTGAAGAAGCGCATACATGAGAGGACGCATGTTCTTTTTGAAGAAGGTTGGGTCGCGGAGGTCAGGGGATTGATGAAGAAAGGGTACAGACCGGATGCCCCCGCAATGGAAAGTCACGGTTACCGCGAAATCATGGAGGCACTCCGATCGGGAGCAGCGATCAATGAGGAAAAACTGTGCGAAGCGATCACGAAGAAATCATGCGCATATGCAAAGAGACAGATGACATGGTGGAAGCACGATCGGAGAATTCACTGGATCAGGCCTGAGCCTGCTCGACCGAAGGGATGACGTCGCGGCCTTCGGAGGGAATCCGGTCGAACTTCTGCAGTGTCTGCTGTCCGAGGTTGGTCAAAGCTTCCTCGCGTTGCTTCGGATCCAGTCCTCTGATTTTCTCCATGTATTCCCTTGTCACTTCTACCAAAGCGCTCTCAGGCTTCAATTCCGGGAAAGGAATGTTCATGATGTTGCTCTGCCGCCTCGGTTGCCTACTGTCATTCTCCAGTTTCTTTTCTGCCCCCTTTCCTATTGTTGAGGACAGAGCATCCAGCTTCTTTTCTGAGGATTCCATGGGCTTCAATCGTTTATCGATTATGCTGCGATTTTTTCCTTCCTGCTCGGCGAGCATGCCCGGCTTCAGTTTTTCGATATCTCTCATCATAGGAAATTCTAGCAGAAAACGGCGCCGAAATCCACGATTGCTCTCCCTAATTGGCCGATGAAGCGGAACAATTCTTATCGTAACACTTGAACGTCGTCTTGTTGCACTTGTACTGTGTGCCGTACAGTTTTGCGCACCTTGCGTTCGTCTTGCAGTACATCAGCGGCTTCTTCTTGCAGAGCTTCGTGATGGGATTGCAGAACTTGCTCGAATCCAAACAGTCCACGTTCTTCAAACAGGATTTGGGAGTGGAAGCAGCGGAGGAGGCAGCTCCAACCTGGGTGGCAATGATGAAACTCGCGAGAGTAAGGGTGCCGAAGCTTATGAGACCGGAGGTGAGAAGGCGTGCGGAACGCATAACAGGAAGGGGGAGAGAGCGGGTTGAACTCTACGTTCGGTCGATTCATGTGTACAGATCATTACAGTGGCGCACTGTCAAAAACTTGGTACGATGCATTTTGCATGGAAAACTCTTCGCCCCTTGCCTATCGGCTGCGTCCGAAAACTCTGGCGGACTTCGTCGGGCAGGAGCACGTCATCGGCGAGGGGACGGCGCTTCGTACCGCGATCGAACAGGATGCCCTCTCCTCCGTGATCCTCGCGGGCCCCCCGGGCACGGGAAAGACCACGCTCGCCCATGTCATCGCCGAGACGACGAAAGCGGCATTCGTCCAGATCAATGCCGTGACGAGCGGGGTGAAAGATTTGAAGGAAGTCTGTGCGGAGGCGGAGCGCGTGCGGACGGGCCTCAGGCAGCGCACGGTCCTCTTCATCGACGAGATTCACCGCTTCAACAAGGCGCAGCAGGATGCGCTGCTTCCGTACGTGGAGAGCGGCGACGTCATCCTCATCGGCGCGACGACGCAGAATCCCTCCTTCGAAGTGATCTCTGCTCTCGTCTCGCGGTCGCAGGTGTACCTCCTCCAGCCGCTCACGCTTCCGCAATTGATGACCGTACTCAAACGTGCGATTGTGCACAAAGAAGGCTATGCGGGAACGGTGAAGATCACGGATGACGCACTGGAGAGGATTGCAACGATTGCCGGAGGGGACGCGCGTATCGCACTGAACGCGCTCGAGCTCTCCGTGCTCACGGCCGGGAAGAAGATGAGCCTGAAAGACATCGAGAAGCTCTTCTCCTCCCGATCGCAGCGCTATGACCGGGCGGGGGAGGATCACTACGATACGATTTCCGCTTTCATCAAAACGCTCCGCGGCAGTGACGTCGACGCCGCGCTCCTGTGGCTCTTCAAGATGATCGCGTCCGGCGAGGAGCCGCGCTTCCTGTTCCGTCGCATGATGATCTTCGCGAGCGAAGACGTCGGCAATGCCGATCCGCGTGCACTCCCCCTGGTGGTTTCCGCGTGGCAGGCCTTCGAACTCGTTGGATTGCCGGAAGGGGAGTTCTTCCTCGCGCATGCCTGCGTGTACCTCGCGCAGGCACCCAAGAGCAATGCCGTCACGCGGGCCAAGGATGCAGCGAAGCACGTCGTCCGGAATGCCCCCTCGATCGAAGTGCCGTTTCACCTCAGAAACGCTCCCGTTCGCGCTATGGCGGAGCAGGGCTACCATCAGGGGTACCGCTACCCGCATGACGATCCGCGAGGGGTCGTTGCCGGTCATTACTTCCCCATCGGGATGCAACCGGTGACGTTCTACTGCCCGACAGAGAGGGGATTTGAAGCGGAGGTGAGGCAGCGGGTTATGAAGGCGAAGGAGATCGTGAGGATGGCAGACCAGTAACGAAAACCGGCATATTGCTTAATACAATAAGATATTGTACAATGCAATAAACATGCATATCAATTCTTCTCTCCGCTCGTTCGCTCACAATCATGACGAGTTGCCCGCGTTCCACGTGGGGTACATCGTGCTCGTTTTCATCATCGTCGGTCTCCTCAATGCCGGTGTCTTCGCGCTCCTCATCATCGCCCATATGGCACTCGATACCGTGAAGTACCGGGAGCGGCACGGATTCGGCTGGAAATTGACGGTGGAAGGAATCCTCCGGGAGAACCTGTTCGATTGCGCGCTCCTCGCAGCCTCCCTCCTCTTCTCCGTCTACCTGCATCCGTCCGTCATTCTGCTCGGCCTGTCCGGCATCGCCCGCACGGAACTCACGCTCGTGCGCGCCGCGGGGACCATCCTCCCACGCATGGAAATCTTCGAACATTTCCTCTGGATTCTCCTGCACATGCGGACGTACTTCGCGCATCCTCATCTCCGCCTCCAGCGCGGCCTCGGCATCGCGGAAATGGTTTCCCTGGTCGTGCTCCTGATGACCGTTCCTCTCCTCCTCCTCGCGCCATTCATCCTGCATATGGAGAGCTCTACAGTGAAAGAGGTGCTCCTGCTGGAGATGATTCCGTGGAAGATTTAGAATTAGGATTAGTATGAGGGTTAGGATCTCCGGCTATGATCCTGTCATCTTCAGCCCGTACATGATGGCGATCCCCGCAATGATGAAGATCAATTGCAGGAATGCCGCCTGGAGGCGGGTTTCCTTGTGGAGCTCGGGGATCAGATCCGTTCCGGCGAGGTAGAGGAAGTTCCCCGCTGCCACTGCGAGGAGGGCGTCTCCGACCATCGGGATGTTCCGGCCGATCATGAGGACGACGACAGCGCCAACAACGGCAGTGCTGGCCGAAAGAAGATTCCAGGCGAGCGCTCTCGAGCGCGCATAGCCGCTGTAGAGCAGGAGCGCATACTCGCCGATTTCCTGCGGGATCTCGTGGAAAACGACGGCGATGGTCGTGGCCAGTCCCAGCGGAATGCTGACGAGGAAACTTCCTGCGATGAGCGCGCCGTCGATGAAGTTGTGGAGTGCGTCCCCGACGAGACTCAGGAGTCCCAGCGGGTGGTGGTGTTCGTGCGACGGGTAGATGTGGCAGTGGTGCCAGTGGATGATCTTCTCGATCGAGAAGGAGAGGAGGATGCCGCCGAGGATCCAGAGGACGCTTCGCGGGAAGAAATCCGGATCGTTGGAGAGCTCCGGGATGATGTGGAGGAAGACATCTCCGAGAAGGGTTCCGGTGGAGAAACTGACGAAGTAGAGGAGGATGCGCTCCATGAGGCTCTGTTTGATTCCGAGGAGCAAAACACCGACGAGCGAGAGGAAGCTCACGGCGATGACGCTCATGAGCGCGAGGGGGACGGGGGTAGCCCACTGCATGGGTGCACTCTAGAACGGAACGCCGTCCGGGAAAAGTTCGGTTTCGATGGAACGCCCCTGTGCGAACCAGATGCGGGATTCTTCGGCTTTCGCTGAACCATAGCGCTTTGTGAAGTCTTCGAAGCGCTCCGTGAGTGAAACGATGCGGTCGAGCGCAAGGCGCTTGTCGCTGTAGAAGAGGATCTTCTGCTCGATGGTCGCGTGTGAGTGCGGCGGGATGCGGAGTCCGTGCGTTTCCACGATGGTCGCAATGGCATCGAAATTCTGTTCCCGGAGAAAGGCGGCGCACGCCGCTTCGTGCCTGAGCGCCGTGTAACGTTCTTGCCACTGTTTCCAGAGTGCGCGGTGGTCGTCGGTCACCTCCGTTTTCACATGGGCGGCGAATTGGCCCCTGTCGAAGTCCACGAAGCGCAGCAGATCATGAACGGCTGCGGCACGTTTCACTGCAAGTGTCCTCACGATTGTTCCGTGGGAGAGAAGGTGCAGTGCGATTCTTTCTGAGAAGGAGGCGACCGCATCGCAGTGCGCGATGACGGGGGAGGGGAGTCGGACATCCGTTCTCCATTGGCTGATTGTTTGATCAGAAGGAAAAGAAATGTCGTTGAATGTCACTGTCAGTGTTCGTCCTGTTTCTTCCGGAGAACGGTCTTCGAAGTGAAGATGGATATCACTTTCTGCGATCAATGCGGGACACCGGTCCGCCCACTCGATGCACCGGATGCCTTCATGATCGTCGTTCGAAGCGAGGAATTCCCGAGCCTGTTTCTCCGAGAGTCTGTAGAGATCGATATGGAGGAATTCCCCGCCCGACGGGAGCGGATGCCTTTGTTCGAGAGCGAACGTGGGACTGACAACGGATGTTCCCACCCCCAGTGCTCCGGCAAATCCCTGCAGGAATGTCGTCTTCCCAGCACCGAGGAGTCCTGTGAGTGCGATCGTGAGGGAAGGGGAATAGAGCGTTGCTGCGAGTGAGCGACCGGCTGATCCCGTCGTTTCCGTGTTCTGAAGCCGTAAAGTGACCTGTTCAGGCATTGACTAATAATAGTAATAATGTTAATATAGTACAGAACATACACCCCCATGGAACTCACACACTGTAAGCGTCTGGGATTCTCGCACACCCCCCTGCATCGACGGCTGGAGCCGCATGCTCTCCATTTTTTGACCCAGAGAACGTCGTTCTGGATCGCCGTCATTTCGGTGATGGCCTTCGTGATGGGAAATATGATCGGTCAGCATGGGTGGTATGCGTTCTGGAAGTCGGTCCTGGGTATGACCGATGATAGCTCGATTGTCTATTCAGGCACAGTGACGCCGCTGGAGCTTGTTCCTGACTATACTCTGTGGTCGCGCTTCGGCGGCGATCCGTCCGTCCACACCTTCCGTCAGGTTCCCTCCGATGCGCTCCGCCCTCTCCCCCGGTATGTTTCCGCCGTGCAGCGCGATTATTCCGTGTCGCACGGTCTGGGGAGCGATGTCTACTCCGTCAGTTACCTCGGATCGTACGATACGGGGACGGAAGGGATGGGGAGCCATCCCGGCGTGGATATCCGCACGCCCGTCGGCACGCCCGTCCGTTCGGTGGCGGCCGGTATCGTTGAACGGTCCGGAAACTTAAGCGGATTTGGCAAGGTGGTCGTCATCCGGCACCCGAATGTTCCCGATCCCGATGATACGAGAAAGATGACGACGCTCTACTCCGTCTATGCCCACCTGAGTGCTCTCTACGTGACGGAAGGCGCCGTGGTGCAGAAGGGCGAGCACATCGCCGATTCGGGGATGACGGGTTCCGCATCCGGTCCGCACCTGCATTTCCAGATGGATCGCGAGAGCGCCCCGTGGCACCCCTATTGGCCGTTCTCGGATGCCGAGGCACGCTCCGAGGGTCTCACGGCCTCTGCCGCGGTGAACTCGGTGATCTTCCAGTCGCAGGGAAGCAAGTACACGGTGAATCCGCTCCTCTACGTGCAGGCGAACTACGCTCCGGCGAAGTCTCTCATCGTGCAGGATGCATCTGCCACAAGCTCCAGCTCATCCGCGGCGGCAATAAAAATACCCCCGAAAGAGCGTTTTGCCGCCCGTTTGCAGGCGAGGCTGGAGAAAGCAAAAACGAAGAATATCGCTGTCGTGCGCCGTCCCGTCGTGACCGCTCCGGCCGTCATCGAGAGTCGTGAGACTGTGGCAACGACGCTCCCGGAAACCGTTCTCTCCAATGCAAAACCCTCCGCGCACATCGCCTCCGTGGAAATCACGCACCGCGGATCCTATACGGGCCGCAGCTGGGAGAAGATCCGCCTCCGCCTCCTCGATCAGGACGGGAATACGGTGAAGTCCCCGGACATCCCGATGGATCTCTACTTCCGTACCGCTTTCGGCTCCGCGGAGTTCAAGCCCGCCATCCTCTCGACCCTGGACTTCGTGAATGGTGAAGCGTTCGTCGACATGCTGCCGCACGGGCAACGGACCGTTGTGGTTCTGATTCAGCCGTTCAATATCATGAGTGAGCCGATGACCTTTGAGCGATAGGGTTAGTGTTAAGGTTAAGGTTAAGGTTAGGACGAAGGGTAGGGTGCGGAATTGATCATTGAAAATGAAAAATGATAGCGCGTACCATGCGCGTCCCGCGCATGGCCGAAGAGATGACATTGGCAGCGTGGTGCGATCTGATGAGCGGTTTGGAAGAAAATCAGGAGCAGCCGTTCCGGGCTGCGGTTTTGTCGGCAGATGTTTTCCCCGAGGAGATCGAAAGCACGAGCATGATCAGCGCGAGAATGAGGGCGGCGAGGAATTTGCCTTTCGTCGAGAGAAAGAGCGCAGTGATGCCGAAGCTTCCGCCGAGGAGGACCGTCAGGAGAATGATCTTTTGCGGCGCCCATCCGCGCTCCAGCAGGCGGTGATGGAGATGTTCCCCGCCTGCGCTCCCGTGGAAGATCGACTGGCCGCGGAGGAGCCGCCGCACGACGACGATCACGGAGTCGATGAGAGGGACGCCGAGCACGAGGAACGCCGTCGCGACTTTCCCTCCGCTGTAGAGGGTGAGGACGCCCAGCATGAGGCCGAAGAACATGGAGCCGCTATCGCCCATGATCACGCGCGGCGGTGGAAAATCGAAGAGGATGCAGGCGAGGCTGATCCCGGTGAGGACGAATGCGATTCCTGCAAGCTCAGGTTGGTTCACGCGTGCCGAAAGCGAAAGGAAACCGATTGTCAGGAATCCGATGGTGGAGAGGGCGGACACCTGTCCGGGAATGCCGTCGAACCAGTTCAGGGCATTGATGGTGAGGCCGAGCCAGAGAACCGTGAAGATGCCGCTCCAGATGGGGAGCGGTCCGAAGAAGGGGACGAGGAGATCCATAGTATCCAGCTTGATCAGACTGCCGAGACCGAAGAAGCCCTCGAGGGGATTCGTCATCGTGTAGATGCGCGACCCCGTCGCGAAGATAATCAGGGCGGTCAGTACCTGGATGCCGAGGCGCAACCACGCGGGTAAGGGCATGCGGTCATCGATGCATGCCGTGCCCAAGAGCAGGATGCTTCCTGCAATCAAACCGACAGCCTGCATATTCCATGTCGTGATGAGACTGAAGCAGACGAGGAACGTAGCGATTGCGAGGATCCCCGTAGGGTAGGGGAGCCGGGCGCGCTTCAAACCATAGCGTTCAGGGAAATCGAGGAGGCCGAGTTTCGGGAAGAGCCGAAGCACGAGCAGGTGGAGAAGCGCTGTGAGCGCGAAGGCGCCGATGGGGAGGAGGACGAAGGGGGCGATCAGCGATCAGCGTACAGCGATCAGCAGCGGCCTTCCAGGCCGCGGGCAAATAGGCATGCGTGAAGGGTAGAGCGACCAGCGTTATACTTGAAGCATGTCCAAACCGCGAAAGAATCCTCACCGGGAAATCTACGGACTCCTCGGATCGTTTCCGGATGCATCCAAGCTTCTCAAAGAGTGGAATGAACGATTCCGCAAGCAAGGAATAGATGCAACCATGGAGGAGTATCCGGCAACGGAGAAGAATCTTCCCGAGCGCTTAAGCGAGATGTTTTATTTCGACCGGAGGATGTACCTCGTGAGTTCTGATCTCTCCTGTGTGCTTCTTCGATTTCTTGATGAAGTGACTCCAATGGCAAGAAAGAGGGGAGTGAGAGTGGTAGAGAATCGTGGTGGTGTGTTGACAGGAAAGCTCCGTTAGCTTTCCTCGGCGTCCTCGGTTTCTTCGGTTTCCTCGGCTTCCTCTTTTTTGCTACACTTCCCCCATGAAAAATTATCCACTCCTCAAAGACGCTCCGCTCAAGAATAAGACCGTGCTCCTGCGCGCCGGATTCGACGTGCCGATGAAGGACGGCAAGGTCGTCGATACGACACGGATTGAAGCCATGCTGCCGACGATCCGCTTCATTCTGAAAGGCGGCGCGAAGCTCGTCATCCTCGCGCATCAGGGCAGACCGAAAGGGGAGCGCCTTCCCGAGATGAGCCAGAAGCCCGTTGCCGCCTCACTTGAGAAAGTCCTGGAGGTCCCTGTGAAGTTCTGTGATCAGTACCGCGGACCGGAAGCGCTCAAGGCAGCCAAGGCGCTCAAGGCCGGTGAAGTGCTCCTGCTGGAGAACCTCCGCTATGAGAAAGCGGAGAACAGCAAAGATCCCGCCGAGCGGGAAGCGTTCGCGAAAGAACTCGCGTCATTGGGAGATATGTACGTGAACGATGCGTTCACCAACTGCCACCGCAATCATGCCAGCATGACCGGCATTCCGAAATTGTTACCGTCCTTCATGGGGTTGCAACTCGCGCAAGAAGTGAAACACCTCTCGCCCGTCCTCGACGATCCGCGCCGTCCCCTCACTCTCATCGTAGGAGGAGCTAAGATGGAGACCAAGGTTCCGGTGATCGAGCACTTCCTGAATAAAGGGGACGATGTGCTTGTTGGAGGTTGCATTGCGAATACGTTCATCGCCGCCCGCGGGTTCAACGTCGGCGCCTCCAAGTACGAGCCGGAGCAGGTTGCCAAAGCGCAGGAGATCATGCTTCTCGGGGAGAAGACGGAGCTGGCCGACATCCACGTCCCGCGCGATGTCGTCGTCGCCACGGAGGTCTCCGAGGACGCCGCGAAGCTGGATATCCCGACGGAGAACGTGCAGGGCGACATGAGGATCCTCGATATCGGCAAAATCACCATCAAGCGTTTTACGGATATCATTGAGAAGTCCGGCATGGTCATCTGGAACGGACCGCTCGGTCTTTACGAGATGAACCGTTTCTCCCATGCGACCAAGCGCATTGCGGAAGCGATCGCGAAGGCGACGGAGGAGAAAGGTCTCGTCTCCATCATCGGCGGCGGTGATACGATCGATTTCCACATCCGCTACAAGTTTCCCCTCGATGTCTACACATTTGTGTCGACCGGCGGCGGAGCCATGCTGGATTTCATCGCTGGCACGGAATTACCCGCGCTCGCCGCTCTTGGAGCGGGAAAGTAAATTCTCTCCTCCGCCATGCTCACTGTTCTCATTCCGGAAGAAGGGGAGTCGTGGGGTGCGTTCGCACGGCGCATCTCACAGATGCAGGAGCAGATGCTTGTCGTCCTTTCGGGGGGCGAGGAAACTCCTTCTTTGAGCGATGAGGAAGGCATGCGCGATTTCTTCGCCGTCTGCGCGGGGATCTCCGACCGTCTCCTCATTGCGTCGCGCAAGCGCGGAATCGTCACGGCAGCGCGGAGCAGGGGGATCCGTGTCGTGAGCGGCATCCGCGACCTCAAGGATATCCTCGAGGGGCATCCGAGCGCTCTCACGGTCCTGCGTCTCCTCACGCCCAATGTCTGGCGCCAGCAACTGAGGTCGCGCCTCCAGACGATGGGGCTCCTCTCCCTCCCGAAAATCAGGATCTGGCTCCTCATCTTCGTGAGTGCGCTCCTCCTCTTCTTCGTCCTCTTCCGCCTGCTGCCCTCCGCGAGTGTGCGTATCTGGCCGCGTGGCGATACCATCAGTCAGACGGCAAATATCTTCCTCGTGCAATCGGGAGCGATCATCTCCTCCATTCCCGCTCGCGTCCGGACCATGGAACTCATCCCCTTAACCGTCCATGTGAAGCGCTCGATCACGTTCGATCAGATCAGCAAGAAGTTCATCGGAACCAGTTCGCAACTGGCCATGACCGTCCGGAACACTTCATCCGAGCCCTACTCCCTGCGCAAAGGGACCCGTCTCACGAATCAAGCCGGGATGGTGTTTCACCTCGAGGAGCAGGCCATCGTTGCTCCCGGAGAAGAGGTGACGGTTCCGGCTAAAGCTTCGGATCTGGATCTATACGGGGAGATCATCGGCGATCGCGGGAACGTCCCCGCTGGTCTCAAGTGGGATTTCCCCGGTCTCGCGCCGGAGGAACGCGTGCTCGTGTATGGGGAGAATCGCGAGGAGGGCAGCGGTGGGACGACTGCATACGAGACGGTCTTGAGTGAACGTGATCTGGAGATCGCCGAGAAGCAGTTGCAGCAGGAGCTCCTTGCCATGGCCAATCAGCTGGTGGACGAGAACCGCACGCTCGAGAATGCGCAGCACCCCGAGCGTGTCCTGGATCGCCTCTACTACGATGAATTGACGACGTTCACGTACTCCGGCTTCATTCTTCCAACGCAATTCATCAACGAGAAAGTGTCGTCTGTTCCCGTGGAGGGGGGAATCATCTATACCGCCTTCGCCTATGACAAGAAGTACGCTCTCGACATGCTCGCGAGCGAACTCCACTCCCACGTGGCGGACGGGAAAAAGCTCATGACGGACTCCATTCTCCTCGATCATCTGGTGCACCACGTCATCGACTACGCGGACGATCTCTCGTGGATCAAGCTCACGGTCGATCTCACGGCGCGTGAGCGCTTCATCCTGGATCCGCTCACGCCCGCAGGCGCCCGCTTCGGGATGCAGATCCGAAACCAGATAGCGGGGATCTCCGTTACCGAGGCCTTACGGATCATCAAGAATCTCCCGGAGGTCGAGAATGCCGAGATTTCGCTGTGGCCGCCGTGGGGCCGTACGCTCCCGACCATCCCTTCACACATTGCCATTACAGCCGAAGATGAATAACGTCCCTCATCCGTGATCCCGCACGCCTTCCATTTCCGGCTTGCCCTGAAAGCTGCTCTCTTCTGCTTCCTCCTCATGCTGGATGCGCTCCTCCTCGCCGCCTTCATCGTTCTGTTCCAGTCCGGTGGAACGGCTTCGATTGTACAATTCCCCTTCGACTGTGCCGTTGTCTTCGGGGCGGCAGTTCACGGGGAAAGTGATGCAGGCCCCGGCATTACACGGAGAACCTTAACAGCGGTGCAGCTTGCGCAGCATGACGATATCAAGAACATTATCCTCACCGGAGGCAAGGGAAGCGCGGGTCAGGAAAGCGAAGCGCAGGTGATGCGCAAGGTTGCCATGCGTGCCGGGATGCCTCCTGAGCGCATTATTCTGGAAGAAAAGGCGGATTCCACATGGCAGAATCTTCGCTACAGTAAGCCATTAACGAGAAATTGTAAGTCTGTAGTAGCTATTTCGGACAGCTACCACCTCGCCCGCATCCGCCTCCTGGCCTTTCGGCAGGGGTGGGGGGACATAGCGACCTACCCCGCCTTCCCGGCCCCATCGGGAGCGTTTCAGGCTGTCAGTGTGCTGCGGGAGTCTATCGCCCTCCTGTACTACGTTAGTATCGATGGGGGAACGCTCGATAGGGAACTTGATTCGAATACGCAATCTGGTGCAAATATTGTGAATGCGAATTATGTGGATTGATATTCAAGATAAAATGCATTATGTTGAATAGGAGAATATGTGGAAAACCCTATCCCCCGCCGCATGCCCAGAGCTTTTAGCTGTTAGCTTTTAGCTGTTCGCTTTAAGCTTCTCATCTGTTTGCTGTTGTTTCTGTTCTCTTCTCTTATGTCCCCTTCGCCGCCCCCAAAAGTTGTAACAGCGCTCCATACGGCTATCGAACGGTATTTGGTCTTTCTGCAGGCCGAGCAGAACAAGTCTCCCCTGACTATTGTGACCTACCGGCAGGCTCTGACCCTCTTCGAGCGGCTCGGTGGAACAGATAATCCCCTGCTCATCGATAAGCAGTCCGTACGCATTTTTAAGAGTGCGCTCCACAGTTTCCGGACACGTAGTGGTCATGAGCTCACGGTGCGAACGAAGAATCATCACTTGACAATTGTGCGAGCATTCTTGCGTTATCTTATTCAGGAAGAAGAAATGGATGTCTTCCCACCTGACCGTGTCCAGCGCTTCAAGGAAGAGCAGCGTAAGGTGAAGGTACTTTTTCGCGATGAATTGGAACTTCTCCTGGCTGCTCCGGATACAGGGACGAAGGAAGGGAAACGTGATAGAGCCATTCTTGAGCTATTCTTCTCCACGGGGATGCGTCTCGCCGAACTGCGTGGATTGAATTGTAAGGATATCAACGATCAGACGCGTGAGATTTCCGTACGGGGAAAGCGCGGGAAGATCCGCGTGGTCTTTATTTCCGACCGGTCTTCTCTCGCGATTCGTGAGTACTTAGAGTCTCGATTGGATCACCTCACTCCCCTCTTCATTACTCATTTTGCAAAGGCCGTATTCGCATTGCCTCCCGGTGAAGATTTTCGCATGTCTGCCAATATGATTTATCGGATCGTTAAAAAATATGCGAGAGAAGCAGGAATCCTATCCAATCCTTCGCCGCATACACTTCGGCACTCTTTCGCAACAGACCTTCTCCGCAATGGCGCAGACCTCCGTTCCGTTCAGGAGCTTCTGGGTCATAAAGATCTCTCTACTACCCAAATCTATACACATGTAACGAATCCGCAGCTGAAAGAAATTCATAAGAAATTCCATCGCATCTCATAGTCGATCTTCTGTAGAATTATCGTATGGAAAAGCCCACCAGCGGACTCATGGGCATCTACCAAATCCGAAACGGGAAAACGGATGAACGTTACATTGGATCTTCGCTCAGTATTCATAATCGACTGAAGAAACATATGTTGGATCTCATCAAGGGGGTGCATATCAACCGGTCGTTGCAAGAATCTTGGAATAAGGACGGGGTTGAAAGTTTTCTATTCTCAATACTTGAACTTGTTGGCAATCGTGAGGAATTGGGCAAGAGAGAAGGTAACCGCTCACTACCCCTGCAAGGGCATCAGTCGCCGTAGCTCCCCGAAGTAGTCCTTGGGCTTGCTCCACCAGAGCGTCAGGAGGACGGAGAGGAGCGTCTCCATGATCTGTGCCCCCTTCTGCGTCCTGCTCCCGAA
>JAZDOT010000028.1:0-57720 GCA_043798355.1 Candidatus Peregrinibacteria bacterium
GAAAACAGCTAAAAATCCGCCGCGATGGTGTGTCGCCCGTATTTTTGTCAATGGTTTCTCGTCAATTTTGAATTGCCACTTTACTGCTTCATGGAGCGGTATTCTTAGGATTCACCTCTGAAAAAGTGGGTGTTTTTTAGACGAGCGCATTTTCATTTTTCCCGATACACCTTCGATCGGTGCGCGATGTCGAGGATGCGGACCGTGGTTTTCTCGATGCGGTAGATGATGCGATAGTCGCCGACCCGTAGACTCCAGTAGCTCTGCATTGCGTTTCGCAGGGGTTTGCCGAAGAGATCCGGGTAGGTCATGAGTTTCTGTTCCAGAGCATCTTTTATTCTCTTGAGATCCTGCTTGGCATATGCCATGAGCTTCTTTCGATCAAACCGGTCGGAGTACTGGATGGTGAAGGTCATAGAAGCTTGGACCAGAATTGCTCATGGGAGATCCATCGTCTCGTCAATGTGTCGATCTTCTCCGCGCGTTTACTGAAGTACGCATCCTCTTCGATGCTCATAGCCATCTCGATCATCTGCGCAGCTTTCGTCGCTTCCGGCACATCGTCCCGCAGGGCAATATTTTTCAGGAACAGCGCGACATCTTTCTTGAGCGTGACGTTGATGCGGCGTTTCTTCGTGGGCATGGGCGGATGGGGGAGATGCATCAAGTGTATCAAAAGTGTATCACCTGTGCAAGGGGCAGCACGAAGAGTACAAGGAAGACAAGGAAAACAAAGTCATTGTCGCCTTTCCTCATCCACGTTATGCTTCCCCCATGACGTCGTTTTCCAAACTCAAGGACATGTTCCGTCTCCAGCGCGAAGCGAAGCGCGTGAAGAAAGTTCTGAAGAAGATCCTCGTCGAAGCGGAGGCGAGGGGGGTGAAAGTCGTCATCAATTCCGAGCTGGAGATCCTCTCCGTCACCATCGCACCGGAAGTGGATCGCGACCAGATCGCCGACCTTTTGATGGACGCGCTGAATCGCGCAATCAAGAAGGCGCAGATCGTGGCTTCGGAGCACATGCAGGGAGTGATGGGCGAAATGGGTTTTCCTACGAAGGACTGAGAATATGGCGCGAAGCTGACAGGGCGTACCATCCGCGTCCCGCGGATGGCATGAAGTCGGAAGCCGACCTGCTTCGCATTCTACGGACAGCACTGAAGGAGGGCATTACGCATTTCGGGCATGGGCTGGAAGCCCATGCGACGCGCTATCCGAAGCCCTTAGTCCTAAGTCCTTTGTCCTAAGTCCTTCATCTTCTAAGATGCTCCCGTCTCACTATGAAAAAACTGCTTCTTCTCATCGTCATTCTTTTCCTGATGGCATATGGTTGGTATCACGTTGAGCTTCGCCCCGTGGATACTGCCAGCCAGGAACGGAGCATGGTGACGATCGAGGAGGGGATGGGTGTCTCGCAGATTGCGGATCTCCTTGCGGAAAAAGGCGTCATCCGTTCGCCCCTCGCATTCAAGCTCTTCGTCCGCTTCGAAGGGGTCCAAACGGAACTGCAGGCGGGGAAGTTCATTGTCCGCCCTGCCATGTCTGTTCCCGAGATCGTAGAGCTCCTCAGGAGCGGCAAGGCGGAGGAACAAATGATTACGATTCCCGAGGGGTTTACCGTGAAGGACATCGACATGCTTCTTGCGAAGAAGGGGCTTGCCGGGACGGGGGAGACAGTGCGGTGTGCGCAGGAGTGCGATTTTTCCTCTTTTACATTCTTGCCCGATTCTGTCTCCAAGGCTCCCCGCGGGGGAAAGCTGGAGGGGTACCTTTTCCCGGAAACGTACTACGTCACGATGACGGATTTCGTCTCGAAGTTCTTCCTCGAGCGCATGCTCACGACCTTCCGCAAGCGCATCGTCGAAGGATTGGCATCCGACATCGCCGCGAGCAAGCGCTCGCTCGATCAGATCGTCACCATGGCATCGCTCATCGAGGAGGAAACGCGCACGGATGCCGAGCGCCCTGTCATCGCGGGGATCCTCTGGAAGCGCTTCGATGCCGGTTTGGGTCTCGGCGTGGATGCCACGGTGCGTTACATCCTCGACAAACCGACGGACGACATTACCGTGAATGATCTGAATACCAATTCCCCATACAACACGCGCAAGTTCAAAGGACTCCCGCCGGGTCCCATCGCGAGCCCCAGTCTGGCAAGCATCCAGGCGGCGCTGCGCCCCGCGGAGACGAAGTACTGGTACTACCTCCACGGCAAAGACTGGCAGGTGCACTATGCCGTGACGAACGAAGAACAGAATGTGAACCGGTATCTGTATCTTCGCTGAACGAAAGGAAAAAGAGGACAATGAGGGCAAGGAAGGAAAAGAGGGCAATGATGTCCAGGAGAAGTTGACCAAGGATGCATGTTGACATGGAGCAAAATGCACGAAAATCCCTTGCGATTCCGCCAATGGAAGAGAATCATGCCACCCATTTTTATGATAACGGCAGCATATTTACGGCAGGAATGTTTCCCGGATAGGCAGCCTGGGGAGGCCCTTACACCGCCTCTGCAGATGCATACGGTGCAAACTCTTTGTGAAACAGCATACGGTACTATGAGGGCATTCCTCGATGAAGTTTTTGAGGGAGAAGACCCAAGGGTATTGCAGAGCCAGAGAGGGTACTTGGGGAGTCTTCTACGTGAAATGCTTACGAGCATCGGCTTGGCAAAGGGGGTGGTGGCTCAGGGTTCCCTCCGTACCGTCGGGGAGACGAGAACGTGCGGACAGGATCTGTTGAGGGCTCTCACAGAAAGCGAGAATATGGACAAGATTCATGAGCTCGTTCGGGATGCCATTTGGGATGCATTCAAAGCGGCCTGCACAAAGGTGCAGGAGCGTTACCTTTTGCGCGAGGACGTTCCTCCTCCGGCACCGGAGGCATCAGCCAACAGGGGTCCCGTTGCGGCACCCGCCGCGGCGCAGGCCACCGTACCCGATGCACAGGTGGAGGGGGGAGAAGACAGAGATTCCGTGGCGCCCCCAGCAGTCGCACGTTCAGGATCAGAGGGTGAATCGGGTCATGACATCGCAGGATCGGTACGTGTGACTGTACCGGAGCAGCCAGGCATGGAGGATGCGGACCGGCGATGCGCAGAGGATCTCATTCGACGTATCGATGGGGGCGAAACGGTGGAGATAGGAGATGTGGAAAGAACCGTGTGGGTCCGCGCATTTCAGATACTGCGAGAGCAAACCAGAACAGGGAGTGCATTCTTGCAATATCTCAGGGATCACCGGTTGCGATGGATCCATAGCCAGTGCAAGTGGAAGCCAAGGCGTCCAAAAACAACCACGGATTCTCTGCGGCGAGAAGAAGGTTCTACCGTATCGGCAGGACAAGCAGCCGTCCCCGTCATTGAGGACGCTCCCACAGAAGGAACGGCGACGGACATGCGAGATATCGCGCTGGATTTCAAAAAAGAATGGAAGATGATTGGCGAGAGTGATCGGAGGGAATTGATCGAGCTCATAGGGAAGGTCTTGGAGAGGAAACGTTCGGTTGGCACAGGGTGGAAGGCGGATGAAGAATTGCTGCGGGAACTCGCTCGGGTCGATGTATTCTGTTTCGATCGGGGCATCAATGTGAATGTTGTCGGCAGAGTCGTCGCTTTCCCCTTTTCCGGTCAGAGCGCGAACATTGGAGAGTTCAACGATCGCTGTAGCGCGCCGGAGCGGAAGATCGCGATGATCACGCAAGCGGAGAGGAATCTTCAGGGGGCTCTGGAAGCAGTGATGGCTGCACGGAATATCCAAGAGATAAGACAAATCCGCGATATAGAGATCAAGAGGATCATCACGGCATGGTCGCGTCTCTGGCGCAAAGAGCACATGACACGGGAGGTGACGCCCGTTGCACGCACTCATCAGGGACAGAAGAAAACAGCGGGGTTCATCGAGCAGCAATTCATGGGGGTACCTCTCCGTGAACTGGTCCCGGAGGCGCTCTGGAAGCGGTGGATGGGAGAAGAGGGGACGTCTGCCGCCGAAGATCATGTGGTAGTTGAGCCAGAACGTGTTCCGGAGCAGTCGGCATTCCCAGCAGGGGGGCCGATCAGGGGCGCGCTGGAAGAGACAGCCGCCGTTCCTCCTGTGGCAGAGTCTCACGCAGCCGTGTATGTAGACGAAGCTTCTGCTGCTGCGCCGGTACCTGCACAACCGCCGGAGCCGATTGTCACACCTGTAACTCCTCTTGCTGAAACTCCGGATGTGGTCAGTGTCGACGAAAGGCTAGCGCGTCTCAGGCAGGCACTGTGCGATAACCTCGTTGCGGTTTTGCAAAGAAGCGATCAGAGCGTGGCGGAGGAACTTCTTCTTGAGTTGGAAAGAACGCGTGACAGTATTCTCGAGCACCTCGGGAGGCCTTTGCAGCAGGCTGCACCCGTGGAGAGCGCTGAGGCCGAAACGCCTGCCGGTGCACAGAATCCTGAGAGAACGGTGATCAACGTGGGGGGACTGAAGATTGAATTTTCCGCTGCTGTGGATGGAGAGGCTCCTCCATGCGATGAAATAGTAATCATTACGGTTCCTTTGCACGGAGGGAAGAGAGCAGGTGCCGCATCCGCCTGATCCGGAGCGGGTCTTTCTGGTTTTCTTCCTCCTTTCTCTTACACTGATCCCGTGGTCGTGATCGAAGTTCTGCAGTGGCAACAAGGACAGGAGCGCATCGTCTCCCGCGTGGACACGCGACAGCCCAACGGAAGTCTGCATGTGCTCTTTCACGGAAGGATCCGCGATCTCCTCACTTTGCCGAAAGATGAACGCGGTTGCCCCGTTCCTCCGGCCACACACGTATCGGTGGCCGAATCTGCCGGACAGGCACTTCCTGCGGGACCGGAAATAAACACACCCGCGCTCTCCAAAGAGAAGCGCAGTCTGAGAGCTGCAAGGGGTCCCCGCAGGCGAAGATCGCATGCATCAAGGAAAACTGAAACTCTTCAGGGGGGATTGA
The DNA here is from genome assembly GCA_043798355.1 of Candidatus Peregrinibacteria bacterium. Lineage (GTDB taxonomy): Bacteria > Patescibacteriota > Gracilibacteria > Peribacterales > Peribacteraceae > JAZDOT01. The sequence continues at coordinate 4,954 of JAZDOT010000028.1, forward strand.
GGGGGCGGGTAGCTCCTTTTTCCAATATCGAATACATCGGCAATTCCGCATTCGCGGATTCTCACTTCGATCGTGTTCTGGCAGAGATGGAGCGGAAAGCGGAAGAGGCAAAGAAAACATGTGGTGGGAATGGAAAGGGCGCATTCCCCAAAAATTTTCCTGCGCACCTCGCGCGCCTGTGCGAAGAGCCGCTCCTCCGGGAAGAAGAGGAGCGGTTCCTCTTCTGCCGTTACAACTACCTGAAGTATCGTGCGTGTCGTTTGCGGGACGCGCTGGACCGTGACTCTCCATCTCCGGACACCGTGCGGGAGATCGAACGGCTCCTTGTTCAGGCAGAGAGCATCAAGGATCATATTATCGAAGCAAACAACCGGTTGGTGATATCGCTTGTGAAGAAATTCGTCAGTCCGCGACACTCTTTCGATGATTTGCTGAGCGACGGGATCGTAGCAATGATGCACGCGGTGGAGAAGTTCGACTGGGATCGCGGGTTCCGCTTCAGCACGTATGCTTATCGCGCTATTGTGCGGACCGCCTATCGGAAAATTTCTGATCGGCAACATGACCATACTCGGTTCATGACGGGGGCCGATAACGTTCTGTCCGGTGCCGAGGACAACCGCGGTGAAGGGCGGATGAGCGAACATGAATGGAGTGATTTGCGCGCAAAGCTCGCGCGCTTCGTCGATCGTCTGGATCGTCGTGAGCAATGCATCATCCGCTCCCGTTTCGCGCTGGGGATGCACAGAAAAGTGCGTACGTTTCAATGTTTGGCAGACAAGCTGGGTGTCTCGAAAGAACGGGTGAGACAACTGGAGCAGAGGGCGATTGCTAAAATGCAGGCGATGGCCGCAGCGGAGGGGGTTTCCGGTGAAGGTGATCTTTCCGACGAGGGAGCGGGAAGCGGAGAAGATGACGAAACGCCAGTTCCAATGTCTGACACTGCAGCGGAGCCGGAAGAGGGGAAGCGCCCCGGTGCAGATGATGCAACTGCTGTTCCAATACCTGATGCTGTGGAGCCGAAACCAATGGCGGAAGCATCCGAGAGCACTCCTCCATCTAGCAGTTCAGAGCCTGGAGAATCTCTTGAGGAGTTGCGTGCGATGTATGAGGAACTGAAGAGGGAGAAGCGGAACTGGCAACGGTTCCCTCGCTATGACGACGAAGAGCTGTAGTGCTGGAGGCCTGAAGTATCCGTGGGACCGACGCCGGATCTGCAGAATGGTACTTCACAGACGCTCGTGCCAGAGGAGATTCACGCCCTCCCGCTGATTACCGATTTTGCGCCGAAACCTGTGGAGCAGGAACCGCCAGAGCCTTCGAAGCATCGCAATATCACCGAAGCAATTCTGGCTCATGATGGAGATGCATTTGTTCCCGAAAGTGGTCCGCGTGCGTACCCGCCGACGCAGGCTGCGCCGGGTTCGAATGAGAAAAAAAAGGTGATGAGCGACCGGGCCGAAGAAGGGTTCGACATCCATCACCCCGGCGACCGGGTCGACTTCGTATGGCTTGAACGGCGGCTTGCGGAACTCGATTCAGGAAAGTGAATCCTCTTTGAGTTCTTGGGGAACGTCTTCTACGGACATTTTAGGGTCTTGTTATAAGAAGAAAAACGATCTATAATAGTACTATCGTGAAACAAACATTCCTCTTCCTCATTCTCCTCGTTGCCTTCGTCGCACTTTCCGTGCGGCTGCCCGAGGGCATGAGCCTGATTCCCGCGATCAACATGCGGCTCCAGTACACGCAGGAAGGATCGACGACCAAGATCAAGGTGGAGAATCTCGCTTTGAACGCGGGGTTGCCCTCCATGAAAGAAGAGTCGGCGACGGGGAGCGGCATAGCATCCGAAGATCATTAATTTCGCTATACTTCCTTACGCTATGGCTGCTCATCATAAACTCAAGATCGGTGTCATGGGATCGGCCTCCGGGCCGCAGATCGAAGATCCGCACGCGCGGGAGATGGCGCGGGAGCTGGGACGCGAGATCGGGCGCAGAGGCCATATCTTCATCAACGGCGCCTGTCCGGGGCTGCCGCACGATGCCCTCCTCGGGGCGAAGGAAACGGGGGGCTTCACCATCGGCATCTCTCCGGCGTTCTCGGAATTCGAACACTTGAACGAGTACCTCTCCCCGTTGGATAACGACATGATGCTCTACACGGGACAGGGGTTCATGGAGCGCGACATCGTGAACATCCGCTCCTCTGACGGCATCATCATCATCGGTGGCGGCATCGGGACACTGAACGAGTTCACCATCGCCTATGACGAAGGCCGACCCATGGGCATTCTCACCAATACGGGCGGCATTTCCAACGCCATCGAGCACATCGTCGTGGAGCTGTGCATGCGCAAGGTTCCGCCGAACATCGTCATGGACAGCGATCCCGTGAAACTCATCGAGAAGCTGGAGGTGGCGATCGCCGCATTCCCGCTCCCCATTCACGAAGATGGGCGGGTGAAGGACGGGAAAGTGGGGAGGGGATGATCTTTTTCATTCTTTCTTCGTATAATCATGGCCGCTCTTCTTCGTGATCCATCTGATCGGCGTTCCCTCGAACGCGAACAGGGAGCGCAGGTTGTTATCGAGGTGGCGGAGCTGAGAGATCTTCACCATTTTCGGGTCGCGAACGAAGAGGACGAAGGTCGGCGGGACTTCCTCCGCCTGCGTGATGAACTTCGCGCTCTGGAGCATCCGGAAGGGCTTGCCGAAGACGGTATCGCGGTACCAGCGGACGAGGTCTTTCGTCGGGATTCTCCGCGCGCGATTCCGGCTGACCGCATCGATCCAGTCGAAGATCTTCACGATCCCTTCGCGCGTAGTCGCCGAACAGGACACGATGGGGGCATAGCGGCAGAAGGCGAATGCGCTCTCCACCTCAAGAATTTTTTCCTTCCGCTCTTCGCCCTTCAGGAGATCGATCTTGTTGACGAGGATGATGAGGCCTTTGCCCGCTTCCTTGGCCATTTCCGCGATGCGTTTGTCCTGCTTGCTCACGAGCGTATTGGCCTCGGTGATGAGAACGGCCGTGTCGCATTCCTCGAGTGCGCGGATGCTCCTCAGCATCGCGAATGTTTCGATCCCTTCTTCGGTGCTCCTGCGTCGGCGGATTCCCGCGGTATCGATGAAGAGATATTCCCGGTCATTCCTGCGGATTGTGGTATCGGTCGCGTCGCGCGTGGTGCCGGGGACAGAGGAGACGAGGAGCGGCGAAGTTTCCCGCTGGGGGTCGGACATGAGGGCATTGATGAGGGAGCTTTTGCCCACGTTGGGGCGGCCGATGATGGCGACACGTGGGGAGCTTTGAGCTTTGAGCTTCTTGCCCCGAGCGGTGTCGAGGGGTGAGCTTTGAGCTTTAGTGAAATGGAGCTTCTTGAGCTCTTGCGCGATCGTATCTTTCAGTTCTTCGACTCCGATGTAGTGCGCTGCGCTGACGGGGAGGATCGCGTCCGTAATGGCGAGTTGCCGGAAGCGCATCAGCGCCTCTTCTTCGATCTTTTCGTTGTCGCACTTGGTGACGGCGAGGAGGACGGGGACGTGAGATCCTTTGTTCTTGCGGAGCAAAGAGACGATTTCGAGGTCGCTCTTCGTCGTCTCCTCGCGTCCGTTCACGGTGAAGATGATGACGTCCGCGTTCGCGAGCGCGAGGAGGGACTGCTTGTGCACATCAACTTCGAGGTCCTGGTCATCCGCCTGCCCTGCCTGCCGGGCGTAGCCCGAAGGGCGAAGACTGGAGCCACGTCGAAGGGTGCCGATACCCATGCCTCCGGTATCGAGGAGGAGGTAATCCACGTCTTCGGTTTCGATGGTGTGCGCGATCGCATCACGCGTGGTTCCGGGCACTTCGCTCTCGATGGATTTGCGTTGTCCGACCATGCGATTGAAGAGTGTGGATTTGCCGGTATTGGGTCTCCCGATGATTGCAACGATGGGAAGCTTTGTCATATGGAAGAGGATCGCAGTGAGCGGCCGACCGAAGGTCCCGAGCGGAGCCACGTCGTTCGAGAACGACTGTGGCGGAGCCGAGGGATAATCGCTACAACAGGTAACTTAGGCATGAGTTATGTGGGTGAGTGGCAATGCACCTCTCGCCCTGAGCGAATCCGAGCGAAGCGAGGATGAGTCGAAGGGTGATGGCGACGACGGGTAATTTTGGCATAGGTCAGTGTTGAGAGTTTACGTGGAAATCTGGGTGATTGATATCATTCATCGTAAGAAATGCTGGCGCGCCACCCCCCATACAGTTTTAGTTTCATCTTCTTCTCGAGGTTTGAGATTATGCTACAGTTTCTCCATGCACCGGGACTACGATCCATCACTGATCGAAGCGAAGTGGCAGAAGCGGTGGGAGGAGAAAAAAGTCTTCGAGGTGGACCTCGCGAAGGCGAAGGATCCGTACTACTGCCTAGTGATGTTCCCGTATCCGAGCGGAGACAAGCTTCACGTGGGGCACTGGTACAACTTCGCACCTTTGGATAGTTTCGCCCGTTTCATGCGCATGCACGGGAAGGACGTTCTGGAGCCGATCGGATTCGACGCGTTCGGGCTCCCTGCGGAGAACTACGCCATCAAGAGCGGGACGCCCCCGGCCGAGTCCACCGAAGCGAACGTGCAGTCCATGGTGAAGCAGCTCCGTCGCATCGGGTGTATGTACGACTGGAGCAGGACCGTGAATACCTCCCGCCCCGAGTACTATTACTGGACGCAGTGGCTCTTCCTCGAGATGTATAAGCACGGCCTCGCGTACAAGCGCGAGGCACCGGTGAATTTCTGTCCCAGTTGCCAGACGGTGCTCGCGAATGAACAGGCGCAGGACGGGACGTGCGATCGGTGCGATTCGGTCGTCATTCAGAAGCCGCTCAATCAATGGTTTTGGAAAATTACGGACTACGCCGAGCGGCTCCTCGATGGGCTCAACGATCTGGACTGGCCCGAGAAAACGAAGACGATGCAGGAGCACTGGATCGGGAGGAAGCACGGCATTGAAATTTCGTATGGAATCGAAGGGACGACGGAATCGGTGGTCTGCTTCACCACGCGACCGGATACGAACTTCGGCGCCACGTTCGTTGTCCTCGCGCCCGAGCACCCTTTCATCCGAAAGATCATCGATGGGACACTCAAGTCGCAGGGACATTCGTACCGTGAGGCTGTCGAAGGGTACCACAAGCAGACCCTTGCCAAGTCCGAGCTGGAGCGGCAGGAAGAGGGGAGGAAGAAGACTGGCGTTTTCACAGGATTCTATGCCATCAACGGATTGAATGGATATCGGATGCCTGTCTGGGTTTCGGATTTCGTGCTCGCAGGGTTCGGTACCGGCGCGGTCGTCGGCGTGCCGGGACATGACCTAAGGGATTTTGAATTCGCCAAGGAATTCGGTCTTCCCATTCTCCGTGTCGTCGTAGCGCCCGATGGAGATACATCGCCGATCGAACGACCGGAGCAGGTGCAGGAGGACGCCGGAACGATGATGAATTCCTCTTTCCTCGACGGTCTCCAAATCATGGAGGCCAAGAAGCGCATCATGGCGTGGTTCGAGGATCAGGGTCAGGGGAAAATCACGACCAAGTATCGTCTCCGCGACTGGCTCGTTTCCCGCCAACGGTACTGGGGTGCGCCCATTCCCATCGTCTACGATCCCGAGGGCAATCCCCACCCTATTCCGGAGAAACATCTTCCGTGGCTGCTCCCGACGGATGTCGCGTTCAAACCGACGGGGAAGTCTCCGCTCACGGAGTCTGATGAATTTGTCCGGCGGACGGAGGAAATCTTCGGCAAGGGCTGGATGCCGGAGTTCGATACGATGGATACTTTTGTATGCTCAAGTTTCTATTATTTGAGGTATTTGGCGAATGGATCGAGTTCTGATAAGAAACAAGATACAAGATCCAAGAAACAAAAAGCTTCGCAGGAACATCTGATCGATCCGACCATTGAGAAACACTGGATGCCCGTTTCCCTCTACGTCGGAGGGCCGGAGCACGCCTGCATGCACCTCATCTATGCAAGATTTGTCATGATGGCTCTGAAGGATTTCGGCTTTGTGTCACACGAAGAACCGTTCAAAAAATTAGTACATCAGGGACTGATCACCCACAAGGGGGCGAAGATGAGCAAGAGCAAAGGCAACGTCGTGAGCCCCGACTCGTTCATCGAGCAATACGGCTCCGACGTCTTCCGTCTCTACCTCATGTTCATGGGCCCGTTCACGGACGGAGGGGACTGGAATGACACGGGGATCCGGGGGACGGACCGGTTTCTCAGGCGCGTGTACCGTCTTCTGACGGAGAAGGTCGATGCACACATGGATCAGGATTCGACCTTGCTCCCCGCGCTTCATACGACTATCAAACGCGTTGGGCAGGATATCGGGCGGCTTCACTTCAATACCGCTCTGTCTGCCCTGATGGAGCTCCTCAATATTCTGGAGGCGCGCGAGGCCGTCCCCATTTTCGCAGCGAAGACCTTCGTCACCCTCCTCGCTCCACTCGCTCCGCACATGAGCGAAGAGCTCTGGGAAACGCTCGGAGAGAAGACGTTCGTCTGCAATGCGCGCTGGCCGCAGTTCGACGAGCGCTATCTGAAGACGGAGGCAATCACGATCGCGGTGCAGGTGAACGGCAAAGTACGCGCCGAGCTTTCCGTCCGTCACGATGCCTCTGCCGAAGAGGTCATCGCACTCGCCAAAGAGCAGGAGAACGTGCGGAAATTCATTGCCGGGAAGAAGGTGAAGAAGGAAATTTACGTGAAGGGGAAGCTCGTGAGCTTGGCTGTTGACATAAAATAATCATTCATGCTGCCAGTCGCGCCCGCTTGTCGAAGAAATCGCGGAGCGTTGGTTTTGTGCGTATTCCATCCTTCATAGGAACCTGCCGCTGAGGAGTCAAAGCCTGTTCAAGATCGATGAGTGCGGAGAGTACAGCCGGATCATCATCCACATGATCCACCGCATATTCCTCGACGAGCGTTTCCGGATGATCCGAGATGTCCGCCACGTGCGTAGCTGCTATGGTTCCGAGGCGATCCAAATATGGCTTCACATGAGGTTGCTGACAGATGCCGAAAGCAAATCGCAGGAGACCGGAAACGCGCCCTTGGATGAGCGCACTCATGTGCCGGATGGCCTGTTGCTCTTCCCAGCCCTCAATATCAGACCATTCTTCTTGAAGAAAACTCGGTTCCTCTGCGTGGTGTGACAATTTCATGAAAACATTGTATAAATTTTCTTCTCCGTTGCAAGAGAATTCGCGATAAGTTCGCGTATGCTACGGCGGTGCCTCATCCTTTTGACCCCTCGGCTTCGCTCGGGGTCTTCGATCGTTACTCGGCTTTTGTTGATATCGCTGCCCTCAAGGCAGCGACCGAAAAACCGCTTCGCAAGTGCGTGCGCGTGAATACGCTCAAGTGCACAGTTGCGGAATTTCAGGAGTGGGCGAGGGAGAAGAATTGGCAATTGACGAAGGTGCCGTGGTGCAGCGAGGGATTTTTTGTGGAACGGGAGAACCGCGAGACGGCGCTGGGGCGGGATCTGCGGCACCTTCTCGGGCACTTCTACATGCAGGAGGCTGCGAGCATGCTGCCTGCGAGCCTGCTCGATGCGCAGCCGGGGGAAGCGATCCTCGATCTGTGCGCCGCACCGGGGAGCAAGACGACGCAAATTGCTGCAGCGCTAGCGCTGCAGCAATTTGCCCTCATCCCCGGCCCCTCTCCGTCCCATCCCGCCTGCCCGTGCGGAGAGGGGGGACGGCCAACTTATTGCGTTGGAACACGCGGAGCGAAGCTCCCCCTCTCCCCGCAGGAAAGCGGTGCGGGGAGGGAGAGGGGGTCAGGGGGTGAGGCAAATATTTCAAGTCGCGGCGTCATCGTCGCCAATGACGTGCAGGAGAAACGCCTCTGGACGCTCAAAAACGCGCTCTACAGGAGCGGCGTCACGAATGCCATCGTCATGAAGAAAGTCGGGCAGTGGTACGGGAAGAACATGACCGAGCGCTTTGACCGGGTGCTCTGCGATGCGCCCTGCACCGCGCAGGGGACGGCGCGCAAGGGGTCCGATGCATTGGCGTACAGCTCCGAGAAATCCATTCAGGCGTGCGCCCGGCTCCAGGCGGAACTCCTCGAGGCGGCCATCCATGCCGCCAAGGTGGGGGGGCGCATCGTGTACTCCACGTGCACGCTGACGCCGGAGGAAAACGAGGCGGTTGTTCTCGCTCTCCTTGCGAAGTTCGATGGGTGCCTGGAAGTGATGGATCCTCGGAATCATCAGCACAGTGGATTATTCGACAGTGCCATTGAGGATTCCTTGTTGGTTCAGAAATGGCTGATCACTCACAGCCCAAAGCTCACAGCTCAAAGCTTCGCTTTCCTGCGGCTGTGGCCCCAGACCTACGACACCGAAGGATTCTTCTGCGCCATCCTCAGGAAAACCGCTCCGACCCGCGATCGTATCAAGATGCAGAGCGTTCCCCTGCAGGAATCGCTTCTCAGGAAGAGCGATCGTGAACGTCTCAGTTCGACGTTAGAAAAAAACTATGGCACGGACTTTCTCCGGAGCGGCGAAGCGCTGCTTCTGCGATCGGACATCGTCCTGCTCTCGACCGAAGAGGCTCTGCATTTTCCTCTCCCGGAGAAGGACTATGCAATCGGATTACCTTTCGCCAAGGATCTCAAAGACGGGCGGTTCCGTCCGGTGCAGGAGTCGGTGACACTGCGGGGTCACGAGGCGCAAAAAAATGTCTGGGACGTACCGGAGGAAAAATTGCATGATTTGCTTTCCGGAAAGGACTCCGACTGTCCTGCGTCTCTCGCGGGAGATATCATTCTTCGCTACCGTGGTTTTGCTCTTGGATCGGGGCTGGCAAGGGAGGGGAGACTGATGAATAGGATCGGGAGGGAGGTGGTGCGGTTGTTCGCATGAGATTTCTTTTCTTCTTCTGCTACACTTACTCTCCTCATGGACGCCGTCACGGAAATCAAAGCGCGACTTCCCATCGAGGAGCTGGTCTCAGGGTACTGCCAACTCAAGAAGAAGGGGCGCGTCTACGTAGCGCTCTGTCCTTTCCACAATGACACGCACCCGAGCATGAACGTCTCGCCCGACAAGGGGATTGCGTACTGCTTCGCCTGCCGGACCGGCGGGGACATCTTCAGCTTCTACCAGGCCATCGAGGGGGTGGATTTCCAGCAGGCGATCAAGGATCTTGCCGAACGGACAGGCATCACGCTGGAACCGATGAGAGCGGATGTGCATGTGAAGGACGAGAAGGAACGTCTGCGCGCGTGTCTTTCGGAAGCGTTGCATTTCTTCCGTTCCCAGCTGAGTGCACCCGCCATTCAGGAGTACATCGCACGCCGCGGGACGACGTCCGAACTCCTCGAAACGTTCCAGGTGGGCTATGCGCCCGATTCGTTCTCCGACACGTACCAGCATTTGCTGAAGGAGGGATTCAGCCGGAAAGAAATCCTCCTCGCCGGTCTCGGGGTGCAGAAGGATCTCTCCGAGGAGCGGATCTACGACCGGTTCCGCAACCGCCTGATGTTCCCCATTCACGATGCGCGCGGGGAGATCGCGGGATTCGGCGGCAGGACCATCGGGGAGGACGATGCGAAGTACGTGAATTCCTCGGAGGGGCCGCTCTACGTGAAGTCGCAGATCCTCTTCAATCTCCATCGCGCCAAGGAAGCCATGCGCAGGGAGAAGAGCGTCATCCTCGTGGAGGGGTACTTCGATGTGATGGCCTGCTGGAAAGTCGGCATCGAGAATGTTGCAGCAGTCAGCGGTACCGCGCTGACGGAACAGCACGTCACATTGCTCAAACGGTATGTGGAGGGCGTGGTTCTCTGTCTCGATCAGGATTCCGCCGGTCGGGGGGCTTCTGAGCGCGCATACCGTCTCTGCACGGCGGAGGGTCTGCAGGTCCGTGCGATCAAGCTCCCCGAGAAAGATCCGGATGAAGTGGCTCGTTCCCGTCCGGAACTGCTCCATCAGCTCTTGGCGGAGAAGGGTCTTCCTTACCTCGATGTCGTTTCCCAGGAACTGCAGGGGGAAGATCTCAGTTCGACTGCAGCGAAGAGATCGGCACTGCAGAGGATTCTCCCGCTCCTCCTCGCCATTCCCGGTGCGGTGGAACGCGAGAACGAGATCCGGAGATTCGCTACCGTTCTCGGGAGCACGGAGACGGCGCTCTCCCGGGATCTCGAATCATTCCAGGCGACCGAACGATCTGCTCCATCTCGCCCTGTCGCAGCGGAGTCCCGTCCTTCTTCGCAACCGCAACAATACGTTTCCCGGATGGAGACCGCCCTTTCCCTTTTTCTTCTGTATCCCGCGCTCCGTGGGTATCTGAGGGAGCTCATTCCCCCGGAGGAGGGATTTGCCGCCTCCCTGTATCGTGCGATCAAAGATGCGCCGGTCGACGCGAAAGAACTGCTCCCCGTTCTCACGCTCACGGAAGAAGAACGGGAGCGCGCGGCAATCCTCCAACTCGAGGCGGAGCAGCACGGGTTTACCGATTGGGCACAGTCGCTGGCGGTCAAAGAGATCCGGCATAACTGCCAGCAGGCGAACAGAGAGACCATCACGGGCAAGCAACGCGAGCTCTCCAGACAAATTCTGGAAGCGCATCGAGCCGGGAAGACCGTGGACGAAGCGCAGCTGACGACGCAGTACCATCAGGTGCTGAAGCTGGCGAAGATGGCGGGATAGAGCGGTCAGCGAACAGCGCGCAGCGGACAGTTTCCATTCACGCGAAGGCTGATCGCTGTTCACTGATCGCTGTTCACTTCAATCCATTTTCTCTTGGCGTTCGGTTTATTTCACCTATACTGGCTCGGCCATGGCCTCCCACCCGCGGAAATTCATCGCGCAACCGACCGACGACGACTTGAAGAAATTTCCCGAAGCGGTCAAGCATCTCATCAAGAAGGGGCGGGAACAGCGTTATGTCACCCATCAGGAAATCATGGCGGCGGTTCCGACGGTGGAGGAGAACGTCGACCTCCTGGACGAGATCTACACGCTCCTCACCGATCTTGGCATCCAGGTGATCGACGTGAAAGACACGCTCATTTGGGAGCGCAAGGGCAAGGCGGAGCTCACGGTCCCAGAACCCACGCAGGATCTGACGGAGATCGCCACGTTTGATGATGCCGAGGATGAGACCGGGGAAACACCGGAGGCCGAAGAGGATGACGATGAGACGGCCTCGACGGCCGAGAAGATGGATACGGATGACGACGATGCCGTTCTGGATGTCATCGCGACGGCGGGGATCGCTATGAACGAGAAGGAGATCACGGAGGAGGAGAAGAACAAGCGACGCCGTGAGCGCGAAGTGGACCTCCTCGAGATCAGCAACGACTCGGTCAGGATGTACCTCTCGGAGATCGGACGGGTTCCTCTCATCGATGCGCGCAAGGAAGTCGAATTGGCGCGCCGCATCCGCAAGGGGGATGCCTCCGCCAAGCAACAGCTGGCCGAAGCGAACCTGCGCCTCGTCGTTTCCATCGCGAAGAAGTACATCGGTCGCGGTCTCTCCTTCCTCGATCTCATTCAGGAGGGGAACATCGGCCTCTTCCGCGCGGTGGAGAAGTTCGATCCGGAACGCGGATTCAAGTTCTCCACGTACGCCACATGGTGGATCCGGCAGGCCATCACCCGCGCCATCGCGGATCAGGCGCGCACCATCCGCATCCCCGTCCACATGGTGGAAACCATCAACAAACTCACGCATACGCAGCGTCGTCTCGTGCAGGAGCTGGGCCGCGAGCCCACGGTGGAGGAACTGTCTGTCGAAATGGAGATGGATATCAAGAAAGTCCGTCACATCCAGAAGATCAGTCAGGATATTATTTCACTGGAGTCTCCCGTGGGTTCCGAAGAGGACAGCAAGCTCGGGGACTTCATCGAGGACGAAGAAGCCGTGAATCCGTTCGAGGCGACGAACCGGCAATTGCGCAAGGAGAACGTCCACGCCATGTTGGAGTTTTTAACTCCCCGCGAGCGCAAGATCATCGAGATGCGCTTCGGGCTCAAGGACGGCATCGGCCACACGCTGGAAGAGGTCGGCAAGGAGTTCGGCGTCACCAGAGAGCGCATCCGGCAGATCGAGGCCAAGGTGCTCCAGAAGATGCGCGATCATCCGCGGTCCATGACTATCCGCGAGCACGGGGGTGCCGGAAAGCGCGTCGGTTTCTCTGCGGTGCAGGCCTTCAGTCAGGGCAAGCTCTGCCCGGAGTGCCTGCGCGGGACGCTGGTGCAGGTCGTGCGCAACGACAAGAAGCTCTACAAGTGCGACCACTGTGCGTATGAATTGACTCGCTAGCGGCCAGTCGCCGTAGCGAACCCCGCAAGAAGCGGGCGGACAGCGAAAAGCGAACAGCGAACAGGTTTCCTTTATGATCCTTTGGTTGAAAAGTGGGATGCAATGAGTGCGAAGAAGAAGCACAGCGCATAGGCAGCGATAAAGTTGACCCAGAAGTATCTCAAGAAATGAGTATTAAGGAAGATGAGGACGACGCAAAAGAGGACTCCGGCAACAGCGCCGATTACCCCCCCCAGAGAAATTCGTTCATCTGCATAAGGTTCCTTGTGTGATACGAGATCAGGACGTAGGCGATAGCAAAAACGATCGGGATTCCCCCGATGGCGCCGGCGATTCTCGAACCGGAGTACCGTTCGACCAGGAGGATAATGGCCGTGATGACGAAAGCAAGGAGGCTCTTGTAAACGATATCCATAGTTGCATCGTAATAGATATGCCATCTTCTGTCATCAGACTCATTGTCCGAAGCAATAAAATATTCGGCGAAGCGCGGGTCTCGCCCGTTCGACTCCTCGTCCTGCTCTGCAGGACTCGTCGCTCAGGGCGCCCTGAGCTTGGTCGAAGGGCGGGGTACCCGCGCTGGAGCCGCACCTTTCAGGGAAAAGTGGGGCCGTGAGAGAAAAACCGCAGGTTTGTCTCCCACGCTTTACTTCTGTCCTTTCCAAATAACGACAATCGCGCTTAAGCCCACGAGCAGGTAGACCACCGCTTCGATGGTCGGCTGCGATCCGAGGAGCAGGTTCACGACGTTGAGGTTCTGACCGAGGAAATAACCGAGGCCGGCGAGTCCCCAGTTCAGAGCGCCCACGAGGACGAGGATTTTGGCGATGACAACCATACGAGAGAGGGGAAAAGAATGATTTCTTCAGACTCTACCATATGTGCGCAAATGGAGAAGTTGCATGAAATATCATAGTGATGCGCAGTAGAGCGGACAGATCTGATCTGTCGGGCACTTCCGTCTGCTATGCTTCCTCCATGTCTCCTTCAGAGAAGAAGTCAGCTCAGGATCAGAGTCCCGTGTCCGCGGGCAGGCAATCCCAGTTTCAGAAATCACTGGATCGTTTGAATGATGCGCAGAAAGAGGCGGTGCAAACCATCGAGGGGCCGGTGATGTGCGTTGCCGGTCCGGGGACAGGAAAGACAGAGGTCGTTGCCATGCGCGTCGCGAACATCCTGAAGAAAACGCATGCGAGGCCCGGGAACATTCTCTGTCTGACATTCTCCGTGAGTGCTTCGGTGAATATGCGCGAACGGCTCCGGTCGCTCATCGGACAGGATGCCTACGGCGTGACGGTTCGGAATTTCCACGGGTTCTGCAATGACCTCATCATGGAACATCCTCTGGTCTTCGATGCATTTTCCGCCCTCGAACAAATCAGCGACGTCGAGCGATACCGTCAGGTGAACAAAATAATTGATCAACTCTTGCCGGATTGTATCCTCGTGAACCGAAAACAGCCCTACGGTAAGACGCGGGAAATTATCGACAGAATCAGCCAGTTGAAACGCGAAGGGGTGACGGAAAGCGGGCAGCTCATGAAGATTGCAGATGCGTACGAGGCCGATCTGTCATCGAAGAGCAAAGAGGGGACGAAAGTGCACGAGAAGAACCTGATCATTGCTCGGAAGTTCCGTGAGCTCCTCGAAGTTTTTTTCCGGTATCAGGAAATGCTGGAAAGCACCCAGCGCTACGACTACGAGGATATGATTCTGTATGCCATCCGTGCACTCGAAGAGGAAGATTGGCTCCTCGCCTCTCTGCAGGAACGTTACCAGTACATCCTGGTGGATGAGTTTCAGGATACGAACGGGGCGCAGTATCGATTCATCGAACTCCTGACGACTCCGCGGGATCCTGAAGACAAGCCCAACCTCTTCGTAGTCGCCGACGACGATCAGGCCATTTACCGTTTCCAGGGGGCCACCGTCGCCAATATTATGCGTTTCCGCGACAGATTCTCTCGTGCCCCCCTCATCGTCCTCACGAAGAGCTACCGCTGCGCGCAGCCCATCCTCGATGCAGCGGAAGCGCTGATTTCCAGGAATACCGAGCGGCTGGTCGGGCGCATCGAAGGATTGGATAAGCATCTCGTTTCTGCATCCAAGGATCCTGCCCCCCTTCCGATATTGCTCTTCGCCCCCAGCGACGATACGGAGCCGTGGCTGGTCGCCGATCTCATTCGTGAACGCATGGACCGGGGAGTGCCCGTGAATGAGATCGCCGTGCTCGTGCAGACGAATGCCGAGCTGCTTCACTATTTTGACATCTTGCTGGCCCGAAACATTCCGGTAGAAACGAAAGGTAAGGCAGATTTACTCGGTCATCCGTATGTACAGCAGACCATTGCGATCCTGCGTGCTACAGCAGATCCACATTTGACTTCAGCCCTTGCGGCAGCACTGTCTTCCGCGTGCTTCGCCTGTCATCCAGCGGACATTTTCCGTCTCTGTCTGAAGTCCCGCGAAGACGAGGAAACGTTACAGAAGATCCTTCTCACAGTAGAGGAGAATGATTCCGATTCGGGGGTGAAACTGATCGACCGGGCGGCTCTCGTCAGGGCTCGCGACGTGATTTTCGATCTTCACAACAAACTCCCGACGCGGACCGTCGTCGATACGCTCGAGCATCTTCTCAGGGAGACGGGGCTCATCGCTCTTGCGCGGCAGGGCGAGAAGGGTGAGGGATTCCATGCGGCGGATTTCGCCGCACTGCAGGCGTTTTTCGATCGCCTGAAGTCGCGTGCCTACGAGCAGCCATCTTTCGGGTTCGAGGCGTTCCTGAGTGATCTGGAACTCTTCGAAAAGCCGGAGTACGCGGATCTCCGGATGAGCTACAGTCTTCCGCATCTCACTGAGGAGGGGGTGCAGCTCATGACGGCGCACCAGAGCAAGGGGCTGGAGTTTTCCGTTGTGATTCTTCCAAACTTCCGTGAGGGGCACTGGGACAAGCGGCGTCATCCGCCTTCCATTTCCCTGCCGGAAGATCTTCTCTTTGGTTGGAAGAAGGAGCAGAAGTCTTTCGAACAGAATCAGGACGAACGGAGAGTCGCCTATGTCGCGATGACGCGGGCAAAACATGAATTGATCTTCACCTGCGCGAAGGAGCTCACGACCGGAGACAAATCGCGCTCCGTCTCGCCATCGGGATTTTTCGCCGAAGCGGGGAGACTTCCGGAGGAGGAGAGAGATCTGAAGAATCCCGCGGAGGTTTCGCTCTTCCTCCATGAGCCTGTCCGGGATTTCGACGCGGAAATGAAAGCGTTCCTGCGGGAGCGGCTTTCGGACTACTCCCTCTCCGTCACGGCACTGAATCATTTCCTCGAGGATCCGAAGATCTTCCTCGAGATGGATCTCCTGCAGATGCCGACTGCGAAGACGTCCAGTCTCATCTACGGCAATGCCGTGCACGATGCGCTCCGGAAATGGGGACTCGCTGCCATTGCGAACACGCCCATGGACAGGGAGGCCTTCGTCGCCGCATTCCGCCGCTACCTCGAAGAGCGTGAGATTCTCACGGATGCAGAACGAGCACGGCTGCGCGCCATCGGCGAGGAGGCGCTCCCGAGTTACTTCGAAGACCGTTTCGCAGGGGAGCTCCCCATTGTCCATGCTGTTGAGTACAGCCTCGCGACGCATGCCGATGAAGTGCCGATCAAAGGGAAGATCGACCGGATCGATCTTCTTCATCCGAATGCTTCCGATGCCGTCATCATCGATTATAAGACCGGAAGACCGAAGACTGAGAAGGAGATCAGGGATGACGGGGATTACTATCGCCAGCTCGTCTTCTACGCCCTTCTCCTTGCGGAGAAGGGCTCCGTTCTGACTCCCAAAACATTTATTCTGGATTTCATCGGAGAGGGGAGTGAGCATCCGGTGCAGCGATCTTTCGTCATTTCAGACTCGGAGATTGCTGAACTGAAAAAAGTGGTGAAGGAGGTGTGGGCGAAGGTGATGAACCTTGATTTTACGCAAGTGTGATCCGCAGGTACCCAGCCAGTTGAAGTGCGGCTCTCCCCCGGTGACTCGTACTATTTTTTTGTTCGATTTTTAAGGCTGAGAATACACAATCGAAGCCGTCTGGCTTAAAGCAGGCGGAGATCGGAAGACCGGGGAGGTAGTCGGCTTCGAGGGAGTCGGTGATCACGCCGGAGCAGCGGCCTTCGAAGACTTTGGCTGTCGCTTGCCTCACCCCCAACCCCTCTCCCACCCCGCCCGCTTGCCACGTCGCTCGCGAGCGACGTGGCTTGCCTGCCGGGAGAGGGGAGCCTGTCTTTGGTGAAGAGATGTATGCCAAGGTACAGATGAAGCATGCACGTTTGTTCTTCTCCTTCCTCATGCGCTTCAGGAAAAAATCGATCCACTCCTCATCCGTGGCGTTCTGTCCTGCGCCCCACCTGCGCGTGTGGAGGCCGAGTTCGTCCTTGAGTGCTTCCACGATGATGCCGGAGTCGTCGGCGACGGTGGGGAGTCCTGTGCGGGAGAAGTAGAACTTTGCTTTTTGGATGGCATTCTCTTCAAATGTCTTGCCGGACTCCTCCGGGTCTTCCGTCATCGATAGGCTTCGCGGGGAGACGATCTCGATCGGAAGATCTTTCAGGACTTCGGAAATCTCGATGATCTTGCCTCTATTATTGGTGCCGAGGAGGAGCTGCATGTCGTCATCTTACCTTCTATTCTTCTTCCATGTTTTTTTCACCTTTGTCTGGCGGAAAAGGATTTTTGTCAGAGGCCTATGGAACCTTATTCGGTTCCTTTTTTTAAAATAAAAAATCCTTATCCTCTTCGGTATCCTCGGCGTCTTCGGAGTCCTCTGTTTCCTCTTCTTCGCTACACCGCCACTTTCTCCATATACACTTTCCTCGCTTTCGCCCCGTCCACCGGACCGATGAGACCTTTCTCCTCCATGATGTCGAGGAGGCGTGCGGCGCGGGCGTAGCCGACCTTCATCTGCCGTTGCAGGAGACTGGCGGAGGCCTTGCCCGATTGCTGCACGACGCGCACGGCATCGAAGAAGAGGTCATCCCCGCCGTTGTCGTCGGCCTCGAGGTCGATCATGCCGGGAGCGGGTCCATCGGAGTCGATTTCCGTACCCTCCTCGCCCTCTTCCCCTTCTTCGCCTTCCTCCGCGAAGCCGATCTGCTCCGTGATCTTTCCGCCGCCGGCGATCTTCACGGCGTTGATCACACGTTCGGTCTCCTTTGTTGAGATGAAGATCCCCTGGATGCGCACGGGGTAGGGGACGGCAGCCGTCATGTAGAGCATGTCCCCCTTGCCCAGCAGGTCTTCGGCACCGATTCCGTCGATGATCGTGCGGGAGTCCACGGCGGAGACCACGCGGAAGGCGATGCGGGTGGGGATGTTGGCTTTGATGAGACCCGTGATGACGTCCACACTGGGGCGCTGGGTCGCAATGATGAGGTGCAAACCCGCCGCGCGGGCCATCTGCGCGATGCGAGCGATCATGGTCTCGGTGTCGCGCCGGTGTTGGCGCATCATGAGGTCGGCCAGTTCATCCACGACGATGACGATCCGCGGGAGGAGGTTTTCCTCCTCGGTCTGCTTCTCGTTGAATTCGTCGATGTTGCGCGCGCCGGCGCCCGAGAAGCGGTGTAACCTCCTCCCCAGCTCGGCGACGGCCCATCGCAGGGCCTGCAGGGCCTTCTCGGACTCGGTGATGACGGGGGTGAGGAGGTGCGGGATACCGTCGTAGGGCATGAGCTCGACGCGTTTCGGATCGATGAGGATGAACTTCAGTTCGTGCGGAGCGTTCTGGTAGAGCAGCGAGGTCAGGAACGTGTTCATGCAGACCGACTTCCCCGAGCCGGTTGCTCCCGCGATCAGGAGGTGGGGCATATCTTCCAGCACGGCGATGGCTGCATTGCCCGAGACGTCGCGCCCGAGCGGAAGCGTGAGGGAGGAGGTGGACTGGGCGAACTCGGGGCTCTCCAGGATTTCTTTCAGATGCACGGTCGTGCGGACCTTGTTCGGCATCTCGACGCCGACGAGACCTTTGCCGGGAATGGGAGCCTCCAGGCGAAGGCTATGGGCGGAGAGCGCGAGCGCGAGGTCGTCCTTCAGACTGGCGATCTTGCTCAGGCGCACGCCTTCGGCGGGTTGCAGGGTGAACTGCGTGACGGTCGGTCCAGGGTGGGCTTCCCGCATCGTCACGTCGATATCGAATTCCTTGAACTTCTCCTCGATCATGCGGGCCTGCTTTTTGAGCTCCTCGTCGTCCACGGCGAGTTCGCTGTGGCTCGCATCCAGGAGGTCGTAACCGGGGAAGTTCCACTCCTCGAAGCGTTTGTCCGTCATTTCCAAGCGGTCCTTTGCGGATTCCTTGACCATTTTCGCGCTCTTCTCCTTCACGATCTGGCGTGCGAACGCCGGCCCGCCGGCCGAAGCGCCGTGTGCGAAGGCCGGGCGGACGATATTGAGTTCATCCCCCTCTTCATCGAGGAAATCGCCCTCTTTCGCTTCGGCTCCCTCCTCCCATTCCTCTTCCTCACGGGTGGCCGCGCGGGTCCGCCGAACGACCTTCACATCCCGGTGGAACAGGGAGAGGACAGAGCGGGCGAGCGCAGAGAGATCTGGCTCGAAGGCGATGGTGAGGCCGATCACGAAGACGCACGCGAGCACGGTGAAGCCGACTGCTTTGCTCGCGAAGAGGACGAATGGAACCGCAACGGTGAACCCCACGGCTCCAGCCAGGGCATCCCGCTCAGCCGCCAGGGATTCCACGGGAGCGCGCAGGTGCATGATGCCGAGGAAAGCAAGGAAGCAGAGCACGAGGCCGATACTGCGTTTGGCTTCGAAACGGCCTTCGTTGGAGGAGAAGGCGTGCAGGAGTCCTGAGCAGATGAGGAACGAAGGGAAGAGATAGCCGTAGGAACCGAAGAAGAACGTGAGCATCTTCGCAAGCGCATTCCCGATGATGCCGGCTTCCTGACGGAGCACCAGAAAGAGGAAGATCCCCGTGCCGATCTGGGCGACGGCACTGATGAGGCGGCGCGTTGTTGGTTTCAGGTCGAGGCCCTCCGCCTTCTTCCGGGAGGATTTCCTGTGGATGGATCTTCGCTTAGGAGGCATGATAGACGGTATTCTACACGTGAGTTACCTGCTGTTGTACAGGGGATTGGGAAGTTGGAAGGTTAGGAAGGTAAAGTAGGTAAGGTAGGTAAGGAAAGTACTGTCCGCTGATCGCCGATCGCTGTACGCTTCGTCTATGCGCGTCCTCATGTTCGGTGCTCTTGGCTACCTCGGCGAACTCTTCCTCCGGCAGTATCCCGGTGCGATCACCCCGCCAACGGACATTGCCGACTCTGGAGCCGTTGCAGACATCCTCGACCGCGAGAAGCCCGATGTCGTGATCAATGCTGCCGGGAAGACCGGACGGCCCAATGTGGACTGGTGTGAGGATCACAAAGAGGAGACGCTCAGGAGCAATGTCACGGGTCCCCTCATCCTTTTCGATGCGTGTGCGGAGAGGGGGATCTATTGGATGCACATCAGTTCCGGCTGTATTTACGAAGGCGATAACGGCGGCAGGGGGTATACCGAAGAGGACACGCCCAATTTCACGGGGAGTTTCTATTCGCGGACGAAAGCGTGGAGCGACCAGATGCTCCGTGAGTTTCCCGTCCTCGTTTTGCGCTTGCGGATGCCCTTCGATGGAAGCCAGAACCCACGCAGTCTCCTCACGAAGCTCTCGCGCTATCAGCGCGTTCTCGATGTCCCAAATTCCATCACCTACCTTCCGGATTTTCTGAAGGCAGCGACGCTGCTCATCGAACGCAGAAAAACCGGCGTCTTCAACGTCGTGAATGACGATGCCATCTCGCCGTACGGCATCATGGAGATGTACCGTTCGATCATTGATCCGAACCACGCGTTCCAACGGCTCACACTCGAAGATCTTCCCGCGGTGGTGCGAGTCGGCCGCAGCAACTGCATCCTCTCCAATGGGAAATTGAAAAGCGAGGGGATCGCAATGAAGACGGTGGAGGAGGCTGTCCGGGAGGCACTGTTGGAGATGAAGAGGGAGTAGGGCGAAAAGTACAAGGAGGACAAAGAGTACAAGGAATTTGCCTATGACGGCTTTGGGACGATCCTTGTACTCTTTGTCCTCTTTGATTTCTTTGTAATCTTTATGTTCCTTCGCCATAATCCACTCATGTCCCGATACATCGGACTCACTGGCTCCTTCGGCAGTGGCAAGGGGGAAATCGTGAAGATGCTCTCCGGGCGCGGATACCGTTCTATTTCGCTCTCCGACATGGTGCGGGAGGAAGCGACCAAGCGCGGAATCACGCATACGCGCGAGAATTTACAGAACACAGGCAACGATCTTCGCTCGAGTGGCGGTCCGGGCGTGCTCGGGATCAGGGTGCGCGAAGCAGTCTTGCGGGATCCTTCCTTCGACTGGATCATCGACGGCATCCGCAATCCTGCGGAGATTGATGAGCTTAAGAAACTCCCGGGTTTTCAGGTGGTCGGCATCACGGCACCTTCGGATCTCATCATCGCCCGCGTGACGGAGCGCGACCGCGAAGTGGCCGTTCTCTCGCCCGATGAGATTCTCAAGCGTCTCGACCGCGAGAGGGGAGTCGGCGAGAGTGAAGGCGGCCAGCAGGTCGGGAAGTGTCTTGAACTCGTGGGCTACACCATCGTGAACGACGGATCGATCGAAGAACTGCAGAGGAAAATGGATCACTTTCTCCGTCTTCTCTCGGGTGAAGACCGGCCGACCTTCTCGGAAATTTTCATGGAGATCGCCTACACGTGGGCGAAGCGCGCGACGTGCCTCAGGCGTCGTGTCGGCGCGGTGATCGCGAAGGATTCCCAACAATTGACCGCCGGCTACAACGGTGCGCCGCGCGGCGTTCCGCACTGCGCGGAAATGGGAGGATGTCTGCGACAGAAACTCGGCATTCCGTCGGGTCAGCGTCACGAGATCTGCCGCGGAACACACGCGGAGCAGAACGCCATCACGCAGGCGGCGAAGCTGGGAATTTCGATTGAAGGAGGAACGCTCTACTGCAACTGCTTTCCCTGTGTCATCTGCACGAAGATGATCCTGAACGCCGGGATCACGACCGTAGTGTACGACTCCGACTACGACGACCCGCTCAGTAAGGAGATCCTCTCTCAGCAGAGCCTCCTGAAGCTTGTGCGGTATGAAGGAAAGAAGTTCCACACCTGAGTATGCCTCTATCCGAAACACGAAAAGGCGAACTATCAATCTTCCTTTCGACGCTCCTCTGGAGCCTGTTCCCCGTCATCACGATCCTGACGTTCTCCGGCATGGGTCCGATGCTCTCCAGCGCCCTCTCGACACTCTTCGGGGCTCTCTTCTTCGCGATCGTGCTCACGGTGAGAGGCCGATGGAGGGAATTAAAAATGCGCTCCGCATGGAAGGACATTCTGCTCGCCTCTGTGAGTATCGGCATCATCTTCTACGGGCTCATGTTCCTGGGGTTGGCGCACACGACGGCAGGCAATGCCTCCATCGTGAGCCTCATGGAGATCTTCTTCTCGTTTCTGATTCTCGGTGTCATCGTCCGTCATGAGCATCTTCCGTTCCGCCGTATCTTAGGGGCCGTCTCGATGGCGCTTGGGGCGGCGGTGATCCTCGCTCCAAAATCTTCCGGTTGGCACAGCGGGGATCTCCTCGTGCTGCTTGCGACCGTCTTCGGACCCATCGGGAATTTCTACGCGCAGCGGGCGCGCAGAGCCGTGAGTGCCGAGTGCATCATGTTCTTCCGGAGCGTCTTCAGCGGTCTCTTCCTCCTCTGCGTTGCAATGCTACTTGAACCGATCCCGTCGGGAGCGGCCTTCGCGGGTTCGTTCTGGTTTCTCGTCATCAACGGCATCCTCCTCTTCGGGCTCTCGAAGATCCTCTGGATTGATGGGATCCATCACATCCCCATCACGAAGGCTATTTCTCTGGAGAGCATGACGCCGGCGCTCACCCTCCTCGTGGCGTTCTTCGCGCTAGGAGAACCCATCATGAAGTATCAGATCCTGGGATTCGTTCCGATCGTGCTTGGGATCTGGTTGCTCATGAGGGGGGAACAGGAGACAGCGGGTGTCATGGCGTCAGGAGTCTCGGCTTGATCATTCGTATCGGTGAAGTCTGGTAAATGGACATGCAGGCAAAAACTCAGCTAAGATTTGTCCCCATGACTTCCAAAGATTTCTCTCGTTTGTCGGCTCGTGAACGGAAAACCTTCTTCCTCAAGGTGGCGCGCATGGCAAACGAAATGCAGCGTTCTTTTGTATCGGAGAGCAAGACCTGCCGTTCTGCGGTAAAGAAAGCAAAAACGCGGTAAAATTTCGATGTGGCGGACGAGATTAGACTGAGTTGGAACATCCTGCTTCCCTAACAGGTGGCTATGATGGTGCAAGAGGAGGGTAAGGATGTGAAAGAAGCCTACCCTCCCAAATCAGTCTAGAAGAGACGCATGTATTATGTTTCAGATAAGTGTGAAACCCTTTCCACGGACATTGCGGCATATGCTTCCTGTGCTTCAGAACGAAGTCCCATTTTTGTATAGTAATCGCCAGCTGCTTTCAGTTTGTCTTTCGCGCCAGCCCAAGTGTAGGCCAGAATGACAGTTCTGTAATGTAGATACTGATGCATATATCTATCCCCTAAAGCAATAGCGCTATCTTTTGATCCAGCTGCTATGTATGCCTGAAGTGCTGCATGAAGCATGAGAGTTGGATCCTGTGCCAGCAAATCACCCATTGCAACCAATTTTGCACGGGCATTCGCTGCACTATATGCCTCGATAGCAATTTTATAATTGAATTGATCCTGCCTATAACGATCCCCCACAGCAATGAGTTTTGCCGTGTCTTTCGCAGCGGCATAAGCCTTGATGCCGAACCGCATCGTATCCTTGTGGATGACGCCTTCTTTCGGGAAACACTCATCTCCTATCGCCGCCAATCTTCCTGCGGGAGGGGACACTCCAGCGGCTCCATATGCAAGCATTGCTTCATCGATATCACATCGATCCAAGCACTGTTGGCCGGCAGCAATCAGCTTTAGCTTCGGAGGTTGTTCCTTCGCAAAAGTGTACGCTTGAAGTGCCTTCTCCACATATCCAGCAGCCAAGTAACTATCCCCTTCAGAAGCCGGCTGAAGAATGTCGGTGACTTTCTGATGAACACTATCGACTGGTACCTCATGTTCTATCGGTTGCTGAGTGCGTTTTAGTTGATCCGCCATTGGCAGAAGCTTCTTTACCTCTTGTCCCATAGTGGTATTATATATGAATATTACTATTTGAGCAACTACAATTTATATGGCTTATAGAAGACGTATTATTCTGGTGGGCCGGGAGGGATTCGAACCCCCGAAGGCATAAGCCACCTGATTTACAGTCAGGCGCGTTTGGCCACTTCGCTACCGACCCACGGAAGCAACAGAGAAACAAAGAGCAGTATAACAGATGAATTACTCGCCCCGCATCGGCGCAAACGCAGTGAGCGCCTGGTGCGGGGCCGACCCACGTGTCAGTGAGTGTAAACGAGCGGAGAGGGCGGTTCAATCAAATATTGGGCCGTAATCTCCGTATGCAAGACGGCAGGCATCTCATCCGAGCAACTTCGGCGGCGTTGTGCCGAGGAGGCCGCTCATGAGTTTTCTCGTTCCGTAGATGAGGAGCCCTATCCCTGCAGCGGCCGGGAGAATATCAAGGCCGACACCGAGGACATTCTTCGCGGCTCCGCCGATGACATTCATGCCGGAGGAGGCGATGGTGTGACTGAGTGTGGAGAGGCGGCTTTGCGTGGACGTGATGATGTCGGAAGCAGTCAAGTTTTGCCGGAGGGCTTCGGGTCCGATCGCTGACATGGGTATTTGGTGTTCATAGTTATTATAGAAGAAAGACTGATAAAAAGAAACGGCGTTCCTTACCATTTTTTGCCACCTTTTCCGGCGACCCATTCGACAGGCTCATGGCAGGCGTCGGCGCGTTTCATGATGGATCCCGCTTGCCCTGAGCGAGCCCCGCGAATGCGGGGCGAGTCGAAGGGTGGCGCGCCACCACCCAGTGGAGGTTTATAGAAGTAGTGAGCCGATACATCACTTCACCACTTCGAACTGGATGCGGGTGGTCAGGGAGCCAGCGCGCGCCTCAAGCGTGTGTGTTCCGAGCGATGGTTCCCACGCGAAGCGGAAGTCGGGGTACGTGCCATCTCCCGCTTTCTTCCCATCAACGAACCAGACGACGGTATCGATGTCTTTGGATGCCTGCGCCGTGAAGATGATGGATTCGGAGGAGTCGGGAACGAGAGGGTCGAGGCGGAAGCTGTCGAGCGGTTGAGGGTGGGAAATCTCCAACCAGGATGAAGAAGATGAAGAGGAAGAAGAGGAGAGAGAAGAGAAATTGTTTTGATATGTACAGAGAGGAGACAGGCGGGTCGGAGGATCCGGCCAGCCCTGCTCTCGGGCCCAACGCTCGGTTTCCTGCGGAAAGACAGCAAAGACTTTCTCTTGCGCAAATCTTCGATCACAATTCTTATTCATAAGGAACCCGTTTCGTGTGTCGATGGTGAAGGATCGATAGATGTCATCCGGCTCCGTCGGCTCCGTTCCCGCGATGAATTTCTCCTCGATCGTTTGCGGGCAGAGGGGGCTCGGGAGCTTGCCGGAGAGGCGACAGATGGTCTGCGTTTGGATCCCCTCAGGCATGTGAAATTCCTTTCGGGGGAGCAGCGCGGTTGCCGCGAGGAGGACGTCATGGAAGATGGGAGCCGCACCGGTGACGCCCGACGTATCCCTCATCGGCGAATTATCCGCATTGCCGACCCAGACGCCGACGAGGACATCTTCTGTGTAGCCGATCGTCCAGTTGTCGCGGGAGTTTCTGGTCGTTCCAGTCTTTGCCGCTGCGGGGAAATCGAAGGAGAGGGGGCCGTTTTCGCCGAATTGCGGGAGTCGGGCGGAGGGATCACTCAGAATATCGGTGATGAGCCATGCCACGCGCTCATCCAGAATGTGTTTTCCTGCCGGAGTCGGATCAGTGAGGAGCGTGCGGAGGGGAAGCGTGCTGCCGGCGCGCGGGAAAATGCCATACGCCTGCGTGAGTTCGAGGAGTTTCACTTCGCTGTCTCCGAGTGTGAGGGCCAGCCCGTAGTGCTCCGCATTGTGCGTGAGGGTCGTGATGCCGGCGGCAGCAAGAAAGTCCATCAGGCGTTGTACGCCGACTCTCTGAAGTACTTTGACGGCAGCGATGTTGTAGGAGTTTGCGAGAGCCTCGCGGTAGCGCACGAGACCGTGTTCTCCGTAATCGTAATTACGCGGAGTGTAGGGCAGACCCTCTGCCGTTGCGAATTGGGCTTCCGTATCCGCGACGGTCGTCGCAGGCGTAGAGCCGCTTGCGAGCGCGAGTGCGTAGGTGAACGGTTTGAGTGTGGAACCAGGTTGGCGTGGCGCAAGAGCCACGTTCACCTGCCCGTCGTGGGTATCATCACCGTAATCCGCAGAGCCAACCATCGTCAGGACATCGCCGGTTTTTGCATGGATCACGACGACGGCAGCCGAGGTGACGTTCTTGTCTTTCAGCTTTTTCAATTGTTTTGCAACGATGCGCTCCGTCTCGCTCTGGAGAGTGAGATCGATGGTCGTCCGCACATCTGATCCTTCGGCAAATGCCTCTCCCCGCTCAGAGAGGAGCCACTGGACGAAGTGCGGCGCTCTCATCTCCGTGCGTTCATGCGCGAGTGTGAGGGGTTCCTCGAATGCTTCTTTCGACTCCTCCTCGGTCATCTTCTGTTCCCGTACCAGTGCGGCGAGGACTGTTTTCTGGCGGTCTTTTGCGCGTTCAAGATTGAAGAGAGGATCCAGCGCGCTCGGAGACTGGGGCAGTCCTGCGAGAAGGGCGCACTCGGCGCGCGAAAGTTCAGACGGTGATTTGCCGAAGAAGGTCTCCGCAGCGGCTGCGATGCCGTACGAGCGGTGTCCGAAGTAGGCAGAGTTCAGGTAGGCTTCGAGAATTTGATTCTTCGTGAGGTGCCGTTCGATCCAATATGCGAGGAATGCCTCCCGGATTTTTCCAGCGATGGAGCGTTCAGGCGAACCGAGGCGGCTTCTGACGAGTTGTTGGGTGATGGTACTGCCGCCCGAGACGATGCGTCCTGCAGAGATATTTTGCATGAAGGCGCGCACGATGCCACGGACGGAGATGCCGCTATGCGCATAGAATGAGCGATCCTCCACGGCGATCACGGCGTCCTTGAGCGATTGCGGGATCTCCGCGAGAGGGATCGCTCTCCGCGCGCCGAAGTCCTTCGGAGCGGCATCGAAGAGAAGTGCTCCATTTCGATCCAGAATACGAACGGTGCCGCGTTCAGGAGGGGAGAGGAGCGACGAGGGGGGAGGGATGATTGAGGTGAAGAGGAAGAAGATGAAGAGGATGAAGAAGAGAAAGAAGAGGATAAGGAAGAGGAGCCGGCGGATCGAAGTTTTGGAAGGGGACATGTGGAGTGGGGCGATAGAGACTGAGGGGTTTCTGGTTATTGGTTATTAGTTTTTGGTTCTCCGCCTGCAGATGGCTTGCTCGGGGCGAAGAACGAAAAACCAGGAACGAAAAACCAAAAACTTCAATATACCTCCTTCAAATAACATTCCTCGCAATACACAGTTTCCGGCCTCTCCGGCGCATAGCTCGTAGAGATTGGCTTGTGGCATTTGGCACATTCCCTATCCCACAATTTCCTTGGATTTCGGAGTGCCATTCTCCTCCTGTGCCGTTCATCCGGATGGAAATGCGGAACGCTTAGGCGCATCTTCCGGTAGAAATCCAATTCCTGCTTGATGACCTTGAACGGCCTCTTCGTCGTTTCACACTCTATCGCCCAGTTCAGGATGTCATCCGGAATATCATCGATGGAGTCCGGCAATTGCGTTGCCGGGATGATGCGGTCCACTTTCGGCATCTCGTCTTTCTGATCCCGCCACTGCCAGCCGCGCCTGAGAACCTCTTCCTTCGAGAGGGGGAAGAAGTAGATTTGTGCCATGGATTCGTTGTAGCAGAAGGGGGAGTACTTGGCAGGAAAGAACTCGCCCCATTCACCGGTTCTCCTCATGTGTTCAATGATCCTCGGGACCAATTCCTCATATTCTTCTTTGGTGAACTGCTTATTCAGAATGCAGTACTTCCCATTCTTCATGCAAACGCATCCGAAGCAATCGGAGGAATTTAAGATGAGATCGCAGTACAGGAGATTGGCATTCGAAACGGACCAGCTCGCCGTTGAGAAGAGAATGTCGTGCCCTCCCACAGAAAGACTTTCGTAGCCAACCTCCAAATCTGAAGACTGATCGATATCCATCGCGGACTTTACATGTTGGTCCATCCTGCAGCAGTACTTCAGGTCTTCGGACTGATCGCCATCGAAACAAGTATCGCAGCGACGCGAATGCAGGAGGTAATCTCCGAGGCAATCTTCACATTGGATGTTGTGATTGGCCCGTCGCACGGCCTTGGTGAGAATTGACTCAAATATCCGGCCATCCTCCGCCCGCTTTGCTGCCGAACCGGAGCGAAAGGATTGAACGAATTTCTCCCACTCCTCACGGCTCACCGGTTTGTTGAAGATGTGGTACTGCTTGCCGCGCAGGTTCCAGCAGAATGCTGCACAGCTGCATTGGACGCAATCCACAGAGAAGAAGGTGTCGTGGCAGTCTTTACAATCAAGAAGAGCAGTGCAGCCGTAGCATCGCACGCAATCGGTCAGATCGCAGGATAGCTCGGATTCGCGCGTATGTGCGCAATCAACGACATTCTTTGAATGGTAGGTGGCGTAACAATAGAGCGCATCTTCGCAGAAGCTCGCATCCGTGCAGAGGTAACAATTTTTGCTGTACCAGACCTGATTCACATAGTCGCAATTCTCATTATTGACCGCGGCGAGCGCGATACGGGGAACGACACGTTGAAGGTCGCCGTATTGATTGAAGAACGGGCGGGAGAAATCGAATGCGCGACCGAATGACTTGGGATCCCATCCGTCGCTGTGCCAAATGGAGGGTTCGTACACGGGGAACGGCTTCTCGGGCGCATAGAGCGCCATGATGTTCCGTCCGCTCGCGCTGCAGGGGCGTCGGTAGAGATGACGCTCGTTTCTATAGGTGTAGCGGCGGTGCGAGCGGCAGGAGGGGCACAGCGTGGGAGGTGGGATCAACTCCTTCTTCCCGTTCAATACCGGGGAAACCTTTTCATAGAACTTCAGATCATCGTCGGTGATCTCGAAGGATTGACGGCACCAGGCGTTGCGGCAGATGTGCTGCATGGGGGGAGTATAGCGCCCTTTCCTCTCCGTCTGCCCGAAGGTCTCCGGGAGGCAGGCACGCCCTAGCGGCGCCGGTACACACCTCCGCGAAAGCCGATGCCGCACAGCACGTTGCCAGCTCCCGTACGCACGAAGAGAATCCTCAC
This sequence comes from Candidatus Peregrinibacteria bacterium, assembly GCA_043798355.1. Lineage (GTDB taxonomy): Bacteria > Patescibacteriota > Gracilibacteria > Peribacterales > Peribacteraceae > JAZDOT01. The sequence goes on from JAZDOT010000028.1 coordinate 33,736, forward strand.
ATTCCGCACTCTGCATCGGAAGGCGTTTCTCTGCCCGTGCATCGGCGCGATATCCAGTCCTTCTAACCTGTTTTCCATGATGGCTTGCACGGCCCTGCGGAGCCGCTCCTTCAACTTCGCATCCATTCTCCGGAGAAATTTCTGGAATTCATCCATGGGTCTTACGGCGTGATGTGCGCGTTTTTCGCCTGTCTTCCGTCTTCAGTTTCCCCTCTGCGGCGTTCATAAGTTCTAAAAATCGTTGCGGACTCATACCCATGGGGAACCGCAGACCAAAATCCTTTGGAGAACTCTCGTAGTACTCCACTTCCACGATCGGCATGATGACGAGGTAGCCCTGTGCATCCTCACGGGCGAAAAAATGTTTCGTACCGTACTTCTCCCGCCATTCCTTCGGGAGGGTGACGGCGCCGTTGCCCCAGAGCGTGAGTGTCCCGTTGATCATGAAGAATGAGGAAAACAAGAATAGTATAGATTACTAGTATTACTAGTGTCAAAGGATTTTTGCGTCAGTACACCTCTTGGAGGTAGCATTCCTCGCAATAGATGATTTCAGGTCTCTCCGGGGAATACGTTGTCCGGATATCCTTGCCGCACTTCTGGCACTGACGTGACCAGAGATGATGCGGATTGCATTGTCGCGCCCTCCTTCTGTGCCGTTCCCGTGGAGGCAGTGTCGGAGGCTGGATGCCAATCTTCTGATAGAAAGCCAGTTCCTGTTTGATGTATTTGAAGGACTGGCCATTCTTTGCGGAGTCAGATGGATCCTCGTCGCGCCAAGGCCAACCACGTGCTTCCACGTCACCTTTCGACAGGGGAAAATACTCCTGTGCCACTGTGTCGTTGTATGGATGGACGGCGATTCGGGCAGGGAAAAACTCGCCGTACTCGCCTGTTGATCGCATGTGCCCGATAATCTTCGGAACCAATTTCTCATACTCTTCCTTCGTGTACTGTTTATTCAGGATGCAGAAACTTTTGTGTTGGAGTCCTGTGCAGCCAAAGCATGACTGGCAGTGCAGGATGTCATTGCTGTAGTACACCTCATCAGCTTCTTCGGCGTAGGTGAGGAACGCGCACCGGTGGGCCGGTCCCACGCCTACAGTCTCGTAGAAGAGATCGCCCAAGCCGCACATGATGGCGTCCATAAAATCATGAGTCTGCATGCCGCAGAACTGGCAGTACCGGCAGTCTTCCGCTTGCACCTGAATTCCGAAGCAATCCATACAGTTCTTTGCCGAATCGATGTAGTCACCTGTCACATTCTCCGCGTGCGTCAGATGTGCAAAGAGACATGGCAGGGTGATCTTCCACGCGTCGAACTGTTCCCGCTCTCTGCCGATGGAACCTTGGAGAAGCTTTGTTTTGCGATCCTCGAATTCTTCCGGAGGAACGGGCTTGTTGTAGATGTGGTACTCCTTGTTGCGCAGGTTCGTGCATGCGATGCAGTGGGAGCAGTTGTGGCAATGGTCGAGGAGGAGGGAATCGCGGCAGTTATAACAATCCTTGCTGTAGAGCAGGTTGTAGCACTGGATGCAGTAGATGCATTCGTAGAGCAGTTCCCCTCGTACACAGAGGAAGCAGTCCACGGAGTCTTTGGTCATGGCGCAGCGCGTGCTGTAGTATACGTCCTCGCAGTACATGCAGGCAGCCGTCATGTAGCAATTCTTGTTTCCTCCGCCGTAGGTCGTGAAATCGCAGTTCACGTTCGTTTCGTCCTGCTGCAGCCCCCGGTGGGGAACGGCAAGGAGGAGGGAGTGGAATTGATCGAAGAAGGGGAGTGAGAAATCGAACGTGTGACCAGCACTCAGCCCGTCCCACGCTCCGTTCCTGTATGATTCCTGGCTGTAAACGATATAGGGAGAATCTGCAGGAAAGAGCGAGATCATCGGCTTACCCGAATAATCGCAGTTCCTCCTGTAGAGGACATGCTCATTCCGTAGTGCCCACCGCCGTTGCTGGCGACAATCGGGACACAGTTTCGGCGGCAGGATCAACTCCTTCTTCCCAGAGAACACCGGTGAGACTTTCTCATAGAACGCGAAATCCTCGGCGGTAACATCGAAGGATTGCTTGCACCAGGGATTGTGGCAGGTTTGCTGCATGGGGGGAGTATAGCTCTCTGCGGAGGTTTCTGGTTATTGGTTATTAGTTTTTGGTTCTCCGCTTCGAGTATGTCCTTCATGGAACGAAGAACTAATAACCAATAACCAACGAACCAATAACTTCAGTACACCTCCTTGAGGTAGCACTCCTCGCAGTACACGATCTTCGGCCTCTCCGGTGAGTAGCTTGTCGCTATTGGCTTGTGGCACTTGGCGCATTCCCGGTTCCAGAGCTTGCGGGGGTTCCTGAGTGCCATTCGCCTTCTGTGTCTCTCATCCGGATGGAAGTGCGGAACGGGTAATCTCATCTTCCGGTAGAAATCCAATTCCTGTTTGATGATCTTGAATGGTCTCCTGGTTGCCTCGCACTCTATCGCCCAGTTCAGGATGTCGTCCGGGATGTCATCAATGGAATCGGGCAATTGGGACGCAGGGATGATGCGATCAACTTTCGGCATTTCGTCCGTCTGATCTCTCCACTTCCACCCTCTCTCCATGACCTCTTCCTTCGTGAGGGGGAAGTACTCCTGCGCGACGGTCTCGTTGTAGGCGAATGGGCTCAATTCCACCGGGAAGAATTCCCCCCACTCTCCGTCCATACGCATCTTTTCGATGATTTTTGGTACGAGCCTCTCGTATTCCTCTTCGGTGTATTGTTTGTTGAGGATGCAGTACTGCTTGTGTTTGAGGCCTGCGCAGCCGAAGAGGTTTTGCGAGGAGTATGTAGCATCGCAGTAGAAACAATCCACATTCCCATCACGGCATTCGACACAAAACCCGGAGTGGATAGATGTGGAGCAGGAAACGCAATCGTAGGAGAACTCGCTATCCTTTGTCGTGCTTGAACAATCCATGAGGTGGTGGACACCGCTCATCGTGTCTACGGTGTATATGCATTCTTCGCATCCATAGAGGTCGAAGCAATCCAGACAACGTTTACAGTTTGTCAGGTGGTTTCCTATGCAATCCTCCGCGCATACGTTGAAGCTCTGGCGGTGGATGGACGCCGTCTTCACTGTGGCAAACTCTTGTTGCAAGCGCCCGATGGTCAGTCTGCTCCCAAGATCGCTCATCTGCTGCCGGTAATCTGTTTCCGTGAGTTGCTGGTTGCGGAAGCAGTATTGCCTATTGCGAATATTGCTACAGAGGAAGCAGTTTTTCGCTCCGATGCAATCGAAGAGGAACGCTGATGACGAGCAGTTGTAGCACTGTTCAGAGAAGAGCACGCGGTAACAGCGATGGCAATCTGTACACTCGTAGCAATATTGAGATTCGTCGGCGTAATCACAGTCGACGCATTGCAGTGTCTTCACCAGTTTCCGCGCGTAGTAGCATTCTTCCGCTTCTCGTGTTGCAAAGACGAGATAGCAATTTTTGTTTCCGATGGAGATGTTTGAATAGTCGCTGTTCTCACATTGATACTGATCGCAACTCAGCACTGGAATGCGTTGTCGCAAGCGTTGGAATTGTGTGAGTAAAGGTTCGGAAAACGAGAGTGCTTGTCCGTATGATGCGGCGTCCCACCGGTCGCTGAAATAGCAGGGAGTGCAATATACGTTGAACGGACTTTCCGGCGCATACATCGTTATTATTTTTTTGCTGCAAGAGGTGCAGGTGCCGTGGTGGAGCGAGCGTTCATTGCGAAACGTGTAGCGACGCTGGTCGCGGCATTCCGGACACAGTTTCGGTGGCGGGATCAACTCCTTTTTCCCAGAGAACACCGGTGAGACTTTCTCATAGAACGCGAGATCCTCGGTGGTAATATCGAAGGGCTGAAGGCACCAGACGTTGCGGCAGATGCGCTGCATGGGGGGAGTATAGCGCAGAAAATTTATCCTCTCCCCCCTATGCGCCCCCTCCCCGCCTCACACCAGTTCCCACACGGGGAGGGGGAGACTGCTCGAGAGAAACTCTATTAAAGTCAGGGGTACGCCATGCTTCATCCGAGATCATCAGCGCAATCCTGAAAACGTGCTCCCCTCCCCGGGCAGGTGTGCGGGTAGGGCGGGGAGGGGTCTGGGGGAGAGGAAAAATTCTTCAATATACTTCCTTCAAGTAGCACTCCTCGCAATATACGGTTTCCGGTCTCTCCGGTGAGTAGCTTGTCGCTATTGGCTTGTGGCACTTGGCGCATTCCCGGTTCCAGAGCTTGCGGGGGTTCCTGAGTGCCATTCGCCTTCTGTGTCTCTCATCCGGATGGAAATGCGGAACGCTTAGGCGCATCTTCCGGTAGAAATCCAATTCCTGCCTAATGACTTTGAACGGTCTCTTCGTCGTTTCACATTCAATTGCCCAGTTCAGGATGTCGTCCGGGATGTCATCAATGGAATCAGGCAGTTGTGAGGCCGGGATGATGCGATCGACCTTCGGCATCTCGTCTTTCTGATCCCGCCACTTCCACCCTCTTTCCAGGACCTCTTCTTTCGTGAGGGGGAAGTACTCCTGCGCGACGGTCTCGTTGTAGGCGAAGGGAGACATTTCGATGGGGAAGAATTCCCCCCATTCCCCGTCCGCTCGCATCCTCTCGATGATCTTCGGGACGAGCCTCTCGTATTCCTCTTCGGTGTACTGCTTATTGAGGATGCAGTACTGCTTGTGTTTGAGGCCTGCGCAGCCGAACACGTTACTGCACGAGACAACGAAGTCAGAGTAGAAGACGTGATCGTATCCGGCGATATAGAAGCCGCCCAGGATATTCTTTCCCTCGATGCACATGCCCTCGTAGGCGAGTTCTACGCCCTTGTTGGACGATCCAAAAATGTCGTAGGAGTCCCGGGAATGCATAGAGAAGCTCGTCCATTTGCAATCTTCCAGGTTGTTGGACTCGAACGAGATCTCTGCATGTCTGGAATTCGTCAGATTGTCTCCGGAGCACTCTTCGCACTGAAGGATATTGCTGCCACGATGCACGGCTTTTTCGCGGATAATCTGCAAGAACCGGTCCCTGACGGCTGCATAGTGTTTATCGGAAGAAACCTCAAATTCTTTCTTCTTCGCGAAATATTCATCCCGCGGATAGTGCGTATTGAAGATGCAATATTTCTTGTTTTTCAGGTTGAAGCACCCGATGCACTCTTGGCAGTTGGTACAGTCATAGCAGCACAGTAATTCCGTCGATCCTTTGCACTGGATAGCGCCGACAGCCCGATAGCATTTCGTGCAATCGATGGAATCGTAGCAGAGCTCGCATTCCTTGCACCCCGAGAGATCCACCGAGTCCGTGACGGAATCGGTGAGGTTGGAGTAGTAGACTCGCTCACAATTACTTCCGCCGAAGGTGAGGTAGCAATCCTTGCAGAAATCGACGTAATTGCAGTATCCGCAATTCTCCGATTGCCAGAGCAGGAGATTCATGCGCGGGACGGCGTACAGGAGCCCATTGAATTGCCCGAAAAAGGGATGTTGCATATCCACTTCCTTTCCGTATGTCATGGGATCCCACGCGTCGTTCCACCACTCCTGCTGTGCGTAGACCTTGTACGGCTTTTCCGGTGAGAGGTAGGAGATCAGCTCTGTTCCGGAGAGCGCAGAGGAGTTCGGATAAAGAAAATGCTCGTTACGGAAAACCAGCCTCCTCTGCTCGCGGCATGTGGGACACAAGGTCGGCGGTGGGATCAGCTCCTTCTTCCCGTTCAATACCGGTGACACTTTCTCATAGAACGCGAGATCGGATTCCGTGATTTCGAAGGGTTGATGGCACCAGGCGTTGCGGCAGAGGCGCTGCATGATCGCAGTGTATCACGATCATACAGGGATTCCTTTTTCCTGCACCTCCCTTGCTATGCCGACGTAGTCGTTGGCCATGTCTTCCGACCGCAGGCAGAGAATATCCATCGGAACGTCAAAATCTTCCCGTAGCGCGCGGATGCGGCGGCGTTCCTGTCCGCGCAGTGCGGCAAAGGGCTTGTAGACGATGGCGATATCCACGTCGCTCCAGCGATGCATGGCGCCGGTAGCGAGGGATCCAAAGAGGTAAACGTTCTCCACGGGGATGCCTTGTGCGATGCAGCGTTCCTTCAGACGTCGTGCGATGGTCAGACCGCGTGCCTTCGTTGGCGTGTTCGGTTTCATGACGGGAGGAGCGCGGAGAGAATATGCTCCGTTCTCCGGATCCAATGCGCGGCATTTTCTTTCGTCGCCTCTTCCGCTGCCCAGTAGGGATCGCTGTAGCGCGCATCTGTCACGAACTCCGTCATTTCCTGCAAAGCATTCATATCGTCTGCGTTCAGGGCATGTTGGATGAGACCGGCCAGATGCCGGAGATCGTGTGTGTACGGATGGTCCTCTCCATGCTGTTCCATGTAGAGAGCTTTGAGTGTTTTCTCGATTGCCAGATGACAGTGGAAGAGTGCATGTTCATATTCATCCGCACTCAGTGCCAAGTGCGCCATCTTGAGGGAACTGCGCGCCCCTTTTCGCCAGTGTTCGATCACCTCTTGTCCTGTCATGAGAGCAGTATATCTCAGTACACCTCCTTGAGATAGCACTCCTCACCCATTCGACTCGTCGCTCAGGGCAAGGCAGGGATTGCGGCAGGTGTGCTGCATGGGGGGAGTATAGCGCAGAAATATATCCTCTCCCCCAACCCCTCTCCCCCCATCCCGCATACCCACCGGGAGAGGGGAGTGTGTGCTGTTTTGTGATTGTTTTCTTCGCGGTTTCCCCCTCTCCGGGAAGGCGTGGGTGTCGGGCGGAGAGGGGGAAAGGGGGAGAGGAAAATCCTTTGCCGTCTTCACTCCCTTATAGTCACCCTCTTCCCCTCCGTCTGCCCGAAGGTCTCCGGGAAGTACATTTCAAAGGCGTGCGCGGGACGCTGCAGGAAAGATCCCGGTGTGGTTGCACGAACGAGGTAACGGTACTGGTAGACCCCGGCGGGGAGCTCATCCGCGAAGAGGAAGACCGAATCATCGCGCAGTTCCTTGTGGTTGAAGCGCCACAGGCCGCTCTCGTAGTACTCGCGGTTCCAGCTCTCCGTCGATGCCTGATCGCTGAGGAGGTTCTGTTGCGAGGTCTGGAGCGAGAGGTCGATGGCTTCGAATCCGGCAGGGAGGGGACTTTCCACGGCGACGAAGTTCCTATCTTCGGGGGCGGTGATGGTGAGGGTCACCGCGTAGGTGTTCCCCACCGTCAGATCCGCTTTCTGCCCAGCCAAGGGGACGATGGAACGGCTGATGCTGATGCCCTCCTCGGCGGGCGGAAGATCGTCTGCGGCAAAGAAGTACGAGAGCACGAGATCGTAGTAGAGGCGTCCTGTGCCGTCTTTGGCGATCGAGAGGAGGTTCTCGGTGCCGCGCGTCATCTGATCGAGCGTGCGGGTGAAGCCGCTCTTCGAGAGGACATTCTCTTTCGAAACCACCCATCGCATGACCTGTTCGCCGCTCAGATCCGCCGTAGCCGTGAATGCCGCATCACGCAATTCATTCGTGCTCTTCAGCTGGTCGATGAGCGCGAGGAGCGATTCCACCGTCGATTGCGTCGTGTCCCAGTGACCGTCACGGCGCACTGAGAGGAGGTAGCGGGTGATGTTCGGAATCAGCGGGTTGTCAGGAGAGACGGCGATGAGGGCGCGGAGAATGATGGCGGTCGTCCGCACATTGGTATTCATGAGGGACGCGTACGTCATGTCGTCGTTCTCCTCGAAGTGGATCCCCCGTGCGTCCACGCGGGCGGTATCGAGAATTTCCTTCTCGAGCTGGGAGATTCTCGAACTTCCGGCGTTGCTGCGTTTCAGTGTCTGGAGGAGTTGAGCCCGTGAGAACAGCGGCAGCTTGGAACGCAGATCGTAGAGATTGGAGACGAGGCTGGCATCGATGGGTCCGGTCTCACTCAGCACGGAGAGGATGTAGGCACGGGTGGCGAGGGAAATCTCTTCGGATTCGAAGCTCGGTTGTTTCTCGTGCAGGACATTGTTCAGGTACTTGCGCGTCCGTTCGATGGCGGAGGCATCCACACTGTAGCCAGCATCCCGCGTCGTTTGGAGTGCGGAGAGGGCGTAGGCGCTTACATATGGATAACTGCGCGGGCTGTCCATCCAGTACCCGAATCCTCCGTCGCCGCGCTGGAAGAGATAGATGCGCTGGAGACCGGTCGAAACGACGTCCGCGAGCGCTTTTTCATCGACGAAGCGGAAGGCAGAGAACCCCTGCATCTTGTGGAGCACGACGCTCGGGAGGAAGGAGGAGATGGTCTGTTCGATGCACCCGTAGGGGTATTTCACGAGGTATTCGAGACCTTTCGGCAGGTACGTTGCGAGCGTTGGAGAAACGGTGAGCGACACCGTGCCCTCCGGGGCGTCTTCTTTCGATGGGACGAGGATGGATTCCTGTGTGCGGTCTTCGGTAATGCCCGTCGTTGCGCTGCTCTGCGGAGTCCCGTACGGGTAGACGGGGAACGATTCGATCACTTCATCGCGCAGGTCCTCGCTCTCGGCGAGGAAATGGAGCGTCACCTTCTCTCCGGGGTCGATCGTGACGGGGAACGAGAGCTTCTCCTGCGCTCCTGCGGCAATGCTTACACTCTGAGGTTTTTTCGATGCTGCAGTGAATCCGGAGCCGGTGAGGGAAACGCTGAATTCCCGCTCTGCATCCGTTGCGTTGTGGACGATGGCTCCGATCGTGACGGCGTCATGGATCACTCCGAAGCGCGGCCGCACGGGACGGACGATGACGCGCTTGGTCTCGATGATCGTTTTCTCCGCGGCGCCGAAGAGATGATCCTTCGTGTGGGCGATGGCGAGGAGCTGCCATGTCGTCAGGTTATCGGGGAGGGTGAAGGAAACCGTCGCGCGGCCGTCGTCACCGGTCACGATCACGGGGTTCCAGGAAGCGGTATCCAGGAAATTGCCGCGCACGCTCGTTTCGGGCGCGCCGCCCCCGCCGCCTTTGGACCCCGGTTTGTAGCGATCGATGAGGTTCAGGAGCAGGTGCGCGCTCTCGATGCCGAGGCCCCTCTCTGCATAGAACCATCCGACGAGATCGGGGAGAGAGAATCCGGTGAGCGCCAACAGACTCATGTCGACGGTTCCGAGAGAGAGTTCCGCACGGACAGGTTTTCCTTCGCTGTCTCTGGTCGTGAGCGTGGCTGAAACTTTTTCGCCGGGGAGGTACTTCTCCTTGTCGGTTTCAATGCTCACGGTGAGCTTTTTCGGGGCAGTTTCGACGAGGAGCTTCGCGTACCCCGCGCGGAAAGCCGGGGCGCCGGTATCCAAACCGTTCTCGTCGAACGTCTCGCCGATGCGCGGCTTCACGATGACGACGGAGACGTACGCGTTCGGGATGAGTTCTTCCGTAATCGGGATTTCGATCGGCTGTGCCGAACTCTCGATCGCAATCAGTTTCTTCGAGATGATCTGTTCGCGTTCCACGGTCACGAGCGCTTTCACGCCTGCTCCCTGGAAGGGGGATTTCACGAGGAGCTTCGCCGTTTGACCGACCTTGTACTCCGGCTGGTCGGCGAGAACGTCGATGCGGTCGTTGTTCTTGCGCGGCCAGTTCACGTAGGTATTCGACCAGGCGTAGACGCTCGTCGAGGCGACGGCCTCCCGGCCTGCACGGTCCGTCACTTTGGCAACGATGCGGAATTCTCCGCCGGAGTCGATACGGATTTTTGCCGACGCTTTCCCGTCGGCATTCGTCGTGACCGAGGTGGAACGGATGAACGTATCCTTGGCTTCATTTTCGTAGTAGTACTCGCCGTCCACGCCGCGCTTGCGGATGGTGTTCCACGTGCGGGAGTAGATGGAGAGCGTGACCTTCTGATTCGGATCGGCGCTCCCGTCCGGTTTCACGGTGATGAGGCTGAAGGGGGCATCCGATCCGGGGGCGACGCCGTACGCATCTGCGCGGATGCCGACGTACGTTCCCGCCTTGTGGACGATGACCGATTCCCTGTTCGAGACGACCTGATTGTTCTCGTCCGTGATGTCCGCCTCGATCGAAACGATCTGACTCACGCCTTTCTCCGTGATGTCCGCAGGGAAACTGACGGAAAGTTTTCCGGACGCATCCAGAGTCCCTTCCCCCTGTGCGATCAGTCCGCCCGTCGGCATGCAGTTCCACCAGCACCACGCTTCCTCCAGCGCGAACGAATACCATCCATCGGTGAATTTATTGAAGTAGTAATCGTTGGAGAGCGCTCTCCACGAAACGTGCGCGTTCGCCATGGGGGCCCCGAAGTAGTAGGCACCTTCAATCGTGGCCTTCACCGTGTCCCCGTTGAAGAGGTCGGTCTGTGCGGGTGTGACGGTGACCTTGTACTCGGGCTTGCGGTATGCCAAGACATTGAAGGTCGTCGAGTTATAGTTTCCTTCGATGTCTCCGTCGGGGATGACGCGTGCGGAGAGGTAGTAACTGCCGAGCGAGGCCTTGGCGTCAATCGGGAGTTCTCCGTTGAAACTTCCGAATACGGTGAACGGAAGTTCCTTGTTCATGATTTCATTCCCCTCGGCATCGTTCACGGTGATCTGGATGCGGCGATCGGAAGCGGGGAGAGAGAACACGCCGTTCCAGTCGCGGAGCCGCACGATGCCCTTGAAGTGGACGGTATCCCCGGCACGGTAGGTCGGCCGTTCGGTGTAGACGTACGCATCCGCACGGAAGGCGCCGGCGCGCGCGGAATGGAACTCCGTCGGGAAGCCGAAGGAGTAGGGTTCCATGCCCTGATCCCAGGTGCTTCCAACGAAAGCGAAGTCATCTCCCTTCACGGCGGTGACGTAGAATTCCGGATCCCACTCGTTCGATCCGGTCACGAAGCGGGAGAGATCGATGGAGGTTTCAAAGAATCCTTCCGCATCGGTCTTCCCCGTGACGACTGTCTCGCCATTCAGAGAGAGGAAGGTGACCAGAGCGCCGGGAACGTTTTCGCCGCTCTGCATGTCGACGGCCCAGACCAGCGCATGATCGCCCGAGTACTTGAGAGTGAGGGCGATATTCGTGAGTGCGAAGTACTGGACGAGCGTGGCGGGCTCAGAGTTCCACTCATTGATGAATTCCGGCGCCCGTACGGTGAGACCGTAGATGCCGGGAGCGAGGGTACGACCGAGGCGCTGTTCGAGATCCAGTGCCGTGACTTCGCCTTTGTCCTGCTTCTTCTCCTGGGGGATGGTCCACTGCGACAGGTCACTCTGCCCGTCGAGGAAGGATCCGTTCGCATTTCCCTGGTTCACGTCTCCGGAACGCGCCTTCAGAAAATTCGCGAGGGGGAGAGGTGCGAACCGGACATTCAGCTCACTCACATTCACCGCGCTCATGCGGTACACGGGTGGCTTGCCTCGCTCGAAGATGCCGAACGGCCATTTGCTGTCTATGGAAACGGAAGGACTGAGCGGTTGTGTCGTGAAAGTGTAGAGGGCCGGTTCTTTCAAATGCTGGCCGAACGTATCGGCAATCTTCGTTGAGAACGTGATGGTGTAGGTCGTGCTCGGGCGGAGTGCCGGGCTGATGATGACTCTCCGCATATTTTCCCATTCCTGCGGTTCCCAGACGATGTCCTTCCATCCCTCGATCTCCGGCGTGACGGAAACGGCCCCGTCGAATGAAACGGCATTGAGCGGATTGCTGAAATCAAACGTGAGCGATCCGTATTCGTATGCGCTCGAGAGGAGGGAGAGATTGCCGACGGTCTGGAAACGGAGCACTGCGCCTGAAGCCATGCCGAGGTCCCCCTCTGCGCCCGTGATGCCCGGGGAGACTTTGAGGGCATAAGCGGCGGAAAAGTCGAGAGGGGAGGCGGGAACGATGACGAGCGTCTGCTTGTCCTCAATCATTTTTTTCGGTGCCAGGTAAGAGGATGCATTGGCATCTTTCTTCCCGAAGATGATCGATCCGATCGCGACAGTTTCTCCCGAGGGGTCAGGAGAGGAGGGGAGATAGGGCACGCGGTTCGCTCCGTCGTCTCCTCCTGAAGATGTTCGTTCTGCGTCCGTGACGGTCTTTTCTTTATAGAGCGTGAAGAATTCTTTTGCGATTGCCGGATTCATGTCCTGATTGAAGGTGATTGCGATGGAGGTGGTCGGTCCGGCCAGCGTGGCATTGAGTTTGGGATCGGTCATTTCGACGACGGGACGGGTGGTCTCAAAACTCCAGGAGAAATCTTCTTCAGTTCCGTCCCCGGAGACCGTTTTTATCCCTTTGGGGACGGAAACGGTGTACCGCGTTGCGGGCGAGAGCCCTCCTTCAGGGAGGAACTCCACGGCGACGGTCGAGATCCATCTCCAGCGGCCGGGGAGAAGAGGGGAGATCGTGACGGGCCAGTCTTCGCCGCGACGCTCTGAAGCTTCTCCCTGGACCTGCGTGAGGGGAATGATGGGGCGATCGAAAACGAGAGTAATCGTGCTTGCGGGATCAATGTCCGTTCCATCCGCGTGAGGGAGGCGGACCACGACGGAAGGAGGACCTGCGACGATGAACGTGAAGGAGAGGTCGCGACCGAGAACGGAGCCGTCTGCCTTGAGTGCTTTTCCGGGCAAGCTGAACGTGTACGTCTCGCCGGATTCCAGGCGATCGGAGGGGTGGAACGTGAGATTCTCGTTCTCCCACAGGATGGAGCCGCTGAGTCCGCTAGGGATGACAAGCTCCCGTTCCACGCTCGCATGGTCCATCAGCGCGGGAAAGCTGAAGTGGAGAACGGAGGTTGCCGAGACGCGCTGGCGCTGAGCGAACGTGGTCGGCAGCTCAAGGGAACTGCGGAAGAAGAGAGTGGCCGCACCCCCCAGAACGATGATGATGGCGACGAGGAGCGGCAGAAGCTTCCGCGAGAACGGACGCACAGGAAAGGATTCCATAGGCATAGAAGAAATCGGGAAAATGCCCGTGTATCCTATGCTCAATCCATGAAAGGAGGAATGGCACCTCTTCCATTCCTAACCCTAACCCTAACCCTAACCCTAACCTCTCTGCATCCTCCGAATCATCCCCGCCAAGGTTACGGTGCCGATCACGACGATCACCCACATCCCCGGTCCCGTCTGCGGTTGCTTGAATGGCTTGTATCCCGTGATGGGCGCCTGGGGCGCTCCGGCGTGGAGCGCGGCGGCGGAGGATTGACCGGACGCCTGCGATGTGCCGATAGCGCCGCGTTGTGCAGCGACGGTGTTCGGATTCGTAGGGATTCCGCCGAGATTGCCGACGACCGTGGCCGGCGCCTCTCGCGTCACGGGTTCCGGCACGGCTGGGGAAAGCGCTGCTGCGGCTGAAGATTGAGGGGTGGAGACGGGTGAAGACGACGAAGATACAGGCGCTCCGACAGCCGGCTGGGTGGGCGCAGGGAGGGCAGATGCAGGATGGACGGGCGCAGGGGGATCGTCCACCGGTTCGCCTTCGTCCGACAGTTCGTCATCCAAGCTGGCATCCTCTTCGTCGAGGAATGCAGTATCGTCTTCCATGTCTTCATCCAAGAGGTCGTCTTCGGGAAAATCTTCATCGAGGAGGTCATCTTCAGACAGATCTTCTTCGAGGATCTCGTCAGTTTCATCCGTTTCATCGGTGGTCAGGTCATCCTCTGCTCCCAAGCCGGTAGCGCCGGAGGAGGACAGCGCGAGAGGCGTCCCTGCCGTCGTCTGGCTCTTCGGATCATTCGAGACGGTGATGATACCGGAGAGGACGGCTGACGTGAGAGATGTGTACGGGTAGGGGCCATCCGGAACGGTCGGAGCGATGGCAAATTCCGCTGTTGCATTGGGGAAGATGGACTCCGTCTGCAGGCAGTCGGTGGGAGAGGAACAGAGGCTCGCGGATTTCAGGATGTGCGGAATCAGAGAGTGGTTCGTCCAGCGGATGATATCGCCCGGACGCACGGTCACCTGCGAAGGGTTGAAGTTCCCCTGCACGGTGATCTCCACATCGATTCTGTTGGGTGTGGCCTGACCTTTCAGGTTCGTAACACCGCGGAAGAAGACCATGCCCAGGAGGAGTGCGATGACGATCCCGGCAACGGCAGCCGGGCGTCGGGAGACCGTGAAAGAGCTTTTCGCGAGGGGGACATCGTTTTCTTCTTTTACGGGTGCGATCGGAACGTGGGCCGCTGCGTCATCCGTGGAGTGCCAGTGGGGATGGAGCTCACTCATGGAAGCGGAGGGGCCGCGCGTGCGGAAAATTGACGGCGTGCCGCGAAGGCGGTTCCAATGATGGCGGAGGTAGCGAGGAGCAGGATGAGGGTCGATGAGACGCCTGTTTCCCCTGCGATATTTCCTTCGCTTTGCACCGGGCTCGTCGTCGTTTGTTCCTCCGCTTCTCCGACGCGCAGCACCAGGGGGGATGTGGAGGAGGACGGATCAGAGATGGTGACAGCGACTTCCTGGCTGAAGGCGCTCTCCTCATCCGCGGTACTCACGGCGCGGATCGCGAAGTAGTACATGACGCCGCCCGGGAGATCGAGCAGAGTGAGGCTGCGCTGCGAGGCATCGATGGTCTTCCGCTGGATGTAGCGCCCTGAGGTGGTTCCGTAGTACACGTTGTATGCTTTCAGTTGGGAGGACTGGAGGGGGTCCCAGGCGAGGAATGCGGATGTCCCCTGCGTGGTGACGCGCAGGTTCCGGACCTGCAGAAGGGAGAACGCACTCGTTCCACCGAGTGAGGATGACCCGCTACCGTTTGTTGCCTGACAAATTCCATTGGTGCACTGGCCGCTGAAACACTCGGCATCCACGGTACATCGTGCAGAGGATTGCATGGAGGAGAGCGACGACGCAGCGCTCACGGTGGATCCGGATCCACTAGAGCAGATGCCGTTCACGCACTGCAGACTCTCGCATTCCAAGTGCGAAGTGCAGGCGCTTCCGTTTGCGAGGAGGAAGCGGACATGGAGCGCACTCGGATTCACGCCGAGTGCGGACTCTCCCTGGGGGTTCGTCGAGGATTTTCTCAGGACATATGTGTGTCCGCTCGGTTGGATGTCGTGGAAAGCGATGGGCGTTCCGCCAGCCGGCGTTGCGAGAATCTTAAAGCGGACACGGGCGAGCGGGGTAGGATCCGTCGTTGGTTCCTTCCCCGAAACCGCGCTCGCATCGATCATGACAAATCCCTTCGTGGCATCGAAATCGCGCTCTCCGGGGGTGATGGTGGGAAATGCCGAGTCGATCGTGATGTCCAAGCCTTGCAGCACCGTCGGATCGTAGGTGAGCCACGCGCGCGCATGCTGGATGGCATCTTTGCCGTTGTTGCGGATGACGACATCGAAGTCGAGGATATCGCCGGCTTTCATGAGGGAGGTCTTCAGTGTTTGAGGATCCTCTGTTTCGAATGGGTAGCAGTTTCCGGTTCCCAGCCGGATCAGGGGGTACGGTGCCGGAATTTCTCCGAAGATGCCCTGGTTGGAGGCCTCCGTGTGTTCACAGTGCGGGCGTAGAACGAAGGTTGTTTGTGGTGTCTGTGCGAATGCAACAGTGACGACTCCGCAGAGCATCCATGCCATGCATGCAATGACGGTTCCGACGAAGGTGCGCCTGAAGATGGAAGAGGAGCGTCTCATAAAAAAAGAGGTACTCACCGGTTCGCGATGGTCCGGAGGATCCAAAGCGCGTCCGCGGCGGTGATCTGGCCGTCCCCGTTCGGATCGGTTTTCAGATCATGAGCGGTCGCCTCTTCGTACCCTTCGGCGATCTCGAGTGCCCGGATGGCGTCGTGCACCGTGAGAGAGCCGTCTCCGGTGAGATCGCCCTCGATCTGGGCGCTCCCTGCACGGATGAGGCTCACCGGCTGCACTTCCCCTGCGGTCTCGATGCCGATCAGGAAAAAACACAGCACGCAGGCGCTGCCGAGTGCCCAGGTGCGCGCGTTCTTCCGTGAGAAGGTTTGGAGGATGTGTGTGAACATTTCCTTACAGTATAGGCTTTTTCAGCTTCTCGCTCAATGTGGGGGAATTGACTAATAGAGCGATAGTGATTTGGTTGTAATGCTTGGAAGGCGGGCAGCGGAGAGCCTTCGAAAGGATATGGCCTGTAGAGGCGTACCGGCAGTACGCCTCTCCATGCTACACTCTTCTCCGTGAATCAAATCACCCTCCTCACCGGCGAAAATCACTTTGCCATCCGCGAGGAGAAGCAACGGTGGAAGGAGACCTTTCGCGCGAAGCACGGCGAGGAGAATCTCCGCGTGCTCTCTGCCAGTTCATTGACCCCCAGGGATCTTCTCGAGGAGATCGCGGTGGCTCCGTTCATCGCAGAGCGACGGCTCGTCGTGGTGGAGGGATTGCTGAAGTGCAGTGCCACCGAGGCGAAAACGATCAAAGATGTCATCCATCCGGGTGTTGTTCTTCTCTTCGTCGTCCCGCTCGATCCGGAGAAGAGCCGGAAGCCGCCCGTGGCACTGAAGGAGCTCTCGAACATTTCCGAGGTGAAGAGGTTCCCCCGTCTTTCGGGCATGGAGATCCGGAGGTGGATGGGGGGCATTCTCGCTCTGAAGCAGGCCAAGATCACTCCCGAGGCTGCCCACCTTCTCCTTGACATCGTTGGAGAGGATCAGGAGGCGCTTCTGCAGGAATTATCCAAGTTGGCCCTTTATGCTCAGGGGATCATTGATGTGCAGCATGTACAGGATCTGGCAGCTGTCAGCGGGGAGAGGCAGATCTGGCACATCATGGATCTCGTGAGTGCAGGCCGCTCTCCGGAGGCCGTTTCCTATGCGGAAAGCCTGTTCCAGCGGGGAACGAGTCCTTTCGATCTGTGGGGGAGATTGCTCTGGATGACTTCGCAACTCGTTCTCGTGAGCTCTGCACTGCAGGAAGGCGTGACCCAGCCGTTCGCTATCACGAAGCAGACGGGGGTTCCTCCCCGTACGGTGCAATCGCTCCTCCCGCTTGCGCGCAGATGTTCGCTCCCCCGGCTGAATGCTATCGTGCGGCGCATCGTCGAGTTCGATCACGACCTCAAGACGGGGGCGCTGCGTTCGTCAGACGGTGCGCCCGAGGAATTGAATGCCGTCATTGATCGGGTGCTGCTGAGCTTTGAGCTTTGAGCGGTCAGCGCTTCGCAAAGAGACCGGTGAGGCCATCTACGTTTTCTGCGATGCACTCTCCTCGATGGACTCCAGAATGGATGCCGCCTGCTTCTCCTCGGTATCCCGCGCTTGCGATTCCACCTGCGTCCGCTCGGACCTTCGCTGCGTGCGCTCTTTGCGCGTCTGTTCGATGACTTTCTCCTGGCCCATCTCCTGGATTTCCTTCGCGTACTTCTGGTCGATTTCCTTGAGCTGCCGCCGCTCGGTTTCCAGGATATCCTTCAGGTTGTCCCGCTGCTCCGGTGTCATGACGAGCAGGATGTTGATCCAGTACTGCCGCTCCTCGTCGTTCATGCTCTCCGAGCCGAGGATGAGAGAGACGAGATCCGGGAACTTTTCCTGAATCTCCGGCGGGATGATGACCGTAGACGTTTTCTGCGGAGGAGGGGATGCGGGATCAGCCATAATTGCTCAAAGAGTACAGCGTTGGGGGTTTGGAGTGAAGGGGAAAGGAAAGCGAAGAAAGCGAAAAAAGCGAGGATAGCGAGGATCGTTGATTTCTTTGCTTTCCTGGCTTGCTTCGCTTTCCTCCGTCTATCACGCCACTTTCAGCACTTCGTACTTCATACTCCCTGCCGGAGTGGCAACGGTGACGATATCTCCTTTTCGTGTCCCGATGAGGGCTTTGCCGACGGGCGACTCGTTGCTGATCTTGTGCTCGATGGGGTTGGCTTCGGTCGAGCCGACGATGGTGTAGGTCTCCGGCTCGTCGTTGTCGGTCTTGTTGCGGACCTGCACCGTTGATCCGATTTCGATCTCCTTCGACTTCTTGACGTCCGTTTTGTCTGTGATGATCTTCGCGTTCTTGATCTTCTGTTCCAACTCGAGGACGCGCCCCTCGACGAAGGCTTGTTCGTTCTTCGCTTCCTCGTACTCGGAGTTCTCGGAGAGATCCCCGTAGGAGATGGCCTCCTTCAGGCGTTGCGCGACCTCCTGCCGCCGCACGGTCTTCAGGAAGTCCAGCTCGTCCTTGAGTTGCTTCAGGCCCTCTTTCGTAACGAGGATCTGGTCGTCCGTGAAGGGACCGCTGCCGGTGGTCTGATCGTCGTCCTGAGGTTGGAAGTCGTCTGCCATGGGGGATAGGGTTAGGGCTAAGGCTAAGGCTAAGGTTAGAAAAGGAGAGGTGCAGGTTAGTGTAGGGTTTTTGAGCAGGGAGGGCAATCACTTTCTCGCGAGCAAATCCGGCCACCGCAGCAGCGAGATATCCTCGGGGGAAGCGATGCGCTCGAGGGCATCGATGATGCGTTTGGCCAGTTGGACGTTCGTGATGAGCGGGATGCCGAGGTCGATTGCGATACGGCGGATATAGTATCCGTCCGTGAGTTCGGAACCCATGGAGTGCGTGGGTATATTGATGACGAGGTCGATGCGCTTCTTCTCCAGGTACTCGCGGATGTTCGGGGTGCGTGGTTCGGAGACTTTGTAAACGAGCGCGGACGGGATAGAGCGGCTCTCGAGGAACTCGTGGGTGTGCTGGGTAGCGAGGAACGAGAACCCTTTGGCGACGAGCATCTGGATACTCGGGAGGAGATCGACTTTGTCCTCCAGTGAGCCGATGGTGAGGAGGATGGTTTTCTTCGGCATCTTGAATCCGACGGCGATGAGGGCGGCGAGGAGGGCCTCCTCGGCATCGAGACCGAAGCACGCGACTTCGCCCGTACTGGCCATTTCCACTCCCAGGCGCGGGTCGGCACCCCTGAGGCGGCTGAAGCTGAATTGCGCAGCCTTCACGGCGACGTAGTCGAGGTCGAGCGTCTGATAGCGGATGTTTGCGGGGGCGCGTCGCAGGAGTGCCTGGGTCGCGAGAGTGATGAAGTTCTCGCCGGTGACTTTGCTCGCGAAGGGGAAGCTGCGGCTGGCGCGCAGGTTGCACTCGATCACTTTCAGTCGATTGCTCTTTGCGAGAAATTGGATATTGAAGGGGCCGGAGATCGAGAGACCGTCCGCGATCTTCTTCACAATGGTCTTCAGCCTGCGGAGCGTTTCTAGATTGATCCGTTGCGGCGGGAGCACGATGGTGGCGTCGCCGGAGTGAACGCCGGCATTCTCGATGTGTTCCGAGATGGCGTAGAGGAGGAGTTTTCCATCCTGCGCAACGCCATCGAATTCGATCTCCTTCGCACCCTGCTCGAATTTGGAGACGACGATGGGTGCTTCCTTGTTGATGAAGGCGGACTGATTGACGTACGCCTCGAGGTCGGCATCGGAGTGAACGACCGCCATGGAGGCGCCGGAGAGGACGTAGCTGGGCCGCACGATGACGGGGAAGCCCACGTGATTCGCAAACGTGCGGGCCGATCGCACGTCGGCGAACTCCTTCCACTCCGGCTGGTCCACGTCGATGGCGTCGAGGAGCGAGCTGAACTTGTGCCGGTCCTCCGCGCGATCGATGTCTTCGCTCTTCGTTCCGAGGATGGGAAGCCCTGCTTTGGCAAGCCTTGGGGCGAGAGAATTCGGGATCTGTCCGCCCATGGAGACAACGATGCCTTCCGGATGCAGGAGATCGGCGATGTCCCGCACGCGCTCCTCGGTCAATTCGTCGAAGATGAGGAGGTCGCACTCGTCGTAATCCGTAGAGACTGTCTCGGGATTGGAATTCACCATGGTGACAGAGAAGCCCTGCTTCTGCAGTTCGTGCGCGGCCTGCACGCAGCACCAGTCGAATTCGACGGAGGAGCCGATGGAGTACGGTCCGCCGCCGAGGACGATGACAGAGCGATCAGCCCTTCGGCTTCGCTCAGGGCGAGCGATCAGCGAAGAGCGATCAGTGCTTCGTGAAATGCTGTCCGCTGTCCGCTGTCCGCTGTCCGCTTCGCTAAAAGCGAGATCGTGCTTCTCCCCGTGGTACGTCAGGTATACGTAATTCGTCTGTGCGGGGAATTCTCCGGCAAGGGTGTCGATCTGTTTGAGGACGGGTGTGATCCCATGCGCGATGCGCTCGTTTCGGATCTCCTCCGGTTTCCGGCCCATGATGGCGGCAATGGCTTTATCGGAAAATCCGAGGCGCTTCGCTTTGGAGAGGAGCTCTCTCGTCAGTGCGGTGTGATTGCGCGCATGGAGGAGTTCGCTCGCCGCCTTCGCACATCGGGCGATGCCGTGGAGGAACCACCGGTCGATGCCTGTGAGCGCGCTCACCTCTTCGGGAGTCTTTGATCCCTTGAGCGCCTCGGCAACGGCGAAGATGCGCCGCGGCGTCGGGCGGGTGAGTTCTGAGGGGATGTCCGCAAATGCGAACGGGACGGGGTAGAGGCCTTCCGCACCGATGTTGAGCATGCGGATGGCTTTCTGAAGGGCTTCCTCGAATGTGCGGCCGAGCGCCATCACCTCGCCGACGGACTTCATTTCGCTCGTCACCTGGTCGGACACAAAGCGGAACTTCTGCAGATCCCACCTCGGGATCTTCACGGCGACGTAGTCGAGGGACGGCTCGAAGTCCGCGCAGGTGACCTGTGTGATGGCGTTCTTGAGCGCGGGGAGGGTGAAGCCGAGCGCCAGCTTGGCGGCGACGAAGGCTAAGGGGTAGCCGGTCGCTTTGGAGGCGAGGGCCGAGCTGCGGCTGAGGCGCGCATTCACCTCGATGACGCGGTACTGGCGGGACCGCGGATCCAGCGCGTACTGGATGTTGCACTCGCCGACGATTTTGAAGTGGCGGATCACCGTGAGGGCGATCGAGCGCAGCATCTGGTAGTCCGTGTTATCGAGGGTCTGGCTGGGTGCGATGACGATGGATTCGCCCGTGTGGATGCCGAGCGGGTCCACGTTCTCCATGTTGCAGACGGTGATGCAGTTGTCGGCACAGTCCCGCACTACTTCGTACTCGATCTCCTTCCAGCCGGTGAGGTCCTCCTCCACGAGGATCTGGGGGGATTCCACGAAGGCCGTTTTACAGAGCTCCTTCAGATCCTCGGACGACAGAGCCCGGCCGCTCCCTTTTCCCCCGAGGGCGAAGGCTCCCCGGATGATGACGGGGTAGCCGATGACATTTGCCGCCTTCAGGGCTTCCTCGGGCGATTCGCACGCGCGGGACGAGGGGACGGAGATGCCGATGGACTTCAGTGCGTCGTTGAAGCGCTTGCGGTCCTCGGTATCACGTACGCTCTCGACCGGCGTCCCGAGTACCTGCACCGCGTACTTCTCGAGCACGCCTTGTTCCTTGAGTTTCAGTCCGCAGTTGAGCGCTGTCTGTCCTCCGAAGCTGATGGAGATAGAATCCGGTTTTTCTTCCGCGATGATGCGTTCGACGAAGGAGGGCGTGACCGGCAGGAAGTACACGCAGTCGGCGAGGTTCCAGCTGGTCTGGCAGGTTGCGATGTTCGGATTGATGAGGACGACGCGCGCTCCTTCTTCCTTGAAGGCTTTGATGGCCTGACTTCCCGAGTAGTCGAATTCCCCGGCCTCCCCGATCTTCAGTGCTCCCGATCCGAGGAGCAGAATTGTCTTCCCTGCATGCGAAGGCTGACCGCTGACCGCTGACCGCTGACCGCTCGCTTTCGGTTTCGGGAAACAGCCATCCGTGCCCTGCAGGGGCTCCGGAGAGCCGTGATCTTTCTTTACTGCCATGTCCGCGCGAGATTACTGAAGAGAGAGCTTTTCTGCAAGGAGAATCTCAGCCATACATTCTTTTTGGTCGGGATATGACATATTCAAGAATTGGGAATTGATAATTGATAATTGATAATTGATAATTTCAATCGCCCTTTTTTTCAGTATGTCTGTTCCCCACGTTTTTTCGTTGATGATCCTTGGCGTAAGTATCGCCATTCCGATTTCGGTATTCGCGTACTCCTCCGATGATTTCCTGCGCGACATCGGTGCGTTTCAGAGTGATCTGAATCAGTCGGAGGAAGAGGGAGAACGCCTCGAGAGCGATTGGGGGGCGGAGAGCGCGAAGGAGCTTTTTCCCGAGCGCAGCATGTCCGGTGCGAGTCTCAGCTCCAAGCGGGCGTTCGAAGAAGACAAGACGTACGTCACAGTGCGAGTTTCCGGCATTCCCGTTGTGCTGCGTGATGTTCCGAAAGGGGAGTGGTTCGCCCCGTTCATCCGGGATACGGCGGAGAAGGGTATTTTCGAAGGCTACCGTGATCCGGAGACGGGACCGACCGGCCTCTTCGGTCCTGCGGACAACGTCACGATCGAACAGGTGGCAAAAATTGCAGTGACGGCTGCGGGATTGGACGCTTCGGTGTGTGCGGGCTCCGGGACGCTGAAGAATGTTTCTGCGCTGGATCGCTGGTCCGCTCCGTTCATCCGGTGTGCGGAGAACAGCGGCTGGGCCGTCTTCAGCGACGGATCGGTACCGGTTTCGCGGAGTGCCAGCCGCAGCGAAGTGGTGGTGACGCTCCTGCAGGCCTTCCACGTTCCTGTTCCGGTTGCGACGGGGAAGAGATTTTCGGATGTGACATCCTCGACGGAATTTGCCGGAGCCCTTGAGAAGGCCGCTTCCGACGGGATCGTCTCCGGATACATGGACTTTTCGGGAAAGCCGACGGGGACATTCGGCCCTGCGGATCCGGTGCTGAGGGCGGAGATGGCCAAAATTATATCGTTAGCTGTACAACTGTATGCACGATAGTTATTCGAGAGTGTTGAGAGGCGATCAGACATCAGTCGCCGGAGGCGAACCTCGCAAAGAGCGGGCGGTCAGCGAATAGTCTTCAAATCAACGAAGGCTGACCGCTGCGCGCTGACCCCGCTGTCCGCTTCGCTTTATCGTTGTCCCACTTTCAAGTGGTGCACTTCATGCGCGAGATTACGGAAGATGCCGCGTGCGTACACGGCGCAGGCGCCTGCGACGATGAGCGTTCCTCCGACGACCTGATACCAGTAGACGGTTTCCCCCAGATAAAGATGTGCGAAGAGGGTGGAACCGGCGATCGTGAGCGTTCCGAGGAGCGAGACGGTGGTCACGGGGAGGCGTTCGATGGATTCGTAGTAGGAGAACATCATGACGAAGCGGGCGATGAAGCCGTAGCTGAGGAGCACCGGCAGGAGCGCGAGCGGAAACGCCGCCAGTTCCGCTCTGAACGGATGTGCGATGAACGGGGAAACGAGGAAGAAGCAGGCGATGGCCACGCCCGAGCGGACGACGATGATGATCTGGGGCGTGACGGTGCGCAGGTACCGGCTGACGACGGTTGCGCCGACGGCGTAGAGGAGGCAGGAGAGTGTGATGAGCATGTCACCGGCGCGCAACGTGAGGCCGTCCGTGAAGCCTTCCAGTGCGACGACGATTACTCCGAAGAGGATGATGCCTCCGCCGACGGCATGGTGGCTGCTGAACTGCTGCCGCGCGAAGATGACGGCCAGGATGACGAGGAAGAGCATTTCGGTGATGCCGAAGAGCTGTGCATTCACCGCCGAGGTCTGCGCAAGACCGGCGAACCAGAATGCGGAGGCGACGACGCCGTTCAGGAATCCTGCGATACAGAGGGGGATGATCTCGCGACGTTTTAATTTCATCAGGGTCCGGACGATGGGGAGGAATCCGAACGAGAGCACGGCGAACAGGAGCATCATCACCTCACTCATGAACAGCATGGAGAGTGGTGAGAAGACATTCGTCAGCTGCTTGCCGAAAGCGGATGTAGTGGATCCGGCGAGCACGGTGATGACGAGCGCCATCCAGCCTGAGGAGAGTGTTGTATGTTCGGCCTTTTTCCACAAGCGCAGGCCCGTGAGAGTGGTTGCGGTGAGTTGCATGTGTTATAGGTATTATACACTATTTTGTTGAATTAGGGTAGGTTGGTTGCGGTAACCGCTCACTACCCCTGCAAGGGCATCAGTCGCCGTAGCTCCCCGAAGTAGTCCTTGGGCTTGCTCCACCAGAGCGTCAGGAGGACGGAGAGGAGCGTCTCCATGATCTGTGCCCCCTTCTGCGTCCTGCTCCCGAA
>JAZDOT010000029.1:0-9946 GCA_043798355.1 Candidatus Peregrinibacteria bacterium
TTAACGTCATCCTCATGCAGTATCTTGTGTGGTTCAACACCGAACGCCCCCACTACGCTTTGGAGCTTCAATCTCCACTCCAGTTTCTGCTACAGTGGACGGCGACCCAGCAAGAGTGCAATTACAGGTGGACCGATACAAGCTCTGTCAAATAGCGTCGAATATGGAGTATGATGAGATCGTGTTTTGACGCTGTTTGCATATGAGCAAGCTCTTCGAGTACTGGTTGGGTATTGTCGAGGAATGACAGAAGAACAAATAGTTTGGCGAAATCGCTATAAAAATATATGTCATTGTATTGAGGAATGATTTTCTGGACAGTTTCTGAGACAAGGGTTTCGATTGAGGCATGTTTCGCATCTTCCGAGCCTGCACGTTCAATGAGCGAGGAAAGCATCTCCCTTAAGATCAGATAGTGTTGCGGTTTCGATTGGAGGAATTTCCGCAATCGTAAAGCTAAATCCATAACGCTGTTTCTCATGAATCCTTCAGTAGCTCCGTTCGGATTGTATTGGTCCAAAAGAGGATAAATGAAATCTCTAAAATCACCCCATAACTGTAGTGAGGTATCAAAAGTCTCACGATCCATCTTGTTTTGATTACTCAAAATATCATTTCTGGAGAGAGCATCTTTCCTAAAAGATTTGTCACAGAGGCGTCTGAATATAAATTCTTTGTTAGTACAATCCGGCAATTTTTTTATCGAGCCAATCTTGGGTCCAATAACTTCATTCCACTGCCTCACCAATTTCATCCATCGTTTTGCAATTTCACCTAATACAGTCTCATCGGGTTTTGTCTTTTCCATTCTTTCCCATACATTACGTTTGTCGGTTCTTTCTGGCTCGTCCGGCAACGAAACGAAGCGGCAATTTCTCAAGCCTTGCTCAATTTCCTCATACAGCAGCTGTAAACACTGGTCGTCAAACAGCTCGTCAGGCTGTTGGGCTGGCCCAACCATTTCAACTGGGTGCGGGGCAAAATGATTGCGATTTGACTGTTGCGTAGATTTATATTTGAATATTATCTCCGTATCTGTTGTGATGGGGTAGCGAATGAAACCGTTGGGTGTCAGCGGTGTTGTTGCCGTCGAAGCCATGTTGTACATACCATCGGGTGTTACCAGCACACCATTAATGCAACCGATACTGGGTCGATATGACCGATAGTCGTAGCTACGTCCAACATCGTATTTCAATCCTTCCTTTTCGTTGAAATTCCGCCAGAATGATTCTTCTGAGTTTACCATGCCAGAGCCAATCACATGCGATCGAGGATGGCCGGGTTCTCCGAGCGATTCGTGATATTCCATTGGGTTATTGCCTTGCATAAATCCTGCCCTTTTCAGACGCGCAATGTTTGATTTTGAAACGGATATGCGAATTTCATGAGGGGATTCCCAGATCTGCTTCGCCATTTCCTCTTTACCCTTCGGTACTGCCGTTGTTGTATGAGGAGAGAAATCTATTTTATTTTTGCAGTAATTCAGCAAATCAAGGTACGTATGCCCATCGCTCGTTTCCCAGTCCAAAGGGTCCGATGCGTAGTAGAACAGTGTTCCATTCTCCTTCATACTCGCTCCCCACGTATCGATGATTGTTGTCGCAGCTTTCCATGAGAGCCGTTTCCTCGGCTGGAGAAGAGCATTAAAATTACAATCAGGGCAGCCGATTGAGCAGCCGAGATTAAGTTGTACGGCCGCCACATTTCTTCCTATCGTCTGCAATTGCCTGTTGCTCAGGCGGCTCGTGATTTCATCAAATTCCACCTCTTCCTTACCTTGCACCTCGACGTTTCGCACGGCTCTGATAATGGCATTGATACGACGAAGGCAATCCTCTACTTCTGATGTTTGCTCAACCTTACCCAGAATTCTTCTGTAGTGGACGAGTGTCTGTTGAGTTCCCTCATCAATTGATGAATAAGCCTGATGTGAGCATCGGGTTTCGATCTCCGGTAGTACTTTCTTGATTACAGTAATTGGATCTTCACCAGAATAAGGAGAGGCGTAAAAAAGAGCGTTGGCATCGTCTTGCCCAAAAATCGTTAAGTGGTCATCCATAATATATATTATATATCATTATATGATTCTGTCCACTGGGGGACTACGCCGTTACTGTCTCTTCAACCTGCACCGGCTTCGTGCTCTTCTTCATCGGTAAAAAATCGAGTTCATCCTTGCCCTTCGTGATGACGTGGATGGTATCGCCATCGGAGAAGATGCCCTTCAGGATGTGCTCGGCGATTTCATCTTCGACCAGTTCCTGGATGACGCGGCGGACCGGCCGGGCGCCGTAGGCTGGGTCGAATCCTTTCGTGGCGAGGACCGTGACCGCCTTGGGGTCGACCTCCAGCGAGAGGCCCTGCTTCTTCAGCCGCTCTTCGAAGCGGTTCAAATGCATGAGGACGATCTTGCGGATGTGTTCCTGTGTGAGAGCATTGAACACCATGATGTTGTCAATGCGGTTCAGAAACTCCGGCCGGAGCGCATCCTTGAGTTCGCTCAGGACTTCCGTCTTCTTCTCCTCGTAGTCGTGCTCTTCCTTTTCGGCTTCGCTCTCCAGTTTGAATCCGATCTTCGCGGCCTGCTTCGTCAGCTTCTCGGCGCCGATGTTGCTCGTCATGACGATGATCGTGTTCGTGAAATCCACCTTCTTCCCCTGTCCGTCCGTGAGCACGCCGTCCTCGAGGATCTGGAGGAGCAGGTTGAAGAACTCGGGATGCGCTTTCTCCACTTCGTCGAAGAGGACGACCGAGTATGGCTTGTGGCGCACGGCTTCCGTGAGCTGTCCGCCCTCCTCATAGCCGACGTAGCCGGCAGTCGTGCCGATGAGGCGGGAGACGTTGTGCCGCTCCATGAACTCGGACATGTCGATTTTGATGAGAGCATCCTCTTTTCCGAAAACTTCCTCCGCGATGGTGCGCACCAGTTCAGTCTTGCCTACGCCCGTGGGACCGAGGAAGAGGAACGAGCCGATGGGACGCCGTTGATCGGAGATGCCGACCCGGCTGCGGCGGATGGCGCGCGCAACCTTGCGGATGGCTTCGTCCTGACCGATGACGCGCTTGCGCATGACGAGCTCGAGGTTCTGCAGGCGCTTGCGTTCGGAGCGGAGCAGCTTCGTCACGGGGATTCCGGTCATGCGCCCGACCACATGTGCGATGTCATCGGCATTGATGCCGATGGGGGTCCGCCGGTCGCCGTCTTCGCGGTTATGCATCTTTGCGATGTACTCCTGTAGCTCGTTCTGTTCCTGTTTCAGCTTCAGGGCACTATGGTACTTCTGGTCGCGCACGGCTTCCTGTTGCTTCAGGATGACCTTCTCCAGCTTGTCTTCCAGCGTTTTCAATTCCGGGGTCGTTTCTGATTGCTGCAGACTCTTGCCTGCGGCCGCCTCGTCGAGGACATCGATAGCCTTGTCGGGGAGGTAGCGGTCTGCGATGTACCGCTTGCTGAGATTGACTGCCGCTTCGATGGCTTCGTCGGCAATCGACAGGTGGTGAAACTCCTCGTAGGTCGCTTTCAGCCCCTGCAGGATTTTCATGGTGTCAGAGACACTCGGCTCCTCGACGAGGATCGACTGGAACCTGCGTTCCAGGGCGCGGTCTTTCTCGATGGTGCGGAATTCCTCCGTCGTCGTCGCGCCGATGACCTGGAGTGATCCTCTGCTGAGCGCGGGCTTGAGAATATTCGCGGCGTCCAGAGAGCCTTCTGCGGATCCTGCCCCCACGACGGTATGGAGCTCATCGATGAAGAGGATGATTTCATTTTCGTTCTGAACTGCCTCCTTGATGATGTCGTCGAAGCGCTGTTCGAATTCCCCCCGGTACTTCGTTCCGGCGACGAGGGAACCCATATTCAGGATGAGGACGCGCTTCTTCTTGAGCGTGACGGGGACCGTTCCTGCGGCAATGCGCTGGGCCAGACCTTCAACGACGGCGGTCTTCCCCACGCCCGGTTCTCCGATGATGACGGGGTTGTTCTTCGTCTTGCGATTGAGGATGTGGATGACGCGTTCGATTTCCATGTCACGTCCGATGATGGGATCCATCTTCCCTTTCTTCGCCCGCGCGACGAGGTCGTCGGTGAAGTAGTCGAGGACGGGGGTCTTGCTCTTCCCCTCCGCACGGTGGCGCTTGAGCCCCTCCGGCTCCAGAAGGCCGCCGGCACCGGCACCCTGCAATCCGACGATGGCGCCCTGCAGTCCCTGGAAGAACGCTTCGAGCGACTGCTCGAGATTGCGGTTCTGCTGCTTGAACTGGCTGATCTGTCCGAACATCTCCTCCACGTGCGATTTCAGATCTTCCGGATTCACCTGCATCTGTTCGAGGATCGCGGTCGCCGCGTTCTTCCCCGTAGAGACCAGCGCATGGAGGAGGTGCTCCGTTCCCACGTTCGCATGGCGGAATTTGTGCGCAGTGATCACGCTCTGCTCGATGACGTTGTGGAGGAAGAGCGAGAGCCCGTGCTTGATCTGCTTGCCTTCGGTGTCCTGCGTCTTCATGGCTTTGAGGAGGATGCGCACGTTCTCCTGCGTGACGCCGGCTCCGGTGAAGATGGAGAATCCGAGTGACTTCGGAATGGAGAGGAGCCCCAGGAGCAGATGCTCCGTTCCGATGTAGGTAGATTTAAGATTTTTCGCTTCCTGCTCGGCGATCTGGAGGGCGAGCTTGGCGTTGGGTGTGAAGCGGTCGAAGGGGTGCATGGTGACGGGGGATTAGAGTATTAGGGTTAGGGTTAGGGTTAGGGTTGGAGGAAACGATGTTAGCACTCTTGCACTTTGAGTGCCAAGGCATTTCCTTTGTCTTGTTATGCTACCAAAATTATTGAGGAATGAGGAGTGACACCGATGGCATTTCTATGCCGTAGTGATGCTGTTTACTTCACTTTACATTCCTCCTGATACCAACTGATTATTCTCGGGTGAGTTATAGGAGAAATATCCAGCGGATGTTGGATGAGCAGATCGAAGCAGTGAGAGCGTGTCTAAATCCCTCTCAAGGGTGCCTCTTCGTCCAATCCTCAAGGAAGAGTGCCAGAATGGTCGTCGTCGGAATGGCCAGCATCACGCCGATGACCGGATGAATGGTATCCGGGAAGCTGATGCCGACCAGCATGGCGAAGAGGATGGCGATGGAGGAGAGCCCGACGGCACGCCGCATGATCAGCGGGACGAGGAGATTGTTCTCGCACCACTGGATGACGTAGTAGACGCCGGCGATCACGAGCGCCCAGATGAAGCCCTGTTGCGAGAGGGCGATGATGAAGGCGGGAATGGCCGCGATGAGCGGACCCATGACGGGGATCACCTCACAGAACCCGGCGAGAACTGCCAGCGTGAGCGCGTAGGGCATCTGCAGGATGGCGAGCGCGAGGAAGGTGAGTGCGAAGATGGAGAACATCAGCATCAGTTCCCCGCGCGCCCACTGGCCGATCTTCAGGTGGATGGCTTCGGTTTTCGAGCTGAAGTACGGCCGGATGCGAAGCGGCATGATGCTGAGCAGCCAGCGCACCAGGCGTTCTTTTTCGGCCTGAATGAAGAAGGCGAACACGAGGACGATGATGAAGTTCACGAAGAAATTCACGACCGATCCGGCGAGTTGCGCGGCGAAGAGTACGGACCCCTGTGCGGTCGTGGAGAGGGTTTGCCCCATCTGCTGGAGGGCGTCCGAAAATTCGTGGATGGACAGGTTCTGGAGCGTGGTCTGAATGAGCACGGTCAGGCGCTGGTTGAGTTCGGCAGAGAGGAAGGGGATGGAGCTTTCGGGGTTCGCG
The DNA here is from genome assembly GCA_043798355.1 of Candidatus Peregrinibacteria bacterium. Lineage (GTDB taxonomy): Bacteria > Patescibacteriota > Gracilibacteria > Peribacterales > Peribacteraceae > JAZDOT01. The sequence continues at coordinate 5,777 of JAZDOT010000029.1, forward strand.
AGAAACCCGTCCGCTTCCGTGGAGATGAAGAGCGCGATTTGCTGGAGTTGTTTGGCGATGATCGGGATGAAGGACGAGAGGAGGAAGGTGATGAGGAAGAGCGCAATGACGTAGTGGACGAGGATGGCGATGCCGCGCGGGGCGCCGAAACGCTGCAGTGCCCGCACGCCGGGGTCGATGACGACGGCGACGAAGATGCCGAGGAAGAGCAGGATGATCTTGTCCCGGAGCATGTAGACGGCGACGACCCCCAGCGCGATGCCGAGCACAGCGAACGCAGCGCGGACGATGGAGCCGATGGAGAGGTGCACGACGATCTCTTCCAGATGACGGGACGGGGGGATGACAGGGGTCTTCGCTGTGTTCTTCCCTCCCGATCCCTGCCGCGCGAGTTCGAAGAGCTTCTGCGCTTTCCTGCCGACGATCCGGAGCTGAGTGAAGGCGGTGAGGGGGGATTTTTTCGTCATACGGTCAGGGGGTTATGGGCCGGCCAGCGCGCTGATGATGAACTGGATGATGAAGAAGGAGAGGGAAGCGATGATGAACCCGATGATTGCGGTTTTGAGCATCTTCTTGCCGCCTTCCGTGTCTCCGGTTGCGGGCCCGAGGGCGATACGATAACCGGCAATGATAATCGCTATCAGGAAGAATGCTCCGAGCAGTGTGTAGACTAATGCGATGATGTACTTGAGATAATTGACGACACAACAGAGATGAAGATCCCCGGTCCGGAAGCTGCAAATGGGGCACGAAGTCGTTTCAATGACATTGTTTGCGGGAATGAGTGTTTGTGCCAAGACGTGCAGAGGCCACCCTATCCAGAGGAGGGTGGTGGTGGACAGAGCAGAGAGCCGCCGCACATTCTTAAGAATCATTGCGGGCACCATTTTGCTGCCGGAAGCAGAAAACTTCGATACACTCTGTTCGTTTTGGCTCGTCAATCAGCAAAAAGTATGTTCTCTTCCATATGTTGTCCCATTCCTTTTTCCATTGGAACACGGCGAGGCGCCCCATCGTTGCCCTAGCGCCGATGGCGGGGGTGACTGATGCGTCGTACCGGAGGCTCATCAAGATGCTCGCGCCTAGCGCTCTCGTGTACAGCGAATTCCTCTCCACGGATGCACTGCACTACGGAGCCAAAAAAACAATGCAGATGATGCACTTCGACCCCGCTTTCGAGCGGCCGTTCATCGTGCAGGTCTTCGGGAAAGATCCCGCGCATTTCCTCACCGCCGCGAAAGTCGTCGAACAGATGGGGGCGGATGGTATCGACATCAACATGGGGTGCCCCGCGGCGCGCGTCGTTTCCTCCTGCCACGGCTCCGCGCTCATCAGGAATGCCGACTTGGCTGCATCTCTCGTCGCTTCCGTGAAGAAGACGGTCTCCATTCCCGTGAGCGTGAAGACGCGCCTCGGGTGGGACAGTGCTGAGACACTCATTCCTTTCTGTTCAAGGCTGGTTGAAGCCGGGGCGGATGCACTGGCCGTTCACGGGCGGCGCTTCATCGACCACTTCAAGGGGAAAGCCGACTGGGAGCCGATCTACGCGCTCAAGCGGGCACTGCCGGAGATGACGATTATCGGGAATGGAGATATTAAAAGTGCAGCGGACGCTGCCGCGAAAATCGGGAATCTGGATGGCGTCATGGTGGGGCGGGGGACGTTTGGGAATCCGTGGTTACTCGGGGACATTTGCCGGTGTTTTTCTAGAACTGAGCAAGCGGAGAGCGGAGAGCGGATAGCGGTAAGCACTTCGTGTGAGGTTCCAACTGTTGAGAAGTTAGAGCTCGCAGAAAAAATACCCGTCATCCTCGAACATTGTCGATTGGCCGTTAAAGTCAAAGGGGAGAAGCGCGGTATGCTGGAGATGCGTCGGCATCTCGCGAATTACGTGAAGGGTTTTTCAGGGGCGGCTGATCTCCGGGCGAAGCTCGTGAGGGTGAAGAGCGTGAGGGCTGTAGAAGATATTCTTAGCCATGCGAAGGTTGATTGTTGATTACGCCTCGACACGGATCCCCGGTCCCATGCTTGGGGCGATCGTGATGGAGGCGATGTAGCCGCTCTTGATGCCAGTCGGTTTCGCCTCTTTGACGGCTGCGATGATCGCCTCGAGATTCTCCTTCAGTTTCCCGGGTCCGAACGACATCTTGCCGAAGACCGTGTGGATGATGGCCTGCTTGTCCATCTTGCACTCGATACGTCCTTTCTTCAGCTCCCCGATGGTCTTCTCGAGGTTCGTCGTGACCGTGCCTGCCTTCGGATTGGGCATGAGTCCTTTCTGTCCGAGGATCTTGGCGATTTTTCCGAGGTTCTTCATCATGGTCGGCACGGCGACGGCGACGTCGAAATCAATTTTGCCCTCCTCGATCTCTTTGATGAGGTCATCATTGCCGGCTTTGGACGCACCGGCAGCCTTCGCCTTTGCGATCTGGTCGTCCGGGACGAATGCGGCGATCTTCAGCTGCTTCCCCGTACCGTGCGGGAGGCTGACGGTCGTGCGGACCAGCTGATCCGCCTGCGTCGTGTCGGCATTGATGCGGATGTGCAGCTCGGCCGTCGCATCGAATTTCGCGGTCGACAATTGCGGCAGGAGCTTCGTCGCCTCCTCGATGGAATAGTGCTTCTGCTCGAGGAGTTTCATGGCTCCTTCATATTTCTTCCCGTGTGCGCGGGCGATAGGGGATCGTTTACTGGCCATAAAAAATTGGGGAACGTGGTGCAAATGCTCTGTACCTGAGTGCCGAGGGGCAACGGGTACGGGGCTCCCACGATGTCCGGATTGTGCAGGAGGATTTGAACCGGAGCAAGGAGAGGGGTCACTTTTTCCTTCTCATTGGGGGGCGCTGCGCGATCATCTTCTTTGCCGGAGGCGGCATGACGGGCAGAGGCGGGCGGACGACGGGAGCGGACTTCGCTTTTTCGCGCGTGCACCACGTAAGGAGGAGCCCGTAGAGGAGAGCAGTCACCGGGAGCAGCCACCATCCCTGTTCCTGCGCGTTCCCGATGGAGAACGTGAGCACGATTGAGAGGAACGCGAGAACGACCGTGACGCGTCCGATGATCTTGAATGCCGAGAAGTAGATGAGGAACGGGACGGAACGTGAGAGGGGATCCACCGTTGCCACGGCTCGGTCATAGGTGATGAAGACAAAACCGCCGGTCAGGAAGAGGATGAGCAGCCCCACGTACGTGCCGCTTGGATACGAGATGCCGGCGAACACACTCGCGATTGTCGGAAGGACGGCGATAGTCATGAGGAGAACCCCGATGCCCATCATCAGATAGCAAACAGTGGCCTTCAGGACGGCACCAGCTTTCGTACCCGGGACGAGCAGGCTCGGAATGAGGAAGGCAACGAGCAGGAGAATCACGATGAACGGAATGATCATCCCGTAGAAGAGACCGACCGTACTGAAGATGGCTGCGAGTGGTTCGAGCATGAGAAATCGGGGGAGGATTGGCGATTAATGTACGGTGTTCGTCTTTACGCTGCACGCGAAAGCCATTGCGGGGAAACTGAGCAATGCTCTGGAAGCACTTATCCTTCAACGGTGACGCCCATGCTCCGCGCCGTTCCGGCGACGGTCTTCATCGCCTGCTCGAGCGTTGTCGTATTGAGGTCCGGCAGTTTCATCTGTGCGATCTCCTTCACCTGCGCCTTCGTGAGCGTGCCAACCTTCGTCTTGTTCGGCTCGCCGCTCCCTTTCTCAATCTTCGCTTTCTCCATGATCATGCTGGCGACCGGCGGTTGCTTGAGGACGAACGTGAAACTGCGATCCTCGAAGACGGTGATCACCGCGGGGACGACTTTTCCCTGGCGATCCTTCGTCTTCTCGTTGAACTGCTGGCAGAACTTGCCGATGTCCACGCCGGCCTGTCCGAGCGTGGGTCCGAGAGGGGGGGCGGGATTCGCCTGTCCGCCTTTTGCCTGCACTTTGATGACTTTTGCGATCTTCTTCGCCATGAGGAGTGTGTTAAGAAAGCCGCGTCACTGTAGGGAGTTTGGGCGGAAGCGTCAATTGAAAGATGGGTAACCGCTCACTACCCCTGCAAGGGCATCAGTCGCCGTAGCTCCCCGAAGTAGTCCTTGGGCTTGCTCCACCAGAGCGTCAGGAGGACGGAGAGGAGCGTCTCCATGATCTGTGCCCCCTTCTGCGTCCTGCTCCCGAA
>JAZDOT010000046.1:0-63416 GCA_043798355.1 Candidatus Peregrinibacteria bacterium
TTAAGCGTGCTTTTGCCAGCTCAATTATTGCGGGGCCTTTTGTGTTGTCAGGATTTTCCGCATCTATGAGTCTTCTATAAATCTCTTCGATATTTTCCGCGCCAGCTTTTTCTGCCATACCAGTTTTGGCATCACCGGATACTACGGATACTACAATTGTATCGACGTCTCGTCTCAATTCCTCTACTACTGGCTCTACTACTGGATTGAGTGCAGCAGTACATGCCTCCGCACCGATGAGAGGATCTTCGCCTTGTTGAGCAGCACCAGCAACAATGCTGTTCTGCGTGCCAGAATTTTCCATGTCAGGGAAGGCCATAAAAATAAGAGAAGTAAGTAAAGATAAATCTAGGAGGTATATTGAAATCCTTATTCTTGTATTTGTCAAATCTAATTAGGTGCGAATCCTCAGAGGTCGCAAATTCTGTATTTTTGGGCAGTTTTGTATGTGTTTCCCCTCCCCGCAAAAATAAAAAGCTACGCTACAAACTACGAAACTCGGAAGAAAAGTTACGATCCGACAACAGCGGGTGTGCGGTTCGTGGCGGCTCCTTTTGAGATTTCAATGGATGTCGCCGCCACTCTCCCAAACCGTTCGGCGGTGTGCCCCACTTCGCCCTTCGGGCTACGCGGGGCAAATTATACCGCCTCCGGCTTCGCACAACCGCAAACGTTATATGGCATACGTCCTTTTCCTTTTGCGGCTGACGCCTTACTGCTCGTAAAGAAATCCGATTTTGTTTCCTTTTTGATGAGGGGAAAAGAGGAGTTCGCCCCGCTGCAGCGGGGCTCAGTTTTTTGATAGGGGGATGTTTTGTTTTGTATTTGTGTGTGTTGAAAAGTCGTTTCTACTTCCACTTTGTTTCGACAAGCCAACCTGTTCTTCCCATACAGTCATAGTCCTGCCCTTTCGTTTTGTGCTTATTCAAAGTAGAACTTTGTTTCTTTTTGGGAAATCTCTTCCCGCACACCGTGCACTCGTAGATGTACGTTGGTCCATATGTCTGTATCCGTGGCGCACGCACACTCTGAGTCGTTGTGAATAGGTTTACAGCTTTGATCGGACGCATGCGGCTTGAGGAGCGTTTATCGGGAACTATTGGAGCCGGGGTAATGCCGCTGCTCATCGTAATTTCAATGTCATACACCGGCGTGAATGACCGCTGTGTTACCGATGCGCTTTCGATGCGGTCAATCCGGTACGCCCTCGACTCTCCGGTCTCCACTTTCCGCGCGACGAGAATGATATTTCCCTCTTGCGTTTGCCTCAGCGCGTACGGCTCAATGAGGCGCACGGTACCTTTGTACCCCAATTGCACGCAAAGACGGTTCGAGGCCGCAAACCTGATGGCTTCAATCGGTGCACCTCCCCAGTGCGATACGCCTGCAGGTGGGCTCCATGTTGTGACGCTCTCTCTTGTGCGTATTTGTGGAAGTTTCCGTTCCTCGCTTCGTCCATGCAGCCATGTGAAGAATGCCGACAGCTCACCAAAGAAATGATCGAACGGCGGGAGTTCCTTGAGCTGATGCTTCAGCATATTGCTCCACTCAGATTTGAGCTCATCAAGGAAGGGCGATCGAAGGATTGTTTCATGCGTCACGAGCACGATGCTTTTCGCGCGACACTTCTCCGCAAGCACCCTCGCGACCTCTTCCCTGTGCAGCGCAGAATCATGCCGCCAGTACAGGTTGATGATGTCATACAGATCACGCGGGCGGGACCGTTCGCCCATCGCACGGATCTTCTCCGCGAATACCTCGGGGTAGCTGTAACACAGAACATCGGCATTTCCGGGGAGCGCATCGCTGTACGCGTGCTGAATGGGCCTGCGTACCGGCTCCGTGACGATCCGTTCGCTGGTCGTGAGATCGAGCTTAATACTGAGCGGCGCATGCGACATGCCGGTAAGGCTGCGGAAATAGAGCTTCCCCTCGGCCGATGCGCCATCCGGACGCAGTCGGAACGCCGGAGGCTGCACGGAAAAATCAATACCAGACTGTTCCGATACCCTGCCAAGCACCGATGCAATGGCACTATTGAGATATTCCACATCCATCGTGCTTTCCGGTAGCAGAGAAAAATCCAGATCTTCCGAGAATCGCCATGTTTCCGTAAAGCACTTCTTCAAACATGTTCCACCCTTGAAGACCCATCGATCCATGATTTCCGGTTCTGTCCCGATGCCCCAGAGCACCCACCCGAGCGCGTAGTCCCGCTCCACCGTCGTGAGCGGCAAGCCCCATTCACTGGCCGATTCCTGGAGTTCTACGAGCGGGATCATGATGCAGGTTCAATCGTAGCATTGAGGACAAGGCTCCACCGCGCATTTTTCTTCCCGTTATGCGGCAGATCGGGATCAAGGTACGCGGTGCCCCTTCCTCTTCCCTTCCTGCAGCGTTCCAGAAGCATCTTCGCATCGATACCCATGGTTTCGATCAGGTAGCCGAGACGCTTAGAGACGGCGGTATTGCCGAATGATTCGATGTACTCCAGCAGCTTCGCATCGTCGCGGTGTTCGGACGTGAAGTACGCGGAGAGAATATCGGCTGTGTGCCGGATGCCGCCCACAAGAGATGGAGCAGAAATAATATCCACCATCGTCCGCGACGGATCCGAGACCATCATCTTCACGCGCCCTCGCCAGACCGCCGTGAGACCGAAGAGCCGCTCCTTACCGATTGTTCTGACTATGAATGAGAATTCTCCGATCTTCATCTCTCGATGGCGCACTCTTTTGGTGGTGCAGACGACGGTGGTATTGAAGAGTTGATCGGTGAGGCCGAAGTGCAGCGCCGCGCTCCAGCCGGCTATGTAGCAGGGTTCGAAGATCTTGGAAGCGATGACCCAATCGTTCTCGGTCCATGTGCCGGGTGACTTGGCCTCGAGCGGCACGAGCAGGTACAGCCCTCTCTTCACGCGCCGGAGCCAGCCGTTTGCCGCGAAGTGTGGGAGGAGCTTCATCACTTTCTTCTCGGGCAGCTTGAGAATCCCGACGGCATCCTTCACGGTGATCGGACCGGTTGCAAAGCGGTGAAGTTCCGAAAGCAATGCGCGATACTCTGCGGATATGCCTCTTCCTCCGGTTGTACCCGGTTCTGCAGAAATTGCATTTGAGTGTGCAGTAGTTCTAGCCACAGAGGAAGTATTGCACAAAGAAGTGCATAATGCAATTCAAATGCAGCCAACTGTTATTGAAATATGTGCAGGGGGAGGAGGCCAATCTCTTGGTCTTGATTTGGCAGGCTTTCAGATGACTGCGGCAGTCGAAATCGACAGACAATGTTGTGACACGCTTTTGCTCAACAGACCGCACTGGAATGTCATCTGTACTGACGTGAAAGAGTTCAGCGGATACTCTTATGAAGGCATTGATTTGCTTGCTGGCGGAGTCCCCTGCCCGCCTTTTTCTATCGCAGGGAAGCAACTTGGAAAAGAGGATGAGCGGAACATGTTTCCGGACGCACTACGACTGACAAAAGAAATAAGGCCAAAGGCTATCATGCTAGAAAATGTTGCAGGATTCGCTTCCGAAAAATTTTCTAATTACAGAGAATCACTGTTCAGACAATTCAGAAATCTTGGCTATAAGCTGCAATGGAAAGTATTGAATGCTTGCAATTTCGGCGTTCCTCAATTGAGACCAAGATTCATTTTGGTCGGTCTTAAAGAAGAATATTCGTCAAACTTCGAGTGGCCTCAAGAGCAATTACCAAAAACAACCGTTGGTGAATGTCTTTTTGATCTTATGTCGGTTCACGGATGGAAAGGAGCATCAAGGTGGTCAAAGATTGCCAACGGAATTGCACCTACTCTTGTTGGAGGCTCTAAAAAACATGGCGGACCGGATTTGGGGCCGACTCGCGCAAGAAAACAATGGACATTGCTAGGTGTGGATGGACTTGGTATTGCAAACGAAGCACCATCGAAAGATGCGCCTGTGAGTCATATGCCTCGTCTTACCGTGAGAATGGCTGCTCGCATCCAAGGATTTCCCGACAGTTGGCAATTCTCTGGAAAAAAGACTGCTGCTTGCAGGCAGGTTGGTAATGCTTTCCCGCCGCCTGTAGCTTGTGCTGTCAGTTGTTCTATATTGGAAGCCATTTCAGTAGAGCCCATGTCCTGCCCACCAAAAGATGCACGAATTCCTGCACTCGCTGCCTGACCTCCAAATTTATGGCAAAGAATAATGGCAAGAAAGGGCAAAAGAATGGCTCCAAGGAAAAGATCCGGAAATTCCTGCTCGCAAACATCGGCAGAATTATTGACCACTCAGAAATTCAGAAAGCATCAGAGGGCGTTGCTGAATGGGCAAGAAGAGTGCGCGAGCTGAGAGATGAGGAAGGTTATCAAATCTTAACGCATAGAGACCGTGCAGATCTAAAACCCGGACAATACCTTCTCGAAACAGCAAAGAGGCGACCCGCTTTCGCGCGAAACATCTCAAAAGAAACGAGAGCGTTCGTCTTGGAAAGAAATGGCTACACCTGCCAGATGTGCGGTTTTGCAGCTGGCGACACAGATCCTTTCAGCCCGAGCAAAACTGTCAGGCTTACAATGGGGCATGTAATTGATAAATCAATATGAAACTCACTTTCTGGCCACCGGACAATGGGTCTGCCGACTTCCCGATCCTAAAGCCGAAACCGGCTCCAAGAATGCCTCCTGGCGCTGCAAAGGGGATACCAGAAGTCGATCTCAGCTCTCCAGCACAGCACACACCATGGAATTCTGACGGAATGGCTGCTTGATGGAAATCCGTGTTCCGGAGACAACCGTTGCAACTACGCCCGCGCAAACCAGTGCCGGACGATAACCCCCATGGAAACGAAGGGGTGCCTGAGCGCAAACTGCTTGAGAACACCCCCGCCGCCAAAGCGGATGGTGTCCCCTCTTCCCCGCTTCTGAAAATATTTCTCCGCCATCTCGCGGAACTGACGCACCTGCGCGCGCTTGGCGGCATTTCGTTCCAGCCCCGCGGGCAGACGATCAATCAATTCCTGCAGAATACGGAAGCGGTCGAAGAGTCCCCGCCCCTCCCGCCGGTTCACCGCCGTCGTCCCCTCCTCGTGCACAAGGAAGCGTCCCGAGTCCTCGGCAACGTAATACCAATCTGCGAGAGAGAGGATCCGGACCCAGTACTCGGCATCCAACGCCTGCGGCATGGTTTCGTTCCAGAGACCCGCCTGATCGATCACGCTCCGGCGCAGCACGCAGAAACTCGGCTCGCCGATGATGTTGGGACGCAGTCCCTGCTCTATCCACTGAGACAGGAATTCCCGGCCGGAGTACGGACCGGTTTTCAGGTGTGTCTCTTTCCACTGCTGCAGTGCCCTGTACTCATCGCCCGTCACGATGTTTCCTTCGATCCGGTACGTGTGCCCCATGGAGACGAGACCGATCTTCGGAAACTTAAGAAGAACATCGACCGCACGTGTCAGATACTCCGGATGCCACTCATCATCGTGGAAGAGATACGCAACCACCGGCGCCGACGTCGCCTTCAGACACGCATTCCAGTTCCCGCCGATCCCCAGCCGCCGGTCGCTCACGCGGAATGTAAACCGCGGATCAGCGAGGTAGGGCGCAATGATCGCACGGACGTCCGCTGCATCCGATTCGTCGTGAATGAATGCTTTCCAGTGCGGATACGTCTGATTCTTCAGCGAATCGAGCGCCGTTTTCAGGTGCTCGGCACCGGGGTTATAGGTGGGGATAAGGACGTCGACGGGGAGAGACTCCATAGGATGTGAAGAAGCTTCAAAGGAAGCTTTTGATGCTGCCAGCTTAGCAGCTTCTTAGGACTTCACGATGGCTCATGAGTACTGATCGCTGTTCGCTGGACGCTGATCGCTCACACTCGAACCTGGCTCTGCACCTTCGCCGCTTCTTTCTTGGCCGTCTTCTTCAGCAATACCGCGGCGTCGAATTCGCGCGCTTCCTTCTCGAACTGCGCATGGGAGAAGTCGGCGAGCAGCCACTCCGGATGCTTCAGGTACCACTGCACCGTTTTTTCCAAGCTCTGCTCGAAGGTCTTCGGGTAGTGGAATCCCATTTCGCGGAGTTTCGTTCCGTCCAACGCATAGCGCAAATCATGGCCCGGGCGGCTGCTGTGGAAGTCCACCAGTTCGTAACGCAATTCCTTGCCGACGACACCCGCGATGAACTGCGCGAGGGAGAGGTTGTCCATCTCCTTCTCGCCGACGATGTTGAACTTGTCACCGATGATCATCTTCCCGGACTCATGCTGATCGATGAGGAAGAGCATGGCCGCCGCGACGTTTCTCGCATGCACGTAGAAACGGCTTCCTGCCCGCATCCGCGAGGGGTCGGAGTGGATGAAGAGCCGCTCGCCGTGCAGAGCGGCATTGATCGTCTTCGGAATGAATTTCTCGGGATGCTGCCGCTCTCCGAAGACGTTCATCGTGTGCGTGATGACGAGAGGGAGATTGTAGGTATTGAAGTAGCTGTAGGCCAACTCTTCCCCCCCGGCCTTCGTCGCCGCGTAGGGATTCGAAGATTTGTACCGGTCCCACTCCTTGTACGCATGTCCTTCCGGCGCGGGACCGAAAACCTCATCGGTCGAGAAATAAGCGAAGAGATCCAGGCCGTCGAGCGCCCGGGCGTAGTCGAGGAGATTGCAGGTTCCGACGACGTTGTCCTGCACGAACTCCATAGGGCACTCGATGCTGCGGTCCACGTGCGTGGACGCGGCGAGGTGCAGGATATAATTCACCGGACCGATGCGATTGCTGACGTACGCATTGATGGGGGCCCGAAGGTCGTGGTAGACGAATTCCACGCGTCCGGCGAACTGGCGGCTCCAGAGATCGATGTCCGAGAGACGGTGCAGCGTGGAAGCGGTATCGATCTTCGAGAGTCCGACCACTTTCCAGTCGGTATTCTTGAGGATCCCCTCCGCGAGATGGTGCCCGATGAACCCATCGATGCCGGTCAGCAATACTCGTTTCATTGGAGAGAAGAGGGGAAAAACATGGGGAGGAACAGCGCTGACCCCGAGCGAAGTCGAGGGGTGAGGAGAACTCTTTTCATCAAAAGAGAGACTACGCGGAGATGAGACCTTGAACAATCATAATGTGAGCTTTTTAGCTTCTTAGCTGGTTAGCTTCCTAGCTTTTTTCTTCGCATAAACATCGCATACACGCCTCAGAAGCTGAAAAGCTACCTCACAGTCCCAGTTCCGCATGCGTTCCCATGCGAAGGAACCGCACCGTTCCGCCCTGAAACCGGAGGAGGAGCAGCCGATTCTGCCGCAGGTGAATATCCCAAATACCGGCGAACGGACCCGTGAGGAGGTGCGGTTCGTACTGCGCGGGAGGAGGCCACTGCCGCTGCGTAATCCGGATGAATACATCGAGCGGTTCCATGCTCTCTCCGGCTCTCCGCCGCTTCTTCACGTCCTTCAGAAAACGTCTGGAAAATTCAAGTTGCGGCATGGAGTGCGTTGAGAGCGCTTTCGGCATCGGCGAATGGTCCGATGGCATCCTCGTCCCGGATGGCCTCCGCAACGATTTTCCGGGTTTTCGGCGACATGGCCCGGAGCTTTGGCAGAGTGAATGGAATCGACTGCTGGAGCGCGATCTGCGCGTAGAACAGGCGAATCGCCGATGACGTGTCGAGACCAAGCGCGGCGAGCACCAGCTCTGCCTCACGCTTGAGCGCAGAGGGAAGGCGAATGTGAAGGTTTGCGCTGGCTTTCTTCTTCATGTCCACATCATAACCGTTTGTGTTGCTTGGCACAAGAGAAAAAATACTCATGCCCCTGTCACCATTCTCCACACATCTGCATAGCGCTCCGCGATCCCCTGCCAGTCATACTGACGTGCGTTTTCCCTGCCGTTCGCGGATAAACGCACACGAATCCCCTCGTCGCTCAAAAGCTTTTTGAGCGCCTCGGCCGCCGCTTCCGGATCATCCGGCGGAACGAGAAGCCCTGTCTTGCCGTCGGAAACGATTTCAGGAATGCCGCCGACCCGTGTCGCGATGACGGCGCACCCCGCAGCCTGCGCCTCGAGGAAAACATTCCCCAGCGCCTCGCTGCGAGATAGTCCGCAGAAAATTTCCGCTTCCGCGTAGGCACGGTTCACGACGGCCGGCACACACCTCCCCATGAACGTGACACGATCGGCGATTCCCAAGCTCTCTGCGCGTGCCTCAAGTTTTTGTCGCTGCGATCCATCACCGACAATGTAGAGATGAAGCTCCCCTCTCCCCACCCCCCCTGATCCCTCTGCTCCCGCATGCTGCGAGCCAACCGGTAACGAGGAGGGAAAGGGGCTGGGGGTGAGGGCACTTGAAAACGCCTTCAGCAAAACATCTACCCCTTTCATGCCCTCCAATCTCCCAACAAAGAGCACTCGTCCGGGAACCTTTTTGTACTTCCCGCAGGCCTCTTCGATCGCGCGAACGTCCACACCGTTCGCAATGAGCACGGCATCCGCGCGTCCCATCGCCAGCGCACGATCACGGAGAACGGAACTGATGACCGTGATCCGGTCGGCGCACCTCAGCATGAGACCGACGAGGAACGTCGTATTCGTGCTCTGGCACGTAAGAATGCGCTTCGCTCTTGGCACGATCCATCGGCAGAAAACGAGCGCCAACCCTGCAAATGATTCAAGAATGGCATGGACGATCTGCGGTTTGATCTCCCGTGCAGCGAACGGCGCAAGGAAGGGGAAGAGCCACTTGTCGATGGAATGACCGAATCCGAGACGGAGAACCGGAACCCGGCTTCCGAGCATGTCCCGCCGCGGAAGAGAACGACGGAGACGGGCGGTAAGAATGGTGATATCGAACCGATCACTCAAACGAAGCGCAACTTCCTCTGTGCACGCTTCGGCGCCGCTTCGCAGCGGGGAGAGGAAAGCCGAGAGGATGACGACATGTGGCTTCATCACAAAGAGCTCTGCAGAAGGAACTCTCTGAAGAGCGAACGGTACTGTTCACCGACGATCTTCCAATCGAACTTCTCCTCGATGCGCCTGCGCGCCCCTTCGCCCAGAGCTCTGCGTTTGGCGGAATCGGCAATGAGCCGCCGGATGTGCGCGGTCAGCGCTTCGCGATCTCCCGGCGGGAAGAGGAAACCGGAAACGCCGTTCTTGATGAGGAAGCGATTGCCGCCGGTGTCGCTGGCGATGCACGCGCATCCGCTCGCCATGGCCTCCATGAGGGCATTGCTGAGCCCCTCGCTGTAACTCGGCAGCACGAAAATATCCGTTTTCCTGATGAGCGGGCCGATGTCACTCACGAGTCCCAGGAAACGGACATGATCCTGATACTGAGAGACGAGCGGATGATCCGGCCGGAACCATCCGGCGACCTGCAGACAGAGATTCGGATATTCAGGGAGGAGCGACGTCGATGCCGCAAGAAAATCCGAAACGCCTTTGACGGATTCCAACCTCCCGACATAGGTGACCGTAAGATCGTCTCTGCCCTGCTCCCGCACTCCCACCGGCCAATGCGCGGCATCGATCCCCGTCGGAATGACCACGGATTTTTTCTCGATGCCGAGCCGCTTCAGGAGTTTCTCCAGCTGAGGATGGAAGAAGACGACGCGTTTGGCGAGAAGCAGGATGAGCCATCCGAGCGTCCATGCGTACAGGAAAGCGCCGATGCGCGGGAGCAAACCCCGCGGCCACCACGTCATGCCGACGAGGGTGTCCGTCATGAGGAGGACACGAACCCCCCGCAGACGGAGCGCTATGATGGAGAGGGACGACCAGAAGAGAATCTTGTTCACGACGATGATCTCCGGTTTCTCTTGCTCAATGATGTTTCGCACCATCGAAGAGAAACCGAATGCGATGCCGTAATTCCACGGATCGGGCAGGAAGAAGTCCTTCTTCCGATATATCGTCAATGTTTCCGAAACGCGTTCAGGATTGCTGACGGCTCGCCCTGAGCGAAGCCGAAGGGCTAAAGGCTGACAGCTCAAGGCTGGCTTTCCCATGCACGCCACCACCACCCGATACCCCAACTTCTGCCACAATTCCGCTAATTTCACGGAGCTCGCCATCCAGCGATGATCTTCTTTCCAGTACGGTGATATCAGAAGAATCGTTTTCATCACCCCTTCATCCTATCACGCCTTCTCCCTGCGGCTCACCATCTGTTCCCTCATTTTCCGATGGCAAGACAGGCAAATCTTCCATGATTTTTCGAACGGTTCTCCTGGCAAGCCCCGTCCGTATTCGTGCAGGATTCTCCGGAGGAGGAAAGGTTAGTCGAATGACCTAAGGAGACTCTGGTACGCCATCAAGATCGAATTCTTTCGCCACGCTCCAATACTATGCCGCAAAAAATATGTGTCAATCTCTGCGTCGTTCCTGCTGGTCGCTGGTCGCCCGCCCTTTGCGAGGTTCGCCTTCGGCGACTGGTCGCTGGTCGCTCAACCCGGCATCTTTCAGCGCCGATTGCCGCACGATGTGCGTGAGACGCTGCTCCAATTCCTCCAGACGGATGACGAGAGCGAATACGATGAAGAAGAGGATGCCGAGGAAGGTGATGACGACGGCAGTCTGCCTGTCCTGAATCCCCGTCACCGTCGTGAGGTACACGACAGCATTCGGGAAGAGGGCGATCAGAGCGACGATCCCCCAGAACCCCGTCCAGAGAACGGCTTCCCAGAGCGTCTTCTTCCCGCGCACGACGAGATTCCACGCATAGAGAATCGCAATGATTGATCCGGCAGGGGCCAGGATCTGGTAGGGAGTCATACGACAATCAACAGTTAACTATTAACATTTAACTCTTCACAGGAACGAAATAACTCACGATGAGATCAGTCTTCTGCGTTAGCAGTTAACTGTCAATTGTTAATTGTCAATTGTCTGTCAATCACCTCAAAAAAGACCTCAATAAAATCTTCAATGCCGTCTTGATCCCGCTCGCGAAGGACTGCCCCTTGGCCATGGTGTACTCGGAATAGAGCACCTTCGTCGGAACCTGAACGATGCGCCAGCGGTGGCGTTGGCACTCGCGAACGATCTCCGTGCAGTACTCGAAACCGTTCATCATCAAATCCAAATCCTTTACGACCACTGGGCCAAAAACCTTGAACCCGCACTGGCTGTCCGCCACCCACCGGCCCGTGACAATGAAGGTGAGGATATTCCCTATGGCATTGAAGATGCGCCGGATGAGGGGGATGCGGTTCCTTTTACCGAAACGGTTGGCAAAGGCGATATCTGCTCCACCCCGAAGAACCGGCTCTAAGAGGGAGGGAATGTCACGTGGATCGTGCTGTCCGTCCGCATCGAGCGTGATGATGACCTCCGCTCCGGATCGGCGTGCCGCCTCGACTCCCGTCATGGTCGCCGCACCGGCCCCGCAGTTCTCCGCGTGCCTGATGACCCGTGCACCCGCCTCCTCGGCCGCTTCCGACGTGCGATCGCAGGACCCGTCATCGACAACGAAAACAGTGGGCGTGAACTGCAGAGTGGAACGCACAACATCGGTGATGCGCGTCGCTTCATTGAAGGCCGGTATGACGGCGACGATGTTCACGGTAAAATCTCGGCAAAGGCGACACCTGCATTCGTATCGCTGATGAGGATCCGCACAAGTCCCTTCGCACTGAGCGTATTCATGAAATCCACGAAGAGATTCACTTTCGTATGCAGCGTCCCGTTCGGGTCCTTCTCGATGGTCGCGGTATTCGTATCAAAGATGATGCTATTGAACCCCAGCGCGCTCAGCCGCCTGATGGCAAGCTCGGGATCGCGCTCCTGGTAGAGGCAGTTGAAGAAATCCAACTGATGATCCGCGATGCCGATGACTTCGAGATTCCGCGGGATGAAGTAGGGAATGAACGTCCCGATGCGGTACAGGAGAGGACGGTCGGGCATCTCCTGATTGCGCTGCAGAACGAGATCGGCAATGTCGTTGTAGTGGGGAATCGTCCGCTCGATCATGACCTCCGCCGACGCTTTCCCCATGGGATACTCGAAGAGATTTTTCTGCTGACTGAACTGCCACAGACGCATGGAGAACATGCTCATGACGGAGAAACCGATGAGGATCACGACGACGGCGCGATTCAGGAGATCCGGGGAACGTGCGACGAGCGACTCGAGG
This sequence comes from Candidatus Peregrinibacteria bacterium, assembly GCA_043798355.1. Lineage (GTDB taxonomy): Bacteria > Patescibacteriota > Gracilibacteria > Peribacterales > Peribacteraceae > JAZDOT01. The sequence goes on from JAZDOT010000046.1 coordinate 12,101, forward strand.
ATGAGAACGAAACCGAGGAACATTCCTACCCCGTACCAGATGATGCCGCTCGCCGCGAACGTCCACTCGAGGAGCATGAACAGGCTCGCCAATGTCATCCACTTCAACCACCGACCGCGCGGTGTCCAGAAGAAGGGGAGGAGAAAGACAAGGGGAATAAGGAGAAGCGCGGGCATGGTGGTCATGTAGTAACCTGCAGCGTCGATATTCATGACTGCTCTCCATGGAAGCATGAGATAGTGTCCGATCCCCTTGCGATCACCCCAGTACCGTCCGAGCTCTTCCGTTCCGGCCGTGGAAACGCAGTTGGGCCCGCTCTTCTGGAAACGCAGTTCTTCCGGGAGTCTGTGAACGCATTGGATACCGGGCGCAAGATCAGGGGAGCAGGAAGGGATAGTGGGATCGGATGTGCCGGCTGTATCGAGAACGTGCATGATGTTATTCGGGGCACCGAGGGAGAGAGCGGCGAATTTGCCCCACAGGAAATTGTTATGAGCGATCCAGGGGGCGAGAGACAGAATGAACGCCCCTGTAAAAATCGAAACGGCGACGAGGGTCATGCGAACGCGATCTCTCCGGAGCAGGAATGCGGCGCCGATGAGCACTGCAGCCGGGAGCGCGAGAAAAACCGGCACCAAGCCCACCAGGGTCGGCGCAGGGGACTGGGCGATGCGCTCCCAGATGGCGGAGACACTGAGACCCTGCCAGGAAAGGATCGCAGTAGCCGCAAGGAGAGCCCCCAAAAATGCCGACCAGTGGAGCAGTGCCCCGACGAGGACGGTCCCGACCGCAAGGACGATCATGATCGCAGGAACTTTGAATGCGAACGCCATGCCCCCGAAAATGCCGGCAGCGGCAAGCCATGGATATGCTGCGCGTCCGGCCACCGGTTCGCGATCGGAGAACGGGAAGAGCGCGACAAAGACGCTCAGGACACAGAGCCCCCCCATCAAAAATACCGCATTGTCGATCTTCATGTCCGCGTAGGAAAAGTGCCCCACCATGGGAAGCGCATAGTAGAGGAGCGAAGCGAGCACTCCGCGCCCCTTCCCCAGAAAGGTATTGCCGAATGCGAACACGAGACAAACCGCCAGGAACCCCGCCATCCAGTTGATGAGCATGGAAACGGTGGCGCCAAACACACTCTGGTACCCGAAGAGCATGAACCCGAGAGCAGTGAGGTACTCCCACTGGAACGTAGCCATGGAGTAGATGAAGTGCCCGTAACTCACCATGAGCCGCGGACGGTTGAGGTAGCTGCCCAGATCATCCCATCCGATGGGGAACGGCCGGACAACGGTGAGGAAGTTGAAAGCGAGATAGGTAATGAGAAGCCACCCGAGGAGCACGGTCATATCGTGCCAGCGCGCTTCACGCTCGAGCGTCACGGAGAGGAAACGACGCCACCAAAAGAGAACAGACCGGTAACCGATGAGAGGAACGAGAATGAGGAGCGTCCATCCCCCCCAGTTGCTGATGAGTCGGAGCCCCGGGATGTGCACGCTGAGGACCGCGAACAACCAGAGGAGTACGACGAATCCGGAGGCACCCATCCCGAAACTGAGGATGGTTTCGAGCAGCTGTGATTCGCTTCTGAGACGCATCCCTTTCAGGATCATCCGCCCGAGGACGAGGAACTCCGCGAGGAGAAGGAGAATGATGCCGAGAGGAGGGAGCACGCGCGTCATGAACGACTGCTGCATGCAACGGTTACTCAGGAGAAATGCTTTGCCGCCGTTGCTGAAGGTCCCGCCCGCATCCGTGAGACATCCACGCTGCTGCAAATCCGCAAAATTCGCCTGCAAGACTTTGAGTCCTTCCTCGCCTGTTCCTTTATAGACCGCTGCCGTGGGTTCGACCATGTAACGGATCTGTACACTGCCGTCGTTCAAGGTGAGACTGAAACACGTGAAGATGAGCCAGAGGGAACCGACGAAGAAAAGGACGAGATGCCACGGAGCGATACGCCACGAAACATTCGAGAGGTGGCCTCTTCGCAGGAACTGCACTCCGAGAAAAACACCATAGAGCAGTGCGCTCACGATCGCATACCACAGAAACGGCTCCGCGCGCCCAAGTGCGTTCTCGAGGAAGGGGGCGATGCTGAAGAATCCCTTGCAGAGAGATGAACCGCCGATACAAACGCCCGCAAGGGCTTTGTACGCCTCGTCCTTGAGGAGAACGATGCCGTGCACGGGAATACCGAGGTAGATGATCGCGACGATACCTCCCCAAATAATCAGAGCGAGGAAGAGGAGGATGGAGAGTGTCTGGATGGTTCTCTGTTGCATAGCAAAAAGGAATGGTGCACGGGAAGCCTAGCAGACCCTCCTTCGCTATGCGAGCTACGGAGGGCAAGGGAAGAGGGGTACAGCACGGAAATCTGCTATTCTGTTACCCCCTCATGTTGGATACCGGAAAAATTCGTCGGCAGTTCCCGTTCCTGAAAGAGGGCATCGTCTATCTCGACAGCGCCGCGTCAGCTCAGAGCCCAGAGAGCGTTCTTAAAGCAATGGATGCGTTCGCCCGTGCGGACTACGCAAACGTGCACAGGGGTCTCTATCCGCGCGCAGACCGCGCGACGGAAGCGTACGAAAGCGCGCGCCGCACGGTGCAGAGATTCCTGAACGCCGCTGAGAGCGACGAGATTATCTTCACGAAGAACGCAACAGAGGCGCTGAACCTCGTGGCACGGAGCTGGGGACACGCACACTTGAGTGAAGGGGATGCCGTCGTTCTCACTGTCCTCGAACACCACAGCAATGTCGTACCGTGGTTGCAGCTCACGGAAGAGCGCGGCGTTGAAATCGTGTGGATCGATATCCATGACGACGGTTCCCTGAAGATGAAGGAATTCTCCTCGGCACTCAGGCGCGGAAACGTGAAGATGGTTTCGGTCACGGGGCAGAGCAACGTGCTCGGCGTGCGGCCTGCGCTCGAGGAAATCATCGAAAAAGCCCATGCCGCGGGCGCTCTCGTCTGCGTGGACGGTGCCCAGATGATCGCGCACCGAAAGATCGATGTCCGGAAACTCGACTGCGATTTCTTCGCATTCTCAGGACATAAACTTTACGGCCCAACCGGCATCGGCGTGCTCTATGGCAAGCGTTCCCTGCTCGCTTCCATGCCGCCGTTCCTCGGAGGAGGAAGGATGATTACAGATGTAAAGCACAACCGTTTCACCCCCGCCGATCCCCCGCAGAAATTCGAAGCGGGAACGCCGCCCATCGTCCAGGCAGTCGGTCTCGCCGCTGCGATCGATTGGCTGGAGACATTCTCCTGGGATGACATCGAGGCGCACGAATCGCGGCTCCTGCAGGTTGCAACCGAGACCCTCGCCCCCCTCCCGGGACTGCGTCTCCTCGGCCCCCTTGGCACCGAAACGAGCAACGAGCAACGAGCAAACGAGCAAACGAGCAAACTCGTTTCGGGCTGCCTGAGTTTCACGGTCGACGGCATCCACCCGCACGACCTCGCCCACCTCCTCGGAGAGGAAGGATTCTGCTTGCGCGCCGGCCACCATTGCGCTCAAACGCTCCACGAGCGTCTCGGTATCCCCGCCTCCACCCGCCTCTCCGTCGGGCTCTACAACACAGAGGATGAAATCCGTTCTCTCGGAACTGCACTGCCCCCAATCATAAAAAAATTGCGCCCTTCATGAGAAGAGACGAACCGCCGGTTCGTCTCTACAATGTCAACAAAAAACGCCCTAACCCCGACCTAATCCTAACCCTACAATGGATCTCTACGCCGAAAACATCCTCGCTCATGCACACCATCCGCAAAATACGGGGCCGCTGCGCTCCGCCACAGTCACACATGAAGAACTGAACGCCTCCTGCGGCGACGCACTCACCATCCGCATCGTGATCGAGAAAAAGAGAATAAAGAAATTTCGGTGGGAGGGGACCGGCTGCGTAGTCAGCCAGGCGGCCATGTCCATGCTCTCGGAACGACTGCAGGGAATGCCTGTGCAGAAAGCCAAAAAGCTGCAGCCAAAAGACATCGACCATTTGCTCGGAGTTCCGATAGGCATCTCCCGCAGGAAGTGCGCGCTCCTCTGCCTGCACGCTCTGAAGAATGCACTCAGGAAATGGGAAGGGCTTGCGGCGCAGGGCTGGAGGGAGACGATGGACGGAAAAGAGTAGTTTCTGGGTTGCGTGGGGCAGCTCAAACTTTGTAAAAAAAGTGTTTAAGTACTGTACAATACACAATGATATTGTATAGTACGCCTATGGGAATAGTCTTACCAGACGATGCTCAAGTTCGGCTATATGGCGGCAGGGGTGGTGGGGGACCTGAGGGTGGTGGGGAATAAGCCAATAAGCCAATAAAATCTGGAGCCGCCGACGAGGATTGAACTCGTGACCCCCTCCTTACCATGGAGGTGCTCTACCACTGAGCTACGGCGGCGTTGACCTGCTGGAGGACTCCGGTGCTCTGCCACTGCTTGCCCACCGAAGCTCAAGCGAAGCGAAGAGCAAAGGTTGGAGCTACGGCGGCACACTCCCATGCGAATCCCATGGAACGTGCACCGCCCATAGTACAAGGAAACGCTGCCCTACAACCACAAAAAAACATCGGTATGAACCGCGCATCCTCGTCCGTCCCGCCGCCGCGTGATAGATTGGCATCGCCGTATGCGCCTGCTCCGTTCCCTCCTCTCTTCGCCGCTCTTCCACATCAGCACACTCACGTGCGTACTGGGTGCGGTCTTCCTGAAGACCACGATTGTCCCGATGGATGACAACGCCCTGTACCAGCGCTTCATCGAAACACTGGCACGCGGGACAGTCGATCTCTCCATTCCGGGCTTCCACGGCGCGTCCTTCCTCGCGCTCCCCTTCTTCCTCGCAACCGGATCGGCGCTCTCGAATATCTATACGCAGATCATCTGTTCTCTCCTGCTTCCTGCGATTGCGTACGGTGCAGCGCGCGCGCTCCTCTTCGACAAATTCCAGTCGGTGCTCTTCGCCTACGCCGTCACCTGCATGCCGTTCGTCCTCTTCCTTTCCTTCCGCGGATTCACCTTCTCTTCCTACTTCCTCCTCGTGCTCCTCACGCTCGCTCTGCGATCGCGGGGATCGCGGTGGGCGTGGCTGCCGCTCGGACTCTCCGTGATCACGAAACCATTTTCAATCGCGCTGCTGCCGTTCTTCCTCCTCTGGAAACCGATTGGCCGTGATCAAAGCGGCGTCCGGAACGGATGGGTGCAGATGTTCCTCGGCCTCTTCATCCCGGTAGTGTACGTGATCGCCGAAGAGCTCCAGATCGGTCACATCATCGTCGGCGCACATCCCGACATCACGCAGAATAACGTCTTCCCCCTCTGGCGGCTGCCGCTCAATGCCGCACACGGAGTGCAGATGCTCTTCTCCATCCACAACTTCTACTTCGTCGATCCTGCGAAGACCAGCATGTCCAATGCGCTGCTCTCTTCCCCCGTTCTCATGGCACTGGGAATGCTCTCGCTCCTCTATCCGCAGATGTTCTGGAAGGATCGTCGCCTCGCGCTCGCCCTCGGCCTCAGCGCCGCCCTCGCATTCCTCCTCGCCTGCGCCTTGGACCACATGGATCAGCTCTACCTGGGAACGACCGTTCTCCTCCTCGCGATCGCCTCCCTCCCGGTCATCGCACGATTCTCTCTCCTCTTGCCGATCGTGCTGGCAACGCTGCACTTCCAATTCTTCTATACCTACCTCGCCTATCGAGGAGTGTTCTTCTCCTCTCCCTGGATCTTCGTTCTCCCGGCAACGATCGATGTCCTCGCGCTCGCAGCATGGATGGTCCTCGTGCTTCCGGACCTGCGGTGGAAGCAGTTCTGGGCGAATTGGGCGTGACTATCCACAAAGTCAGTGACACAGAGAAAGCCTCTTGAAGGGGCTGTTTTGTTTGTGTTTGTTTTTCTCCCTCTTCCCCAACCCTTCCCCCGGCGGGGGAAGGGGGCTTCAAGAAATTCCCCCTCCCCCGCCGGGGGAGGGGGCAGGGGGAGAGGGAAACAAAAAAACATATAAAACATGGACGGCCAATACGGCAAAACCGAAAACATCACTCCCTCAGAAACAGGGGCAATATTGATGATGGTCAAGGTGAAGGAAGCGCCGCCCTATACGCCGACCGTGTGAAGCGGATGCGGAGCACGGACGTAAAAGCGCTGGTGATTTCATTCAGCGAAAGGTTGGAGATCCCGCGTTTGCGATTGACGAAGATCGTCGGAACCTCGCATATGCGCTGCCCGGCAAGGTGGAGGCGGTCGGCGATTTCGGAGAGGACAACGTACCCCTTCGCATGAATCGCCCGAAGATTGAGCTTCAGGAGAGCCTCGCGCCTGTAACAGCGGAAGCCGTTGGTGAAATCCGTCATGGGCAACTGAAGAACCAACCGCGCAAAGCGGTTGGCCCATCGGCTCAGGATGGTGCGCCGCCGCGGCCAGTCACGGATTTGACTCCCGGGAAGATAGCGGGACCCGCTCACCACATCGCAGTCACGAATGGCTTCAAAGAAGCGCTCCATGTCCTCGGGACGGTGAGAAAAATCCGCGTCCATTTCGAAGATCAACCGGTACTCCCGCGCGAGCGCGAAGACGAAACCGGCGAGCACGGCCGACCCGCGCCCGCCTTTCCCGCTGCGCCTGAGGAGATGGAGTGCGGAAGGAAAACGGCATTGTGCTTCCTCTACGGCATGCGCGGTCCCGTCGGGCGAACCGTCATCGACGACGAGGATATGAACAGTGGGATAGAGCGCGAACAGGCGTTCGCAGAGTGGGGCGATATTCTCGCGCTCATTGAACGTCGGGATGATGACGAGCGTCGAAGGGATGGGGAGCATGATCTTCATATGGAAGAACGTATCCTCCACTCCCATGTCCTGCGCAGCCCTTCCAGAAGAGGCGTCCAGGCAAGGGAATGAAGAACGGAATGAGAGGGGGCGAGTGAAAGTTCTGCTGCTCCGGAAGCCGCGGATGGATCGAACGAGAGGGGAAGCCCGGGATGGACGATGTCGCGGATCATACCCGCAAGCCGCTCGATCGTGACCACTTCCGGCGGGGCGATGTACTGAATCCCCGTGACGTCCGCTTCTATGAGACGGAGGATGGCCTCCGCGAAATCCTCTGCGAACAGAAACGAGCGCTTCTGTTGCCCGGATCCCCAAACGGCCAGCGTGTCATGAACATCTTTCGCCCGATCCATGAGGGCCGGAATGACATTCGCCCCCGGACCTGCGCGGTCGCCGGGGCCGTAGATGCCGACGGGCCGGACGACGAGGAGAGGGGTTCTTCGCTGCAGAGAAAACGACCGCCAGACTTTCTCACAGAGGAGTTTCCCGAGAACGTACCCATCCACCGGCTGACCTTCCATGGCATCTTCGACCGTGAGATCGGGACTGATATTCGCGGAACTGACGAAGACAACCGGGAGATCGGGGCGCTGCTCAAGCGCCTCCAGAAGAGGAAGGGAGAGAGCCAAATTGCCACGCACGAAGTGATTGCTTCGCTCGCAGTGCGCCTGCACATTCTCGCGAACGGATGCGAGATGGATGCAGAGATCCACCCCCTCGAGAAGAGGGGTGCATTCCTCGACGCGCGTGAGATCTGCACGGACAAATTCCGCCGGAGAAAGTCCGGAATGCCACTCCGGCCTCGTGCGGCCGGCGATGCGTACAGATACCCCCCGCCGCACGAGCGCGCGGGCAATCGCTTCTCCGGTGAAACCGGTCCCCCCAGCCAGGAGTATGCGCATGTCTGCACCGATCTTCATGAGGTTTTCAGGAAAACACCGAGGGCGGCGCAATCCGACTTCAGCATGAGAGTCGCGAGCTCTTCGACCGTCGTACGCGCAACCCATCCCAGGCGTTCCCGCGCCTTCGTCGGATCCCCGACGAGCATGTCAACCTCCGTCGGCCTCCGATAGCGCGGATCAATGGCAACAATGATGCGACCGTTGGATGCATCGCGATACACTTCCGCATCCTCTTGCCCCTCACGCGCGAAGGAAAAACCCGCTGCGCGGAGACACATCTCCAGGAAAGAGCGAATGGTCGTGGAGCGGCCGGTCGCCAGAACGTAGTCATCAGGTTCTTTCTGCTGCAGCATGCGCCACATCCCCTCCACATACTCTTCCGCGTATCCCCAGTCGCGCTTGGCTTCCAGATTGCCGAGCGTGAGGCGTTCCTGCCGACCGGCGAGCATGCGCGCGAGACTGAGCGTAATCTTCCGCGTGACGAAGTTTTCGCCCCGCCGCGGAGACTCGTGATTGAAGAGGATGCCGTTGACCGCGAACATCCCGTAGCTCTCGCGATAGTTCCGCGTGAGGTAGAACGCGTACGCTTTCGCACAGCCGTACGGACTGCGGGGGTAGAACGGCGTCGTTTCGGACTGCGGAATCTCGAGGGCTTTGCCGAAGAGTTCGCTGCTGCTGGCCTGGTAGAACCGGCACGGGAGACGCAGGCTGCGGATCGCCTCGAGCATGCGCGCCGTACCGAGACCCGTGACATCCCCCGTATACTCGGGGATCTCGAAACTCACGCCGACGTGGCTCTGCGCGGCGAGGTGGTACACCTCATCGGGTGTGGTGTGCTGCAGCAAATGGAGGAGAGAGCTGGAATCCGAAAGATCGCCGTAGTGCAGGTGCAACCGTTCGCACGCAGCGGGATCATTCTGGAGATGTTCGATGCGCCCCCGATTGAACGTGGAGGCGCGGCGGACGAGCCCGTGCACGCGATATCCTTTCTTGAGCAGGAGTTCGGCGAGGTACGAACCGTCCTGTCCGGTGATCCCCGTAATGAGTGCGACAGGCATGGACCCAGCCTACACACGCAGAGCACAGGTACCAAGAACTCATTTATGAAATCCCCTTCCCCCTATTCCTTAACCTTAACCTTAGCCTTAACCTTAGCCTTCCACACACCCCCATCAAAGTAACCCGCAGAGAACCTGTACTTCCTCCTCCGTCAGATCGGGATGGTTCGGGAAATAGAACCCCTGCGTTTGAATAACCTTGGCCTGCGGACACTGCGCAGTCGGCATGTATTTGCGGTAGAACGGCTGCTCCGTGATGTCTCCGGCGACAATCGGACGGATCTCCACGCCAGCCTCCCGGAAGCGCCGGGTCGTTTCATCGCGGAGAGAACAGCTCCTGCATACAACCGGCATGGCAAAATTGGAAATGCGTTCAAGATGAGAAACCTCCAAGGGGACATAGCGGTCCGGCCGGGATGCCACGGCCTTGTGAAAGCAGAGAAAGTGCTTCTCCCTGCGCTCGACGATCTCCGCGAGGAACGGCAATTGGACATTGCCGAGGAATCCCGCGATCTCCGTGGGCCGCGCATTGAACGCAAGATCATAGAAGGTATAGAGCGCATCGAAATCACTGACCCCGTTTTCCTTGCGAAGCTTCTTTTGCTCGGGCACGGGCAACTGCCGATCCCATCCGTGCGCACGCACCATGACGAGCATCCGGTGGAGCGCAGGATCATCGGTGCAAATCATCCCCCCCTCGATGGTCGAGAGGTGGTGGCCGACGAAGAAGGAAAAGGTGGATGCCAGTCCGAAGTTTCCAAGAAGCCGCCCTGCATGGATGGACCCAAGCGATTCGCAGGCATCCTCCAGAAGAAGGATATTTTTCTGGGTGCAGAAATCACGGATACGATCGAGGTCAGAGCAGAAACCGAGGACATCGGTGAGAAAAACCGCTTGCAATCCTTCGCACCGTTCTTCAAGGAGACGAAGCGATGTGTTGAGCGAGGAAATCTCACAATCCAGAGGAACAGGAGTGAGCCCCAACTGGATGATCGGCATGACATTCGTCGCCCAGGTGATGGCGGAAAAGCCGATGCGATCCCCGCGCTTCAGCGTCCCCAGATTGAGGAGCGACTGGAGGAGTACGAGATTGGCCGCACTGCCGCTGGAAACGAAAACGGCGAATGCGCGCTTCTGCCATGCGGCGAACGCCTGCTCAAACGCCTCGCACTGCTCCCCCATGCTGAGACGCTCCGCACGGCGAATGAAATCGACGAGGAGCCCTTTCGTTTCCGTTTCCCGGAAGAACGTGCCGCGCATGAGGGGGATGTTTGCGATACCGCGATTGTAGCAAAGAGACGCTTTCTCAACGCAAACTTCATCCAGATAGGACACGGATGGTGGTGTGTAAATGGGCCAGCATTTCCTCGAGAACACGCTTGCATCGCCCCGAAATTCCTCCTACAGTCGCTCCGCCTCGATTCTCCCGTGCCGATCTCCGGCACCGGATCTTACCCACGAATCGTATGCCATCACTCACGCCCACAACCGAAGAAGGCCGCATCTATGAACTCTGCGTCCTCTACCCCTACCCGCTCCAGCAGAAAGAGGAGCAGGATGTTTTGAAGGCAATCGAACACATCTTCTCCGAGGCCGGAGCCGTGCAGATCACGAAGGACATCTGGGGCAGGCGCGGACTCGCGTACGCTATTAAAGGATCCACGGAAGGCTGCTTCGTCGTCTACCACTACGAAGTGGACCCCACGAAAATCCGGGAGATCGATGAGGCCATTCGCATCACCCCGAACGTGCTCCGCCACCTCCTCATCAAGCCGCCCAAGGGGTACCAAGTCGTTGCGTATTCTGAGCAGTTCAATGAGTGGCAGAAGCAGAAGGGCGAAGCGGATATCCGCCTCGAGAAGGCAAAGGAGGAGAAACTTCAGAAAGCCGTCGCGGAGAAAGCGAAGCGTCAACTGAAGCGAACCGAGGAGAAGAAAGTGCAGGAAGCGCCGAAGACCGCGCACTTCGAAGGAGAATTGGATAAGGAAATCGAAAAGCTCATCAGTGACGATCAGATCAATCTATAACCCTTTCCCTCATGCGCACGACTACCAAGCAACAACGTTCCGACCCACGCGCCAAGAAGTGCCCCTTCGATGCTTCTCAGGTGCCGTACGTCGATTATAAGGACTATCCTCTCCTCAAGCAGTACGTCGATTACTTCGGCAACATCCGCCAGCGCTACTACACCGGCGTGTGCCTCAGGCACCAGAAGATGCTGCGCGAAGCGATAGAACGCGCCCGCTTTATGGGAATGATGGCCTATCGGAAATAGCGATGAGCTTTGAGCTTTGAGCTTTGAGGTTGTAAGATGGCAGCATGTTGGGAATGTCCTATAAAAAATTGAAGGTTTGGCAAAAGGCGATGGCTCTCGCAAAGAATGTCTATGAATGGACCAGAAGTTTCCCAAAAGAAGAGATATATGGACTTGTTTCACAAATGAGAAGGGCAGCTGTTTCCGTTGCCTCCAATATTGCAGAAGGTAGCCAACGAACAACGGACAAAGATTTTGCCAATTTTATTCTCACCTCACGCGGATCTCTGGCGGAATTGGAAATTCAAACGATCATTGCAATCGATGAATGTGCTGGCGCTAAAGACCATCCTCTCAGTAAAGAAATCCCACTGTGCATTGATGAGTTAAGCAGAATGCTGCACGCCTTTCATGTAACACTCACAGCTCATAGCTCAAAACTCAAAGCTTCCTCTTTATAGCTCTCTCCCTTCGCAACAATGTCCGGTCACAGTAAGTGGGCTAACATCAAAGTCCGCAAGACCGCGCAGGACGCCCGGCGCGGCAAGGTCTACACGCGCCACGCGCGCCTCGTTGAGATCGCCGCGCACGGAGGGGGCGACCCATCTTCGAATCCGACGCTGCGTACCGCCATCGAGAACGCGCGCGAGGACGGGGTGCCGAACGCCAACATTGAACGTGCCATCAAAAAGGGGACAGGTGAACTGAAGGGCGAACAGGCGAGCGAAGTGGTGTATGAAGCGTACGGCCCGGGGAGCGTGGCCTGCATCATCGAGTGCATCACGGACAACAAGAACCGGACGATCGCGGAGGTGAAATCGGCGATCGAGAAGCACGGCGGACGCTGGGCGGAGAGCGGCGCCGTGCGCTGGATGTTCGACCACAAAGGCGTGGTTAGGGGGGAGAAGGCAAGCAAGATCCCCGAGGAAATGGAACTGCAGCTCATCGATGCCGGTGCGGAGGATATCGGGCAGGAGGAGGATGCCGTGGAAGTGGTGACGGCCACCGCGGGATTCGGCAAAGTCCGCGACGTTCTGAAGAATGCCGGGTATGTGATCAAACAATCGGGGCTCCAGTACATCCCCAAGCAGACGACCGAAGTCTCGTCATTAGACACTGCAAGGAAACTCATGGATTTCGTGGAGGCGATCGAAGCGAATGAGGATGTTACGGAAGTACACACCAATGCCGTGATCGCGAAGGAAATCGGCGATCAGCTTGTGTAAAAAAAACCCGCGAGAAGATTGAACCGCCGTCCATGCTCTGGCACTATTTTCCCGTCAGCGCATGCTGACCGTGTTCTTTTTTTTCAGCTTGTTCGACAAGGAGAAGCGTCATGGCAAGGATGATCGCGAAACTGCTGTTCGTCTTGTCGTGGGTCATCCTCACGACAATCCTCGGATTCATTGGAAGCTTCCTCGGAGGGAGCTTCCTGTCAGCAGGACTGTTCTGCCACCTCTTCAGGATCGCTCCGGAAACGGCCGAGCCGCTCATGGCGGCCGGATCAGTACTGTTTTTCGGGGGGATCTGTCTCCTGTACTGCCGCGGATGGTTCGATCGGATCATCCCCTGAAAGGACCAGATGCCCGTGGCGCAACGCCACGGGCATGTTTTTCGTTTATCGTTTTTTGTTTCCACCTGCGAAAGCGCTCTTGGCGAAGAACAAAAAACCAAAAACTAAAAACTCGGCTGGACTACTGCACAACAATCGTCCGTGTCGCAACCTCCCTCTCCTGCCGCGAACGGTCTTCGGCAAGGAGGCGGATCTTGTACGTCCCCGGGCGCGACGGTTTCCATACGCGCGTATAGGCGCCGGAGCCATCCGTCAGCGTAAGAAGGGGCTCTTCCTCGCCTGTATCGGTATTCACAATCACGAGCGTCAGACGTGTCAGATCTGCGCCGCCGATGGACGGCGTCTCGATACGCACATCGACGAGAGTATCTTTCAGTATGGACGTCACCGATGGATCGGGGCTGAGAATCACCGGCTCTCCGCTCTCTTCCGATGCCGCGCTCCCGCCTGCGCCGACGGTCACCGTGAGCGCGTCCTCGCTGGAATGCCGGGAGAGATCTTCCGCAACCGCTTTCAACGTATAGACGCCATCCGGCAGGTCAATCGTGTAGGTAAGCTCGTACGGAGGAATCGGCTTCGTGGTGAGCAAGGTCTCTCCCAGATAGAACTGGACGTATTTGATCTCCCCGTCGCTGTCCGAGGCCTCTGCGCGGATCGTGAGGGAATCCCCTCTCTGCACCATGATGTCATCGGAGGGGGCGGTCAGGCGCACGCTCGGCACGGAGAGGTCCTCGCCGAAGCGGATGGATGCCTCGGCGGTCGCCTGGTTGTAGTACTCGTCGATGACGATGATCTTGAGAACATGTGCCCCGTCCTTCGCGATAGAACGCGGCAATCTGAGGAAACGATCGAAGGGGGGCTCTGAGGAAGAGGCCACTTTCTTCCCGTCGACGAAGTACTGTACTTCGCGAACAGTTGGCCCCGCTTTCGCTTCGATGGTGACTTTGAAGGAGGGATAACCGACCATTTGTCCGTTCGACGGAGACAGAATTTCGAGGGTCGGTTGGACGCTTCGCCCGGGCGTGAGAGACGGATCGCACGCCTGCTCGGGAGCCACGGGAAGCGGGAGGAGCGAGCCCGAATGATCTGGAGCCGCATACCAGAGCGCACTCTGCTTCTTCACCCATTCCTGAACACCCTGCTCCCAGAGAGGCCAGCGATCGGGGAGGATGGAATGGGCTCTGAGGAAACTCCCGGACTCCTGCGCTTCGACCGGACACGTCTCGGATGCGAGGAGGTGCGTCACCTTGTCGACCAGTAATTTCTGGCAGGCGGGATCGGGAAGACTGGGCGGGCGTTCTTCCAGGAACACGTCGGCCCGGCGGAACCCAACCGGCGTGCAGTCCGTGGGAAATTCCCCGGACAGGAGCGAGATCTGGGGCTGCACGATGCCCTGCGGAACGGGAAAGGTCGTCTTGGCGTCCTTCAGGAGCCGGTGCGCGCCTATCATGAACTCTTTCCAGACAGGGCTCATCGTCGTGAGCCCGTCGGCTTTCTCATACATGGCGGAACTGTCGGCATTCCCCGCCCATACGCCGACGACCAGCCTCGGAGTATATCCGATGACCAACGCGTTGTCGGGCTTGCGAAGTCGGCAGCTCCCGTCGGCGTTTCTTTCGAGGCATTTGTTGCTCGTCCCCGTCTTCGCGGCAGTCTGGAAGCCGGGCACGGTCAGCTGCGTCTTCCAGTACTCGGTGGGCCGCGCCCACTCGTCACTCAGGATGGAGGTGATCTGATAGGCGATACGCGGATCGAGCGCCGATTTCTCCTCCGGTTTTTCGGGCATCTGATAGAGGATATTACCGTTCTTATCCGTGATGCGCCGGATCTTCACGATGGGTGCGGCCATCCCACCGTCCGCGAAAGTCGTATACCCCTGGACCATCTCCAGGAGCGGTGTCTCGGCGGCCCCGAGTGCGAGCGGCCATCCGTAATCGAAGACGCCCCCGCTCGCCGTACGCAGCCCCTGCTTCAACGCAAGCGGAGACGACACCCCCATGGCATGCGCGAGGGCGAGAATGTTGTCCTCGCCTCCGGCGAGGAAGAACGCCTTGGCGGCGGGGATGTTCCGGGAGGCCCCGAGCGCCTGACGAATGGTCAGGAGACCGAGCGTCTTTCCGTCGAAATCCTGCGGCTCGTCCCCGCCGATCTTCGTCGGGACGTCGTAGAGGATGGTGGCGGGACTGTAGCCGTTCTGGAATGCCGCCGCATACACGAAGGGCTTAAAGCTGGAACCGGGCTGGCGCGGAGAGGTGACCATGTCGATCTTCCCCCCTTTCGTTTCATCGCTGTAATCGGCATTCCCGACGTAGGCCAGAACCTCCCGCGTCGCAGGATCGACGGCGAGGAGCGCCATATTATTCGCACCGAAACGCTTCAGGATGTCCTCACGATGGGCAGCCATGACCTTCTCAGCCACCTGCTGAATGTCCCAGTCGAGCGTCGTTTCTATCTTCAGCCCCCCGCGCTCAAGTAAATCATCATCAGATCCTTTGAACATGGCCGAAACATCATCGCGGACGGAGAGCACGAAGTGCGGCGCACGGATATTCTCCCGCGCCGGCTGGAACACGATGGTTTCCAGAGCGAGAAGCGCCTGCAAGCGTTCTGCTTCGCTGATGAACTTCTGATCCTGCATGTCCATGAGCACTTGATCCGTGCGTCCCCCGACGGTCATGGCTGTGCCCCCCGTGCCGATCCTCACACCGAGGAGCCCGATGGTGATGGCGTCATCCGGGATCTGGGATACTTTCTGGATCTCTCCTCTGAGGATGCGCTCCGTCACAGGAGCATCAATCATCGTGCGCACGTGCGGCCCGTAAGGACTGAAGTAGGAGGGACGCTGCGGGAGCGCGGCCAGGACGGCCGACTGCGCGAGCGTGAGGTCGCGCGCAGCGACGCCGAAGTACGTGCGGCTGGCCTGCTCGATGCCGTATGCATTCTGCCCGAAGGGAATCCAGTTCAGGTAGAGCGTGAGTAAATCATCTTTGGAGAAACGGCTCTCCATCTGACACCCGAGGATGAACTCCTTGAGCTTGCGCACATAGATGTTGTCTTTCTTCAGGTCGAGCGCATTACGCGCCAGCTGCCGAGTGATCGTGGAGGCGCCACCGGCCTTTCCCATGCCCACCGCAGCACGGAGAATGGCGCGCACATCCAGACAACCGCGTTCAAAGAACCGCTCATCTTCGATGGCGATGACGGCATCCTTCAGAGCTTGCGGGATCTGCTCTCCCGGAACGTA
Organism: Candidatus Peregrinibacteria bacterium; assembly: GCA_043798355.1. Taxonomy (GTDB): domain Bacteria; phylum Patescibacteriota; class Gracilibacteria; order Peribacterales; family Peribacteraceae; genus JAZDOT01. The sequence continues at coordinate 27,969 of JAZDOT010000046.1, forward strand.
GGTGCGATCCTGCTCGGAAAAAAGCCGATAGAGTTCCGTGCCGTTGCGGTCGGTGATCACCGTGCTCTGGGAAGCGAGAAACTTGGAGGGGTCACTGATGTCGGGAAGCGTAAACCAGAGGTAGGCGAAGAAGACCGCCCCCAGGAGCACGGCAAACAAAACGATCCGCAGAATCGATTTTTTGATGCCGCCCGCGGACGCAGGGGAGAAGAATTTAAAGACCAAACCGTTGGCCCGCGATTCCGGAGGAGGTCGCGATGCCGTTTCATGGCCAACGAGGCGCGTCTGGAAGGATGCGGCCATAGAAGAAGAGAGTGCAAGTGTATGCGGTTTTCACCCTCTCCGCAACCGTGCGGAACAAACCGTCTTGTGCTATACTATCCTGATGCATTCACTTCTCCAGATTCTCACCTTTTTTCTCTCTCTTCTCTCTGCGAAAGCCGAAGCTGCCTGCCCAGTCCCTCGACCTCCCGGAACATTTTGTGTAAGTGATTTCGCATTCGGGGACAGGTGGCTCACGGACATCATGAAAAATGTCTTCGTCGTGCTCATGTCGACGGCGCCATGGGTGCTGGCTGCCATTTTCATCGCGGGAGCGTTCTTCTTTATCGCATCGGCCGGTGTCGAGCAGTGGAAGAACCTCGGCAAACAGATGATGGTGGGAGCGGTCATCGGCACGGTCGTCATCGCCGGAGCCAATATCATCATGAATATCGTGCTCTACATGGTGAAGCTCTAAAAAGTCGGGTTTTTTCCGGCAGCGCCTTCCCTCTCAGATATACTCACTACCCTATGGATGACTCCGCCCGCTCCTCATCGGATGTCCTCGACCGCCTGGAGAAAGCAGAGCAGATGAAACTGAACGGAAAGCATACGGAAGCTCTCAAGATTCTGGAGCAGCTCCTCATCGAAGACCCCGAGAACGTATCGGCTCTCGAGGAGATCGCCGATAACGAACTGAGCCTGGAACACTACGCGCGCGCGGAGACAGCCGCGAAACAGGCCGTCCATCTGGACAGGAAGAGTTACACCGGCCTCTACATTCTCGGCTTCATCGATTCGCATTTCGGACACTGGAAGAGCGCCCTGGAACTCCTGCGAAAAGCCAACAGCATGAAGCCGAATAACCCGGAAATCCTCCGATGCCTCGGGTGGGCGCTCTTCAACGGAGGACTGCGCGCTCAGGGGGTCGTCACGCTCGAACGGGCGCTCAACCTCGACAGCGAAAATCCGCTCACGCTCTGCGATCTGGGCGTTTCGTACCTGCAACTGAGGAACTTCCGGAAGGCCAAGGCGCTCTTCGTGCGCGCACTGGATCTGGACCCGGACAATCCCCGGGCAAGAGAATGTGTGGAGATCGTCGAACGCATGGCGAACGCTGCGGAAGAGGTGAAGCGGTAGACGTTCGTTTTTGCCTCACCCCCGGCCCCTCTCCGACCCCACCCACATGCCTGCACGGAGGGGGGAGCTTCGCTTGAATGATAATTATTTTCCGAAAGACATTCCCCCTCTCCCGGCGGGAAAGCGGGCAGGGTGGGAGAGGGGCCGGGGGTGAGGCAGTTTGATGTACAACAAACCCCCGCATCGCCTATACTGCTCGCCATGCTCAGCATGGATCAGAACAATGCGCTCCTGTGGAGGCGGGGATTGAAGCGCGGGATCAAGGCACTCCGGCAGGATCGTACGTGGATGTCGACCTTGGGCGTCCTCACGGGGTCGCTCCTCCTCTTGAATCTCATTCTCTCCTGCTCCATCGCCGTCGAAAGCGCCGGGTCCGTCATCCGCGAACGCACGGATCTCCGCATCTCCCTCCTCGATTCCGCGAATGATCAGGAGCGCAGCGAATTCTTCACTGCGGTGAATACGCTCCCCGCCATCCGGAGCGCTGTGTACATCACGAAGGAGCAGGCATACGAACGGATGCGCACCCAGGACCCAGAGCTCATCGCCTTCATCGAACAGTACAATCTGACCAATCCCTTCCCGGACATCGTGAGTGTCACGCTGCACTCGCCGGAAGCGTTCCAGGAAATCGCAGATATGGTGAAATCCCCGGAGTGGAAGAGCATCGCCGATCCCGCCTTCCTGTCGTCAGCAGCCGAGCAGGAGGTTGAAGTGCGCGAGCTCCTCGCAATCACGCAAGCCATGAACACTGGCTCGCTCGCAACGACCATCCTCACCATTGCCTTACTGCTCCTGATCATCGCAGAGAGCATCTCACGGCGCACGCGCGAACGCATGAGCGAACTCACGTTTGAGCATTCAGTGGGAGCATCCCCCTTCACGATCCTCCTGCCGTTCGCCACGGAGATGACGATCATCTTGTGGGGGAGCATTGTCGCAAGTGCCGTCCTCATCGTGCTCTTTTCCCTGCTCTCCGCTTCCCTCCTCCCCACTCTCACCTCTGCAAGTTTGCTCGCGACTATCGTCCGGAGTACGAGGGAAAATCTCCTCGCCCTCGCCCCCGTCATCCTCCTTCTCGAAATCGTCCTGGCCCCGCTCTTGGGAATAGCGGGAGGATTTGTAGCCACGCATCGGCCATCCGCCCCCCATCGACATCTCCCGTGACGCAGATCTGTTCCTATGAGGCTGTCATCCTGCGCTCGTTCGATGTCGGCGAAGCGGACCGTTTCCTCATCCTGCTCACCCGGGAATTCGGCAAGATCGCGGCACGCGCAAGGGGTGTACGGAGAACGGGCAGCCGCATGGGCGGCCACCTGCTCCCCTTCCAGCATCTCTCTCTCCTGCTTCGGGAGGGGAGAGCAGGCTTCACTGTGGAAGCGGCGGCGAGAAAGTGCCCGGCAACACCCATCACTCTGAGACAATTCGCCATGATCGAACAGGGAGCGGAACTTCTCTGCGTCCTCCTGCACGACGGCGAACCGCTCCCGGAAGTTTTCGATCTCACACTCGCTTTTTTCGAGGCGTCAAAGTGCTCGGGAGAAACCTTCCTTCCCTTCTCCCTTTCACTCCTGCGGCATCTGGGCCTCCTGCCCGAGACAGCAAATACGGCATTCTTCGGAACGCTCACGGAGGAAGAATCCTCTTTCGTGACCTGCTGTGCCTCCGGAAATTTCGCTGCAAAAAGTCCTTCCGAGCCTTTTCGAAAGCGGCTCCTTGGGATCGCAGACCGCCTCACGGCGGAGCAGACGAGTCATGCGCTGCGGTCGGGAATCGTCGCAGCTGCGCTCCATGCATAATCTCTCATGCCCACCTGCACCACAAACGATAGTAATTCCGCCTCGCTGATAACAGCATCAGATGCCGCGGAGCGTTTCGTAAGCATACAATAACGCCATCATGGTTGTTGCAATCACAACGATGAAAACGCGAAGTGGCACCACTTCTGCCTGCTCATGGAAAACGGCTATGAAAGCTCTGATCCTCTGCCGAGGTAGGTTCGCCGAACCATGATATTTACCCGGATCGCACAGAGGGGAACAATATGTATCATGTCCAATCCTGAAACTCTCGCACAAGTTCAAAGAGCACAAGAGAATGCGGGCACCACCATCGAGGAAAGGCAACTGGAGAGCGTCGCACTGCTCTGCAGTGGCGCAGAAGCATACCGTCGGGATTTTTTCTCCCTCTGCGGCGTTCTCAGGGGTGATTCTCTTGATGCACCTAGGTTTCAAGAGGATTTGCTTGCCCGGGTTTTTCAAAAAATCAAGACAGGCACGCTCGACCTCGAAAGTGTTCTGGAACAATGCCAGTTGGGAATTAAGTATGCACGAACCCCCGCGGCGACCCTGGCTACATGATGCGCGAAACGCAGGACACGTCCATCACAATGCCGGCACCTCGCTCTTTCCCGGTAGCGTCATCCCCGGATCGATGCCGATCTGCAGGTAAAAGGGTCGCGCTTCGTAGAAGGAATCCACGCGTTCAATGGTCTCTTTCCCGTCCTCGCGGACGATGCGGTACCACGCCGCGCGCATCCCGGGAACACGTTCGCCCGCTTTGCGCGTCGTCCCGGGCGGAATCTCCGTCGTGTACTCCGTGCGGTCGGGGGGCGGCTCCGTGCGGCCCCACGTATACGGACCGAGCACGTCCGTGCTCCGCGCATCGCGCGTACCGTAGTAGATGAAGTATGCCTTGTCCCCGTCGGCGAATGACTGGATGAGGATGGAGGCGGGACTGTCGTTCTGGAAACGCATGTCCGTGTGCGGCGGGTAGACCGTCGCATCGGTCCCCTGCGGAGCGTAGTAGCGCACCGCAAAGCTGTGGTTGCGACGGGAGAGAATGGGAAAACCGTACTCCCACACCCCGCGATAGGCGGTCGTGCTCACCTGACACAGACCCCCGCCGTAATCCGGCAGCGTTTCATCGCCGAGGATGACCAGTTCCTTGAGGTAACCGGTGGCCGCGTTCACCGGACCGAGCACGGTGTTAAAAGAGAATGATTCCCCTTGAGGAATAATGTGGCCGCTGAAACGCCGAAGGCCGGTCCTGATGTTGTGTTTCCGTGCACCGGGCGAACCGCTGAAGTCCGACTCTCCGACCGTCACGACTTCGCGGATGCCTCTGCTCGCGAGCGCCGGGTCGACGGTCATGGAAGGCTGCACTTCGACCACAGGCAACTCCACTTCCGTGATACTCTCCTCGAGCGCACGCATCACGAGCAGCGCCGCGCGATCGACATCAACCTGACGACCTGGCAGCCCGATGCCTTCGAACGTGACGGCTCCGGTTGAGGATTGGCTGATGACGACGTTCCCCGCTTCACGATCAAAAAGAGGAGAGACTTCCTCGAGAAGCGTCGCGCGGATCAAAGCTCGATCCCACGCAGGCCGCAGCGACCGTGTGATGCCTGCGGGGAGCGGCGGGATGGTATCGCCATCGACACGGAATCCCGGTTGCGGACGAATAGGCAATCCGTTGGACAGCCATACCTCCTCCGTGGTCCTCCAGTCCGGATACTTGGCGGTATTGAGGGGAACGAGGGTATGCCTGTAGCGAAGCGTGAGAACGGGAGAGGCTCCCCATACCGAAAGGGGGATCACGCAGAGCACGAGGGCGAAGAGGATGATCTTAGGAACGGACAGAGGGGTCATAGTGCGGGGCGGGATGTTCATCGAGCGCCTTGTTCACGAGGGCATCCGCCCGGTAATTGTCGCTGCGGGGAACGTGCACGAACTCGATGGAGGGGAAACCGAGCGTGAGCGTGCGGATCTCATCAAAGAAAGGCTTCAACGTCGCCATCTTCACTTGATACTCCCCGTTGAGTTGCTTCACAATGAGTTCGGAGTCGAGGTGGCAGACGAGGCGATTGGGATGGTAGCGCTGCGCCAGCTTCAGCCCCTCGATGAGCGCCCGATACTCGGCGACGTTGTTCGTTTGGATCCCGATGCGCTCATAGTGTTCCCGGAGCACCTTCCCCCGTACGGGATCTTCGAGCACACACCCGACCGCCGCCTGCCCCGGGTTCCCGCGCGACCCGCCGTCCGTGAAGAGGTGGATAGTGCCTCCCACGCGCTCCTCGTCTCCCGTCTGCACGGAAGGACTCCCCTTCAGCGCCTCCGTCACGATCTCGGTCACGAACCGCTCGCGCTCGCGCACCCGCGGGAAGAGCTTGGCGAGATCGCGTTCGAGGGAAGCGGGGATGCGGATCATGAACATAGTGTATCGAAGCTATGAGCTTTGAGCTATGAGCGGTCAGCGCACAGCGTGCAGCGGTTGGCAGAAAGACCGTACCATCGGCGTCCCGCCGATGGGCGAAGGACAGTGGTTTCAGCCATCAGCCTGCGTAGGGTGTTCGTACAGATAGCGCAAAATTGCAAAGGCACTAGGCGTATGCACCTTTGCAGAGGAGAGAACTTTTCCGTACTGATGCCATCCTTGCCTGCTTCGTTTCCCTTGTTTGCCTTTTCCTCCTCACGCCATGCGCGGGACGCGCATGGGACGGACTTTCCGGCTTCGGATTACTCCACCCTGCAACACTCCCCCGTACACTCTTCGCAGGAACCACCGCATGCTCTCTCCGGCAGATCCAGTGTCAGCCGCCCCTCGCGCAACGTGAGGACGGCTCCGTCGATCTGAAGAAGAAGATCCGGTGCTATGCCCACGCGCACGGTGGGCACATCGCCATGAGAAAACACGCGGTCGCTTTTCGCAATACGCCGAACGAGCGAGAGAGAGAGTTCTCCCGATTCTTCCGTGACGATCCGAACACAGGCCGTTTTTCTCCCCTCCCGATCGGCGATCCGCCGCAGTTCTTTCGCAGCGGAGAGCTCTACAGTGATCCCATGGAAAAGCATGCTCGATTCCCTCATGGGGAAATGCTACGCTTGGTCGTCCTCCACTGACGAGTTTTTCCCGCGCAAAATCTCATGAAACGCGTCCTCAAGATTTCGACCTTCGTCATTCTCCCCGTCATCACGCTCGCGCTGGGATGGGAACTGGGAACGCGCTATGAAAATCGCCGCCTGGAATCCATTTCGGAGCAACTGGAATTCCTCTATTCGGGCAAGGTCGGCAGCGGCGCCGTTCTCGGAGACCCGGAGAAGGAGGTGAACCTCTCGCTTCTCTGGGGCGTATGGCGGCTGATGCTGAAACACTACATCGCACCCGACCAGCTGAATCCGACGAATATGATCTTCGGCGCCGTCTCGGGTCTGGTGCGCAGCATCGGAGACCCCTACACCGTCTTCATGACGCCGACGGAGAACAAGGATTTCGTGCAATCCCTGCAGGGGAAATTGGATGGCATCGGAGCGGAGCTCACCATGCGCGACGGGCACGTTGTTGTCGTCGCCCCCATCAAGGGATCCCCGGCCGCGAAGGCGGGATTGGAGCCCGAGGACGTCATCGTCGAAGTTAATGGCCAGGACGTTCTGGATGCTTCCCTGAATGATGTCGTACAGCGCATACGCGGCCCGAAGGGTACGACGGTCACCCTCACCATCGAACGGAAGGGCTCGGCGGATGCACTGACCATGGCGATCGTCCGCGAGAACATTTCCATCCCCTCCGTGGAAGAGGAACTGAAGAAAACGGGGAGCGGGACAGTGGGATATATCCAACTCAACCAGTTCGGCGATTCCAGCACGACGGAAGTGGAACGTGCTCTGAAGAATCTCGAAAAGAACGATATTAAGGGCATCATCATGGATGTCCGGTCCAACGGAGGCGGCTATCTCGACGGAGCCGTGCAGATCACCTCCATGTTCCTGCAGCAGGGGCGTGTGGTCTCCGTGCAACGACGGGATGGCGAACCATCGGTGCACTACGTCTCAGGCCGTCCCACCGATGCTGCAACCCCCATGGTCGTGCTCATCAACGAAGGATCGGCCTCGGCATCCGAGATCCTCGCGGGGGCGCTGCAGGACGCAGGAAGGGCGAAAATCATCGGGAAGAAGAGCTTCGGCAAAGGAACCGTACAGGAGGTGTTCGACCTCCCGGGGTCGGCGAGCGTGCGGATCACGACGGCCAGGTGGCTCACGCCGAATGGCCGCGACATCGGTAAGGAAGGCATTCACCCGGATATCGAAATCGAGCGCACGCGGGACGACGTCGCCGCCGAGCGCGATCCCCAGTTGCAGGCAGCCCTCGAATGGCTCCTCGACAACGAGGATGTGACGAAGAGTGCAAAAACAGAGTAAATCGGTTTCTGTCATTCCCCGGATCTCCTCGCTTGCTTAGCTTTCTTCAATAATCGAACACTTCATCGTCAGCAAAAAACCGCTTCACTTCACGCTCCGCAGTCTCCGGACTATCCGAGGCATGAGCGACATTCACCATCTGGTCCACGCCGAATTCTGCGCGGATGGTGCCCTTCGCCGCCTTGCGGCTGTCCGTCACGCCGAGCATTGCGCGGACGCGCTCAACGGCGTTTTTGCCCTCCAGAACGAGTGCAATCACCGGAACGGAGTGCATGAATTTTTCGACGTCGGGATAGAAAGGCTTGTCCGCAATGTGCGCGTAGTGTTCTCGCAGAAGTGCGGGATCGAGATGAATCATCTTCGCGCCGCAAATTTTGAGACCTTCTGCCTCGAAACGCGCGATCACTTTGCCGCAGAGCTTTTTCTGGACGGCATCGGGCTTGAGGAGAATGAGGGTGCGCATGTGTAATGGATAATTGAAAATGGATAATTGAAAATTAATCACTTTGCCAATAGAAGTTCCTGCATGGCGAATGATCAATGATCAATGATCAATAATCAATTCATTTCATCAGTTTTCCGAGTTTCTCGCTATCATCCTCTTTCCCGATCACCACAAGATGCAGTTTTTCGGGCACAAGAATTTTCTTTGCGAGCGCATTCACCTGACTGCGTGTGACGCGGTCGATCTCTGCGAAATACTGCTGCGTGTCCCGCACCTCAGGATAGAGGAGCAGTTGCTTCCCGTAGAAGTGCGCCTGCTCTTCGGAGTCTTCCAGTCCCAGTGTCATCTTGCCCTTGAGAAACGACTTCGCACGGACCAGTTCGTCCTCGGAAATACCCTTCGCAGCACAGATCTTGTACTCGCGAACGATGTCGGCAATGGCTTCGGAAAGCCGCGATTGATCCACGCCCGCGCGCGTGGAGAGCACGCCGGCATCGAGGTAACTGTCCGTTTCCGTGGAAATGTAGTAGCAGAGTCCCTTCGCTTCGCGGATGTTGAGGAACATGCGCGAACTCATGTTCCCGCCGAGGATGATGGCGAGAAGCTTGTGCGCGAAGTGATCGGGATCGAGCGCGGAGACGGCCGGGACGCCGAGAACGAGGTGCGCCTGCTCGGTCGCCTTCGTCCGGAGGAAGAGTTTTTTCTGTTCAAATTTCAGAAATGGCTCGAATACTCTTTTCTTCTTTCCGCTCAGGGGAGAGAAATATTCTTTCGCAAGATGCATCGCCTCTCTCTCCGCGATCTTTCCGGCGAACACGAGGACGAGGTTGTCCGGCGTGTAGAGGAGATGCTTGTACGCTGAAAAATCTTTCTGCGTGACCGACCGGATGACTTTTTCCGTGCCGATCGTATCCCATCCCAGCGGGTGATCCCCGAAGAGGAGCTCCTCGAAATCCCACCCTGCCCGGTACATGGGCGTATCCTGGTACATCCGCTCCTCCTCCATGATGACGCCGCGCTCGCGTTCGATGTCCGTGGCAGGAAAGGAGGCGTGAAGGAGCATGTCGGAGAGCACGTCACACGCGAGCGGAACCGACTCGGCTGCGACCTTCACGTAGTACCCCGCGTACTCCTTGCCCGTGAACGCATTGAAATCGCCTCCCACAGAGTCGATCGCCATGCTCACGTCACGCGTACTCCGGTATTTCTTCCCCCCCTTGAAGAACATGTGCTCAAGGAAATGGCTGATACCGCGCTCATTCCTCCGTTCATAACGAGACCCCGCACCGGTGAAGACGTGCACCGTCACGGCCGCCGTTCCATCCCCGGGAGCAGTGAGGACACGGAGACCGGAGGAAAGCGAGGAGACGGTGTACATAGAACGAAGTGTAATGGAGAGAGAGTACCGAGACCAGCCACAGAAAAGCTCTCCGTTTCTTGACCGATCGCAAAGCCTTCGGTACGGTTCCTCTGCCTTTCATTCTACAATGCTCGGAAAACTCCGCTGGCGTCACCGGCTCCGCACACACGGCTTCCTCAAGCGCATGAAGTCGAAGAACGGCCGTAAGGTTCTCTCCCGCCGTCGCCGCAAGGGGCGCGTGCGCGTTGCCGTACAGAAAAAGGCTAAATAGACACCCCTTGCCCGTGCTACCATAGCGCCATGGTAACGCTCCGCGGATTTTCGGCTTTCCTGTTCTATATCCTCGCAGGAAGTTTTTTCATAGCGTATCTGCTCCTTCGAAACGGCATCCAGCCGGTTGCGGCCGCGTGGTGGCTGCAACGCGGAGACCTCCCCCTCATCGGTTCCGCCTTCCTCTTCGGCGGCATCAGTTTCTATCATAGCTTCCGTCCGTCAGGTGAATTTTCGCTCCCGCTCTTCCTCACGACACTGCTGCCTCTCCTGCTCCTCCTCGCCCTCTTCATTGTTTTAAATTTCTGGGATGTCCTGCCGCTGCCGCAGGGGCAGGCGTTCTTGTAGATTTTTTTGTTGTATCGCCCAACCGCAGCCGGGAACGGCTGCTGCTGGTGAACCTCTTTGCCCTCTTTTTCTTCTTTCCCTTCTTTGCCTTTCAGGAAACCTTTCTGCATATCCTTGGTTTCCTCGGCATCCTCGGAGTCTTCGGCATCTTCCTTCAAACCTCCACCTCCTCCATCCCCATCCTCCTCCCCTCGCTCCTCGCCGCAAGAAAGAAGTAATCACTCAGCCGATTGAGATACTTCAGGAGCAACGGATTGACCTCTTCGCTCTCCGAAACCGAAACGACCCACCGCTCCGCGCGGCGGCAGACGGTGCGGGCAAGGTGGAGAAGCGATCCTGTGCGTCCCCCATTCGGACGGATGAAGCGCTTGAGCGGCGGAAGCTGTTTCTCGAGCTTCTGAATCCACGTTTCGACCATAGAAACATCAACAGGCAAAATGCGCCTGGTTCCCTGCGAAGACGGAGATGGCGACGCGATGTCCGCACCGGCAGCGAAGAGAACCTGTTGCACGAGGAGTAATTGCACGAAGCAATCCGGAGACAAATCCTTCTCGGCAACAACCAAACCAAGAACGGCATTGAGTTCATCCACCGACCCCGTGACATGCATACGCGCGGAAGCCTTGGAAATCCGTCCTCCGCCGATGAGGCCTGTCGTTCCGTCGTCGCCGGTGCGAGTAACGATACTCATGGAGTCATCATTCTACACTCTTCATGACCGAAACATGTGCAACCTTGGCCTCTTCTTCAGTAAGAGTCCGATCTTTCGCCCGATACACGCAACGCAACGTCAGGTTGTACGCGTCCCCCTCTTTTGCCCTGAAGAGATCCTGTACGGAAACGCTCTCGAGGATATCCGCACTCGTCCGCATCTTCGCGATAAGAGCAGCCGCACTCTCACGATGTGCAAAGGGAAGTGTCACGTCATACGTAACAGAGGGAAACTGCGGAAGTTCTTCAGCTTTCTTCTTCGCAGGAACCAGTGCGAGCACGGCGGAGAAGTCCACGAGACAAACGGCGGCGCGATGGGGGAGATCGAATGTCTCGCGCATGGAGGGATGCAGCTCGAAGAGTGTCCCGATCGCCGTATCGCCGATCATGATGTCCGCCGAACGACCGTGGTGGGCACACGGATGGAAATTGGCCGAAGGTTGGAAAAGAACTTCGTACCCGAGAGTGTCGAGAGCATGCGAGAGAGAGGATTTCAGGCGGAGAAACGGCTCTTCTTTCAGACCGGCATCGGATCGCTCGGCAATCAAAATCCCCAGTTCCGTGTGCTCCCGCTCGTGAGAGAAAACGTGGGAAATAGTGAAGGTGGCAAGGGCGGTATCGATGTTCAGCATATTGCGTCCGGCATGCTCGAGCATCGAAGGGAGCACGCTTGGCTGCATGAGGGAGTATTCCTCGCCGAGGGGATTTTCGATCATGGGCGCACTGTGCGGATCCAGATGGCACTTCTTGAGGAGGGTCGGACCGACGAGCGAGAGGGGGAGGATCTCGAAAAATCCCTCTTCGCGCAGCATATCGCGCAATTGATGTGTCCGGTGGTCGCGCTCCGGCGGATGGATGGAAGCGGTAGGGAGGACGGGGGCAATGGAATCGTAACCTATGATGCGACCGACCTCCTCGACCAGATCGTTGGGGCCGTTGATGTCTTTCAGGCGCCAGAGAGGAACCTTCACGGCTGTCTTGGAAACAGTGAACCCGAGATCCGTGAGGATGCGCTTGGCGCGCGCAGGAGGAATCTTCACTCCGAGAAGCTTCTCAACATCACGAGCGGAGAACGGAACCGACTTGGGCGTCCCATCGGTTCCCCACGTTTTCAGCTTCGAGGTGATCTGTGCTCCGGGAACGAGAGTGAGGAAGAGATGGAGAGCACGCAGGAAGCCGATCGTTGTCATCACGGGAGGCACGCCCTTTTCAAAAATGGTCGCGGCGTCCGTCCTGTGACCCGTCCCGATGATGGCCGTGCGGATGGCCACCGGATCGACCACGGCGCTGTGCAGGAGAAAATGTCTGCTCGTTTCCTTCGTGGAACTCCGGAGTCCTCCCATGACCCCCAGGAGATCGAAAATCCCGCAGTCATCGCTGATCACGGGAGAACCGGCGGGTAAAATACGTTCGACGCCATCGAGTGTCGTGATTTTTTCTCCTGCTTCCGCGCTGCGAACGCGGAGGTTTCCCTTCAGATCGTCAGCGTCAAAGCAGTGGAACGGCGTGCCACATTCCATCATGACGTAATTTGTGATGTCGATAGGGAGGTTAATACTCCGAAATCCCGTCGCCTCGAGCCGTCGCTTCATCCATTCCGGCGTCTCGCCGAGGGAACCGATGCGAATCGTGCATGCGGCATAGCGGGGTACGAGTTTTTTTTGTTCAAGCACGATCTCGAATGGCAGTGGATTTTTCGGAAAAACAGGCTCCTTCGCCGCCTTCGTCTTCTTCCATGTCGCGAGCCCCAGTGCCACGCACTCGCGCGCGATGCCGATGTGCGAGAAGAGGTCGGGACGGTTGGTGATGGCGTGGTTGTCGATGTGGAAGGTAACATCGGTGAGACCGAGGAATGCCGCGAGCGGGCGGCCGACGTCTCTATCGCCGTCCCCGAGATCAATGATGGTTCGCTCGCTCTCCCCGGGCGCCAAAGGGAATCGCTGCTCCAGTCCGAGCTCCGATGCGGCGCAGATCATGCCTTCGCTCTCCTCGCCCCGGATCTTCACCTTCTCGAGCGTCACCGTTTCGGTTCCGTGCCAACGGACCGTCGTCCCGATATGTGCGAAAGCAACGCGCATCCCCTGGCGCAGGTTCGTCCCGCCGCACACGACCTGCTTCCTCCCCTGATCCGTCTGAACATCACAGAGCGAGAGCTTGTCGGCATTCGGGTGCTTCCTGAGTGCGAGGATCTTCCCCACGCAGCATCCGCCGAGGTGCGCGCCCTGCCGTATCACCTCTTCCACTTCCCCCACTGACCGCGTGAGACGGTCGGCAATGACAAGAGGATCGTGCTCCTTAAACACAATGAAATCCGAGAGCCAATCGAGGGAAATTTTCATGGAGGAAGCATACACTAGGATGCATCGCGGACGCATCCACTTCTGCAGGGAGTTTTTTATTGGCTGGTTTTTGGTTTTTCGTTTCTCAGGGAATACTGCGCATGGCAAAAAACAAGAAACTAAAAACGGAAAACTGCAAACCTTCGTTATGCTGAAAAATCAGCGAATAGTGTAATCTTTCCCCCGTTCCTTCCCTTTCTCTCTATGAAATCCTCCTCCGAGTGCGGCGGTCCCATGAAGCTCACGCGCTATCTGGGTTGCGTGCTGTACTTCCTCGCGACCGTCGCCGCTCTCATGGGCGTCTACCAGACGCATTTCGGCATCGGCACGGTGAATTTCGGTTCCACATCGGCTTCGCTTGCACTGATTGCTTTCGCAATCTCGCTCCATCTGTGGATCAAGTGCATGCACCGCTGCTGCTGCGATTGTAAAAAATAGTCGGGAGGGGACCCGCACTGTATTTTCCGGGAGTTTCCAGCTTCACAGGAGGCCGCTGCCTTCTGTAGAGTTACCTGCGTCAGGAGAGGTCGCATAGTGGCCTAGTGCGCATGCTTGGAAAGCATGTAGACCTGAAAGGGTCTCGAGGGTTCGAATCCCTCCCTCTCCGCCACCACGGGCACGCGACCGTGCCGCTTCCAGACTATGGGATTCAAGGGAGTCTAGATCATGTTTGAGGGCCGTCGTCGTCATCCCATTGCAACAATGATCACGATAACTCTTGATCATGACGATCATGCCCTAACGCCTCCTGAATGCGCGACCAGTAATGCCGACACCGCTCACAGACATCCAAGTGCCGCTGTTCATTTTCGTTCAATGCATCTGATCCCGTGGCAACCGTCCAGAGCCTGTTTGCTGAGAGACAAGCTGATCGCTCGTGTTCATCGCCGGGTGTTCTTTCGATACTGTCGAGCTGCTGTCCTTGCAGACGCAAGAAGAGATCCAGAACTTTTCGGCTGCGTGGTATGCGCTGGTGCAACTCGGTAACGAATTCAACGCACGGCGCATCGGGATCATCAAGCTCCAGGTCATCCATTGCAGCGACGTATGCTTCCACGAATTCCGAAAGAAGATCTGCTTCGTCGTCTACTCTAGCTAGATCCATTGCGACACATTCCACAAGCCGACGCCCTGCTTGCTGGAGCTCGAACGTGGGAAGATTCGCAGTGAGCCGTGGCAATGAGGAGAGTTCATCGTTTGGATATGAAAATGACGGCACAACATTATGTCCTTCAACACGCAGATCGTCCGCCAGCCTCTCGGCCTCATTGGCGATGGCAGCGTAATCATCGTCTTGATTAGCAGGCTCCAGATGCTCCGCAATCGCAAAGAGTAGTGAACATCTGGCATGTGACGCTGCACGCATCTCCCTGAGTTCCCGTCCGGTCTGGGCTAGATATCCCTGAAGTCGATCTTTGAGTCGGTCAGTAAAAGCGTCTTGAATGGCAGGTCCAAATTCACGGAGAAACCGTTGCGCTCCCTCCCCCTCCGCGCCCGAGAAACGAACAGTGACCTTGCTACTGCGGAGACGATTCAGTATCGCGAGAACGCTCTGCGTCACCGTTCTCATGACACGGACAGTGGCAGCGCAGTCGCAATGGGGATCGCCGTGCGGATCGCGCATACGTTCCATATTCCAGGCGGTCAAACCGAAGTGGTCTGCGCCGGCGAGAGGTGAATGGGTAGTCATGGGAGATGAGGGAAGAAAGTATCGGGAATGAATCATTCGATGAATTACAGCGGGGCTGAACGAGAATTCTTGGTTCTCCGAAAGATGATCGAACCATCTCTCGTGTCTGCAAATGACAGGACGATGTACACCTCGTCGCCTTCATAGCCATCTGGGATCCATTCTCTCAGAAGGAAACAATGAACATGTTCAGGCAGCTGCTCTACAGGAACCGGCGATTCAGGTGGTTCCGCCTCAAGGATGAGGATATTCGCTGCATCCCCGGCAGAAACAAGGGAAGAGATGGCGTCTGGGCAATGGAGGTCTCGTTCGCACTCGTGAATGTAGAGAGGAGTTTCTCCGCCATTCTCATCGTTGTCCGAAAGGCGGTATTCCACTCGTCTTCCAAATGAATGCACAGCAATCGGACTGACAAAAATAAGCCGGCCGAAAGCAGTCACAGGTTCACAATCGCAGACAGCTTGTCGGATGAGGTCCGCGTACATCTCTCTCAATGCGGCTGTTCTCGCTTTGCTGTACTGCAACAGCTTCTGTGCAATCGTCAGCAATTCCGCTTCCGATCGTTGTGTTTCTTGGGGATGAGCGCCACTTTCTCTTGGATGACAATCCCGAATGCGAAATGCATCCGCAGCCAACAGCCGATGATTTGGATCGCAGTTGTACATGGAATATGGGGAAAATGGGGAATCAGTGGAGCGTTGCGGCGGAATGCAGTGCCCGGTGCAGCTGAGCACGTACTTCGGTGAAGAGAGCATCTGTGTGCGGCGGCCAGCTCCAGCGGGCAACGTCGATAATCCTCAGCCGAAGCTCCTTCATGTCTTCTAACCATTGCCAATCGAGCGGGATGAGTCCTGAGGCCTTCACCTGTTGTTGGAATTCCTCATACGAACCCTGCATTGAGCGTGACTGCTCAGTGGTCAGGCTTCTCCACCATGTCGGCGCGACGATGTCTTTGATGACAATTTCCGTCCTTCCGTCCGGGTAATCGATGAGTGCCTGCGGCTCTTCGGCCGGAATCCCTGCATGCCACAATTTGGTCAAGTACGCCGCTTCCCACCGGGCAAGTGCACGGAGGATATCGCCCTGAACGAAAAAGAAGTTGTTCCTGTCTGGTCCGCGCGGGCCATCCCACCACACATCCCCCAGGTCTCTTTTGCTGAGCGTGAGACGGCACTCCGGGGATTTCACCCAAAATTCTCCGGAGTATGCTGGCACAGATGACGTCACCTGATTCGCCATGCGGAATTTCCCCCCTTCCATCTGTGTCTTCCATGTGTGTGGATCGCAACACTCGGGAGGTAAACTTCTCGGAGGCAGAAAGAGTGCCCGTATTTCACCCGAAAAATCACGTTCTTCGCATGGGCCGCATTCCGCGATCTTTTGGAGCGGGTGTTCCAGTAATTCTTCGAGTAGCCTGCAATGCACAGAGATGATAGCCATGATGGTTGGTGGATAAATGGGAATTAAATAAGCATCTTCATCGTCGCCAAGCCTTCCCTTTCCTTCGAACCCAGATCTGTGTGTGCAGCGTTTCCGGTTGCCCGGGAGAGTCGTAAATACCAACGTTTTGATCCTGCGAATGCACGAGCTCAAATCCGTGCGGAGCGAGGACGGAACCATAGAGAGCCGCTTGATACTCTGGATCGATGAACGAGCGGGGAACGTTGTCGCGCACGCTCAACTTGCGGTGTCCTCCGTCTCCGAAGCGCTGGAGGAGAAGATCGCCGTTATCCCATGGAGATTTCTCGCGTGCCTTCCGCGCATCGCCAATCAGATCTGCAATGCGCGCCTCCGAAGCGAGATCCGTTCGGAGTTCATTTTCTGTAGCAAAGTGCGTGACGGAACAATGCACAGTTGCGGCTGGTTGACCATTGAAGAATTCCGGGCGAGCGGCAAGCACTTTCCTGAACCGACCCGAATGAATGTGAATGCTCTGTGCCAAATCCCGTTCGCTGACGTACTGACGTGCCTGCGCAGCGGCCGGGGCACAGATTTCGTACCCATGACCGGCACTGATTTGCGAATCCTGGACTTGATACCGCAGATCCTTCGGCGTCTTGCCGCAGCCGGGCTCATGGACGATGACGCCCCTGCCGAGCGTATCGGTGATGGCATCGCGGAACACTTCAGCAGGAGGATTGTGGCAATCGGTTTCCGCATACAATCGCGCCTCATCTGCATAGAAGTCGTCCCAGTTGAATTCGGCTGCTTTCTCCTGGCTCGTGAGGATGCCGACCTGACGAGCCCACTGATCTCGCCCCGCGCGGTGGAGTTCAGCAGTGAATCGCTCAAGGAGGTAAGGAACGGCATCCGGATGAACATTGTTGCGATAGGCGTCGCTGAGAATGTCGCACACCGCTACCCGCCTTCCTCCTGCAATCTGATCGACGCTCCGCGTGGCGATCCGTTCTGCAGGTGGACGATCGGGAGTACCAACGGTCGGAGAGCCACTCAGTCGTGAGCCCACCGCGTCCGGTGCATATCCTGCCGTATGGATGATGGAGAGAAGTTCTTGATGGAGAGGGGAGGTCGTCATGGTTGGGTGGAGAAAATGAGAAGTAAAGGAATACAAAACACCCCCGCATTTCTGCGAGGTGGGGGGTTAAGTGAGAAAGATCCTTACGTCTCACACCCGCCTCGCAGAGGGGTCATCATCATTGACATCATCATGCTTCGACTGTGCCTGTCCTGAGCGAAACCGAAGGACTCAGCACAGATGGTGATGGTGGAACGGACGGTGGAGGCGGAGAATGAATTCATGGATGGGATGAAGGGATGAGAATCAAAAAAACCTCGCTTCGGTGCGAGGGGATTAGTCAGGTGCTGAATGTTTTATCTACGCAGCAACCTGCCCTCGCACAGAGCGCATCATCATGGCCATTGCCATTGTGCCTGCGAGGGGATGGAAGCTGATCACGATGCCATCCTATTGTAGAGATAGTGTTTTGTCAAGTAGCATTGTTTCGCTAGAACCTTCTCTTCTTCCATTCTGCGAACATCCAGTTGAACTCCTCCGGGAACTTCTTCGCCTCGCGCTCGAACCAAGCGGAGATATTCGCGGCATCCCACGCTTGTCCTGCCATCGGCCCCTCCTTCACGAAGAACGGATCGTCCCACGTCTCGTGCGAAAGCCCCAGCCGTATCGCGAGGAGCTCGTAGCGAATACCCTGGTTGTCTCCGGGGTTCATGCGAAGGATGCGGCGCAGAATCATCGCTGCGTGCTCCGACTGGCCGAACTTCCAGAGCAGCCACGCGTAGTGGTGGAGTGCCCGCATGAGCGGACGATTTTCAAACCACGCCCACTGCATGATCTCCGGCCAGTCGCCGTTGCGGTCGGCAATACGCTGGACGGCAAGCACGTATGCGAATGATGCGATGGAGAATGCCTCCTCGTGGTCGCCGTTCGCCAGCGCGGAGTGCGAAAGCTCGACGTACGGTGCGAGGAAATCCGGAGCTTCGTCCTGAATGGCAGTGAATTCTTTCGCATCCTTCTTCGTTCGCATGCCGCGTTCAAGGAGCTCATACCATCGGACACCGATATTCGGATCGTACTTGTCGCAGAATTCCACGATGCGCTTACGACGATGGGGATTCGGCGAGAAGAGAGCCTTCCGGAGCATCGCCGGATCATTCGCAACAGCAGGATTGGAATCGAGTTTCCATGTTCCCGCATTCCGCCTGGGACTGCGTGGAGATGATGGGGAGGTTGTGTGCATGGGGTATGGGAGCATGAGGAGATTCTACCTCAATGTTCTGCGGTCATCACACTCGCAGTGTCTCACTGTTACCGTTCCGCACGATACCGGATCGCCCGCCCGCTTCCGATTCTCGTGACGACCTTGAGCGTGAGGAGCTTCTTGAGAGCCTGGTCCACCGTGCGGATGTTGACGCCGGTCTTCTCCGCGATCTCTTTCCTGCTCGCTGAATCCGCACCCTGAAGCATCTGCCAGACTTTGAGCTGGTTTGTCGAGAGAAGGTTCTCCGTCTGGTCATCCTTCGTGAGCGCCACTGCCATTTCTCCCTGCTCTGCGAACATGTTGAGGATGAAGAGTATCCAAGGTGCGACGTTCTCCTCTTTCTTCCACGTCGTGGTGGATTTCTTGAGCGCCACGTAGTAGTCCACCTTATTGTCCTCGATGAGTTTCTCATGGGAGATGTACGGAACGAAGCGGTATCCGTACTGGAGCAGGAGCAGATTCGTCAGAATGCGGCTCGTCCTGCCGTTTCCGTCCTGAAACGGGTGGATGACGAGAAACTCGTAGATGAAGTTCGCAATGATGAGGAGCGAATGAATGTTCTGTTTTTTCAGCGCCTCCTGTGTCCATTCCGTAAGCCCCTGCATTTCCTTTGGCGTGAGGTACGGCGGCGTAGGGTCGAAGATGATGCCGACGACCTTCCCCTTGCTGTCGACGGCCTCCACGCGATTCGGCGCAAACTTGTACTGCCCCTTGTGGCGCGAGTCTTTCTCACTGTACCTAAGGAGAGAGGCATGGAGGTACTTGATCAGGTTCTCAGTGAACTTCATCGCATCCCAGGACTCGAAGATCTGCCTGATGGTATCGAGGTAGCCGAGGACTTCCTGTTCGTCGCGAGTACGGAGCCTTCGGATCTTCGCGTCCCTGAGGAGCCGCTCCACCTCCTCGTCGCTCAAGCGGGCTCCTTCGATGCGGGTGGAGGAGCCGGAGGAGCTGACGATCACGGCGTGCTTCATGCGCTTCAGGTACTCCGGCGAGAGGAGAGAGAAAGCTTCCCAGTATCCTTTGCATTCGTCGATGCGCGCGAGGAGCTTGGCGATCTTCTGTGAAGTGCCTGGATCGAATCGTAGCCGTTTCTCAAAGCGGTGGGCGCCCATGATTAATGTAGGTAATGCTGTGGGAGATTATAGGAGATTATAGGAGATTATTCAAGAGCAATCGCTTTCTGTGCTGTCTCTACATGTGGAAGGAGGGCGATCCTCTGTTCCTTCAGCATCAACCTATTCTTGAGGCATCCGATCAGTTCTCTCTTCTCGGTCATCGTCCCGCTCGTAAGCAAGTACTCCACGTACTTTCGCTGATTGATTTTTTGCGCTTTCTGCTTGTCTGTGACGCCCAGCACGTCCGATGCGAAACGGGAAAACCGCTCGAACTCATCGTCGATCTTTCGCTTTACCGCTGACTTGTTGAGCGAGAGGCCGTCGAGGATATCGATGATCTGTTCAATCAAATCCTCTTCGCGGATACCCGGCGCATGGCAGGCGAGATTCCTTGAATGGGTACATCGGTAGTACACGTAGCGCTTCACGGAACCGTTCTTCATCACCTTGTGTTTCTCATCTGCCGTCACTCCTGACCCGCAGTGGCCGCAGGTCATGAGCCGTGTGAAGGCGAAGTCATGGGTTCCCCATTCCCGCTCCTGACCGGTGGAGAGGATGCGCTGCACATCGTCGAAGAGCTGCTGCGAGATGAGTGGCTCATATCTCCCCTTGTACCAAGCTCCGCCTCCCACGGGATATTCGAAGTGCCCGGTGTAGAAGGCGTTGTGGAAGATCTTGTAGACCATGCTGAGGGTGACACGCTTGCCGATCCGCGTCCGGAATCCCGCATCGAAGATCCAGCGGTAGAGGTCTCGTCCGCTGAGGCCGTCCGCTGCCACCTTCTCGAACATCTGCTTGATGAAGGGGGCGCGGACGGGATCGACGATTATCTTCCCCTTGTTCCGGTCGGGACTTCGCTCGTTCAAGTACCCAAGCGGTGCGACGCCCGGACAAATGCCCATCTCGCACTTGTTCTTGAGTCCCCGTTTCACATTGACTCCGCGATTATCGTTCTCGAGCTTCGCTTGCGAGCAGAGGATCATGAGGAGGAACTTTTCATTCGGCGAATTGGTAAACCTCTGCCCGGGTGTCCGTATTTCCTTGAGTAATCCCTGATCCATGAGGTCTACGAGTGAACCCAAATCTCCGGCGTTCCTCGAAAGCCGATCCGGCGCCCACGTCACGATGCCTGTAAACATGCCGCTTCGGATGTCCGCCATGAGTTGTTTGAAGACGGGGCGCTGCCCGGAATCCTTGGCGGAATGACTCTCTCGACGTATCTCCGTGATGTTCAAATCGTCCCTCTTGGCAACCGTCGTCATCTCGTTGATCTGGGAGTCGATGGAGAGTGCCTGCCGTTCATCGTCCTCGGAGGATTTCCGTGCGTAGAGGCAGTAACGGATTGGGGCTGTTTCCTATCGTTCTCCATAGCATGGATTTGATGAAAGCGCAATTTTGGTGTACGGTGTTCGTTCCAGAAGGGTAGGAAAGGAGGACATATGAGACAGGGGGTATGTCTCAAGTAATGCCGGAACTTTCCGCAAAGGCCAGCGCAAATTGAGCCAAATTGGACACGCAAGACACACCCCCTCCGTGGTGTCTCATTTGTCTCATATGACAGGTGAGATTCCTGTGGTCCGATATGCGCCAAAGTACTGTCACATTTGTCACATTCAGCTCCTCGAAGGAGTGTTCCCTTTGTGCCATTCGAACCCCCAGAGTACTGTTCGGAAGTGTCCGGATTACCCGCCCCAGAAATACTGTCCAATCCTGTCCAATTCAGCCCGACCGTTCTTCCTTCCTGCCCCCAAAACTCGACCCTCAAAAAACTTGTCTGGGACTCATGAAAAAGTTGTGAGACCGTCCCTCTCCGCCACAGGTGAATTCGAGCTGAGCACGAGCGCGAAGCGCGACGTGCGAAGCCGAAGATCCTGTGTCCCCCGTAGCGCGCAGCGCGAAGGGGGACATCGCTCTCCCAAAATCATACATGCACCCCCTCCTTGCCCCACCCCCCTCCACCGCGGTAGGGTAAGCGCCTCTCATGCTCCGAAAAATATCCGCCATTATCGGTGTCATCCTCATTGTCTTTGCCCTCGCTATGGGCATCCGCAGGCACCCGCAAAGCATTTCGCCTATATCACTTCCGAAAGAAACATCTTCCGAAGCTTCTTCCTCGGCGCCGGAACCCGTTCCGACCAAGAACTTCACGTTCTTCACGGAACAGGAACTGAAGAAACACGCGACCGACGGGGACTGCTGGGTCAGTATCGACGGCAAAGTGTACGACGTTTCTTCCTATGCCGACCTGCACCCAGGAGGAAAGAAAAAGGTTCTCGCGCACTGCGGGACGGATGCCTCCGCCGTCTTCGATGCGAAGCACGGCTCCTCCGTCCTGAAAAAGCTGGAAATCTATCGTATCGGCACTGTCGCGGTGACGACCGTTCCCCCCGAAGGAGATTGATTCCTCAACCCATTCCATGAAGTATACATGGATCCTGATCGTCGGCCTCCTTCTCTGTGCGGGAGCAGTCCTCTCCGTGCTCCGCAATCCGGAGGACAGCTGGCTCTGTGGACAGGGACAATGGGTCAGACATGGCCAACCGTCGAATCCGATGCCGGAGGAAAGTTGCCCGTAAACTTCCAGACCTCTGTATACCAATTTGCGGCGTAGCCGTACCACAATCTTGGCTTTTAGTTGATAAAACTAAACCGAGAATTTTGGATTATTAAGGCAAAGCCGTATTACCCCTGCGAAGAGGAAGAAGAAGAACTCTGACAGGCGGCCTGCGCCGCCTGACATGCCAGTGCGGCAGCGTTGTACCCTGCCTGGGCGGTAACGTAGTCTCCGTGCGCCAGTCCGCAGGCGGCGATGGCTGCAGCGTACTGCGCATTCACGATACTCCATGCACTCATGACCACCGCCTGATCGATGTTGGCGGTATTGATGCATTGACCGCTGAAACAGACGGAAGAAGCCGGGCAATCCGAATCCTGCGTACAGGTCGTCACGGATCCTGTGAGAGGAGCGGTAATCGACCCTCTCGTCGTTATCACAAGGAGGGCAAGAACAAGCATGGAGACGAATGCGAGGTATGTGTGTTTCATAATAGATATTATAGTACATATTGATCATTGATACAATGATCAATTATTTGGCTTCTTATAGAGCTCCAAATCATCTGTCCTCTGAGATGGGTCAATCCATACATATCCAAGGGCACGGTAGATGTCCTCCTCCTCACGCGAAGCGACGACTTCGATCCCCCGGAAGAGTCCGTATTCATTGAGCTTCCACCCCCGCTCCATGGCACGTTTCCGGAGCGCAATGTTGTGCTCCTTACTCCCGGTGAAGTAGAGGAGCGCCGCTCCCCACTGGTCGCGCCGCACAAAGCGGATGTCGACCCGGATTCCTGCCTGCCCCACCGTAGCTCCACGGGAGCGCAGGGGGGACCGCAGATCGAATGAGAGTTTCTTCTCCCCGTGAGCGACGACATCCCGAACAATGGGCAATTCCGCAATTGCATCTCCCACACGCTTCGCCGATGCAGTGACGACGAGGACATCGATGTCCCCGACCGTTTCTTTCTTACGACGGAATGACCCCGCAACCTCCGCGCGCAGAACGCCCGGAACCGACCGGATTTTTTTCAATAATGTCTCCACATCGTCTGTCACCTCCGCACGCGGAAATCGGCGCGCGCGCTCCTTCATGCGTTTGGCATTCTCAAGAATGTTCGCCTGCAACGCACGGGAAAATCCCGGGAGCCCGTTCAGGCGGTCATGCTCGGCCGCCCTGATGAGATCGGCTACCGTCTGAATCTGGAGTTCCCGCTGGAGAATCCGCGCACGCTTGGGGCCCAGGCCTTCCACCTCCATGAGAGCGGGGGGGATACCGCCCTGCTCGGCAAGGAGCTGATGCAGTGCGCCGATTTTGCCGGTCGTGAGGTATTCGCGGATCTTTCCGGCAATGGCCTCTCCGATGCCAGGAAGCTTCATGAGCTCCTTCTCGTCTCCACAGGTTGCAATGTCCTTCGGCAATTCTTCGACCGTTTGCGCCGCCCGCCGGTACGCGGCGGGTTTGAAACGAACCCCCTGCTCCTCAAGAAGAGCGGCGATCTGACGTAGTAGCCCTGCAATAACCGTATTGTTCCCCACAACGCAACATTCTACCGCGTGAAGGGGGGCCGTTCCATGATATGACGGAACGTCATAAATGCCTGTAGAGACGCACCGATGGTGCATCTCTCGTTTCCATCCATAAACCATATATGGGCAACGATCGCACGGCCCCCCATCATGAAACGTATGGATGATGTATTCCTGCAACGCTACCGCATCACGACGAACCGCATGGTGCGCAGAGATTACGCATCACCGGGACGGTATTTCGTCACTATCTGCGTGCAGGATCGATCCCCATCGTTTGGAAACATCCGAAACGGCATCATGGGATTGAATGAGGCAGGATGCACGGTCGCTGATGAAATCCAACGTACACCGATCATCCGCCCATACGTTGCAATCGACGATTGGGTGGTGATGCCCGACCATGTCCATGTAATCATGACGATCCGACCGCACCGCGCCCAGGACATCGTCCATCGGGGTTCCGCACGGGACGGTTTTGATGGTTACAACCATGATTCCGTCCATGATATTTTCAATGGTTGTGTAGAGACGCACCGCCGGTGCGTCTCTACAATGACATCAAAACCGTCCACAATGACATCAAAAACGGCAATGATGCATCAAACGCCCGGTACGATGCACACCGTCACCGCCGCAACGACCATTGTGAAAACGCACATCCGCGGGGTGCGGCGGGGTCCGGGAACGTTGGGATCGATCATCGCACAATGGAAATCCGCATGCACCCGCCGCATCCGTGCAATGGGATACACGGATTTTGCATGGCAACGAAATTACCACGACCGCGTCATCCGTTCGGTCGAAGAATGGATACGCATCCGCCGATACATTCAGAAAAACCCCCGGCGATGGAACGGGCGAACATAACAAAAAAACACAAACATCCCCCCTCATCCGGATCATCCGGAAGAAGAACGGGGGCAGAGGTTTACAGAAAATGATCTGTCCTGAAAGGTCCCTGGCCGCCGTCGCTCTGGAACGAGCAATGGCAGCCAGGGAAACAGCCCAAACTCGCGCATCATTTCCGCCGCTTCTTCGGCAGCCGTGCGTCGGTTGCCTCACGAATGAGGCGTTGAATCCACCATTTCCGAACACACCGCCGCTTGAATTGCGGACTCTTCATAACTAGCTCCTGAGCTGAAACCCGCCGACACCCGTGCCTTCATCCCCCGCGGGGATGACCGCCCGTTTCCAAAACGGGAGAACTCACAATCGCGAGTGGCACATGCGATGTCTCGCTCTTGAAAGAGCGATTCAAGGCAGGTCATTTTCTGCAAGACGATGATGCGAAGGATCGGACGAAACACCCCGAACACTCTTTCTTGAGGGGGTATACATGACGAAATCAGATTATGTTTTTATTCATATTTTGTCAAGAGAATTGCTGTACCGTTACAGAAGAACATTGTTCAATATCCCACCCAATCTAACCCTAACCCTAATCCTAATCCTCATCACACCCCCTCCTCACACCATCCCGTAAAAAACTTCACCTGCCCCTCTGCAGCTTCGCGAGGGCTTTCTGAGCATTCTTGAGCGCGGTGGCCGCGGTCTTCGCCGTCCGTTTGGCGGCCGAACACTCGGTTCTCTTGGCTGTGTATGCCGTCTTCGCTGTCGCGTACGCCGCTTTCGCTTCTGTGACAGCTTGGGTGGCCTCGAGATACTCCGCCTTCGCAGCGTTCATATCCTCCAGAGCTCCCGCTTTATCCTCCTGATCTGCCGCCTTGTAGTCCGCCTTCGCGGCGCTGTACGCCTCCTTCGCATCCGCCTTCGCGTCCTTCGCTTCCGTATACGCATCCTTCGCTTCGTCTCTGGCAGCCTGCGCCTCGGTCATCGCGGCCTCAGCTTCCTCGAACGCTGCATTGGCAGAATCGCTTGCTCCCTGTGCGGCATCGACTGCTGCCTGCGCATCCAGAATAGCTTGCGAATCGGATTGAGATGACTGAGAAGAAGAGGAAGAACCGGAACAATCGGTAGCGGACGCGCAGCACACCGGCGGATACCGCCTTGTATTACACAATCCACTCAGACACTGACGATTTTCATCACACTGCGCTCCGGAGGGCTGCAGAGCAAGACACCCCCCATCCTCATAGTCGGTGAACGGCGGCGTTCGGTAACAATTGTAACTGGCGCATTGGAAATCGTACTTACAGCCAGCACCGGTCGGCCGCTTCGTAAGACACTGATGATAATAGAGATAGGAAGGAGGAATCGGGAGCCTCTCACAGAATTGCGAGCCGGAGCAATCGGAGTCGGACGTGCAGCCACACGTATAGCGGCCGTACTTCCCTATACATATTCCACTCATACATTGAAGATGGGAATCACAAGTTGCTCCATATCGAAATGTGCCCCCACCGAGAGCCACGAGTCCACCACTGAGGCTCTCCGAACGGAGTGATACATCCGCACGCACAGTGACGAATGTAGCCGCAAGAAGTGCAAATGCAATACCGAGAAGAGTGGTGCGACGGGTGATCATGAGAGAATAGGGAAATGTATTTGCTTACATTATACTACTTTTTTAAATATTTGTTAATACTCATAAAATGGCTATAGCTTGAGCTCTTTTATGCAATTCATCAGATCTATGAAACTGAATCTTGGTGCGCAGCCCTTCGTCCTTCGTCCTAAGTCCTCTCTTCACGTCCCCTCCTCCCACCCCGCAAGATACTTCACTTGTTCCTCCGTCAGCGTATCGATAGAGAGACCCATTGCGATGAGCTGCAACTTGGCAATGTCTTGATCGATCTCCGGCGGCAACGTGATCACCTCAGCCTTCAATGTGCCACGGTTCCGGACGAGGTACTCGCACGCCAACGCCTGCCCGCAGAAACTCAAACTCATCACCTCGCTCGGGTGCCCTTCCGCAGAAGCCAAATTCACCAGCCTCCCCTCGCCAGCGACATAGATGACCTTCCCGGACTTCAGGAGATACTCATCGAGGTAATGACGTACGCGGCGCTTCCTCTTAGCTGCATTCTCCAGACCAACCATATCGATCTCATGGTCGAAATGCCCGGAGTTCGCGAGGATGGCGCCGTCTTTCATCCGCTCGATGTGTTCCATGCGGATGACGTGGATGTCTCCGGTCACCGTGATGAAAAGATCACCGAGAACCGCGGCCGTCTGCATGGGAAGCACGCGATGCCCGTCCATCGCCGCCTGCAGCGCGGGGAACGGATCCACCTCCGTGACGATCACCTGCGCACCCAATCCCTGGGCTCTCAGTGCCACTCCTTTACCGCAACTCCCGTAGCCCGCAATGACGACCGTCTTTCCCGCAATCAAAAGATTGGTGGAACGCAGCAGGCCATCGAATGTGGACTGCCCCGTGCCGTAGTAGTTATCCATGAGGTGCTTCGTCAGATTGTCATTCACGGCGATCATGGGAATCTTGAGAGCATTGTCACGCTGCATGGCTCTGAGACGGATGATGCCCGTCGTCGTCTCCTCGCATCCGCCGATGAGCTTTCCAAGGAGATCCGGATGGTGCTTGTGCGCTTCCGTCACGAGATCGCACCCGTCATCGATGGTGATATCCGGCTCGGTCTGCAAGACCGCCGTGAGAAACTTGTAGTAATCCTCTTTCGACTCCCCCCTGTATGCCCACACGAGAACGTCTTTCTCCTCACTGAGCGCCGCCGCCACATCATCCTGCGTGCTTAAGGGATTGCATCCCGTGATGGCAACTTTGGCCCCGCCAGCCGTGAGGGTGCGCACGAGAATGCCCGTTTCCTTCGTCACGTGGAGCGCCATGCCGATGGTGAGTCCCGCAAACGGCCGCTCTTTGGCGAAACGCTTGCGGACTGTGAGGAGCGCCTCCATGCGCCGCTCGGCGATCTCCAGGTTGAGATGGCCTTGGGGGGCAAGCGACGGGTCTTTTATGCAGGACATGGCTGGAGTATAGCGAAGGAGAAAAATAGTGACTATCAAATAAGCGATCAGCGTCCAGCGATCAGCCTGACGCACCATGTGCTGTAGGGGCACAGCGTGCTGCGCCCATTCAAAGAATGGCCACACACCATCGTGTGCAGCTCGGGGCGGCTGGTGCGATTCTTCAAGAGCGAGAAACCATCTCTTCTACGCACGCAGCCGACCCGGCGTCTTAACGACGCGGGTCATGGTCTGGCGCGTAATCGTGAGAGATCCAATCATGGGACGCCTATGAAAACGCAGAGCTAAGGCTTTTGTTACATACTTTCCTCTTATCTCTCCTCCGGGAGAGTCCGCCCATACGTCTCTCCCGCCCTCTCCCACACCTCTTCGCGATCCAGTGTGTCCATGAGCGTTCCTTCCTGTTCTATGACTTTCGACCCCATGGCCGCACCGAGACGGCAAGCATCTGTGATGTCCCAGCCAGAAGACAAGCCAAAAAGGAGACCTCCACGGAAGGCGTCGCCGGCGCCAGTCGGATCCACGACCCGATCTGGACTGCAGGCGGGCAATACTTCTTCCCCGTCTTTGGAAATGACGGTCACGCCCTTCTCTCCGTGCGTCACAATTGCAAGCTTGGTGAGAGAAAGAATGCTCTTCTCGTTTTCCTTCAATGCGTCCCGAAGGAGGCTCCACTCGTAATCGTTCACGATCACGCCAGCGCTCATCTTGGTAAGACGTTTCAATTCATCACTGCTGAAGGCGATGATCTGCTGCCCCGGATCGAAAAAGACGGGCACCTTCGCCCGACGGCACCACTCCATCCCCGCGATCATCATGCGCGTATCGCGCGGACTCACGATGGCATAGGCCAACGTATCGCGCTCGTCATTCATCTCCGGCCAGGATCCATGCGCGTCAGCCCCGGGATGGAAGAAAGCGATCTGCCGCTCGTCTCTGTCCGTCCCGATGATGGCGGTCGCCGTCACATGAGCAGGCAATTCCTCGATGTATCCGATCCCGATCCCCCGCTCTTCGAGAAGTGCCTTGTACGGAGCGCCGTCGGACCCGACCGTGCCGACGACCAAGGGATCACCGCCGAGGAGATTTAAATTCCACGCGATGTTCGCGGCGGTCCCGCCGTGGTGGCGCGCGTAGTGCGGCGAGAAGAAGGAGAGGGAAAGCGTATCGAGCGACTTGGGATCGATGGCATCTTTGAAGGACCCCTCGTACCCGAGGAGAACGTCGTAGGCGATGGAACCTGTTATGAGAACCTTCATGACTTGAGTAGTGTGCATGCGAAAAGGGAACTTGGAAAGGACTTAGGACTTAGGACAAAGGGCTAAGGGAAGCGGGGTATGAAGGCAAATACAACAAATTGTCCTCTGTCCTTAGTCCTCTGTCCTTAGTCCTTCGAAAAAAACTGGCACTCCCCCCTCCCTTCGCTACACTCCGTCCCGTGAACATCGCTTTCATCGGCACCGGCTACGTCGGTCTCGTGTCTGCCGCATGTGCGGCAGAACTGGGACACCATGTCACGGGCGTGGACATCTCCGCCGCGAAGATCGCGAAGCTGAAAGTCGGCAAGAGCCCTATTTTCGAGCCCGGCCTCGAGGAACTGATTCAGCGCGGCCTCAAGAGCGGAAGACTGAAATTCACGACAGAACTTTCGGAGGCGCTCCCCGAATGCGCCGTCGTCTTCTGCGCGGTCGCGACGCCTCCGGGCGAAGGATACAAGGCAGACCTGCGTGCCGTCTTTGCCGTAGCACGTTCAGTCGCCGAGCAGGCAAAGAGTGATGTTGTTTTCGTGACGAAATCCACCGTGCCCGTCGGGACGGGAAAGAAGTGTGAAGAGCTCATCGGTGGGATCCTGAAAAGCCGCGGAGTCACAATCCGCATCCCCGTCGTGAGCAATCCGGAATTTTTGCGCGAGGGCATGGCCGTCACCGATACGTTGATGCCCGATCGCATCGTCGTCGGAGTGAACAGCGACCCTGAGGCGAAAGTCTTCATGGAGGAGCTCTACCGCCCCATCACGCGTGTGGGCAAGCCCCTCGTCTTCATGAGCCGCGAGAGCGCGGAGATCGTGAAGTACGCGTCGAATGCCTTCCTTGCGACGAAGATCAGCTTCATTAACATGCTGACGGAACTCTGCGAGAAAACGGGAGCGAATATCCGGGACATCGCTCTGGGAATGGGTCTCGATGCGCGCATCGGTCCGCGCTTCCTCCATGCCGGCATCGGCTACGGCGGAAGCTGTTTCCCCAAGGATGTGAAGGCGCTCCTTGCAACCGCCGAGGAGTACGGCGTAGAAATGGACATCGTTTCGGCAACCGATCGGATCAATGCACGCCAGAGACAGCGCTTCTTCGGGGAAATTCTCGCCTCTCTCCCGCAAAACGCTCTGGTCGGCATCTGGGGGCTTTCCTTCAAACCGAAAACGGATGATATGCGCGAGGCTCCGTCACTTGATCTCCTCCCTACCCTCGTTGCCGTCGGCCACAGTGTCCGCGCATATGACCCCGCGGCGACCGAGACGGCGAAGCCGCTCTTCCCCAAAGAAATAGTGTACGTGAATGATCCGCTGGAAGCGGCAAAAGGAGCGGACGCCGTCGTGCTCCTCACGGAATGGGACGAACTGAGAGGAATCGACCTCAGGGAATTGAAGAAAATGATGCGGGGATCCGATCTCTTCGACGGCCGCAACGTCTATGAACCCGAGGAAGTCACAGAGGCGGGATTGAATTACCATGGAATTGGACTGAGGCCAGCGATGAGCGATCAGCGATCAGCGATGAGCCTTCACAATAAGATTGCCCATAGTCACCAATGAACATATTTCTCACCGGAGCTGCCGGTTTTATCGGCTTTCATACGGCACGCGCACTCCTCGCACGCGGAGACCGCGTCACCGGGTACGATAATTTCAATACATACTATGACCCGAAATTGAAAGAAGCACGAGCAGCCATCCTGGGAAAAGAGAGGAATTTCACCCTAATCCGCGGAGACATCCTCGACCGTCCCGCCCTCGAAAAGTCGATGCGGGGAACCGATCGCGTGTGTCACCTCGCAGCCATGGCGGGTGTGCGCCACTCCTTTGAGCGCCCCGAAGAGTACATCGCGGTGAACGGACAGGGATTCTTCAATGTTTTGGACGAAGCGCGGCTCCAGAAGATCCCCGGCCTCATCTACGCCTCGACCAGCTCCGTCTACGGGGGAAATACGAAAATGCCTTTCCGGGAGGATGATCCGGTAAACGACCAGCAATCGCTCTACGCCTCGACCAAGCGCGACAACGAACTCCTGGCACACACCTATCACCACCTCTATGCGATTCCGGTAACGGGACTCCGTTTCTTCACCGTCTACGGTCCCTATGGCCGGCCCGACATGGCGCTCTTTCTTTTTACAGATGCCATCATGAATGGGAAACCTGTTCCCATCTTCAATCATGGAAAAATGCAGCGCGACTTCACCTTCATCGAAGATATCGTCTCGGGCATCGTGGCCGCCATCGACAAAAATTACCCGGAGGAGATCTTCAATCTCGCATGCGGCAAAAAAGAGGAGCTCATGGACTACATCAACATCATCGAACAGTCGTGCGGAAAAGAGGCGAAGAGAGAATACCTCCCCATGCAACCGGGCGACGTGTTGTGCACGGATGCCGATATTTCGAAGGCGGAGAGAATGCTTGGCTATGGGCCGAAGACGGAGATCTCTGAAGGTGTTCCGAAGTTCGTGGAATGGTACAGGGAGTATTACAACGTATAGGTTTTTAGTTACTGGTTTTTGGTTTATTGTTCTTCGCCCTATGAAGAAACGGTACGAAGCAGTGAACGAAAAACTAAAAACCAGCAACTCTCAAGCGAACGCTTACAACCACCCACCCAAAAGAATCGCTAATCCCTCCAAGTGAACATCTTGTTCATGACGTAATTCCACAGAACCGCCGTGAACGCTCCGATCGTGACGGCGAGGAGATCGGAGAGTCCTTTCAGGACAAGGAACGCACTCGCGGCGTAATTGACGAGCGCTCCGACGGCGCACGCGGCATTGAATGTGAGAAATCCCCACACCAGCCCCCTTCCCCTGAGACGCTTGTGGGCGAATGTCCAGAGATTGTTCCAGAGGAAATTATTGAGGACCGCCGTCTCGATGGAAGCGACCACGGCGATGGAAAACCCGAGAAATTGCTCTTCGCTCCTGACGCCGAGGAGGGAAGCGTACAGCCAGTACGCCGCGACATTCACCACAACGCCGCTGAGCCCCACGATGCAGTACTTCACGAACGTGAGGGAAATGTACTTTCCCGCTGTGACATCGTAGAGGTACTCGAGGAACTCGATCTGCACTTTGCGGGACATCTTGCTCGCTCCGTGCATGCGGCCTTTGAACGTGAACGGGTGTTCGGTCACGCGCGTCTCCTTCGGGATGTGCACGAGCAGGTCGAGGAGGATTTTGAATCCTTTGGGATTGAGAGAGGATCGGACACTCTCGAAGAGGCTGCGACGGAGAGCGAAGAACCCGCTCATGGGATCGGAGATCTTCACGCGGCAGACCATCTGTCCCATACGCGTTGCGATGCGGCTGAGGAGGTGCCGTCGCTCGTCCCATTCCCCGATACTCCCGCCGGAAACGTAGCGCGATCCGACCGCGAGATCGCTCCCCGAGGTAGTGGCGTCCGCAAGGGTCCTCAGAAGGCCGGAGTCGTGCTGCCCGTCCGCGTCCATGACGGCGAATGTGTCCCCTTTGGCCGCAAGGAATCCTTCGATGACGGCGGAAGAAAGACCGCGCCGCCCGACTCTTCGGATCACATGCAAAAAAGGCCGATCCTGCGAAAGCGCGAGCGCGACCTTCCACGTCTCATCCGGCGAATCGTCGTCGACGACGATCACCTCGAAGGGAATGCCCGCGAGTGCTTTCTCCACGTTCGGCAGAAGTTCAGGGAGATTCTCCGCTTCGTTGTACGTCGGAAGGATCAGAGAAAGCATAGAGGAAGGTCAGTGGATGAAGAATGAATCCCAGAAGAGATCCTGAGCTTGCCTGCCCTGAGCTTGTCGAACGGGCCGAAGGATCGGAAGAATGAGGGAAAGCATCGCCAAGGAAGCATACGCATGCAGAAGGAGAACTTCTACTGAAGAAAACCTCTTTGCTCTCTTTGCCCTCTTTTTCCTCTTTGCCCTCCGGAGTACTACCTGTCCCCAAACGACTTTGCTACCGTAACGTTGTGACAACCCGAAATGCCGTCCTCCTCTGCGCACTCGTAACACTCCTCCTCTGCCTCCTGTGGGTTCCGCGCCTCCGGCTGACGGTGGCTCTCGCGGATCCTGCTGTCCGGTCTAAAGCAAATGATGCCATCAGAATGCTGCGGCATGACGGCATCTGGCTGGTCAACACCGATCTCACGGCAATCGAACGGAACAAAAATTCTGTGTGCTTCTTCTGGAAACATCAGTACCGATTGCGCACGGACGTCTCTCCTGCAGAATCATTCACAACCTGCCTCTAGATGCGCTTCAGACTCTCCCATCTCCTCTGGCTGATCCTGGGCGTCGGGATCCTGCTGCGCCTGACGGACCTCTCCTACCCGGATTTCGCCACCGACGAAGCACAGTTCGCCCTGGGGGCTTCCGCCGCGCAACCGCCACTCGGAATGGCGTTCTTCCGCACATCCCTCTGGCTCTTCGGAGATACGCTCTTCGCGGCACGGGGCGTGAGTGCGCTCTTCGGGATCCTCACGCCGCTCCTCATCGCTCTGATCGCACGTGAAATCGCCGGGAGAGAGGCGGCCCTCAGAGCCGCCGCGATCGCGAGCATCATTCCCAGCCACATTCTCTTCTCGCGTCTCGCATACTTGAGTGTTGTGCTCACGTTCTTCTGGCTGCTCACGCTCATAGCGTTCCTAAGAGCAAAAAAGACGACCTCACCACAGAGCATCATCTTCCTCTTCGCATCATCCCTCATGGGAACCTTCATCAAGACCCAGGGGATTTTGCTGCCCGGTTTCCTCCTCCTCGGCCGAGTGATCGAACGGCGGGGACGCGTCCTCCGTGATCCCGTTTTTTGGATCCTTGCCTTCAGTCTCATCCCAATTCTGCTCTTCATCGCTACACATCCGGGCATTCCGGCGACCCTCCTCCTCTACGGAGGCAACATGTACGGACTGTCGGGATTGATGAGCCGCTTCGTGATGCTGTTCGCCACGTGGTGGCAGCTCCTCCTGCTGGCTCTTCCCATCCTGCTCCTGGGAATAGCGGGTTTCCGGCGCCTCCCGTGGCCGGTCTGGGGGCTCGTCCTCATCGGAAGCGCTATCGGCCTCCTCCTCGGGCCCGGGCACCCGTACTACGCGGTACACCTCGTGTACTGGTCTCTCCCTCTCGCCCTCGCGCTGTCTTCCGTCCCATCCATTCTCCAAGGCGGAATCCTCACACTCCTCTTCGTCAATACACTCGCTCTCCTCATGCCCCGCACGGTGGCCGTCACACCATGGACCTCTCCCCTCGAGCGGCAGGATGCCTACTGGAATACGCACGCAGATGCGATCAATACTGCGATCGGAGGAGTCGATGAGGTCGTCGTGCTGGGTTCCCCCGGCCATCATATCCGTTGGTACATCGCTTCAAGGGTCCTCGTCGGGAAAGACATGGACATCACAAACCGGAAAGGCACGTTCCTCCTGCTTTCCCCTGAGGAACGGAGCAATCTGAAGGGCGGCGATGTCGTCTACGACGATGGACAGACGATGGTCGTTGAACGTGAATGAGCTTCTCTGTGCGAAGAGTGTTAACTGTCAACAGTTCACTGTTGACCATTAACTCTTCAAAAAATGCAGGAAATCTCTTTACCTTCACGCTATCATACCGCCCACATGCGCATCCTTGTCACCTCTCGACACGCATTTCCCTTGCCCCACATTCCATGAAGATTTTAGTCACCGGCTCATCAGGCACCATCGGCACACGCCTCTGCGAGAGACTCCTCAAAAACCATCATGATGTCGTGTCGGTAGATTGGGAGCATAACCGGTGGTCCCGCGAGATCGATGCACTTACCATCCACAGCGACCTGCGCAATGAGGAGACTTTCCGGAAGATCCCCCGTGACATCGAAATGATCATCCACCTCGCCGCCAATGCGCGGGTGTACGAATTGGTGGAACACCCCGACCGCGCGCGCGACAACATCCTCACTCTGTTCAACGTGCTCGAGTTCGCACGGAAGAATGCCATTCAGCGCTTCCTCTTCGCCTCCTCGCGCGAAACCTACGGCAACGCGGGCCGCGAGAGCTACACCGAGGACCTCGTCCGCATCGAACACTGCGAGAGCCCCTACGCCGCGAGCAAACTGGCCGGAGAGGCGCTGACGCAGTCCTACCGGACATGCTACGGAATCGATCACATCATCTTCCGCTTCTCCAATGTCTACGGCATGTATGACGTTTCGGAGCGCGTCGTCCCGCTCTTCATACGGCTTGCCAAGAAGAACGAACCCCTCGTGATCTTCGGAAAGGAGAAATGCCTCGACTTCACGTACATCGACGATGCCGTTGATGGCATTCTCCTTGCGACCGACAAATTCGAAGAGGTAAAGAATGAAACCTACAATCTTGCGTTCGGCAAAGGTGAAACGATCTCCCGCCTTGCCGAGCTCATCAAAGGGAACATGAGCAGCTCTTCGCCGATCGTATTTCAGGAGAGCCGAACGGGGGAAGTGGCGATCTATACTGCAGATACGACAAAAGCACGCCTCCGTCTCGGGTTCGCCCCGTCCGTCACTCTCGAGGAGGGGATGCGAAAGTCGGTCGAGTGGTACGGAAAACGAAGTACTTCCGCATGAAGAAGTTCCACAGGAGCAC
>JAZDOT010000017.1:0-6521 GCA_043798355.1 Candidatus Peregrinibacteria bacterium
GAGATGAAGAAGCTGAGTGCCGAATGGGGGTGCACGTTGGTGTTGAAACGCGAAGATCTCCTGCACGGCGGCGCCCATAAGACGAACAATGTGATCGGACAGGCGCTCCTGGCGCAGCGCATGGGCAAGAAGGAGCTCATCGCGGAAACGGGGGCCGGGCAGCACGGCGTTGCGACCGCTATGGCAGGAGCACTTTTCGGTTTCCCCGTAAAAATCTTCATGGGAGCCAAAGACATCGAGCGCCAGTCCCAGAATGTTCAGCGCATGAAGCTCTTCGGGGCACAGGTCATCCCCATCGAAGCCGGATCCAAATCCCTGAAGGACGCGATCAACGAGGCGCTACGTTACTGGACGGCACACAGCAGGGAGACGTACTACGTCTTCGGCACCGTCGCGGGACCGCACCCGTTCCCGAGCCTTGTGGCGCACTTCCAGAGCGTGATCGGGGAGGAGGCTCGCGCGCAGTGCATTGCGAAGTACGGGAAACTCCCGCATACCGTCTGCGCCTGCGTTGGCGGGGGGAGTAACGCCATCGGGTCTTTCCGTGCCTTCCTGAAGGACAAGGATGTCCGGCTTGTCGGGGCTGAGCCTGCGGGAGAGGGATTGGAGACCGGAAAGCACGGGGCGGCGCTCTGCATGGGGCGGCCGGGATCACTCCATGGCGCATTCAGTTATTGTCTGCAGGACGAGGACGGCCAGATCCGTGAGGCGCACAGCATTTCCGCAGGTCTGGACTATCCGGGCGTGGGTCCCGAGCACAGCCATCTCAAAGACATCGAGCGCGCGCAGTACAGAGCAGTGACCGATGACGATGCCGTCGAGGCATTCCTGCTCCTCACGCGGAAGGAGGGGATCATTCCCGCACTCGAACCGTCGCACGCTCTGGCTGCCGCGAAGGTGATTGCACAGTCTCTGAAACAGGACGATATCCTCCTCGTCACCCTCTCGGGCAGAGGCGACAAAGACATGGACATCGTGACCACATACCTTGCACACCATGGCAAAAAGTAACCGCTATGCAGAGGCCCGTGAACGCAAGGGGCACGCGCTCTTCATTCCGTTCGTCGTTCTCGGAGATCCCGATAAGCGAACATCCCTCGAGATCGTCCGCACACTCGTCTCGAACGGGGCGGATGCGCTGGAGCTCGGCTTCCCCTTCAGTGATCCGCCGGCCGACGGTCCGGTCATTCAGGAGGCGGATATGAGAGCGCTCAAAGCGGGCATACGCGTTTCCGATTGTTTCGATCTCCTGCGGGACATCCGTAAGACGACGGACATCCCCATCGGGCTGCTCATCTACTTCAACCTCGTCCTCCAGCGTGGCATTGATCGGTTCTACAAGGAATGCGCGGAAGCCGGTGTCGACTCCGTCCTCATTGCCGATCTCCCCTTGGAGCATGCCGGGGAAGTCGTCCCCATCGCGAAGAAGCATAAAATTTCGCCAGTGTTCCTCGTCAGCGAACTTACAACCGAAGAGCGTCTGGGAGAGATCATCAAAATCGCCGACGGTTATCTCTATGTCGTTTCTTATCTCGGTGTCACGGGAGTGGAGCATTCCGTTCTTGAAGAGAAAATCCGGACCGTTCTTGAACGGACACGACGACAGACCACTCTCCCGCTCTGCGTGGGGTTCGGCATCAATTCTGTGGAGCAGGCGCAAGCAGCGGCGCGTGCGGGAGCGGACGGCGTGATCGTGGGAAGCAGGATCGTCAAAGAAGTACCGGATTTGAAAAAGATCGCAGCGGTATGCGGGGAACTGCGTTCAGCAATTGGTAGAGCGCCGATGGCTTAGACTTCGTGCACGATCTCTCGATCCTCGTCGAACCGATACTCAATGATTTGGTTGTTCTTCTGATGGAGATCCACTGCCTCCTCCAGCGGAAGTTCCTCGATGATCCCACGGATGATGCGATTGACGCTCTCGTGGCCGACAATGACAATATTGCTGAGGCAAGAAGAGGTCATGAGGGCCTGACGAAGCACACGTATGTAAATGTCAAAATAACTTTCGCCACCTGGGAATGGTAAATAGCTAAAAAACACCCACTTTTTCAGAGGTGAATCCTAAGAATACCGCTCCATGAAGCAGTAAAGTGGCAATTCAAAATTGACGAGAAACCATTGACAAAAATACGGGCGACACACCATCGCGGCGGATTTTTAGCTGTTTTCCTCCACTGCCATGGCCGAGTCCACTTTCCTCCACAATACGATCCGCAATGATCTTCGCGCGATCACCGCTGCCTGCACCCTGCCGCAAACACGGGCTGTGAAGGATGTGCTGCTCTCCGTCATGAAAGAGGGCACGACGATCGTGCAGCACCTCAATGCGCGTCCGCATATCCGCAAAGGAAAGCAGGCGGAACGGCTGCGCAGACATTTGGAGAACGCTGATCTCAGCGAGTGTGTCGAAAAACGGGTGACCAAAGTTCTTCCCGATATCGAAGAGGACACAGTCATCTGCTACGACCTGAGTGACATCGCCAAACCTTCCGCGAAGAAGATGGAGGGGCTCAGCAGGGTGTTCGACGGCAGCGAACGCACGAGCGGCAAGGGGTACACCATCCACGGTGTGAGTATCTTGAACCAGCCTGTCGTGATGGAATTGCATGATGCAAAGAGGAACACGCTGAACCAGACGAGGCTTGCCGTGGTGGATCGCATCATGCAGAAAACTGGCACAAAAGGCATCTGGGTCTGGGATCGCGGGAATGATGACCAGCAACTCTTTGCTGATCTTTCTGAGCGGGAACTGCGCTTCATTATCCGTCTCACCACGAAGCGGAAGGTGATCCACAAAACATCCGGGGTGAGAGTCGGCATTGCAGATTTCCTCCCCGGGATCTACCAGATCATCATTCCCGCTACGGGAGAGGAGTACACACTCGTCGTCCATCAGCATCATGAGAAGCTGCAGCCAATTCGTGTCCTGACGAACGCCGTGGTCACGGAGGCGAAAGAGATCATCGAAACCTATCTCGTGCGCTGGGATGTGGAGAATCTTTTCAAGCAGATGAAGCGGAAGTACGACCTGGAAGCGATTCGTTTGCTGTCGCTCCGAAAGATCAAGAACATGCTGGCGCTTGTCCAGTTGGCTACCAGCATCAGCAACCGTACCTACGAAGCGACAATGGCAAAAAAGGCCAACGAGCTGACGCATGCTTTCCGAAAGTACTGCTACCACCACTCTCTCTACGAGAATCGATTCTCGTTTACCAGTTTCGTCAGCACCGTCATTCCCGCCATCGCACTTCCCAAACACACACCATCACCACAACTCAGCCTGCTCTCGTGGAGGGAGATGGGAAAACTGGGTGTTTTTTAGCACTGACAAATTGACATTTCGATCGTCGGGTTCACATGAGAAATGCTTGACGGATGACAAGGGTAAAGTAAATTGTCGCGACATTTCTCTTGCCAAAGGTGGTGGCATCGCCTTGCCAGTTTCCTTCACGCATACCTTGCAGTGCGGTGAAAGTGCGACATTTCAGGGAATGATCTATGTACATGACAAGCTCGACGATGTGCCCTTCAACGACACCGCCACGGTGACCGTCGGTAGGAACTGCAACGGCTGCAGTGGCGATCCGCTCCTCCAGCGTGGCGAAAACGCATTGGCGTGCACAGCTCGCGGATGCTACTTTGACGAGTTCGCTTCCACGCAGTCAAAATCCATCACCTGCTTCAAGGATCCATTGCCCTGCATCGACGAGCTCGATAAGGGAAATGTTTCAACTGTGAAAGGAACAAGTTGGGGATTCCAGTCGAATGTCCTGAGTGGTCATGCAAGAATGGCTGCTTATGACTACTGTGATGGTCAACAGCTCCTGCAGGTATCGTGTAGCTCTACCCTAAGCGGTTTCATCGAGTACACAATTATGACATGTGCCAACGGATGTAACGACGGTGTCTGCACCTCCGGCGGCGATAACGATGATGCAGATGATGATACCAATAATGGAGGGGATGACGATACCGACTCCCTCCGCGAAGCGAAAGATGAGGCCTACCAACACCTTCAGGAGGTGAAATCCGAGGGGAAGAAGGATCTTGCTGCGGCAAAAACTCAGGCGAAGGCAACCTACACTGCCGCTCTGCAGGAGGCCAAGGATCAATACGTCTCCGATCGCGATGCTACGAAGGAGGCCTATGTCTCTGCGAAAGCGGAAGCCAAGGAGCAATTCACTGCTGCGAAGGAAGACGCCGAACAGGCGTATACAGATGCGAAGCAGGCCCTCACGGATGCGAAGGCTGCGTACCGTTCCTGTCGCAGCGAAGGGGGAACTGCCGAGGACTGCTCTGGCGAGAAGGAGGAGATGACTGCGGCTCAGGAAGAAAAGGACGAAGCTCTGGAAGAACTCAAGTCCGTTCGCACTCAGGCGAAGGAAGAGTACACAGCGGCCCTGGCAGAAGCCAAGGAAACCTATGCGTCTTCTCTTAAATCCGCCCAGGATGCGTATGCCGCTCGCAAGGTGGAATTGAAAGCTGAAGCAACCGAGGCGATCGCTGCAGCGCAGGAAGCGTACACTGAAGCAGTTGCTGAAGCAGAGGAGGCCTACGATGATGCAAAAGAAGCCTATGAGGCATCACTGGAGGGGTAAGGAACGCTCTCTCCAGGACATTCCGATCCAACGGCCTATGTGCCGGCTATCTTCTGTACCGGAAAGGGCGGCAGACTGGCTCTTTTATTTAAAATAATATTGTGGTATAATATACTTGTCCCTTCCAAACAAATACCATGAAAAAACTGCACATCGTTGTCGGAGTGTCGATTTTCTTCGGATTGCTGACGATTGCTGCTCTTTTGAAGAGCAGAACGGACGGCGGAGCGCACCTGCCGGGTCTGACGGCGCAGGTGGGAGGAACGACGTGTTCCACCAGCATTCTCCCCGCGAATGAGAAACCATCATGGATGACGAGCGCAGATTTCAATCGTGACGGACGCACCGATCTCGTTGTGCTCGACGTGTCCGATATGGGTGCGGGAGGTCGGCATGTCTCCGTGTACATCAGCAACGGAAACGGGACATTCCAGCCCAAGGCCGACTACACTCCCGGAGGCATATACCGGGGTATCGCGGCCGGTGACTTTGACCAGGACGGCTTTCCGGACATCGCGCTCTCCAATAATGCGATTGGAGGTTCCCTCACCATTCTCCGTAATAACGGACAAGGCGAGTTTCCCGCACCTTTCCAGAGGGCACTCTTATCCTCCACGATGGGATCCGCCGGGCAGATTGCTGTAGGAGATGTGAATAACGACGGTGATCCGGATCTCCTCGTCGAATCATTCTCCAACGGTGCGCAAATCCTCTATGGAAGTACGGGAACCTCGTTCACGCCGGGGCCGCAGGTGGGCAATCGGAGTGGGAATCAAATGAATCCGACCCTCGTGGATGTGAATAACGATGGTTTCCTGGATGCCGTCACGACGCCGGCAGGGGTGGGCGGCAGCACGATGGTCGTGTACATGAACGATCGTACAGGGCGCCTCAGTAGCGGGACACCGTACAGTTTCCCCGCCGAAAATCCCTACACACAGAACTTGTTCTCCGGCGATATGAACAACGACGGATTCATAGATTTTCTGCAGGCGACGAATAGCAATCGTGGCATCATTCACTGGAAGAACAACGGGAACGGCACGTTCACGAACGTGGCAGACTTTTCCACCGTCGGCGGACAACGGGATGGCGCAATCGCGGACTTCAACAGTGATGGAAAACGTGATTTCTTTACCGGGAACTACGTAAGGTCCTTTTTCGTCTATCCCGGGAACGGGAACGGCACCTTCGGAAGCCCGGTTGCCGTACCGCTCCCCGTCGTCGGGAGGGCGGTCGTCGCGGAGGACTTCGACGGGAACGGCTTTCCGGATATTGCCATGGCTCTCGCGGAGAACCGGAACGGCATCCTCATTCTTCTGAATGACGGCTCGTGTCTCCTCGCCGGATCGGCTGGGTCTTCATCTTCTTCCTCCTCCTCTTTCTCTTCTTCTTCCTCTCAATCAAACATGCATGTAACGCTCAAGAGCGTCACGATCGAGGGAGGCAACGTCACCGTGATCTACGGGAAGGATTTTGAGACATGTGCGCATCTGCATGATCCGGTGACGCACGAAAACCTCCACATACACAACTATTTCTGTGATAAGGGAACGCAGGTGAAGGTCACACAACCGAATACGGAGGTCCGCGTCACAGTCGGCCAGAGCGTCATCCTCTGTCACGGAAATGATAGCAGAATCTGCAGTGCGCCCGTGACGGTGAAAGTCCGTAACGAGGGAGAGAACTGCGGTACTCCGTCTCTTCAGGGTGGCAACAACGCACCAGCGTGCACGGCGCGCGGCTGCTACTTCGACGAGCTTGCAGCTACGCAGTCGAAGGCTGTTACCTGCTTCAAGGATCCATTGCCCTGCATCGACGAGCTCGATAAGGGAAATGTTTCAACTGTGAAAGGAACAAGTTGGGGATTCCAGTCGAATGTCCTGAGTGGTCATGCAAGAATGGCTGCTTATGACTACT
>JAZDOT010000002.1:0-81021 GCA_043798355.1 Candidatus Peregrinibacteria bacterium
CTCGCTTATCCCCTAGGAGTGGAGCACTTCCTCAGGATTGCATTGATCACTTCAGGCAATGCACGGAGCACTTGGTCGTTTGGAAAGCGAATGATGCGGTACCCCAAACGTCGCAGTTCCTCCTCTCGTTCACGATCGTAGTTTTTGTGTGAGATGCGTATCTTATTACGATAGATTGTTCTTCGGTACCTTTGTGGCATCCCGGGTTTGGTTCTTTAAGACTTCCATGATGATGCCTGCCGAGACTTTTGTATTGAGTTTTCCTGGGTCAATCTCTTCCTCTTGCGATTCAAGTCCCCATTTCTTTCGGATACTCTCGAATTCAAGCGAACGGTCGGGGGGCTTTCCCATTTTCAAATAGAAAATGACATTCCAATGATTATCCAAAATCAGTTCCAATGATGTTCTGTTCATCTTCACTCTGATATTATTTTTCCTCAATTCTTCACTTAGCGCCTGAATTTTTTTGTGGAAAGAAGATTGGGCCATCAAAATCGCATGATGGAGCGCATTAAGCGTTGTTCCATTGAGTGGTTTGTTTTGGAAATCCTGTATTTCTGAACGAAACGAATCGTTCATTTCCCGTGCACCGTCACCATCGTTAGAATGGAATTCGACAATTTCGATCGCCGTGATTGTTTTTCGGTCCCCACTTGCATTGATATTGATGAACAGGCCGTTATCCATGTTCCTGTATGCGAGCAAGCAGTGGTTTTCAGGGTAGATACTGAACCCAAACGGCGTTTTTTCTACTTCATGAACCAATGGGGTGTCGTATCTTTTCCTGATTTCCTCCAGAATAGCATTGTGAATAGCCATGAGTGTAGGCTTATCGATGGTTTTCCCCACATATCCTGCAGTAATCTTGGCAAACCACTCCGGAAAATTTTTGTCTCGCGCCACGCCTAATAGCGGACATAAGGCAAAGTTTTTTATCCTTGTGAGATCCTCGGTCATTACGATATCAAAATCACCGCCAAATTCCTGACGGAAAGCAGTTTGAACCGCATAACTCATTTTCGCTCCTTCGGATTCTCTTGCAAACAGATCACATCTCAGCGAGCGTCTGTCCGCAGGGTTATCGAAAAACCACAAGCCGCTGGTTTCATAGGTATACGGCAAATCTTTTACAATCTCCTGGAGATGCTGATGTGCTATTACATTTTTGGTCTTTTCTGAGTCTGACAGGCGATTTTGAGAGGGGGATGAATTCTGCACAATTTTGCCTTCATTCCCAAATTCAATACCATTGGATGGAACTCTGTGTGCGGCTCGTTCCAATTCGTTGGTCGGCTGGTTGCCTTGCATATGGGTTGCCGACGTTTCTACTTTCGATTGGCTGCTGTCTCCCACATTTTCAGTCTTCTGGTTGTTCTTCGTGGTTTCTGAATGAAAAAGTGACTTAAGAAATACTATCAAATCAGAAATCAAAGTCCCAATTCTTGAAGAAAACGAGCCCCCTTTTTTGGACAATGAGTCGGGTTCGTGAGCAGGTGACGTCTGCTTCAGGATATTCACAGCAGAAACCAGTATGGGGATTTCTTTGTCTGCTTTTGAAATGATAGCTTCCAGAGCCGGAAGGTCATTGCCCTCTATCTTTTGACTCAGTTCCGCTGTTCTGCGATGCACTTCTCTTTTCTGCTCTTCACTTAATGCTTGTGGCTCCTCCTTTTGGGGCGTTGCTTCAGCTAAGTGCTCAGAACGATTGTTCCGCTCAATTTCTTTGGCTGAATTTGGTTTTGGAACTTCAAGCATGGTCTTGTGTATATTATATCATAAG
This sequence comes from Candidatus Peregrinibacteria bacterium, assembly GCA_043798355.1. Lineage (GTDB taxonomy): Bacteria > Patescibacteriota > Gracilibacteria > Peribacterales > Peribacteraceae > JAZDOT01. The sequence continues at coordinate 1,781 of JAZDOT010000002.1, forward strand.
ATAACCAAATCACAATGATCTGTGTCCCGATATTTCACGCTCAAAATCTCTTGCAAATCATTAAAACATACTAGACAATACTATGCGATGCGTAGCAAGCTCCAGTCACTCCTCCGCATGGCCGATCTCAAAGAGGAGGAAGTACAGGTGTACCTCTGGCTCCTGAAATTACAGAAGAGCTCCATTCCGGAACTCCGCGCGAAGACGCACCTCCCGAACATCACGGTCTACCGCGCGGTGCAGCGGCTCGTCGGTCGGGAGCTCATCGAGCGCGAGCCGGTCAACCGCAAACAATCGCTCTACAAGCCCCTCACGCTCAAGCGCCTCATTCGCAAAGTCTCCGCAGAGCAGCTGCAGCTCCGCCGCCTGGAACTGGCGCTGAAGAACCTCGACTCCTACCTTCCGTTCATGGATATGGAGCAGGAGGAGCCAGCGGAAGATATCTCCGTGCGCTTGGGGAAAGACGCCTTCAAGGAAGAGTACCTGAAGTTCCCCGAAGTGCTCGAGAATGAGTACCTGCACATCGGTAATCTCAGTAACCTCTGGAAGACGCTCGGCTTCACGTACGAGTCGCCGGAGGAGCGCGGCTTCATCCGGCGCCGCTGCGCGCGCAATCTCTTCGCGCGCGTTCTGGATGTTCCCACAGAGGATTCCCTGAAGGTGCAGGCGAATGATTCCCGGGAGAAGCGCACGCTCGTTTTCAAGGATCGGATCCCCATCAAGGAGGACTTCCTCCTCATCGGCGAGAAGCAGGTCGGTCACTTCGTCTGCAATTCCGATGCTCCGCGCGTGATCATCATGAAGAGTCCCACCCTCCTCGCTCTGCATCATGACTATTTCGAAAAGCTGTGGAAGAGTGCGTAGAAAAGATTTTTTCGGCGTATGAAAAATGCTGATACTCATTTGTGAGCTTCTGGAAGGAAAAAACACCAATTCAATACCCATCATCCGGCATCTCTTTGAGTTCTTCCGTTTCCGTGCGCACGATAGGGGCAAGGCAATGGACTGCACATGTGCCATGACCGGCCAATCGTTCACCGTCACGGACGAAGAGCTCGCATTCTTGCGACAGGTTTCACCGGTGATTGCCGACAAAACGTTTCTGATTCCCCCTCCTCAACTCTGTCCCGATTGCAGACAGCAGAGAAGGCTCACGTACAGGAATGAGCGGACGTTCTACCGGCGGACATGCAGTCAGTGCGGCAGGAACATCCTCGCGCTCTATCCGGCGGATGCCCCCTGTCCGGTGTTCTGCGACACCTGCTACTGGGGAGACCGATGGGATCCGCTGCAGTACGGTTTTCCATTCGACCCTTCGCAGCCGTTTTTCACGCAGTTCGCCGTTCTCCAGCGTACCGTTCCACACCTCTTCTTCTCCTCAACGAATTCCGAGAACAGCGAGTACTGCAACCACGTGAGTTTCATGAAGAACTGCTACCTCGTCCACGGGTCCATGCACTCGCAGAACTGCTACTACTCGACGCGCGCCTTCCGGTGCAGCGATTGCATGGATTGCCTTTTTATCAATGACTGCGAACTCTGCTACGAATGCGTGAATTGCGATGAGTGTTACGACGTGCGTCACGCTTATCATTGCCAGGGATGTCACACGTCTTGCTGGATTCAACACTGCCACGCGAGCAGGGATCTCCTCTTCTGCGTCAACCGCCGGCAGGCGCAGTACCAGATTCTCAATCAGCAGAAGACGCGCGGAGAATATGAGCGGATCAAGGGGGAGATCGATGCATCTCCCGAGGCGCAAAAACGCTTCCTCGCGGACTTCCAGCATCTTCTGCTCGACTCTCCCATTCCATCGAGGATCGTGGACCTGGCGGAAGCCTGTACGGGAAACTACATCCGGCAGTGTCGCAGTTGCCATCACGTCTTCGATGCGCAGAAGTGCCAGAACGTGCGTTTCGGCTTCGATACGGAAGCGATGAACGATTGTCAGGACATCTACTCCGTCTACGGCCCCGGCGAACTCTGCTACGAACTTTATTCCGCAAATAACGCGCACTCTACGCTCTTCAGCCATGACTGCTGGCCTGCGGAGGATCTCCTGTACTGCGATCACTGCTTCGGATGCTCGAAGTGTTTCGGATGTCTGGGATTGCACAAAAAATCGTATTGCATCCTGAACAGGCAATACACGAAAGAAGAGTACGAAGCATTGACGCCGCGCATCATTGAGCACATGCAACATGGGAAGGAATTCGGGGAGTTCTTCCCGGCCAAGCACTCACCATTCGCCTACAACGAGACACCCGCACAGGAATACTTTCCGATGACGAGGGGGGCGGTCGAACAGCGCGGTTGGGCTTTTCGAGAGCAGAGAGACGAGATGCCGAATGTATCCAGAGTGATCCGGTCCACGCGATTGCCGGTACAGATCGAGGATGTTCCCGATGACATCCTCAACTGGGCAGTCGAATGCGAAGTGACCAAACGCCCGTTCAAGATCATCAAACAAGAATTGGATTTCTACCGGAAGATGCATGTACCCGTTCCGCATGTTCATCCGGATGAACGTCACCGTCGGCGCATGAACCTGCGCAATCCCCGTAAGTTGTGGAATCGCCAATGTGCCAACTGCCAAAAGCCAATAGCTACGAGCTATTCTCCGGACAGGCCTGAGACGGTGTATTGCGAGGAGTGTTACCTGAAGGAAGTCTACTGAAGATTTTTCCTCTCCCCCAGACCCCTCCCCGCCCAACCTACACGCCTACCCGGGGAGGGGAGCACGCTTTCCACATTGCATAGTGCATGTGTAGAACGGTGCGCATATTTCATGAATGTTGATTCCTTGATACCCTGCGCTTAGCCTGCAGGCGTAGCGCAGGCACCTTGTCGTAGTCGACGTGCAGGGTCGGATGCCCTGCACTGTCGAAATCGGATTCACTCACGGTACATGAGCGGATCATCGTATTCTTTCGCGAGAGGTGATCAAGCAGTCTCCCCCTCCCCGTGCGGGCAGCGCCGCGGGGCGGGGAGGGGGCGCATAGGGGGGAGAGGAAGATCAAGGGAAGCCCCAAATCAGCCACGGAACCCGTTTACTCAAGACCTAAAATAAGGGATAATAGCTGGAGATGGCCGGACTGCGTTATCTCCACATCATCGTGCCGCAGGGGACGGCGGGGGAGAAGAAGCTGGAGGTCAAGTTCCAGGATCTTCTCGTGAGCCTGCGCAATACCGTGACGGGTGTGCGGTTTTCGTTCGAATACCTCGGCTACGAGCAGTACACGTACTTCTACGCGGTCATGGAGGAGAAATATATGGAGACGATCGAGGGTCTCATCTATGCGACTTTCCCCGATGCCGAGATCCGCGAAACGAAGGATTATGCCGCCTCCCTCGATCCGGCAAGGCATGCATTTGCCGGATGCGAGCTTTATCCCAAGGAGAGTGACGTGTATCCCATCAAGACGTACGACAAATTCGAGGAGGACAGCATGTCGCGGCTCTTCTCGGTCCTCTCCAAAATAGACAGCGGCGAGCAGGTGTGGGTGCAGATCATCTCGGAACCCAGAGCGGACAACGCCGCCTACCACTTTTTCCACAACCTACGCTTCCGGATCGCCGGATTCCTGAAGTTCTTCTCCCCGCGGGATCACTTGCGCAAGGAGGGGTACCGAGGCATCCAGGCCGTCCGCGCGAAGGCGGCGCACGCGAAGGACGAGACGAAGCCGTACGAAGTCTCCATCCGCTGCGCGTATCTTTCGAAGAATTTCGAAGAGGCGAAGCGGAAGCTCACGGCGGTACAGAACAGCTTCTACCACTTCAACGATTCCGATATCAACGGGTTCACCTCCTCACGCTCAACCAATGCGGATTCTTTCCTGAAGAGGTACCGCGCGCGCGGGCACGCGAAGAAATTTGTTCTGAGTTCGATGGAACTGGCCACAATCTTCCACTTCCCGAATGCTGACTACGTGCATCACATCGTGCACGTCCTCGCGCGCAAGTCCGATCCTCCGCAGGACCTCCCGCGGGCCGGTGAGAAGGAAGTGAGCACGTTCGGCATCACCAATTACCACAATAACTTCGTGAAGTTTGGCATCCGCCTCGAGGATCGCCGACGCCATCTCTACGTCGTCGGAAAATCGGGCGTGGGGAAATCGAAGCTCCTCGAACTCCTCATCCACGAGGATCTCGACCGCGGGCGCGGGGTGGCCGTACTCGATCCGCACGGGGACCTCGTTGATAACGTTCTCCGGTTCGTTCCGAAGCACCGCATCGACGACGTCGTCCTCTTCGACCCGTCCGACACGGAGTTCCCCATCGCCTTCAACCCGCTCGAGCAGGTGGAGGATGCCTACAAGATGCAGCTCACCATCGGCTTCCTCGACATCTTCAAGAAGCTCTTCGGCGATAACTGGACGTACCGTCTCGAGCACGTGTTGCGCTATACCACGCTCGCGCTCCTCGACAGCCCGAATACCACGGTGCTCTCGATCCTGAAGATGCTTAATGACAAGAACTACCGCCAGAAGATCGTGGCGCGCATCCAGGACAACGTCGTGAAGAGCTTCTGGGTCTCGGAGTTCGCCGCGTGGAGCGAAAAGTTCGATGCCGAGGCCATCACGCCGCTCCTCAACAAGGTCGGTCAGTTCGTGGCGACGAACATGATTCGCAACATCATCGGACAGAGTGACACGAAGTTCAAAATCCGCGACATCATGGACGGGAAGAAGATCCTGCTCATGAAGGTGTCGAAAGGACTCCTGGGAGAGGAGAACTCGTCGCTTCTCGGCTCCATGATCATCACGAAGATGTACCAGGCGGCCATGAGCCGCGCGGACGTTCTCGAGGAGCAGCGCTCTGACTTCTACTTCTACGTGGATGAGTTCCAGAACTTCGCGACGGATACCTTCTACGAGATTCTCTCCGAGGCGCGCAAGTATCACCTCAATCTGACCATCGCCCATCAGTACATGGGGCAACTCTCAAGCAAGATCCGCCAGACGGTCTTCGGCAACGTGGGGTCCATGATCAGTTTCCGCGTGGGGGCGGAGGATGCGACGGTGCTCGAGAAGGAGTACGAGCCGATCTTCAAGGAACGCGACATCATCAACCTCGGTGTGCGTGAGTTCTACATCAAGATGTCGGTGAAAGGGGAGAGCCGCGATCCGTTCTCCGGCCGGACGGTGGATGTCCCGAAAGTCACGGCGGATCACTCCAGCGAGATCCGTGCGCTCTCGCGGGCGAAGTACTGCCAGGCGAAGCAGAAGGTGGAAGAGACCCTGAAGAAGTGGGACGAGGCTGCCAGTGCTCCGCCGAAGGAGGGTGAAGTGGATACGGAAGAGCAGTTCGACGAACCGATTATCTAGGGATTAGGATTAGGATTAGGGTTAGGGTTAGGGCGAAGAAGAGCCCGAGTGGATCATGGAAAATGCAAAAATACCACATACCACATACCACATACTTATTCCGGCTTTCTCAGAAACCAGATTCCCACGTAACTCAAGGGCGTGTAGACGATGCCCATGCCGACCTTGAAGAGCCACCACGGGATCATGATGAGGATGATGGTTTTCACGGGGTACACGCCGACGAAAGCAATGGCCATCCAGATGGAAGTATCGATGAGCTGTCCCCAGAGGTTCGAGAGGTTGGAGCGTAGCCAGAAGAATCTCCCGCCCAACTTCGCCTTGAGGAAGAAGAACGAGAAGACGTCCTGATACTCTCCGACGATGAAGGCAACCAGCGAGGCGACGGTGAAGCGGAACGAGAGGCTGAAAATCTGGTTGTATGCCTCCGGCATGAGAAAATCTTTCGATGTGGGCATCACGTTCGAGAGCAGATTGAAGCCGAGGAAGACGACGAGGCTCCAGAAGCCCATTTGGACGAAGAGCCGCGCCATCTTCTTGCCGTAGACTTCGCCGATGACATCGGTCGTGAGGAAGACGAGCGGGAAGGCGAAGATGGCCGTCGAGAGGTGCGTAGAGAAGAGGAACGGCATCAGCTTGATGCCGACGGTGTTCGATGCGAAGAGGGACGTGAGGTACAGGGTCAGGACGAGGACCATTTTGTAGTCCATGGGGCGCTGCGGCTCGGAAGGGGAGGGGGGAGTGGGCATGGGGACAGTGTAACGAGTTTCCTGATTCTGAAAAGCACATAAAAAGCGCCCCGTACTACGGAGGCGCTTTCCATTGGACGATCTGAAAACTAAAGATCCTCCGGGCGGACCGTCTTGCGGCCGTTGGCCTTGGCGCGGGCGACAGCCTTCTTCACGCCCTCCTCGACGACACCGCTCACAGCATCCGCAAGATCACCAGAAGACATCATGTTGAGCTTCTTAATGAGCTCCTTCAGCTTCGAAGCAACGACGTAACTCATGGGAGAGTGGGTAAAAAGATAAAAAGCTTCGCGATTCTACGCAGGCGGGATTGCTCTGCGCAAGTGATTTTGTGAACTTACGGGCGAATCGGGCAAAAATGTGCAATTGACGGATGGCGGTTTCCTATGTGAAGAGCTTTTCTGCGTGATTGTCAGCGGTGCATGATAAGCCATCAGCCTCCCCACTTTGCGCACTGCGCTCCGCGGGGCATGTCAGCCTTTAGCCATGAGCGACAGGTGAACGATAGCGTGTTTCATTGGGTTCTCGCCGATGATCGAAGGGGGATAGAGTATGCTTCACTCGTCACTGTGGCATACTTCCTTCATGGCAGTCGTCCAATGCGCAGTTTCGGGGGAATCGTTCACCGTTTCCGATGCTGAGCGGGGCCTGCGCGAGAAATTCGGTTTCGGGGACAGCCTGCCTTCGGTGAAGATCAAATACCGTTTCCGCGAACTGGGGGCATTCTGGCCGCACTGGAACCTCCATCCGCGCACGTGTGACAAGACCGGGAAAACCATCATCTCCATCTTCCGTCCCGATTGCCCCTATCCCGTCTGGGACAGAGCCGTTTGGGTGAAGGACGCGAATCCGCCGAGTGCGGAATTCTCAAATTCCCGCAGTTTTTTCGAGCAGGCATGGGACCTCTTCCGCCGCTGCCCCCTTCCGCACAATTTTCAGAGCCACAATGAGAACAGCGAGTACACCGATGATTTCTATTCCCAGCAGAGTCAGCTCTGCAGCGATCTCGTGCACTCCAACAATTGCTACAGTACGATTTACGCTCTGTACTGCCAAAATGTACAGGACTCAGCATTTCTGTACGATTGCCGCAGATGCGCGCACTGTCTGTTCTGCACGAATCTGCGGGACAAGCAGTTTTGTTTCGAGAACAAGCAACTCACGCAAGAGGAATACGCGGACAAAATATCGGGATGGAATCTGCGATCACGCCAGGATTTCAAGCGGGCGAAAGATCACCTCCATGCATTGATACTCGAGCAGGGCTGGCACAGAGCCGTCCACGTTGATCACTGTGAGAACACGCAGGGGAACTATCTGATGCACTGCAAGAATTGCGAAGACTGCTTCATTTCACCATGGCATGAGGATTGCGTTCATGATCTCATCTCGGGCCACCATGCGAAACTCACACTCGATTCGATGGGCACGATTGGCAGCGAACTGTCGTACCATTCCGTGATGGACGTGTACTGCTACGGGATTCGATTTTCTTTCGAGCTCAACGAATGTAAATCGTGCGATTACTGTGCCTACTGCTTCAACTGCAGAGACTGCTTCGGCTGCTGCGGCCTCTTCGGAAAGCGGTACTGTATCCTCAACAGACAGTACACGGAACAGGAGTATCGATCCTTGAAAGAGAACGTCATCGCACACATGCAACGCACCCCACTTCGCCCCCCTTCGGGGAGCTACGAGGGGCAAGCAGTGGAGTGGGGGAGTTTCTTCCCCGGACACTTCGCTCCGAATCCGTACGACGAGAGCTGTTCAGGTTTCAATTTCCCTCTCTCATTACAGGAACAGAGAACTCTCGGTTTCCGGGCAGCGGAAAAGCTGGAACGAAAGACCGAGAACATGCAGTCCATGGATCGTATTCCCGATTCCGTCGATGCGTTGCGACCTGCCGATGAATCGTCGATCACCGCCACGGTGTTCTGGGACGATGCATTTGAGAGACCGTTCAAGATCACAAAAGAAGACATCGCGGCTTCCCGGAAGCTCGGTATCCCGCTCCCCTCCGGGTACTACATCAAGCGCATGCAGGAAAATCTCCGTTGGATGCCGTGTGACGGGGAACTGCGGGAAACTCTATGCGGGAAGTGCGGTTGCACCGTTCTCACGAGCTGGCCGAGTGCTTTTGACAGCCGGATTCTCTGCGAGGAGGATTACCTGAAGGTGGTGATGTAGCGGTGTGTTATCAGGGATCATTCAGCAGATGCGAAGCGAAGAGCGCCGAGCGGACAGCGGTCAGTCTTCATGAAAGAAAGACTGCCCCATTCACTTATGGCGCACATCCGGTCACTGCTACAATGCTTTTTACGGAGAGGTGGCCGAGTGGTCGAAGGCGCGCGACTCGAAATCGCGTAGGCTCCAAAAGGGTCTCGAGGGTTCGAATCCCTCCCTCTCCGCCATCCGGCTTCGTCTGCAATCCTCATCTCTCAAGTTCGCTGATCAACTCCAAAGCGGGCTTCAGCGAATTGTCGGAGTGTCTTCGTCCCTCCACTCATGTAGTAACTACGCAGGGTTTCCGCGGCTCCATTCTTATCTTCGAATGACCACCCGCCCTGTCTCTTTCCGATCTCGTTATAGTATTGCGTGAATTTGTTAAAGTCCCACTCTTCTCTTTCGTGTGTCTCAGAACTTGCCGGATCGGATGGAGCACTGAGGGGCATGGCAGGGGAGGGATCGGGCTCACTATAGGGTTGTTTGATCGTATCGAGAAGCATTTTTCGTGCATCACCCGCCCTCCTGGTCAATATCTCTGCAGCACGAGGATAACGGTTGAATTGCGTAGAAGTGACTTGTGCATACATCGGTTCCACAATAGGCAGAAACCAGCCTTCGATCCACTCTTTCCCCAGTTCCTTTCGGTTCTTCGCTACACTGCTGTAGTTGTGCCAGAGATCAGCCAGTTTAATGAGCCTGTCCTCTTCAGGGGCGGAGTGCATATGCTCAACGTACGAACCAACATCGGTATCACCTTTCTCGTTTGTCAAGCCACGAATGCGCTCATGCACGTCCATCCCGTATTGTGCGATGACCTGTTCCGGACGTATCGTGGTGTCCTCATACAGATCATGCCCCAAGGCACCCAACACGAATTCCCGTCGTTTTTTCTGCGGAAGATCAGTCTCTGAGTCGAGCGCATTTTCCAGTTCCTGTGCAACGGAAAGACAGTGTTCCCATTGATGCTGGCCGCCAGCCCGCATCTGTCCTTCATGTTCCTTCTTCACAAGAAGAAGAAACTGCTTTGTTTCATCGTTCCATTGATGTTCATTAAGGTGCGGCATGAAAAAGAGATGAGTAATATAAATACCATTCTTTGAATTGCCCCTCCCGTTCCCGAGGAGTATCCGATGGTGACCTTTTGGGTGCATGTCCGTAGTACTCTTCTCTTCCCCGATAGACTGGTAGTTCCGTTCCCGCTCTCGCAAGAACCCAGGCACTGAGAGCCTTGGCAGCCTTTCCGCAGCCATCCTCGAAGAAGTGGTGGGTGAGATCGACATTGAATTCCACCCACGCAGCGAGCTCTCGAGGATTTTGGTGCGGATCATTCAATCGGCGCAAGAATTCCTGCGAGAAATTTTCAAATGATCGCGGAAGATCGCTGATACGGGTATACGGGAACTTATCCGAATCAGCCCGCCGGAGCAGCATTCTCTCTTTGAGGATGCCTTTATTGACATCGAGGGCTATTTGTTCAATGAAATTTCCCAGTTCACGGGGGGAACTGAATTGGCGGCTGCGCTCTCCATGTAGGCGCCTCATGACCGACTCGAAATTTTCATTCGCCTTCCTTGCGGCGTCGTGACCGGATGCAGCCATTGAGTCGGCTTTGATCTTCGTTGCCGATGTGTCGACCACCCCCCCGCTCGTACGACTCGTGTTCCGCAGGTTCTGCATCGATCGGTCCACGAACTGTTGTTCCTGACGGATATCCCTCGTCACATGTTTGAAGATCTGAGGCTCGTGTACTGTCATACCTTTACCTTGGTGTTCTGCTACCATGATAGTGTCCGGACCTGCATCTGTTTTGAACAAGTAATACTCATCCACGATTTTCATCACTTCCTGACGATATTGCACGACATCTTGGTATCCACCCTCAATTCTATCGGTGGAGACAATGGGGTCGTCCCCTTCCGGAGAGCGACCCGGGTATTTCTTCCCTTGTGCTTCGCCCCCGTGAACACGTGCGATAGAAGTGGCCAATTCCGCATCGACATCCACCATGATAACTTTGTAATCGTTCTTTCGTGCCATTTCCGTCACTTCACGGACGTCCTCGGGTGTCGCAAACCGCTTGTCTATGACAATCAAATTTAATTTCTCTTTGAGTGCCTGATCGATTGTCCGTTCTGCCATCATCGCTCCTTCGCTGTGGGCCTGATCGTGCGAGATCTGATGGGTGCCTCCTCTTTTTTCGCGGACACGGACTTTGGCTTTGAGACCATCGGGATTGATTGCCGTGTCGGGATTTGCGTTGAGTTCTCGTAATCGGGGAGCGCTTGCCATGCGCAAGCAACTGCTCTTCCCTGCCGCGGTATTTCCACGCAACATCACGATCACTCTCTGCGCACCCACTGCTTCAGGTTTCATGGCCATCGATCCCTTGCGAAGTGCCACCATTGTTTCCGAGAAAATTCGTTCATGGAATACGCTTATCTCCGGAATCCAATGGCTCGGATCGGCGATGTATGCCTTCATGGCCACTTTTCCCTTTGGAAGTTCTCCCACGGTATAGGCAACGTGTGATGCGATTTCGGGATTTCTTCGCAGACACTCCTGTCGTACTTCAAACCCGGAATGAGCGGGATTTCTTTCTGTCTGCGCCTTCACGCGACTCAGAACATCGCGGGCATTGGCGGCGTTGATCTCTATGAACTCCGCATGCCCCGCCTCGTTGATGGCCACGATGCCTTTCTCCGTGCTTCGAAGCACTTTAAATGACTGCTCAGGCATGCCTTGAGGTTGTTCTCGATTGAAGCGTTCGATCTTCTCCAGCAATTGATGCTCCTGCGCTTCTGCAATTTGCTTGGACATAATTTCCCACTTTTCTTGCGTTTTCGCCTCTGTCCGTTCATGCGGAGCAGTTTCCTTTTCCATGTTCGGTTTTTGTCCGACCTGTTCTTGCTTGGCAGCTTGCCGTTCTGTGCCACGGAGTTCTCCTTCAGGTTTCGACGGAGTTTCTGCGGGTGCCTTCGCCGCGCGGCCCTCGGCGGCTGCGTGCAATGATTGCTCGGGAGAGCCGGCACGTTGCGTCGGTACGGCATCCGGATGGTCCGGCGTCTTCACTGGTTCTTCCGTGAAGCGGACAATGGACTCATTCCCAGCCCTGTCCCGCAATCTCGGCACTCCGGATTCATCCACGATCACTGTGAGTCCCCGCTTCGCTCCGAAGGACAAGAGATCACAACCTTTCGGCGCAGAAAGTTCGCCCATCATTTTGCCGCCAGGCTGCGTGTGCACAGCCACGGGATGGAGAAATCCTCCCAGACATGCGAGCGCGAACGTGGATGCCGCCCCGAGTCGATGATCGATGTTGTTCAAACCGGCACCGACAGCGGATTCTTTGACTGTCCATTCCATTTGGTCTGTGACCCCTTTGAAAAATTCCTTGAGGAACATCTTCCCCGCGCCGCTCTCCGCCGTAATGTTCGCGAGACGCTGCTCTATGAGTCGTGCGAGACTGGCATACTTGGAAAAAGCGACGATCCACTTTGGATTGCCAGCGGCAGAACGAAGAGCTTCACCAAGTTTCGCTCCGAGTCCCATCGTCACGAACATCACACCCACCCCCTCGGCAAATTCCAGCGCGAGCGGACCCGCCACGTCTGTCAGGAACTTCGGCGACACTTCCCTGCCGGTCTCGGGGTCGATGACGGTTCCCCCCGTCACCCAGGCCATCAATGCTGGACGATCGGTGTAGGTCGCTTTCCCGCTTCGAACATCTTCATCGAAATGCTGATGCCACTGGTACTGGATTTCCCGCACGCCTCCGTATGTAGCCATACCCGCTGCCGTTGCGGTACTCGCTGAAGCGAGCATGACCAACATGGGTGCCATGGCTGCGCCGCACGTGGCGACAACGAGAGCTGCTGCTGCGGCTGCGACGGCAATGGATGCGGCGATCCTGGGCCCCTCGTGCTCGAGCCACGACACCCAGCCATCGTCCGTGAACCGGGATTTGTCGACGATCGTTTCGAGCATCCTTCGCACCTCCCCTCCGGTTTTCAGAAGATCGATCATGCCGTCGATCGCGCGAATGCGTTCAGAGATCTTCTGGTCCCAATCGTTCCCGGCGAGAGGGTTGCCGGTTTTTCTCAACTGATACAGGCGGTTTCGGGCTTGTTCCAGTTGCTGAGGGAGCTGCCGGTCATCCAATACTTTCTTGACGGCATCCAGCGGCCCATTCGCGCGTTCACGGAGGAAGGAGATGAATTCCGGAGATTTGCTTGCCTTCGGATTCATGGCATCGGAGAAGAGCGACTGCACCTCTCCCAGCCCACCGCTCATTGCCGTTGCCTGTTTCGAGACGTACTGGATGGACGGTTCGCGGTCCACTGCTCGGAACACATCGCGCCCCGTCTCCTCATCTTCCCGCTCGAGCGAAGGAATATCATGCGACGACAGCGGTCTCCTCTCCCCATCGCGGACGACGAGCGTTCTCCCCTCCCGTTTCGCATAGCCGAGATCCCGACTCGTCACTGTACGGTACATCATGTCATTGCCGTCTCCGTGGATGAGCAGTGGCGGTCTGCGCAGGATGACACGCTGATCCGAGGGAACTTCGGTGATGATGCGGGATGCTTCCGCTGAGAGGAACACCGAATATTCCTGTCCGCTCGCAGCTTGTATCGTTGTCGGACGGAGAGGGGAGCGTGCATCGGCCAGGGAGCCGTCGGGGAGCCGAATACGGCCATCCTGTTCCTGGTAGCCGACGAGAAATCCGCCTTTCGTTTCCACAAGCATCGGGGGCTCATGGAATCTCAGGCCGGATGATCTGATGTCATTGTTGACTGAAAAGCGCGGAGCAAGGAGGGGGTGGGGAGAGAATGATCGGAACACATCTGCCGGTCGCTGCCCGGTTTCCGCATGAACGGTGATCGTTCTGGATTTCACGCGCACATCTCTCCATCCACGCAACTGATGGAGAATGGAGCGCCCGTCGGCGTCTCCCTCTTTGCGCTGGCGAACCGCCGCATCGATCGCCTCTCCATCCAGGTTTTCCCCGAAGAGCGAGTGCTCGAAGGAACGCAGGAGCCCCTGTTGTTTCATTTCCATGGATGCAGTTTGCCCATCGTGGAAGAGGGCGGCATTCACAGTCTCCAATTGGGGACCGAACCGCTCGAACGCCCGCAGGCTGATTCTCTGCGCCAGGGCTTCTCCCCCTTCCGTTCTCGCCGTCACGGCATCGAACCGTGCGAATGCGATGTCCAATTGTTGCACCTGTGCCTGCAATGCGTTGCGCTGGCCTTTTCGCTCTCCCAGTTCTTTCTGCAGAACCTTCAGTGATTCGATTTCCTTTCCTTGTCCTTTCCAATCCTTCTGCTTGAGAAGATCAGAGAGATGTTTCAGCATCTCCCCCTCTTTTTCCTGAAGCTGATCCACTTCTTTTTGTGACGTCTCCACATCATTCGCCAGCCGCCCCCTCAATCCCTCTGCCGCTTCGACAGGCGACTCAAGAAGCGTCTGGAGAGGACGGAGGACGGGGTCAGTATCTCTCTTCATCTTCTCTCGAGGTTCGCACACTAACTGAGAGACTATCAATGTCGTATCAACAGGCGACTGTGATCCCAGAACGGCTTTGTGTTGCGAAGGAGTCAAACTCTCCATGAGTGCGATCCGGGCATGGAGTGACCGCAGCGTTCCATCGTCGTACCCGTTTTCGCGGATCTTCCCTGCAAGGGAAGGAATTTGTTCTTTGACAATACCCCATTGCTCGAGAAGCGCTTCAACCGGGGTCGGCGGTTTCTCCGGACGCCCGGACAGTTCCTCCGTTGTCCGGAAGGATTGGAGGATTTCCGCAATCGCATTGTTGAAATCCGCCATTCCCTGGAAGAGCGTCGGGCGATCAACCTTCTCGATGCGGCTGAGAAGTTTCTGCTCTGCATCTCTGCAGAGCGTTTCCATCTCTTGCCATCCCGGTTTCCTCTGATCCCGAAGGAGCGCAGCTCGTTCGTGCATTCGTGCGATTTTTCCCTGCACCTGATCCACCCGATGGATGTATGTCTCGGTAGGATTCCCGTTTGCGGCTTCCCGGGCATTCGGTTTCATGTCAATCTGGCGGTCTTCTTTGGCATCCAGTCGGTCGAGTCGCTGCTGTTCACGACCGATCTGTCCGGCTGCCGGATCATGGTTGGGTGTTTCAGAACTCATGGCAGAGTATCGAAGAGGCTCTCTGTGTTTTTTTGTTCCTCCTTCGTCTCCTCCCGTTCTATTCCCTGATTGAGAGTCCTGTTCACCGTCTGGAGATCGCGATCCATATACGCAAGGGAAACGGCGTTACCGGAGGAAACAACGGTGCGAATGGATTCGCCGAGCATCTCCCCGATCACCTTGCCCTCGCCGAGAAGCATGTTTTTGAGCGTTGCCAGTTGGTCGGCGCCGAGTGAGTCCAGTTTCTCCGTCAGGGTCTTTTTCAACTCGCGGGAAAGCAGATTGCTCCGTTCGATGAGCAGGAGGACAGCGCTGTTGGTTTGTGTCGGGAGAGGCATATCAAAATATTATAGCGGAATGCGACTTTCTTGGCTATAGACAAGGTTTTCCGTCTCCTCATGATCGCCATTCCGGAATTTGATATTCTATTGCTATATCCATTGATCCTTTCGAGCTTCCAGGAACGGCATTCCAGCGCTCTGTGTGGTCTGAGATCGCGAAGATTCCGTTCGGACGGAACATTGGGCGGGTATTCGGGACGGGGGGTACGGAGGAAGAGGACGCTTCTCAAACAGGAGGGGGTGTCTATCCAAACGCCTGCCACAGAAGTTTCAGTGCGGATGCGAGGGCGACCACGATGAGGAGGAGCGCTTCAGCATCGCATCGATGAACTGCTGAATATCCCCATCCAGCACTGCTGTTGTATTACTCGTCTCCACCTCGGTCCTCAGGTCCTTCACCATCTGGTATGGGTGCAGGACGTAACTTCTGATCTGCTGGCCGAAGTCGGCACTCTCCTTCGCGCCTTTCAGTTCCGACTTCGTTTCGCTCCGCTCGCGCTGTTCCTTCTCGAGCAGTTTTGCCCTCAGCATGTTCATGGCCTGCTCGCGGTTCTGGAGTTGGCTCCTCTCGTTCTGGCACGCGACCACGATCCCAGTCGGCATATGCGTGATGCGGATGGCGCTCTCGACCTTATTCACATTCTGACCTCCCGCGCCGCCGCTCCTATAGGTATCGACTCTCAGATCCGAAGGATTGATATCCACGGCGGCGGATGCCGGGAGTTCGGGTAAGACCTCCACGAGCGCGAAGCTGGTCTGGCGGAGATTTTTCGCATTGAACGGCGAGAGGCGCACGAGTCGGTGCGTGCCCTTCTCGCACTTGAGATAGCCGTACGCCAGTTCGCCTTTCACGTGGATGGCGGCCGACTTGATGCCGGCTTCCTGTCCGTCCGTTTTTTCGATGATGTCCGTCTTCCAGCCTTTCCGCTCGCAGTAGCGTAGATACATCCTGAGCAGCATGGCGGCCCAGTCCTGCGCTTCGGTGCCTCCCGCCCCGCCGCTCACGGTGAGGTAGCAGTTGAGCGCATCGAATTCGCCGCTCAGGTAGAGCTGCAACTCGATCGTGTTCCAGAGCTCCACGAATTTTCCATAGTCCTCCTCGAGCATCGGAACATCGGAAGGATCCGCATGCTCCGCCATTTCCAGGAGCGCCGAGACATCACTCAGCATCTTCGAGACGGGCTCCCACTGTTTCTTCAGGAGCTTCAGTTCCGTGAAGAGCATGTTGGCCGAGCGTTGGTCGTCCCAGAGGTGCGGGTCGGCAGTCTGCTCTTCGAGCTTCCGAATGCGCTGGGGTATATTTTTTTTCTCAAAGAGAGTCCTTTCCCGTGTTGATGGCGGACCGGAGTTCACAGAGTTTTTGCAGGAGATCCTCCACGGGGAAGGGGGGATGAGGTACGTGCTTAAGCGTAGCCGTGTCTTTCCCGAAGCGGAAGGGGAGGCGGAAAGGCTAAGGCTAAGGTTAAGGCTAGGGTTAGGATTACATACTAATAAGAAATTCATGCAATTATTGGCCATGGCTCGGAGGCCGAAAATCCGCTACAATGAGAGGAAAACACATGGCTGAACTCACACAAACCCAACCGGCGAATAGAGGGCAGAAGAGCCTGCTTCAGGTCATCGCCGTTCCGATGTTTCTCTTCGGTTGTACCCTCGCTCTCTTTCTCCTCCTCTCTCTCTGGCTCCTCCTCCCGCGATTCACGAGTGTGCAGGCGGACGGACGGCAACTCAGTCAGAGTGAATTGGCGACATTCGTCCATGATTTGCAGGCGAAGATCACGGCAGCCGAGACGAAGAGGGACGCACTCGTGACGCCCGGGCGGGAGGGGGTGCATGCGGCGCTCGTCCGCAGGAAGACCGGAACGGTCACTGCGCTCCGTGCCCGTGCCGAGATCGAGGCGGTCGCGGCCCGGATGGTTCTACAGACTCCCGACGCCGTTCATCTTTCCTCACTGCATTTCTTCCCGCTCACGCGCTGCGTCGAACTGGCCGGAAGCGTCCACAGCGTCGGACCGCGCAGCATGACGGTGCTGGCGCAGTTCGTGGAAACGCTTCGTTCCCTGCCGTGGGTTTCCTCCGTCACGCTGCCGCGTTTTGCCCGTGAGGAAGATCCCGAGCACGGAACGTTCTCTCCATTCGTTTTCCAGCTCACAGTGTTATGACGTGCGCCTCTCCCACGCGCCGACTCACACAGTGGCTCTTCGCCGTCGCAGGCGTCGTATGCCTGTCTCTTTCCATGCAACTCCTCTTCGTGCACATCCATGCCGTGCAGAACGTCCGAGCCGCCATCGTGCCTCTCCTCGCGAAATTACCGCTCCTCGAAGAACGGTTGGCGGTTCTCACGGAACAGGTGGAGATTTCCGAACGAAGTTTCGAGTGGTTGGGTGGGTCCGCACAGGAGCGGATCGCTGCGTTCGCTCTCCCGGAGCAGACGGAGGTGACGCGCCTGGTTGCCTCCTTCGATGCGCTTGCGCTCTCTCTCAAGAAAGAACTTCACCTCGCCGAGATGTCTGGTGTGCAGATCGGTGAAGCGGCGCCGTTTGATGCGGAGAGCGGTGTACGTGCCCGCCCCCTCACAGTCCGTTTCACCGTGGATGAGGAGGGGTTGCATCGGGTCCTGTCATTCGTGCATCTCTCCGGCCTCCTCACCGTCGCCGATGCGCTCACGGACGAAGAAATCCGGCGTCTCGAAGATCTGACGGAGAAGGAGAACCCCGTCGGGATCGTCTCCCTTGAACAGTTCTTCTCGCAGGACATCCTGCGCTATGCGCGCGACGCGAAGGCGGCGGAAGATCAGCTGCTGCGGTCCTTCGCCAGCCCGACGTTCACTTCCGTTCTGCAGACCGTGCTCAGGACGTCCGCGCTCGCCGATGCGGAGCGCCTCTTTATGGGGAATCTGGGGAAGGACTACGACGAGCGAAGACTCTGGCCGGTGCAGTTCCTCTTCCCGAACGAGATCATGATCGAAGAGGGGGGGGCGGAGGGGTGGTACACACTGGATCTGGAGCTGCTGGTTCTGGAGCGAAAAGTTATTGGTTTTTAGTTTATGGTTATTGGTTCTGCGTACTATACGAAAGACACTGCAAGGAAGAACTAATAACTAATAACCAATCAACCAGTGAACTTTTTGGAGAGGAAGTGCCTTGTTTCTTCAAGTCGATGCACTCTATGATAGTCACGTTCCCTTCGTTCCCCCCTTTCTTCTGTACCGACGATCGCATCACGGTTCGATAATGAATGAAAAGCGTCCGCGCACCAATGAACAGATCCGCGTGCCGGAGGTGCTCCTCGTTTCCGATGACGGTGCGGAGAAAGTTTTGATCGCCGACGCGCTGGCACGGGCGAAAGCTCTGGAGCTGGACCTCATCGAGATCGCTCCGAAGGGGGTTCCGCCCGTCGTGAAGATCGGCGATATCGGCCAGTACATGTATCAGGTGAAGAAGAAGGAACGCAAGCAGCGAGCGCACAGCAAGCAGACGGAGGTGAAGACGCTCCGGTTCGGGTTCCGCACGGACCGCCACGATCTCGACCGCCTCACGGATCGCGCGCGGGAGTTCTTCGCCGAACGGCACCTCGTGAAGTTCGTCGTGCGTCTGCGGGGACGGGAACTGACGAATAAGTCGTACGCCAAACAGAAATTGGAGTCCCTTGTCACCAGTCTTGCGAACGAAGCGGAGATCGAATCGGAGGTGAAGCAGCAGGGGACGCAGTACATTGTCGTTCTTAGAGGTAAAAGGTAATTCAGTTGTGGTGAGGGTATTGAGAAATCACGTTTTTCATTTGCTTCCTCTTTCCGCCTCTCTATACTGCGCCCATTCCGTGCGGAATTTTGTTTTCTATGCCAAAGCTCAAGTCCCACAGCGGCACGAAGAAGCGCGTCCGGCGCACAGGGAGTGGGAAACTCGCGGTGCAGCGGCATAGCCGCAATCACCTCCTCATGCAGAAGAACAAGCGCCAGAAGCGCCTCAACCGCACGGTCATCGTCGAACTGACCGAGCGGCGCACACTCCAGAATCTCGTTCCCTATCTCTAGAACATGCGCGTGATGGTTCGGCTTCGCTCACCATGACACGCCCCCTCCTCTTCCTCTCCACTTCATGCGTGTCAAACGTGGCATCGTCCGGCATCGTCGTCATACGAAAATCCGCGCCATGGCGAAGGGGTACCGCGGCATGCGGCACTCCACCTTCAAGAAGGCCAAGGAAGCCGTGTACCGCGCCGGGCAGAATGCATACCGCGATCGCAAGAAGAAGAAGCGGGTCTTCCGCGGTCTCTGGATCGTCCGTTTGAGTGCGGCGCTCAAGGAGCGCGGTCTCTCCTATGCCCCGTTCATCAAGGCGCTCACCGTGAAAAAGATCCTCCTCAACCGCAAGGTCCTGAGCGAGCTGGCTATTCACGAGCCGGCGGCGTTCGATGCCGTTGTGAAGGCGACGCGGTAATTATCCTCTCCTTTTAGACCCCTCCCCGCCCAACCCGTTTTCCCGCACGGGGAGGGGAGCACGTTTTCAAGATTGCATTGATGATTTCGGGTCATGCAGGGAGTACTCCATGCTTTTGCTAACGGAGGTTCATGCAGTCTCCCCCTCCCCTGGAAGGCTGGTGGGTGGGGAGGGGAGGGGGCGCAGAGGGGGGAGAGGAAAATTAATAGACTTCTTTAAGATAACACTCCTCGCACAGCACTCTCTCCGGCCTCTCGGGAGCGCCTGCCGGCCGTAGCGGCCAATCGATGATCAATAAACAAGAGAGAGATAGCAGGATTCACAGTAAACGATTTCAGGCCGCGAAGGCTGGAATGTGGATTCCACCTCTTTGCTACACCGAGAGCACAGTCTTCTCCAGAGTCTGCGGGGCGGACGTCTCTTCAGACGCTCCTCGTGGCGTTCCTCCGGGTGGAGGTGTGGTGGGGGGAGGGCGTACGTCCGGTAGAACTGGAGTTCCTGTTTGGTGATGCGGAAGGGGCGTCCTGTCCGAGCGGAGGTCACGGCCCAGTTTAGGACATCGTCGGGGATCTCCGTGATTGAATCTGGCAATTGGGCAGCCGGGATGATTTTTTTTACATCCAACGGTTCATCCGTTTCGTCATGCCACTTATATCCGCGTTTGATTGCTTCCTCCTTCGCGAGCGGGAAGTACTCCATGGCAATCGTTTCGTTGTAGGCGTAGGGGCACACATCCTTCGGAAAGAATTGTCCCCATTCACCTGTACGCTGCATGTGAGCAACAAGCGCTTCATGCAGCTTCTCATATTCTTTTTCTGAATATTGCTTGTTCAAAATACAGTGCTGTTTTTTCTTCAGTCCCACGCAGCCGAAACAATCCTTGCATCCCGTGCAACCGTCGCAGTAGAGAAGATCGGAATTGTTGGTCGTGCAGGTGGTGCAGAACTTGAGCTGGAACGCGTTATTGCCGCATGCCGCGCACTGGTACAGCTGCTCGGCTTTGTCGCCCCAAGAGGTGTAATCCCTGCTCGATTTCACCCCCATGGCCACCTTTTCGCAGTGTGCGCAGTCCTCCAGATCCTTGCAGTCCATGCAGGAGAAGGAGTTCTTGGAGTCGTATAAATGATCTCCCGTGCAGTTTTCGTTGCGTTCCGCCTGAACGAAGCGTTGCGGTTGCCTCTGGAAGAAGGCTTCTGCTTGTGTGCGAAACATTTCAATGCCTTTCGCCGATTCCAGATGCAGCGTCGCTTTGCGTTTCAGATATTCCTCCTCCGTCAGTTGTTCGTTTCGGATCATGTGCCGTTTCTGACGCTGGTTGATGCACCCGATGCACTCCCGGCACCCGATGCAGTTCTTCAGGAAATAACTCTCGGAGCAGTTCTGGCAATCCTGCGAGAAGAACAGGCTGTGACTTCCGGTACAGTCTGTGCACTCGTAACAAATTTCGGAGTCGTAACAATTGCTGCAGTCCACTACATTTTTGCAGTGGTAGATGCGGTTGCAGTAGTAGCAATCCTCGTTGTAATCCACTTCGAAACACAAGTAGCAATTCTTCATGAATCCCGCGCAATTGGTGTAATCACTGTTCTCCATCGAGCCCTGGATGACGAACCGTGCCTGATGGGGGACGACATTCTTGAGTGCAAGGAATTGCGGGAAAAACGGTTTGTCGAGGTCAACATTCCTTCCGGCATCCAGACCGTCCCACACATCACTCCACCACACTTCCGGTGCGAAGACCGGAAAGGGATGCTCGGCGTGGTACTGCGAGAGAATGCGTTTCCCCGTGCGTGAGCATGTTCGCCAGTAGAGTTTGCGGGCATTGCGTTCATTCATGCGACGCATGAGGCGGCACTCCGGACAGGAGAGCGGCGGCGGCACGTCGAAGTCGCGCAGAAATTTCTGATCGTCATCCGTGATCTCGAAGGATGTGCCGCATTCGGAGCAGGTGCGCTGCATTGCTCAATATACTTCCTTCAAGTAACACTGTTCGCAATGGACGATCTCAGGCCGCTCAGGTGCGTACGTTGTTTCAATGGTTTTCTGACACTCCGCACACTTCCGGCTCCAGAGCTTCCTTGGATTCCGAAGCGTCATACGCAGGCGATGCCGCTCGTCGGGATGGCGGTGTGGAACCGGAAGCTTCATCTGACGGTAAAGATCCAATTCCTGCTTGATGATCCTGAAGGGGCGCTTGGTTTTCTCGCAGGTCACAGCCCAATTGAGGATATCGTCAGGAACGTCGGCGATGGTGTTTGGCAACCGGGCACCAGGGATGGTTTTCACGACCTTCGGCATGTCATCGCTCTCGTCTCTCCACTTCCAGCCTACGCGCAGCGGAGGCTGCCCACCGTAGCCTTGGCATAGGTGGGCATTCGAAGATTGCGCAGAGGCTGCGCTACGGCCGGCAGGCCAGCCACCATTCAGGACTTCCTCCTTTGTGAGAGGGAAGTACGTTTGCGCCTGCGTCGTGTTGTACGGGAAGCAGGCGTACTGGATCGGGAAGTATTCTCCCCACTCTCCTGACTTCTGCATGTGCTCGATGATCCGGCCTGCGAGTTTCTCGTACTCCTCCTTTTGGTACTGCTTGTTGAAGATGCAATACTGGTTCCGTTTCATGCCCACGCAGCCGAAGAGGTCGCTGCAGTTCATGCAGTATGTGCAGTACGTGAGGCGCACGTTGCTGAAGCAGTGCGAGGTGAAGAGGAGGTTTCTGGTCTTGAGTCCTCCGAACGCGCTCTCATAGCACAGTTCTGCGTCGCCGATCTCCTGCAGGTCGAGGGAATCCTTCACCGGCTCCCAGATCTGGTAGCAGTACGTGCAGTCCCACATGTCGGAGGAGTCGAAGCAGTGGTACGCGTGCTTGCTCCCCGTGATGTAGTCGCCGAGAACGTCTTCGTTCTGCACGCCGTGCATGTACTTCTGCGGGAACCGCAGGCGGAACGCCTCGAATTCCTTGTCGAAGGCCTGGAGCGCGGCGAACGATTGAAGCTCGGCCACCGTGCGCTCGAACTCCTGGCGGGAGACCTTCACATTCCGGATGCAGTACTCCTTGTTCTGCTGGTTGGCACACAGGATGCAGTGCTTGCAGCCGATGCAGTTACTGAGGAACAGGGAATCATGGCAGTTTTGGCAGTCGCGCACGTATTTGCAGTTGTAGCATTCCACGCAGTCCACACACTCGTAGCAGAGCTCACCCTTGCGCAGGCGGAAGCAATCCATGCAGCTTTCGCAGTGGTTCAAGCTGTAACTGTAGAAGCAATCGCGGTTGTAGTCAGAGTCGAAGATGAGGTAACAGTTCTTGTTATTCGTCGCGTAGTTCGTGTAGTCCGCGTTCTCATCGAACTCGTAGGCAGTGTTGACGTTGTGCCGGGGAACGGAGAGGAGCAACTCGTTGTACTGCTCAAAGAACGGGCGCGAGAAGTCGAAGTCCCGTCCGTACTTCAGCGGATCGTAGCGGTCCGACCACCAAACCTTCTGCTTGTAGACGGGATAGGGATCTGCGGGATGGTAATTCGACACCATTTCCTCTCCCGTGAGATCGCACTTGCGCTTGTAGAGGTGCATCTGGTTCGCCTGTGCCACTCTGCGCTGCTGGCGGCACTCGGGGCAGTGGGTCGGCCGGGGGATGTCGTACTTCTTCCCGGCGAACACGGGCGCGATCTTCGCGCGGAAGGCGTCTTCTTCCGGAGAGACCGCATATGCATTGCCGCAGTGGATACAGGTGTGTGCAGAACTTGCCATATACCCGGAAATGTATATTGGATATTTGTGTATGTCAATACTTTCACAAATAATATGTGAAACTGTGAAGAGCCATGGTACAATACTTCTTGGATGCCCATCGACATTCTCCAATCGTTCGGCCTTTCCAAAGCGGAAGCCGAACTCTACGAGTTGCTCCTGCCGCTCGGCGATGTTCCCATGGCGGCGGTGACGCGCGTCACCGGGAGACATCCACAGAGCATCTACCGTCTCGTGGATCAGCTGGTTGCCAAGGGGCTCGTGATTTCCGAGGTCCGCCAGCATCGCCGGCACATCCGTGCGGAAGATCCACGTGTGTTCGAGCAGAAGCAGGCGGAGCGATTACGCCGTCTCCGTGAGTCCCTGCCGGCCCTCCGGGCACTCCAGGAGAGGCCGCAGGAGGCTGTCGTGCGCATCGAACGGGGGCCCGAAGCGGTCCGCAATCTGCGACGGCGCGCATTTTCCGCGCTCGGGGCGGGGGAGACGTACTACATCCTCAGCGCGTCCGGCAGCCGTTTCTACGAGATCATGGGGGACGCGATGGAGAAGACCGAGCGCCTGCGCATCAGGCGGAAAGTCCGCAAGAAGATGCTCGCGTTCGAGAGCCAGCGCGCGCTCCTCACGCAGAACGAGGTCTTCCGGACGTACGTAGAGATGCGCTACCTGCCGGAGACGTTTCCGGTTCCATCCAGTACCAATATCTACGGGAATGTCACCGCCATCCAGATCTGGTCGGAGGATCCCATTGTCATTCTCATGGAGAGCAGGGAAGTCGCTCAGAGTTACAAGGACTACTTCGAGACGCTGTGGAAGATGGGAAGGGGGTAGGGTCGATCTCCACGGCAGGGTTACCGGTAGATCTCGCGGCGGTGCCCTACTTTCAGAACGAGGAACATCCCGTCATTCTCGTCTCGCAGAAGCAGCCGATAATCGCCGATACGCAGGCGATGGGTGGCGGGGTCCATATCGATCATTGGTTCGAGTACGGAGAAGATAGCAGGATGTTTCTTGAGCTCCTGCAGTTTTTCACGGATTCTCTGCTGCGTTGCAGCATCCCATTTCAGGAAGAGCCTCTTCGCCTTTTTGGTAAAGCAGAAGGTGTTCATCCTCAAATAGCGAGATTCGAACGGCCGCTTTCCTGAGATGTGCGCAGTTCTGTCTTCAGTGCGGCGGCATTCCGGTACATCTCGTAATCTTCCATGTACTGTGCAACCGCTTCGTCATTCTCACTGAAGTAGGGCAACACCACGGCACTCGCCTTGCCGCGATTCGTAATGATAACGCTCGCACGGCCCAGCCACAGGAGCAGCTTCCCGATATTTTTCTGGAGCTCGGAGGTGGTGACGATTTTCGGCATATATCACTGACTATATTATCAACGATATATCTAAAGTCAAGGACTTTCTGTGCTCAGGATCCCATTGTCATCATCGAGAGCACGGAGGCGGCACAGAGCTACAAGGATTACTTCGAGATGCTGTGGAAGATGGGGCGATCTTAAGAAATTGCTTTCACCATGCCCTTCGTGTGCACGACAAAATCTTTGTTCATGCCTTTTCTTAGGTATCTCACAACCAATAGCCACATGCTTCGATATTTGCTTTTCATGAGCGGGAAAGTGGAGGAGAAAGGACGCTGAACTAATAGACGGCTTTCAAATAGCATTCCTCACCCATTCGACTCGTCGCCTCTGGGCGAACTTCGCTCAGGGCGAATCTTGCATGGCCGCTGATGATTGAACGGAGTGACATTTCAGTAAACGGAAGATAGATAGCAAGATTCGCAGTACACGATCTCCGGTTTTTCCGGCGCGTACGTCGTCTCCATCTTCTGCCCGCACTTGGCGCATGGACGTCGGTAGAGCCGGCATCGGTGACGGAGGAGCATGCGTCGGCGGTGGCGCTCGTCGGGGTGAAGATGGGGAACAGGGAGACGCATGTTCCGGTAGAACGCGAGTTCCTGTCTGATGATTTTGAATGGCCGCTTCGTTGCGTCGCACCGGATGGCCCAGTTCAGGATATCGTCCGGAATGTCGTCGATGGCGTCCGGCAATTGATCCGCAGGGATGATCCGTGTGACCTTCGGCATGTCATCCGCTTCCTCTTTCCATTCCCAGCCCCTTTCCAGAACCTGTTCTTTCGTGAGCGGGAAGTATTCTTGCGCCGTCGTTTCGTTGTAGGCGAACGGCGAGAGGGACATCGGAAAGAATTCCCCGTACTCATACCCCGCGGAGCTCCCATCTGGGGAGCGAAGTGGGGTCTTCCGCATATGGTCGATGATCTTCGCTCCGAGTGATTCATATTCCTCCTTCGTGTACTGCCGGTTCAGGATGCAGTACTGATGGTGGCGCAGGCCGACGCACCCGAAGAGGTTCTTGCTGTTGTGGCAGATGTCGCAGTACGCGACATCGCTTACATCGTAGCTGATGGCACAGGAGAGGATGCGCTTCCCGCGGTTGCAGGCGTAGCCTTCATACTGCAGTTCGCAGTCGAATGCCGATTCGTACGTGTCATAGCAGTCTTGCAGGCCGTCACTCAGGTAGCAGTGCGCGCAGTCCCGCGCGTTACCGACGTCGTAGGAGTCGGTGACGCTTTTGCAATGATGGAGGGCTGCGCCGGAACTGTCCTCGCAGTGGACGAGGAGGGAGGGCTGATGGATGGCCCGGAGGATGACCTCTTCGAAGCGGCGGCGCGTCCGCTCGAAGCCGGAGAACGAGTCGAGACGCAGCGCGCGGACGCGTTCTCCATACTCTGCCTCCGTGTACTGGACGTTTTCGATGCAGTAACTCTTTCCGCGAAGGTTCCACGAGAGGCAGCAGTGATGGCACGATTTGCAGTCGTACAAGAACGTGGAATCCGACACCTCCTCGCACTGCCGCGTAGCGATGCAGCGGTACCCTTCCGTGTAGAGCGTTTCGTAGCAGAGTTCCGAGTTATTCGTCATGTAGCAATCCATGCAGTCTTTCGCGCGGATGACGTACTTCGAGAAGAAGATGTCCTCGCCGAATCCGACGTCGGCGCAGAGGTAGCAGTTCTTCGCGTGGTCGCAGTGGTTCGTGTACGGACTGTTCTCATTGGCTTTCGCGAACAGAGCCGGCCGCGGGACCCTGGAGCGCAGCGTCTGCAGCTGTTCGAAGAAGGAACGGGACGGGTCGAACGGTTGTCCGAAGGAGAGGGGATCCCACCGATCGCTCCACCACGCGTCGACGCCGTACACCGTGTACGGACTCTCGGGGGCATACATGGTGATGAGCGGTTCTCCGGTGAGCGCGCAGGTGCGGTGGTAGAACGTGCGTTCGTTGCGGAAGGCCGCTCGCCGCTGCTGCCGGCACTCCGGGCAGAGGGTCGGTGGCGGGATCAGCTCCTTTTTCCCGTTGAAGATCGGGGAAACTTTCTCATAGAGCGCGAGATCGGACGGGGTGATCTCGAAGGATTGTTGACACCATTGGTTGCGGCAGGTGCATTGCATCGCAGGGAGAATATCAGAACGAAGACCGATACTCCCGTATTCCCATACACCCATAACCGTTCTGTCCCCTCATGGAACGTCTTTCTGTTCATCCTGAAGAGCAAAAGAAGCTTACCCCCTTGTGAAGTTTCATTGGGTGATTGGATCAGGCCAGACCGGTGCTACACTGACGCTCCTGTGGCACGAAAACGCATGTCCTGCGCAGGCATTACCAATGCAGTTCTCCTGCAGCATATGCAGGCGATGCGTTCTTCGCTCGAGGGACGCATTGATCGGATGGAGTGTCGGATGGGAAGGCTCGAGCGCAGGATGGAGGACGGATTTACTGATGCACAAGGCCAATTCAAGAAGATCAACGATGCGCTTCGGCGTCTCTACGCGCATCGTGTCAACATGCTCGGACGCATTGAGCGGTTGGAAGAAACCGTGGGGATCGCGTAGGTGGAGAGCCGTCGCCCTACACACTCCCGACCGGGTGCTTCTTCAGTTCCCCATACAATGCGACCATCGTGAGGAGGAAGAGCACGCAGGGAACGGTGAAGAGTGCTGCGGACACGAGGGGGGTGAAGGCAGCGAGGGCGGGGTGGAGGAGGGTCGCCGCCGTTTCGATGATTCCTGCGATCACCAGTGTCGGGAGGAAGAACATAAGTGCGACGAGGGCGAGGAGGACGAAGACCGTCGTCGTCCGTCCCTTCACAACTTCTCTGCTAGATTTGAGCGCCCTGCGCGGAGACCCTCCTTCGATGACGGTTACGGGGTAGAGTACGGTGCGGATGGAGTAGACGATGCCGGGGACAATGAAGAGGATTCCCCAGAGGATGGTGAAACAGCTGCGCAGCACGCTCGTGAAAATGAGTGGGAGAACGAAGCGACCCGCTTCGGTGCGGACCGCATGGAAGGATGTTTTTGTTCTTCCCGCGCGGTTCCCGATCATGCGTTTCCCAACGAGCAAAACGCAGGAGATCCCCCAGACGATGAGGAGAGAGAGGATGATTTCGGCGAGGAGAACGAGGGAGACCAGCCGAAGGTCAGTAGCAGGACCGATGCCGTTCTCCGTGACGGCGCGCAGGACGGGGTTCTCGGACTCAAACCAGGCGAGGCCCATGAGGCCGGCGATCGGAAGGGTGAAGAACCACACGGCAACGGGGACCAGGACCGGTTGTTTTCGGGCGAAGTCCCACGAGAGACCGATGAGAGTGAAAATATTTCGCATGAGGAGCAATGAAGTTCGGATGATGCAAATGTACGTAAATCTGCAGAGAAGACAAGACATTGAATGAATTTCTATTATGTGATATAATCATCTTAAATCTATGCCAAAGAATAACTCCAACAGTCCGCCGGAAGGTGTTCCTGCCGAACTCGATCAGAAGATGCGTGAAGAGCGGGAGAAGAAAGTGAAGCAGCCTTTGGATCAGGCAGAGGCCAAAGGCAAGCCCATTCGTAAGCCTGCACAGCCGCCCGCTCCCTCTCCCGAAAAGAGAGAGTGGTTTGAAACGATGACGAGAGGTCTTCTGGCATTCGATGCGAAGTCGAAAGACGAACTGGCGAAGCTTGATATACAATCCGAGGAACTCCGCCTCATTCTCTACCATGAGAATCCGGAGATCCGCCTCAGGGCTGTTGAATCGCTTCTTCAAAAATCAGAGAAGACTGAGGATATTCTTGTGGAACTCGCAGGAATGCTCTCGGATGAGAGCGGGGAGATCCGTCACATGACCGGCACTTTTCTCCGCGAGAGAGAAGGGGATCTCCGCGCGGTTGTTCCCTCTGTGGTCGAAGCCGTCCACAACGACTCTACGTCCGGCGATCAGAAGATCCGTTATGTGTCCTTCCTTGCGGAAGCCGGAGAGAGCGCGGCGAAAACTTCCCCCGAACTTGCGGAGCTTCTTCATACCATCGTTTTGCATGAACAGTCGCGGGAGCAGGGGGGAGAGGGTCTCCGAGTAGCGGCAGTCGATGCTGCCCGACGGGTGCTTCCGGGCGAGAGTATCCGGTATAACGATCTCCTGAAAGTTTACCAGGAGAACGTGCCGGAGAGCCCGCTTGCGGTGGCCATCGCCGTGACCGTCCTCACGGAGAGAGCCGGAAAGGTCGGGGAACAGATACCCCCTGAACTCTTCGGTTCCCTTGCGGTGTCGGCGCTTCATCATGAACAGGCCGCCGTCCGTTTCGGCGTGCTCACGCAGATCTTCCGGGGTTCTCATCTCGAGAAACCTATCGCTCCGCTCCTCTCCATCCTGGTCGATACGCTCGGGCGTTCCGACGAGAGCGATGATAACCGCTGCATGGCGGCGGAAGCCCTCTCCGTCGTGGCGCGGCGTCAACCCGAAGCGCTCAGAGGAAATGCAAAGGCAATTTCGGCGCTCAAGAAAGGACTGGAGGATTCGTCATTGATCGTTCGTTTCCATGCGGCCATTGGACTTGGTGCTGTGAAACCGGATGAGCTCAATGGGACGCGGGCCAGTCCCGAGCTCGTCGAAAAGATTCTCCACCCCAAAGAAGATGCTCCGGAGAGGGATCGTACGAGAGACGAGCAGAAGCTGCTCCGGAAGCTCTTCGATAAAAACGTGAAGGTTCCCGGTGGCGCCATGGATGTCCCTCCGCTCGAACAACCCCCCGACAAATTTTTTGCATCGTGTACGGCGGACTTCGATGCAACAGAGGAGATCATCCGGAGAGAGCGGGGGCAAAGACGGGACCCCATTCAAAAACTCACGGAGTACCACGAGGCAAAGATCACTGTGCTGCAGGAACAGAAAATTTCCATGATCATCGAGAAGGTATTCGGCGGAGATGCGCCGCAAGCCCCAAAGGAGCGTGAGAACTTTTTGAAGGAAAAACAGCAGATCCTCTCCGTGGTTCTTGAGAAAGCGCTCGGAAAGGAGTGGGATGATGAATTGCTCCTGCCGCTCACGCCGGAGGAGGAGGCGAATCTCCGCATGGAGCTGGCCGTGCAGTTCCGCGACGGGGAAGGCCGCATAGGCGAAACGATTTTCCAGGAACTGTTACAACACGATGAAATCGCTCTGCGTGCCAGCACGCACCGGCATGCGCTCGCATTCCTCTCTCTGCAGGATCTGTCCGTCTACGAAGAATTTTCATCCATCATCCGCCGTCAGGGTGACGATATGGGGAAGATGACGGACATCCGTCTGCTCTTCTGGCAGTGCGCCTCGGCCCAGTACGGGATGGAGCTGCGCGCCCTGCAGGCGATGAGCCGGGCACAGGGAATTCCTGTGGATGTGCTCCTCCTCAGGCGGCAGCAGGGATTGGACCAGAATCCGTTCCTCCAGAGGCTCGGGCAAATGGCCTCTACGGTCGAAGCGAAACAGACCGTGCAGGCACTCGGACAAGTCTTGCCGGCCATCATCGCCACGGTGCAGTCTCCTCCTCTCGCATGGTCTCCTCTGCAGACCATGCAGACCATGGGGGTCACCGCCTTCGCTCATGAAATGCAGGGTTCCTCTCAGAGCGCACAGAAAGCCATTGCCATCGAGACGCTGAGAAAAACCGGAGGAGGGGATCTGGCGCCTGCCATCGCAGAGTCATCCTCCATTCACGTCCGGGAAAACGGCTCTTCGGTCTTCATCGAATCGCGGGTGTACGACGCACCGCTGGTGATCGAAATGGGGAAATCCGGAACGGTATCGACCTACTTCAGGGCCGAGGAGAACCGGAGAGTCTTCCTGCCGGTTCACACTATTCCGGCGCTCCTCAATGCGCGGTTGGGTGTTTCGGAGGTCACGGGAAAACTGCCACGGGGGATGATGTCGCAGAATAAAAAAATGCAGCAGTACTTTCTCGGATTGCATCCGGACGAGCCGGCGCTGCTGCGTCCGCGGGATGTGCAGCGCTTCGAGATCATGCTCTCGGTTCTCGGACGCACGCGGGAGGAGCCGTGGTGTCTTCTCAAGGAGCTCGGCGTCATCGATGCCACACGTGCCGTGCAGGAAGGGCGGGCGAGGCAATTTGAAACGTGGTTTGAGCGCCTGCAGCCGCGTTTACCTGCGATGCATGTGACGGTGCAGGATCTGCGGACACTCACGCAACTGTGGGATCGTTATCCGGAGAGGACAGACTTGCTTTCGGTGTCCCCCCTGGAGGCGCGACGGCTCCTGAAGGAAGGGATCACCGCTTGATCCGCACGAAGCCGGAGACCGGGAACACGCTCAGCTTCTTCTCCGCTTTGGTGAGGACATCGAGCATCAGGTTCACGCCGATGGCATCGGACGCCATGTGGCTGCACTGGATCATGTTCACGTGATGCTCTTTCGCTTTCTCCAGAGATTTTTCCGTGGCGTGCATGGTGAGGATGGTGCCGACTCCGGCGTGTGCCTGCGCGAGGATGAATTCCTCGGGACCGTTCGTCCCGCCGGTGAATTCCGTCGCGACTACTTTGCCCGGACGGTTGCTCTTCTCCCCGTGGGCGATGATGGGGGGGTTGCCTTTTTTCGCATAGTATTTGTACTCCGGGATGTCCGTGAGGGCGCGGATGATGTCATCCAGCTCATCCCACTCCTTCGCGCAGATCTGCTTCATCACGAATTGCCAGACGAGGTTGTCCGCGGCGGTGTGGCAGGTGAACATGGGAAAACCGAGGAGCTCGGCGGCGCGCTCCGCACGGAAGAGATTGTCCGGATGAATGGCGCGCCAGATGCGTTCGATGCGCGGTCGCAAGAAGGCTTCGCTCTGATTCACCGGCACACCGGCCCCCGCGAGGAGATCCACCTGCAGTCCCATGACTTTGTCGAGGTCTGCGAGTGCCCGGCCTTCCGGATGATGTGTGAAGACGGCGTCGATCTTCTCACCCTTTTCCCGCAGACGGTCGGCGAGGAGGATCTCGGGCGTTTCCATATCGATGCCGACGAGGAGACGCGTGATGTCCTCTTCCCCCGTTCCATTGATGATACGGGTATCCGGGAACGGGTTCCACGTGCGCTCACTGTCGAAGAGCTCCTTCTCGAGACCTTCCGCTTTCTCCATCTGTTCCTTTTTCTTTTTGAGCATCTTCTCGATTTGTTTCCTGCCGCGCGGGTCGGCCTTGATCCCCGTTTCGACGACTACCTGGAAGAGTTTTTTGAGCTTCATGCATTCCAGCCTACAGCGCGCATCCGCTTTGCTGCAAATGTTTGCATGTTTTGATAGCGCCGCTTTTACTCTTCTTTTGACTTACGAAGCGCTATTCTCTTGCGTGCCTTGCACGGTTTTCCATGCGCATCGATATTCTCACGTTATTTCCGGCCATGTTCACGGGTCCTCTCACGGAGAGCATCCTCAAGCGTGCTCAAGATACCGGAGTGATCGATCTGCACTTGCACGATGTGCGCTCGTTCGGTCTCGGGAAATATCATCAGGTGGATGATGCTCCGTATGGAGGAGGGGCGGGGATGGTGATGAGAGCCGATGTACTGGTGAAAGCGATGGAGGATGTTTGTGCGAAGGGGGTGGAAGGAAGCCGAGGAATCCGAAGAAGCCGAGGAGACCGAGGAAAACCGTTTCGGGTGTATCTTTCCCCGAGAGGAAAGAAACTCACACAGAGCAGGGTTGAACAATTGGCGAAGAAGCCATGGATCGTGCTGCTCTGCGGGCATTACGAAGGCATCGACCAGCGGGTCATCGACGGCGGATGGATCGACGAGGAAATTTCCATCGGAGATTACGTCCTCACCGGCGGCGAGCTTCCCGCGATGGTCGTCATCGATGCGGTTGCCCGTCAGATTCCGGGGGTGCTCGGGAAAGATGAGTCCGCGCTGGAGGAGAGCTTCTCCAGGGTTCTCAAACGAAAAAAAGAATATCCGCACTACACGCGGCCGGAGGAATTTTGCGGGAGGAAAGTTCCGGATGTTCTCCTCTCGGGGCATCACAGAGAGATCGGGAAGTGGAGGCATTCGAAACTGCAATGAGATTTTTTCTTTGTATTCATGCTGGATTTTTTCCGTGACCGGGTGCAGAAGAACGGGGAGATGATGTTTTCCGTCCGTGTCCGTCCCGGTTCGCCGAAATCGAAGATCAGAGGAGTGATGGCGGATGGGACCTTGAAGATCGACATTGCCGCTCCCGCTGACAAAGGGAAGGCGAATGAGGAACTCATTCGTTTCCTTGCCGGGGAGTCGGGCACCCTGTCGGCGCACGTGGAAATTCTTCGCGGGAAGACGGGGAGACAGAAGACCGTGAAGATCAGTGTGCTTCCCTCAGTTTCTCCCCGATCATCCCCCTCAGATCCGCCTCGTCCGGCAGGCCGATCGTCTTCTCGCCACTCAGGAAGAACGTCGGGACGAGGGAGACTGCGAGCGAGCGGGCGAGAGAGGCGTGCTGGGCGAGGATGACTGCCGTGCTTCCGTCCTCCATGCAGGATTTGAATTTCTTCGGATCGAGACCCGCATCTTCGGCGTAGGCGGCGGGGGTCGGCCGCGCTTTCGTGAATCCGCGGAAGAGGAGACCGTGCATGGGAAGGCCTTTCCCCTCCATGGCAGCGCACAGAAGCGCCGCGGCGCTCTCCTTCGAGTACTCGTACTTCTGTAGCGGGAAGATCACGATGTCGATTTTCAACCGGCCCTGCTTCACGAAGTCCTCCGTGAGGCCGGGCAGCATCGTGCGTTCGAAGTCCCTGCAGTAGCGGCAGTGTGGTTCGGTGAAGACGAGGAGGGTCACGGGAGCGGTCGCTTCGCCCAGTTCCAGGATGCTGGTCGGGAGCAGGTGTTCCCTCACTCCTCCCGAACCCGAGAGAATGAGCGCGGGAGATCTTTGCTCCGATGACCCTGCTTCAGCCCGTTCTTCCGGTGGGGAAGAGGGGGAAGGCGGAGGTATTCCGGAGGATGGCTGCGGCAGCGTGCAGCCGGCGAGGAGGAAGGTTACCGCGAGGAGAAAGCCGGTGGGAATCATGTTTCTGCGCACGGAAGAACTATAAACGATGCTGTGTGGGGAGCGATAGGGCTGCTAGGATTCTTCGGTGCCTCCTTCCCGCGTCCATCTCCTTGGCGTACCGATCGATGCCGTCACCTTTCCTGCGGCCATCGCCGCCATTCGCGGATTTCTGGAGAATTCCCGCCAGCATCATGTCATGACGCCCAACAGCGAGATGCTCGTCGAAGCGACGAAGAATTCCGATTTTCTTTCAGTGCTCCGCGCAACCAGTCTGAATCTGCCCGACAGTTTCGGTATCGTCCTGATGTCCCGTCTTCGCGGTCAGCCTCTTCCCGGGCGCGTTTCCGGTGTCGATGTTTCCTCTGAGCTTCTGCGATCGCTCACACGAGAACATCCGGTTTTCCTCCTCGGTGCGGCACCGGGTATTGCCGAGAAGGTTGCGCTTCGCATGCAGCAGGAAAATCCAAACTTAAAGATCGTCGGAGTGTACGCTGGGTCGCCCCGCGAGGAAGACAGTCAAGTTATTCTCGCGATGATCCGCGCCTCTGCTCCGCACTTGCTCCTCGTGGCCTTCGGTGCGCCTCTGCAGGATCTCTGGATCAGTCGTCACATCAAAGAAATGCCGAGCGTGCGTATCGCGATGGGGGTGGGCGGTACGTTCGATTTCCTTGCCGGCGTGCGGAAGCGTGCGCCTGCATGGATGCAGAAGAGCGGGCTGGAGTGGCTTTTCCGGCTTCTCAGAGAGCCGCGGAGGATTAGAAGGATTTTCAATGCAGTGGTGGTGTTTCCATTGCTCGTACTTTTTCGGGGTGGAACAGGAGCGAATAATTGATAATTGAAAATTGAAAATTGAACCTTCGCGCACCTGATGATTTGGTGCAGGGTATTTTACTGGTGTAGCTGTTCCATCTCCGACACATACCATTCCTTTTCGCCTTTCTTCAGGATGATCAGCTTGGGTCCGTCTTTGGTCTCGGCGATGTACTGGCGTTCCTCGGTGCGTTCGCGCACGAGGGACGAGGTCGTGATCTCCTCGTCCGGGAGGAGCAGGTAGAGGGCGATGTCGGGCTTGTCCGTGAGGGCGGCATTCAGATTGAGGGTCGCCCGCGCGAGGAACGACGCCACGATGACAATGAGGCAGCTCACCAGAACCGCCCAGAAGGTTGTCTGGAGGAAGCGCGGCCGGGAGAGACGGTGGATGTCCATTTCGTTCCATTATAGCATCAGTTCGTTTCTCGTGGTAGCGTGCAGAGCGAAATGCGACGACTCTGCCTCATCATCCTCGACGGGTTCGGCGTCGCCCCACCCGGCCCCGGGAATGCCCGCACACTTTCGAAGATGCCGACGGTGAAGCATCTCGAACAAGAAGTTCCGAATGTCATCATGCAGGCCGCGGGCAATGCGGTCGGCCTTCCCGAGGGGCAGCAGGGGGCCAGCGAGCCCGGTCACCTCACCATCGGTGCGGGGCGGATCGTCTGGCAGCCGCTCGAGGAGATCAACCAATCCATCAGGAGCGGTGCCTTCTTCGAAAATCCCGTCCTCACGGCCGCCTGCGACCGCGCGAAGGCGAAGAACGGCCCCCTCCATCTGGAGGTGATTTTCTCATACGGCGGCGTCCACGGGCACATCGATCACCTGTTCGCCATGATCCGCATGGCCAAAGAGCGCTCTGTACCACGTGTCATTCTTCATCTCGTGGGAGACGGCAGGGATGTCCCCGAACAGCAGTTCACGATCGACTACGATCTCTTCCGGAAGAAGATCGATCGCGAGACATTCGTGAAGATCGCTTCCCTCGTCGGTCGCTACTACGCCATGGACCGCGACCGGCAATATGCCACCCGGACCAAGGTCGCCTATGACCTCTTCACGCTCGGGAAAGGCGAAGAGTGCCCCGATCTCTCCATCGGGGCGAAGGAGTGGTACGCGAAAGCCCCCGACAAGGAGAAGACCGACTACTACATTCATCCGCTCAAGACGAAGGATTTCCAGCCGATCCGTGCGGAGGATACGGTGGTCATCGTGAACTTCCGCTCCGATCGGGAGATCCAGATCGTCCGCGCGCTCGAGGACGAGCACTTCACCGAATTCCTCCGCCCCGTCCGTGTCACGGACGTGACCTGCATGGGGCCGTACTCCGATCATCTGCCCGTCGCCTTCCCCGCCGTAGAAGTGAAGAACACCTTGGGCGAAGTGATTTCCAGAGCTGGTCTCAAGCAGCTTCGTGTCGGGGAAACCGACAAGTTCGCGCACATCACCTTCTTCTTCAACGCCCAGCGCCACGAGCCGTATCCCGGCGAGGAGCGCATCCTCATCGAATCCCCCAAGGTGCCGAACTTCGCCGATGCGCCGGAGATGAGTGCGGACGGGGTGACGAAAACGGTCGTCGAACATCTGGGGAAGTACGACCTCATCATCATGAACTACGCCAACCCCGACCTCGTGGGGCACGGAGGCAAACTGGATGCGGCGATCATTGCATGTGAGACGGTGGACCGTAATTTGGCTGTGCTCCTCCCGCAGCTGGAGGCAGCAGGTTACGATTGGATCATCACGGCGGACCACGGCAATGCCGAGATCATGCTCCTTCCGGACGGCGTCACTGCGAATCCCAGCCACACCGCGAGTCCCGTACAGACGTTCGTGCACTCCTCCCTCATTCAGTCATCCAAAGATCTCAAAGGCATGAAGGGTCTCAAGGACATTGCCCCGCTGTGCCTGAAGATCATGGGGATCGAAGTTCCTGAGGAGATGCAATAAGCAGCCTCAGCCAGCCGTTTCGCTGGTCGGATCGGCAGGCTTTTCTTGAGCCTGTGCGACTTTCGGTTCCTGCGGTTTGCCGGGAATTGCTGCGATCTTGCTTCGAGTATCTATCTCTAGTGCAGGCAGGTCGGTGCCGGTTCGTACAACTTTACACAATTGCGCATCCTCCGGACGTTCCCAAGGTTTTAATCCCATAGTTGGGTGGGGAAAAAAAGTGGCAGTAAGATAATTCCCTCTTTCTGGAATGCAAGCTAATCTATGAGAAATCTCATGGAAGAGATCACCACCCGTTCGGCGCGCTTCTACGATGACCTTGCCGGCCACCCGGATCGTCATGTGCATCTCATTCTGATCGCGACGAAGCCGGACATCATCAAGCAGGTGCCTCTCTACCTGGAATTGAAGCGGCGCGGGCACCTGGTCCTCCTGGGGCATACCGGCCAGCACTACG
Organism: Candidatus Peregrinibacteria bacterium; assembly: GCA_043798355.1. GTDB lineage: Bacteria > Patescibacteriota > Gracilibacteria > Peribacterales > Peribacteraceae > JAZDOT01. Next base: position 38,309 of record JAZDOT010000002.1, read on the forward strand.
ACGAGAACCTGAGCGGCGGGATGCTGAAGGAGTTCGGCGTCGAACCGGATTTCAACCTGAATGTCCGCGGCAGTCTGTATGAGGTCGTTGCTCAGATCATCGGGAGGCTGGGATATGTGATCGGAGAACTCAAGTCGCGCGGGAAAATTGTGATTCCGTACGTGCACGGCGACACGACGACGGCGATGGCGGCATCGAATGCAGGATTTTGTCATGGGTTTGCGGCGGTGCATGTGGAGGCAGGGATACGGACATTGACACCGCGGTATAGGGATTGGGGATTGGGGATTGGGGATTGGGACGGGCAGAAAGGACTAAGGACTAAGGACAAAGGACAAAGGATACAGATTAATAATGTATCAGTGTGGAGGAAGTTTCTGATGGATCGAAAGAACTGGGAGCGGGGGAGCCTGGAGCCGTATCCGGAGCAGTTCAATACGCGCTGCTCTGAGGCGGCAACAGGAATTCATCTTGCTCCCGTTGAGCTCGATCGTGAGTTTATGCTCAGTGAAGGATTCCCCGCAGACAGGATCTTTGTCACGGGAAACTCCGTTGCGGACGCAACGCGTGAGGCGCAGGCTCGTGCGAAACATTCAGCGATCTTCGAGAGGTTCCCCTTACTCGCGAAGGGGGATTTCGTGCGTTTCTGCATCCATCGCAGGGAGAACTGCGCATCGGACAAGCGGTTTATGGCCATCTATGAAGCGATGAAATCCCTGATTCTTTCCGGGCGAACGGTGCTCCTTATCTCCATGTTCCAGACGGAAGCTGCATTTGTGCGGTTGGGATTGAAAAACGAAGTGGATGCTCTCGTAAAATCACACAAAAATTTCATCTACTCTCCGGTGTGGAGCGAGTACGGCGACGTCATCGCCGCCATGGAGCGCGCAGCCGTCTGCGCCACGGACAGCGGATCCATGCAGGAGGAGATGAACGTGCTCGGTATACCGTGTGTGACGCTCCGGTTCGGTTCCGATCGCAGTGAATCCGTAATGAACGGCGGGAACATTATCGCGCCGCCGGTGGATGCGTCCGTCATTCAAACTATCATCGAGTATGCGTGGAATCATGCGGAGATGAAGAAGGCGCCGAAGCTCTACGGCGAGAATGTCAGCGCGCGATCGATCGACGCAGTTGAGAGTGTGCTCAAAACAGGAGACGTATTTCGGGACGAAGAGAAGAGACTCGGGTTTTGACGGAGCTTTGAGCTTTGAGCGATCAGTCTTCAGGGAGATATTGAAGAGCCCTCGCACACGCTCTTCGGTCGGCCTATTTACTACTCTTCAACCGATGGGGCGCGAGGGCTCTTAATTTGGCTCATCCAACTGGACAAGTTGGATGAATTTTATGCTTGTGTGTTTCAGGCACAAGGGAAAAGGCAGGATTTTTGCTATGCTCCTTTCCATGCTCCAGGTCACCCGCGAACGCCTCACGCTCATTCTTCTCACTCTCCTCCCGTTCCACGCGTTCCTGGTGACGGTTCTGACGAAGGTTGTCGTAGGTCCGGGACATGCGCCGCTGACGGTCCTTGCTCTCTGGAAGGAGATTCTCCTTGGCATAGTGTTTCTGGTGTCATGTTTGGAGCTCAGTTGTGAGTTTGGGCGGAAGGACTTAGGACTTAGGACGAAGGACTTAGGACGAAGAGTTGATGCTATCGACTGGTGCATCATTGCTTTGTTGCTCCTTGCCGTTCTCGTCAGTGCTTACAGCTTACAGCTTACAGCTTACAGCTTCGCTCTCGGCTTCAAATACGACTTTCTCCCCCTCGTCGCATTCCTCGTCCTGCGTCGCATTCCGTGGTCGGAGAAATTCATCGGGAATGTTCTTCGTGTCATTCCGATCATCGCCATCATCATTGTCGCGTATGGATTGGCCTCGCTGTTCCTTCCCGCATCCTTCTTCACGCGGCTCGGATACAGTGATCTCCATTCCCTCTATGTTCCGAGCGGGCCGCTGGCTGCCTTCCAGTACATCTCTGAGCTCGGGATTCGCCGCATGCAGAGTGTCATGAGCGGGCCGAATCAACTGGGGATGTGGATGCTCACTCCCTTGAGTTTCGCCGTTGTCACATGGGTACGGGAGAGAGCGATGAGCGGACAGCGCACAGCGATCAGTACGATCGTTATTCTCGGTGTGGCGCTTTTTCTGACATTCTCGCGGGCGGCGTGGGTCGCAGCTACGGCGATCCTGATTACATTCGCCGCGTTTCATTGGCGTGAGCCGCTCGTGCGGCGCATTTCCATGATCGCAGTCGCTCTGGGCATTCTTGTTTTCTCTGCATTGATGATCGTTGCACCGGGGATATGGCTTCGGTCCGTGTCCAATAGCGGGCATCTGCAGAGGCCGATGGTCGCTCTGCAAACGATGCTCGCTCACCCCTTCGGCCTCGGCCTCGGCGCTGCCGGTCCGGCATCGAATGCCGTGAGTGATGTGTGCGTGGAACTTCCCGCGGGGTCGGATGCTTCGTGGGCGAACGACCGGCCGGAGCTCTGCGTCTTCGTCGGGGATATGCAAGTTCAACCCATCGGCAAGATTTGCCGTTGCCCCATGCTCACGGAGAACTGGTACCTCCAAGTCGGCGTAGAACTTGGGTTTCTCGGTTTTGGGTTATTTGTCGTTCTCATACTGTTGGTTCTGCGCCGACTTGGAATGAAAAATGGAAAATGGAACATGGAAGATTTCAGATCGGATGATCGGATTCATTCCGAAGAATTTTCAATTTTCAATTTTCAATTTTCAATTTTCCTCGTTTTCCTCGGCATCAGCATTGCGGCGCTCTTTTTGCATGCGTGGGAAGACAGTGCCGTCGCGTATACGGCGTGGATCGTTGTGGCCATAAGTTTGCATTCACCGAAAGCGTCTTTGCATGGGCATTAAGTCGCTCAAGTTTCCATATCCTGTTCGGCTATGAATGCCCAAAAGGCATCATCCGCCAGTACCGTACCCAGTTTCCCGAAGAGACGTATATGCTGTGTGATAGCCTGTACGACAGTATCTTTATGCTGTTCTGCGACATGCACGCCGGGACCAACGCGAGCCGTCACTGCATCATGCCGTTCGATTCGGTCTCCCGCGTTCTTGCATGCTGTCTCAACCTGTGTTGCTGCATCGTGTGGTAATGCTGCCAGCATCTGTTTTTGACGTCTGAAAAAATCGTTCACGGTATCGACAATCGTCTTTGCTGCCCCCCTTTCTGTCGTGTCGGCTAAGCGCAATAACTCTGTGGTAGCCGTTTCGGCTTCTTCACAGAGCGTACGGAGGGATTGCCGATTGTTATCAATTGTCATAGAGCAGGTATGCTGCCTACATTTATTAGTTTGTCAACTGTCTCGTAGTTCTTTCTTGCAATCGTTATGCTGTCTCCATGTCGGATTCCCATCCCATCGTCGTCTTGGATTGCGGCGGACAGTACGCGCACCTGATCGCGCGGAGGGTCCGGAGCCTCGGCGCATGTTCGGTCATTCGCATCGCGGAAACGAGCGCGGCAGACTTGCGTGATGCCGCCGGGATCATCCTCTCGGGCGGACCGCAGAGCGTGTACGAAGAGGGGAGCCCGCAGGCGGATCCGGGGATTTTCACGTTAGGGGTCCCCGTGCTCGGGATCTGTTACGGCCTGCACTGGATGGCGCACGCGCTCGGGGGGACGGTCACGCCCGGCAATGTGAAGGAGTACGGTCACACGGATATCCGTACCGTTACGGGCGGAGGGATGCTTCTCAGAGATTGTGGGCAGGAATTCGTTGCCTGGATGTCGCATGGGGACGAGGCGCAGAAACTCCCGCCGGGCTTCACCCTGACCGCAACCTCCGATGCCTGCCGGAATGTCGCTTTCGAGGATGCCGCACGGAAGCTCTTCGCCGTGCAGTTCCACCCGGAAGTGACGCACACAGAGCACGGTACGGACATACTCCGCCGCTTCGTCGCTCTCTGTGGCGCCACGCCCTGGACGATGCACGGCTATGCGGAGCGCATCGCCGGAGAGATTCGCCGACAGACGGGGGACAGGAAAGTCTTCATGCTCGTCTCGGGCGGCGTGGATTCCACTGTCGCCTTCACCCTGCTCAATCAGGTTCTGGGGACCGGCCGCGTGCAGGGGCTCCTGGTGGATACCGGGCTCATGCGCAAGAACGAGATCGCGGAAATCCGTGCCGCCTTCGATCGATTGCATGTTTCTAACCTGAAGATTGAAGATGCCTCGGATGAGTTCTTCCGGAATTTAAAAGGTGTCTACGATCCCGAAGCGAAGCGACGCATCATCGGGGATACGTTCCTCGCGGTGCAGGCGCGGGTGAGCGAAGGGCTGGGTTTGACGGCGGGCAAAGGGTGGATGCTCGGTCAGGGGACGATCTACCCCGATACCATCGAGACCAAGGGGACGAAGCATGCCGACCACATCAAGACGCACCACAACCGTGTGGCTGCCGTGCAGGAGTTGATTGCCAAGGGGCTCGTGATCGAACCGCTGCGAGAACTCTACAAAGACGAGGTGCGCATGCTCGGCGAGGAATTGGGATTGCCGCACGAGCTCGTCTGGCGTCACCCGTTCCCGGGGCCGGGACTGGGAGTGAGGATCCTGTGTGCAGAGAATGCCGATCTTGCGGAGGCTCAAAGCTCAAAGCTCAACGCTCAAAGCTTCACCGTTCTTCCCGTGAAGTCCGTGGGCGTTCAGGGAGACGGACGCACCTACCGGCATGCGGTGGCCGTGTTCAAAGATGATCCCTGTGTCGTCACTGACGAACTGTGGGAGATCGCAAAAAGTGTTCCCAATACATACCGGGAATTCAACCGGGTTCTCCTCTGTACGTCTTCTTCGGTGCCCCCATCGTTCACCTTCATGCCGGGATTCCTCACGCGGGAGCGGGCCGATCTCCTGCGCGAAGCGGATGCCATCGTGGCGGAAGAGATCGGGAGAAGTCACCTCACGGAAGCCATTTGGCAATTTCCGGTGGTACTCCTCCCCTTCGGTACATGCATAGGAGGGCAATCCATCGTGCTGCGTCCGGTCGCATCGCAGGAGGCCATGACGGCGAGCGCGTTCCCTCTGCCGGAGGACGTCGTGCAACGCATGACGGAGCGTATTCTTCGGCTCCCGGGAATTGATTGTGTGTTCTACGATCTGACCAGTAAGCCGCCGGGGACGATTGAGTGGGAGTGAAGGACGAGGACGAAGGACAGAGGACGAAGGACGAAGGGCCGCGCGAAAGAATGGGAGTCAACAATATGGTCATTCAGCAAGAGAACGCTTATGCTTGGTCTCTCCATGGCAGATGCTGCCGCTCTCACCGAGCCCGAAATTCTTGCCCTTGTCCGAAAGGCCAAGGACGGCGATACCGATGCGTTCGAGCAGATCTATCGGCACTTCTTCACGCCCGTGTACCGGTTCGCGGCCATCCGCGTGCCGGAAGCGGTTGCCGAGGATGTCGTTGCCGATGTGTTCGTGAAAGTGTGGGAGAAGCTCCACAAGTACACGGAACGCAAGGGGATTCCCTTCGGGGCGTGGGTGTTTCGCATCGCCAGAAACGTCGTCGTGGACAGCTACCGTACTTCGAAATCATGGGAGGAGATGCCTGAGGACGTGCGCGATCCGGACGAGTGGAACAAGGCGGATACCGGCATCCGTCGCGCGCTTCTCCTTAAAACCGTCCGCTCCGCGTTCGATCATTTGCCACGGCGTTACCGCGATGTCCTCACACTCTCGTTCATGGCGGATCTCTCCCATGCGGAAGTGGCGAAGACGCTGCGCATTTCCGAAGGGACGGTCCGGATACGCAAGTTCCGCGCTCTCAAGAAGCTCGAAGACCTCCTTCCGCCAGAAAGCAAGGAACATCTGTAACAGAAGCCACTTTTTTCCGTTTTAACTCTTGCAATACATGCCCGCTCCGGATGTCCTCACACGGCTCGCAGAAGACCTCACCCCATCACGGGAGGTGCAGATGCGCGCGTTTCGGAAGATCAAGCGCAGGATCGAAGGGAGCGGTGTCTTGGAGGAAGTGAAGGGGGTCCTCACTCCCGATGAAGCGCTCAGGCAGAGCATTTGGGTACGCATCCTCCGTTCGATTTCCGCACCCGAAGCATCGGCTCTCCTTGACCGCGTACGGGGGGCGCTCACTCCGCCGGCAGCACTCCTCTCCGGTTTGGGGAGTCATCTTGCCCTGCGGCTCTCTCCTGTGGCAGTCGTTCCTGTGCGGCGCCGTGCGCTCCAGTGGGTCGCGGCGTTTGCCCTCTTCGTTCTCCTTGTGCAGCTCACCCCGCAATATCTTTTGACTCCGCGCACCAAAGCGGAGAGCAAGGTGACCCTCATCGCCTTGAACGGCGAAGTCGCGGTTTCCCTCGGCGGGCTCTGGCAGCCGGTGACGCAGGAGATCGCTCTCGAGCCGGGGATGGTGCTCCGGACACGTTCCGGGCAGGCGAGCATCGTTCTTCGGGATGACGGCGTCATCCGTCTGGACCGTGCGACGACGGTCGAGATGACGGATACGTCCGATCGTGCGGACCTCTCCTCTTCCGCGCCCGAGACGCTGCGCCTCATCACGGGGCGCGTCTGGGTTCAGGGATTGATCCCGTCCCACCTGCGCAGCATCGATATCCACACCGACAACGGATCCGTTTCGATCAACGAAGGGAGTGCCTCTATCAGTGAAGGGGAGGAGGGGACCGATGTCGAGCTCTGGGATCACCGTGCGCGCATCCTGGCATCCGGAGAGGAGAAACTCCTGGTCGCGGGCGAACGCGTCCGTCTTCCGGAGAACTCTCCGTCAGTCGTGAAGAGGATTTCCGAAGAGTCGTACGAAGATCCGTGGATCACCCAGAACCTCGAGCGGGATGCGGTCCACCGTCGCACGATCGCGCAGATGCAGCAGGAACGCCGCGCAGCCCGCGCCGGGATTCTCCCCACTTCCACGCTCTATCCGGTGAAGAGGATTGCCGAGAAGGTCGATGTCCTCCTGACGTTCGACTCGGGCGCGCGCACCCAGAAGCTCCTCGATCAGGCGAACGGCCGTCTCGATGAAGCTGCCGCCCTCCTGCAGGAGGGGGAAGTCGATGCTGTTTCCGTGACGCTCGCGGATTACCAGGATTCGCTCGTCGCTCTCGCCACCGGTTCCGGCGATGATCTTGTTCGTGCACTCGTAGAGCAGTCGATTGCCGAGGCCAGCGGCGACAGCGCGGCGCTCCTGCCGGGCGACAGCGGGTACCTCATCAAGGAGGCGGTGCTCGCCGCAGGGGCATCCGTTCCTGACGGCGCCGTGACGACGGGGGATGTCCAGGGCGTGCTTCTGCTCGATGCCATCTCTTCCCTCATTCGCTCGATCGATGAAGGAGCCATCGCCGATGTGTCGCGGATTTGGGGTCAATTATCCGGATCCGGTTCCCTTACCCTCCTCAATGATGCGGATTCCCCGCTCAAGCCGGAGGTCCGGAAAGAGGCGACGATGCTTCTCTCCGAATTGGCCTTTGCGGTATCGGAGCTCTCTTCACGCGGGAATGATGCAATTGATCCCGCGTTCGAAAAGGACGTCGCCGCCTACATGCCCCCCCCTCTCGATTCGGTCGTACCGGCGCTCTCCGAAGAAGAAATCATGGGGATCGTGAAGGCCATCCGCGAGAGGATCTTCATCTACAACATGCCGAACTCGCGTATTAATCAACTCATCGCCGAGTTCCGCGCGCTCGAGGGACATCCGGATCAGGGGAGTATTCTGCGCAGACTGTACTTCAATCTTCCGGACGGCCAAGAGCACTTCCCGGAGCGGGTGCGCAAAGAGATCATCCGGTTGCAGTGGCAGAAAGCGGCTCAATTGTGATGCGGGAAGATCTGTGCGCAGTGTGGTTGTGCGGTTTATTCTCTTCTCCTTCCTTGACGACTTCACGCTTCATCGGACACACTACGCCTCACGATGTACGAAATTACCGATCTCAAACCCGGCAGAGCCATCCAGATCGACGGGATCCCTTACCTCATTATCTCCTCGCAGTTCGGCCGCAAGAGCCAGAGCAAGGCGAACATGCAGTGCAAGATCAAGAACCTCAAGACCGGAGCGGTCATTCCGAAGAACTTCCAGGGGAGCGAGCAGATCGAGCAGGCGGACATCGGGTACCGGCACGTGCAGTTCCTCTACTCTGACGGAGAGTCTTTCACCTTCATGGATCTCAGCAGTTACGATCAGTTTGCGTTGCCGAAAGACGTTGTCGGCGAAGCGGCGAATTACCTCTTCGAGGGGTTGGAACTGGATGCGCTCCTGTTCGAGGAGAACCCGATCGGCATCACGCTTCCCTCCACGGTGGACATCAAGGTCATCGAGACGTCTCCGGGCGTCCGCGGAGATACGGCGACGGGCGGGACGAAGCCGGCAAAGCTCATAAGCGGCTTCTCCGTGGCCGTTCCGCTCTTCATTAGCGAGGGGGACACGGTCAAAGTGAATACGGAGACGGGGGAGTATATGCGCAAGGCGTAGGGATTAGGGTTAGGATTAGGGTTAGAGTTAGGGCGAAGCAATGAGCCTCCAGCCGTTAGCCTTTAGCTTTCAGCAATAAGGATAGCGCGTACCATCGGCGGGACGCCGGTGGGTAAAGGTTCCTACTATGGCAATAATTTTTCTGCGCTTTCGCGTTCCGTGCGCTCGGCCGTCTCTTTCGCTTTCGTTATGGCATCATGCAAAGCCTTACCCAGCCGTACGAGTGATTCTTCTTCCAGTTCCAGTTCCTGCAATCGCTTCCCCGTTCGCTCTATCAGACCTGTGTCTTGCTGGTCACCGCCTTTCACCCTCTCGTAGCGCAGTATAGTTTGGAGAATGCGTTTTTCCGTGAGAAGGAAAGGTTTGAGAGCCGTCGAATATTGTGCAGATATGTTCCTTTTCAATTCCTCCAGTTCTTTCAGTGGTTGATTCTGCAGGTTCCGTTCCGCAAGGATACTTTTGAAATCTGAAAATCTATTGTCATTGTGGCCTCTCAAGCGATCCATTGCTTCTCTGAACACGATCATTTCCCGATGATCAATATCATCGAGAATCTTTTGCTGCGTTCGAATTTGACCATTGATACTATCAGGCTTTGATGCAGTGGTTCCGCCGGATTTCAGAGCTTTCTTGAGAAGTTCAAGCGTTGTTTCTTGCGGGCTTCTTTCCTTAAAGAAAGCATCAATCTTGTGCTGCATTGCTTGTAATCTGCATTGTTGTGGAAGGGGCGTATCGGGGAATACTTGGTTCACGTTCTGATATACCCACATCATCCCTATTTGATCTGGTAGACTATCAATAGTTTTTATCTCTTCCTGAGTGAGGGGCTCTTTGGAATTGTCGGGGGTATTTATTTGTGCCATATAGATATTATACAACTATTTATACATATTTTCAAATTCTAGTCTTTCCCTACACTGTAGCGTTTTCCCGAGCCCCACTTCCACCTCTGCCACTGTGAGAGTGGTAGAGGTTCTTCGTGGTCATGCAATCTTCTTCAAAAGGATCGCGTTCACTTTTCCAGGATCGGCTTGTCCGCGTGTCTCCTTCATGACCCACCCGACGATGGCGCCGAGGGCCTGAGCTTTGCCTGCGCGGTAGGACTCGACTGTCTTCGGGTTCGCTTCGATCGCCTTCAGGACGATCTGCTCGATCTCTGCGTCATCGGAAATCTGCTGCGAGCCGGATTCAGAGATGATTTCTTTTGCCGATTTTCCTGAATCCACCATCATTTCCAATATTTCCTTCCCCTTGTTTGCGGAAATAGTTTTCTTGTCGATGGCCCCGATGAGTTCGATGATTCTATCGGCAGTCGGCGCTTGTGCGATGGTTTTATTCCCCGCTTTGAGGAATCCGACGAGTTGTGTCAGAACGATGCTCCCCGCGCGTCGCGGATCGTTGGTGTGCGCATGGATTGCGTCGAACAGGGAGCGGAGGTCCGCATCATCAGAGAGCTGGATCACCTGGGCGGGGTCGAGAGCGAGGGAACGGTAGTGCTTGCGGAGTGCAGAGGGAAGAGTGGGGAGGGAGAGGTGGACTCGTTCGATCTCCTCTTCCTTGAATGTGAGGGGCGGGATATCCGGCTCGGGAAAGTAGCGGTAGTCGTCCGCGGTCTCTTTGTCGCGCAGCAGGCGCGTTTTCTCCTCATCATCAAGCCATCCGACGGTGATGTCGTTCTTGAGGGGGCCCTTGTCCTCCTCCCATAATCTTCTGAGGCGTTTTTCTTCGTACAGGAGCGCCCTCTCGAGTGATTTGAACGAGTTGAGATTTTTGATTTCACTCCGCGGATTGAGCTTTGCCGATCCTCTCTCCCGGAGCGAAATGGAGGCGTCGAAGCGCATCATCCCTTTGAACATGTCGGCTTCGGAGGCACCTACGACGATGAGAATCCGCCGCAGTTCCTGCGCGAAGGCGACGGCATCTTGGGCGGACCGGAGGTCCGGTTCCGTCACGATCTCCATGAGAGGCGTTCCTGCGCGGTTGAAGTCGCAGAGGGTCTTTGTGCCACGATGCGAGAGTTTGCCTGCATCGTTCTCCATGTGGAGGCGAGTGATGCGGCAGGTGCGCTCCAAAGTTTTCCCGTCCGGTCCCGAACGATCGAAGGATACCGCTCCTCCTTTCGCGAGAGGGAAGTCGTACTGGGAGATCTGGAATCCCGCCGGGAGGTCGGGATAGAAGTAGTGCTTGCGGTCGAAGTGGCAGGAAGGCGCTACCGTAGAGCCGATGGCAAGAGAAGCGCGAACGGCTTTTGCGACAGCCTCTTTATTCGGTACGGGGAGCGTGCCGGGGTGGCCCATGCAGACGGGGCAGACGGTGACGTTCGGCGGCTTGCCGAAGGCGTCGTTATCGCAGGAGCAGAACATCTTCGTCTTCGTGCTCATCTGGGCGTGGACTTCGAGGCCGATGATTACTTCGAGGGATAGGGTCATCAGTTCGTATGGAGTACCTGGTAAGAAAGATACAAGATCCAAGATCCAAGATACAGGATCTTGGAGGAGGCATTATGGTGTAGACCGGTCGGATTTTTGTCTCTGGTTTCGTTCGAAGGTCAGGATTATGGCGCTAAAAATTCGCACAAGTTCCTGTGCTTCCCCGAGGAATTTTTTGTCTTTTGCGAATCTCATTGTTCTTTTGGAGAGGTCATACACACGTTGCGGGTTTGCCGATGGTTCATTTGCAGTCATAAGATCAAGGAAAGATGGCCGTTTTCCTGCTCTTAGAGGTTGTTGTCTACTTGGATCCTGGATCTTGTATCCTTTGCTGATAATCCACAATCAACTTCGCGTCCAGGTGGTCCATCTCATGCTGCGTAACGCGTGCGTCGAAGCCTGAGAGTTTGCGTTCCTGAGGTTTGCCCTTTCCATCGGTGTACTTCACGACGATCTCCGTCGGGCGGGTGACGGAAACGGTGAGATCGGGGAGGCTGAGGCACCCCTCCTCCGCAGAGTCCGTCTCAGAGCCGTACCACGTGATTTCCGGATCGATCATCGGGTGGAGCTTGCCGTTGAAGGTGGCCAGACACACACGGAGCGATACGCTCACCTGCGGGGCGGCGAGGCCGAGACCGCCAACATTTTCGAGGGTATCCGCGAGATCCCTCAGGAGTTTCAGGACTTCTTTCGTGGCTCCTCTGGTTCTGGCCGCCTTCGTGCGCAGGATGGGGTTGTCTTTGCCGGTCTGGATGGGGAGGACGGCCAAGGGAAATGAATAATTGATAATTGATAATTAATAATTAAAAATTGGAATCAGGAGAGATATCTGTTTTGAGTATAGCGAGGTTCGTTTGGATCTGCATACGAATCAGGCCACCATTTGGCGGATGCCGGCCATCCTGCGGAGGTCCTCCATTCTCTCGATTTTTCCGGCGGAGAGCATTTTTACGAATGCCTGTGCCGTGAGGAGGACATCCGGGAGCGCGCGGTGGAGGGCTGTTGGCAGGGTGATACCGAGACGTGCGCCGACGATGTCCAGGCTGTGGCGGTATTCGTGCGGGTAGAGCGTGCGGCTGAGCTTGAGCGTGCAGAGGCACTCGGGGAGATCGATATAACCCCAGCAACATTCCTTCTCGGTTTCGAGGAATCCCATGTCAAATTCCGCGTTGTGGGCGATGAGAACGGACTCTTTCGAAAAAGAAAGAAACCGCGGGAGCACCTGATCGATGGTCGGGGAATCCCGCACGTCCTGATCGCGTATTTTATTGATTCTGCCCGCTTCCGGAGGAATGGGGCGTTCGGGGTTCACCAGCTCGACGAACGTGCGGTCTGCGATGACGTGCCCCGCTTCGATGCGCACGGCGGCGATCTCGATGATGCGGTGTCCGCGCTTGGGGTCGAGGCCGGTTGTTTCCACGTCGAAGACAGTGAATGCGGGTAACATTGGAGAGCGACTATAGCTGATGTGAGCGCGTGAGCCAGAGAGTGATCTTGACGAAAGATCCAAGACGCAAGATACAAGATGCAAACCTTCGTTAGGCACTTCGATATTCCTCTGAAGCAAACTTGGATCTTGTATCTTGTTTCTTGCATCTTCCTTGAGTCCTGTATCTTGTACCTTGTGTCCTCCCTCGGTATTCCTCCAGGCACTGTCCTTCGTGTTTTCAGACACCTCTATCACCCTCCGCCTTCATTCTTGAGGTGGGAGACTCCCCTCGATCTGATCGTCGCCACCATCCTGAGTGCGCAGTGCACGGATGTGCGGGTGAATATCGTGACGCCGCCATTATTCGCACGCTGCCGCACGCCAGAGGATTACCTGAAGATGCCGCGGAAACGTCTGGAGACGATGATCCACTCCTGCGGGACTTTTCGCAGCAAGGCGAAGTACATCCACGGGCTCTGCCGCATGCTCGTGCGGAAATTCGATGGCAAAGTTCCGCAGACGATGCAAGAACTCGTGCGTCTCCCCGGAGTCGGCAGGAAAACCGCTGCCATCGTTCTTTTCGCGGCATTCGGGAAGAATGAGGGGATCGCTGTCGATACGCATGTTCTGAGGCTCGCGCGGCGCATGGGGCTCAGCCGCGGAAAAACGCCCGAGAACGTGGAGAAAGACCTTATGAAGAAGTTTTCACGGAAGGAATGGGGGCTTCTCAACACGCTGATGATCAGTCACGGCAGAGCGGTCTGCACGGCGCGCAGCAGGGAGTGTGAGAAGTGCGTGTTTCGGAAGAAGTGTCCATCGTCGCTTGCGATGACGAAGAGGGATTTGGCAAAGAATTAGTCGAACATTGTTGACTTGTATCCTGTTTATCGGAATAAATGCGATATGGAGTCATCTGAACTTCGGTCTCGCCTATTGAAGCAATTGAACGAATTCCCCGTCGGGAAGCCCGCTTTCTTCATGCACGAGGACTGGATGGATGGGCGTCCTACCGTGCGTCAGGCGGTGTGGACATACTTGGAATTGTTCCATAACGGTTTGCCGCATCAGCGCTTTTTGCATGGAACGGTGGACGATCACTTGGGGGGCGAGCATCACGTGTGGTTGTATGACACTCCGGACGAGGCGCGTGGTTCGTACATCACCCATGCCCGGTGGTGTTTGGAGCATCTCTTCAAAGATCCCAATCGTCCTGGCGATCGTATTGGTATCGAATCCGTACAAAGAAATGCGAACATTCTCCTGCGGACGAGGTGGAGCGAGGCAGTCAATCTGGCCCAGGCTCGCTTACGGGAGCAGTTGCAGGAGGCAGGATTGCTCGATCTGCCCTTACCGCGGCAGGAGTATCCCATTGGTGGTTCGTTGACTGCACAAGACGGAGCTCAGGTCATCGTGGGGAGCGCCAGTTGGAGCAGGGAGTTCCAAGAAGGCGCAGGTTGGCAGCCGCCACTCATGGGGTATCGCGACGAGTTTGGGCAGCCGATTAGATTGTAAGCAGATAGGATCGTGCGGGATGGTCTTGCCTATGAAGGGGCGTAAGGAGTATGATATTATCATATGATATTTTCACATCCTTCTCCATGACGACCGTATCCGTTCCGCTCCCCTCCGATCTCCTCGATGCGCTCGAGAAGCTCATCGCGCGCGGAAGCGCTTCCAACAAAGCCGATGTCATTCGCAGAGCACTCCGTTGCTATCTGGAGCAGCAGGCTGTTGAGGATGTTCTCAGGGCGAGTGAAGAGCCGCGTCTGAGGGGGAAACTCCGCAATCTTGCAAGGAAGTTATGACGCAGATTCTCTTCACGCCCAGTTTTCTCCGGCAGTTCAACAAGCTTCCTCCGGAGTTGCAGGACGAAGTCGATGCGGCCGTCCTCCGTTTCCAGTCTCATCCCCGCGATCGTTCACTGAAGTTGCATCGGCTGAAGGGCAAGCTGCGGCGCTTCTTCAGCTTTTCCGTGAATTACCGTTACAGAATCGTTTGTCAGAACGATGCCCACGATGTCTGGGCACTTCTTTCTGTGGGGGATCACGATGTATATCGCTAATCGTGAGCGTGTGCAGCGGAGATGTGTCGAGTGAACCGAGACGCACCCACGGTGCGTCTTTACAGTGGATTGTATGTTGTATTTTCCGACAACATTGATACCCTTTTGCTTTGTGGGATTCATGCATGCGTGCATACACGATTTTGTTTCGCAATCCTAAGAAGCTACCACCTAAGAAGCTATCCATGTCCAGCGATCATCTCCACATCCTCCGCTCGGTCGGGCTCGATCCCAAAGAGGCGGCCCTGTACCTCGCCGGGCTGGAACTACACTCGGCTCCGGCGTCGGAGTATGCCAAAGCGGCGGGCATGAACCGCATCACCGCCTACAACACGCTCGAAGGGTTGGCGCGCAGGGGAACGGTGACGGTTACCAAGAAGGCGAGGGCGAAGTGGTACAGTCCCGTTCTTCCGGAACAGCTGGCGATCGAGGCGCGCAAGAATGCCGATGCTCTTGCGCGGGTCCTTCCGGAACTGCGGTCGATGCAGGGGGGCGGGGGACGACGGCCGGTCGTGCGGTTCTTCGAGGGGTGGGAGGGGCTCAGGAGCGTCTACGAAGACACGCTGACGGCCAAAAGCGAACTTCTCAATTTCGCGAATTCCGCGGTGGTGCGTCGCTTCTGGCCCGATTATGACGGGGAATACGTTGTCGAGCGCGTACGAAGGGGGATTTATCTTCGTGGCATAGCACCGGACGATGAGGCCGGGCGGAAGGTCCATGGTGAAGATCGGAAACGCAAGCGTGAAATCCGGCTTGTTCCAGTCAAAGACTTCGATTTCGGCAATGAGATCAACATCTACGACCACAAGGTCGCTATCTGCTCGTTCGGGTCTCCCGAAAAGATGTTCGCGGTCATCATTGAGAGTAAGGAGGTCGCCGAGACGCAGAGGCAAATTTTTGAGATGGCGTGGAGGTTTGCCAAAAGCTTGTAGCTTGTAGCTGGTAGCTGGTAGCTTGGGGGTCAATGAGACAGTACCTCTCTCTTCTCGGCCATGTACTCGAAAACGGAGTAAAAAAGAAGGATCGGACCGGTACGGGCACGCTCTCGGTTTTCGGCGCGCAGATGCGCTTCGATCTCTCTCAGGGCTTCCCGCTCCTCACGACGAAAAAGCTCCACACGCGGTCCATTTTCCATGAGCTCCTGTGGTTCCTGCGCGGTGAGACGAACACGCGCTCGCTTGCGGAACAGGGGGTTTCCATCTGGGACGAGTGGGCGGATGCAAACGGGGATCTGGGACCGCTCTACGGCAAACAGTGGCGGGATTTCAACGGGGTCGATCAGATTGCCTCAGTGGTCGAACAGATCCGTCTGCGGCCGCACTCGCGTCGAATGGTCGTGTCGGCGTGGAATCCGGCTTCTCTCCCGGATGAATCCGTCTCTCCGCAGGAGAACGTGCGGCAGGGGCGCATGGCGCTCGCTCCCTGTCATTGCCTCTTTCAGTTCTACGTCGCGGATGGGAAATTGAGTTGTCAGCTCTACCAGCGCAGTGCCGACCTCTTCCTCGGTGTTCCCTTCAACATTGCCAGTTACAGCCTTCTCACACACATGATCGCGCAGGTGACAGGACTCTCCGTCGGGGATTTCGTCCATACGTTCGGGGATCTGCATTTGTACTCGAATCACCTGGATCAGGCCCGCGAGCAACTCTCGCGCACGCCTCGTGCCTTGCCGCAGCTCCGGCTCAATCCTGCGGTCCGGTCGATCTTCTCTTTCACATTCGCGGATTTTGAAGTCCTGAATTACGATCCGCTGTCGGCGATTAAGGCGCCGATAGCCGTGTAAGGGATAAGGCTAAGGCTAAGGTTAGGGTTAGGGCAGGGAGAGCTTTGAGCTTTGAGCTTTAAGCTTTAAGCTATTGGCATGATTGTCTCACTGATTGTCGCAGCGTCGGAAAACAACGTCATCGGCCGCGAAAACGATCTCCCGTGGAGCTTGCCGGATGACTTGAAATTCTTCCGGGAAAAGACGCGCGGAGCACCCGTGATCATGGGGCGGAAAAATTTCGAATCCATCATCCGGCGCAACGGAAGGGCTCTGCCTGGGAGGACCAACATCGTCGTCACACGACAGGCGGATTGGAAGCACGAGGGGTGCGTCGCTGTACGTTCCATCGAAGAGGCGATCGAGCGGGCTCGGCAGGAGACGCGTGAGGAGATTTTCATTATCGGTGGAGGGGAGATCTATCGCCTCGCGATGTCGATTGCCAACCGCATCTATCTCACACGCGTGCATGCCGAGGTACCGGGAGACGTGTTCTTTCCGGAGATTTCCTCTGACGAGTGGAAGGAAGTCAGCCGACAAGATCATGCCAAAGACGACCGGCACCCGTACCCGTTCACGTTCCTCACCTACGAGCGGCGCAGGAAGAAGCAGTGACGGCCGAAAGAGAGGCATCAGATGTTGTCAGGATCACTCGAGGCCGCAGCCTGCTCCTTCACTCCGAAGAGCCAGAGGTGTCGGCCCAGGCGGGTCGTGATGACGCGCTCCACCAGCCAGCGGGTGACGATGATGGCGGTGAACATGGAGATGAGCACGCCCATGCCGAGCGTGATGGCGAAGCCGCGCACGATGGAGGTTCCGATGATGAAGAGGATGGCGCAGGTCATCAGTGTGGACACGTTGCCGTCCCGGATGCTCGGCCACGCACGTTGGAAGCCGAGTGCCACGGAGGTCTTCAGGAGCTTGCCTTTGCGCAGCTCCTCCTTTGTTCGTTCGAAGATGAGGATATTCGCATCCACCGCCATGCCGATGGAGAGGAGGATGCCGGCCACGCCCGCGAGCGTGAGGACGATATACTGGCTGGAGAAGAAGAGGAGGGGGAGCTTCGTGACGGCGATGAGGATGAGGGCATAGACGAAGAGGGCGACGTTCGCGAGAAGGCCGAGGAGTCGGTAGAGGATCACCATGTACAGGAAGACGAAGACGATGCCGATGAGGGCTGCCCGCGTGGACGTGCGCACGGCCTCGGCGCCGAGAGTGGGCTCGATCGTCCGTTGCCCCACGAGGTAGATGGGGGCGGGAATCGCTCCGGTATTCAGATCGGTGGCGAGGCGCTGCGCCTCTTCGAAGGTTTGGCTTCCCGTGATGACGGCGATGCCACCGCTGATCTCGGTCTGCACGGTCGGCGCGGAGACGATTTCCCCTCCGACGAAAATGGCGATGCGCTTAGAGATGTTCTTCTTCGTGAGTTCCTGGAAGAGCTGGCCCCCCTCCGTATCGAAAGAGATCTGTACAATAGGGAGATTGCTCATCTGATCCGTCGTGACGGCGGCGGCGCGGAAGTGCTTTCCGTTGAGATCCGTATCCTTCCAGCCGGTTGGCAGGAGCGAGAAGAAGAGGAGGCGGATGAATGTGACTTCTTCCATGCGGACGACCTTTCCCGATTTCAGGAGCTCTGCCGCCGCGGAGGCATCCGCAGCCGCATTCTTTCCGGTGAATCGGATCTCCTCGACGGTGACGCGGTCAGGGGGAGTCCACGGAGCGCGATCGGACCGGATAATGTGGAAACCGAACTGGGTTTCAACCGGATCGCTGATCTGTCCCTGCGGGAGGGAGAACGCCGCATCTTCGAAGGCCGGAACCATGGTTCCTCTTCCGAAGACGCCGAGGTTGCCACCTTTCTTCGCGGACGGGCCCTCCGAGTACGTGGCCGCGAGCGATTCGAATTTTTCCCCCTTCAGGAGGCGTGCATGGATATCCTGGGCGAGGGCGAGAGCTTCCTCTTTCGTCCGTTCGGAAGACTTTTCCCCCATGACGGCGCCGGAGAGCGTTCCCTGGTAGGAGATGAGAATGTGGCTGGCTTCCATCTGCTCCGTGCCTTTCTTGAGTGCCCGCATGGCGATGACCAGCGCGGATCCGTCTGGGAGCGTGACATCTTTGAACTGCCCTTCCGTCATGGTTCGGAGAGCGACAGTGACCGGAGCGGGGAAAGAATCAACGGAGACATCGGTGGACTTCGAAACGCGAATGTTTTGCTGCAAAGCGAGCTCGTTGAGCGCCTCGGAGATATCCCCGATGGTCCGGCCGGACTGTGTTTTGGGGCGTATCACCTGTGCGAGGAAAATGCCAGGGATTTCCTGCATGGAGACCTGCCCGTCCTGTCCCTGTGACGGGAGACGCAAGATCCCCTCCTTCTCCATGACCGTCGGTCCGGGTTTCGTGTTCCAGAGGGGCTCCAAACCTTCGGGGAGCTGGCCGCGGAAATACGGCCGCTCATCGGAGTAGGCAACCCCCAACTGGCCGCTCATATCCTGGCCCACCGTTGCGAGCGAAGTGCCGCTCTCCGTAATGCGTTTCAGCGCGGAGTCGGCACGGGCACGGACAGTCGCCTCGTACTCCGCCGTCGGTTCGGTGAACTCTTCCTTGAATTCCAGCTGGATGGTTTTTCCGACGGTTGCGATGCAGGTCTGCGTGTCCACGACGCCGGGGCAGTCGACGAGAAGATGTTTCTCGTTGGCGATGAAGGACGGGGTGATGACGGCTTCGCTCACGCCCATTGCATTGATACGGCGCTCCAGCACGGTACGGATGGCTTCAACGATGGTGGTCTGCTGTTCCACAGTTGCCATTCGTTGCCCACGGAGGGGATCAATCTCATTCGCGCTCTTTCCCTGTGCCTCCAACTCGGCAATCTTCTGGTCGATCTGGGTGATCTGATCCTGCATTTCCACTTCCGAGATCCGGAAATCCAGTTGCGTGCCTCCCACAAGATCGAGACCATAGTGAATTTTCGGAGACTGGAGGAAGGACGGCGCCCACTTCCGCGCAGACTGCGGGAGGGTGATCGTGACGATCAGGAACGCAAGGACGACGGTGACGATAGGCCAGAATTTCGGTCGGTGGGCAGCCATAGAGAGCGGATCGTTAGCGGGAGCGGAAGGTGACGTGCGCTCCGGTATTCACGTCGTCGGCGAACGCCTGTGCGAGAGCAAAACTGGGGATGCCTCCGATGACGATATTATCTTTCAGACCTTTCTCCTGCGCCTGATAGGATGACACCAGTCCGCCGCGCACGAAGAGGCCGATCATGGATCCCTTGTTCTCTTCGAAGGTCTTCTGGAGGAGCTTTTGCCCTTCTTTGGTGAAGGTGATGGTGACCCTTCCCTTCTGCCCCGGTTCCTCTTCTGCTTGCACCCAGTCCAGCATGGCATCGGTGATGCCGCCGTCCACAAACGACCCCCGCTGTTCCAGCGTGATCGTGGGGGTTTCCCCCTTCTTTGCCTCACGCATGATGCGGAAATCGAGGGGGGACGAGAGTTGCTGCGTCAGGAGGGCGGCGGTCTCCGCCTGATTCACACGGAAGGTGAGGCGGACGGTCTCACCGCTCGTGCGGGCAGTGACAACCGGCTTCGCGCCTTCGAGCGTTTCGACTCTCCGTTCAATGACATGCTGGCTGGCCGTCACGAGGAGCGCCTTGCGTTCCGGGGAATCGGCATGAACGGAGAGCGTCAAGGATACGGGGGTCGTGCGCGTGCAGCCGATGAGGGCAGCGATGAAGAGGAACGGGAGGATGGAACGTTTCATGCGGTTTATTGAAAGCGCCGAAAGTGTAGGGAAGATCATGGGAGGGTGCAACGACATCGCGCCGGATTTTGAGGTGATTGGTGGTGAATGAAGGGCAAAGAGGTGAAAGAGGGCAAAGATGGCAAAGAGGTTAAGGTTCACCAGCAGCAGCCGTTCCCGGCTGCGGTCTTGCGAGAGGCGGTTGTTACAATCGCCGCAGAACCGTCCCCGCCCGCAGCATTTTTCCAGTGAGATCGATTCCTTTGAGCGCGCACCGGTCGTCGATAACGCAGTGATCGATGACGCAATCTTCGACGGTACATCCCTCGAAGAGGACGGTGTTCCTCAGGGTGCTGTTCTCCACCCTGCAGGCCGGTCCGATGACGACGCTCCCCTCGGTCTGATTCTGCGTGAAGAGAGAGGACGGATCTCTGAGGATGCGGTCTCCCACGAGAGCTTTCGTGGCTTCGAGGTAGGAGGCGAAGGATCCGATGTCGAACCACGGTTCTCTGAAGCGGAAACACTCGACGGGGACGGAGCGGCGGATCAGTTCCTCAAAAATGCCGCCGACGTTGTCAGGATGATGCTTCGCATATGCCACGAGAACAGGAAGGACGGAAGCGGGGAGGAGCGAGCACCCTGTCGAGACGAGCGTCGATTGCGGTTCAGGCGGTTTCTCTTCGAATGCCGTGATCGTTTTCCCGTCGGGTCCGAGGATCACCGTGCCGAAGGATTTCGCCCGCTCGCGGTCACGGATGTCGTGAGCGGCGAGGAGCGGAACATCGTGTGCAGCGGCAGCCAGGAAGTCTGAGAGCGAAAAGCCGAAGTAGTTGTCTCCCGTGAGGAGCAGGACATCGTCATGGATACCCGCCCGTTCGATCCACTGGGACACCGCCCCGAGCGCTCCCAGCTTGTGATCGTCGTGCCGCGTCTCCTCGACGAGGATCTCGACGGGGCGATCGATCGTCTTCGCCCAGCCGAAGAGCCCCTCTGCGACTGCTGCATTAGTGCTCACCGTGATGGGGATGCCTTCCGGGACACGTTCGACGACAGAACTGAGGATGGGCTTGCCAGCGAGTGGCAGGAGCGGTTTTGCCCGCGTTTCCGTGAGGGGCCACAGTCTCGTCGCGAAGCCGCCAGCCAGAATGAATGCATGCATGAGAGGACTCCGAAGACTCCGAGGAAACCGAAGACTCCGAGGAGCAGCATAACCTTCTTGTCGCTCTGGGCGAAGAAGGAAAAGAACAAATCCTTATCCTCTTCGGCATCTTTGGAGTCCTCAGCATCCTCGGTTTCTTCCCTACTCCGGCCTCACCACAGTCACCGGATACCCTTCGAGCGACTCCACTCTTTCATCGCGCTCGACAATGCCCAAGACCGAGGGGAGGAGCATGTAGGTGATGCCGCGTTTCCGACAGGCACTCAGGAGATTGATGGATTGCTCCAGATCGCTTGCCTGGATGAGGTGCGTGATCGCAAAGTGCTCGAGCGTCTCCTCCAGCTTATTTAATTTTCCGATATTGGGAATTCCACCCACCTCGCACTCGCTCCACCCGCGACCATCGAGGATTGCGACGGGCTTCAGAGGATTCTTCTTCTTCTGCAGTGCTTCGATGAGCGCGCGCGATTCCCGTGTGACGCCGACAATGAGGGTGGGAAAGGTCGGCGGGTCACGGCGGAGCATGTGTCGCAGGAAGGATTGGAACAGGAGGTGCCAGATCCATGTTCCGGTTGCCGAGAGGACAAATGCCTCAATGAGGAGCTTCCGGCTGAAGAGTTCGCTGTAGCGGAAGTAGTACGTGAGGGCGTAGAAGGCCGTGCCCACGAGCGCGGCATAGGCGATGTAGGCGACATTGCGCAGCGTCCTCTGATCGCGCAGGGGATGGAACGTACGCGTCGTCGCGAGGACGAGGAGCCATAACGGGGAGGCGATCGCGGCCGAAGTGATGTGCGGGAGGAAGGGGAAGTCTGTCGAGAAGATCCATCCGACCCGGACGACGTACGCGAGAGCGTAGAGGGCGACGAAGAGGAGGAGGTCGGTGACGAGCCAGAGGGTCAGGAGGAGGCGGAAGCGCTGCACGGGAATAGAGTAGGGGAAAGAGGGAAAATGTGCAGCAAAAAGAAGCAGAGGAACGAAGAGGAAACAGAGGAGGATTAGCGCGGTTTGGGTTTACCTTGCTTTCTTACTCTCCCTTCCCATTTCTGTTCTACCCAACCTAGCGTCCGCATTACTTTCTCTCGCGCAAATATGTGCGGGGCACGAGCAGCAAGAGCATTCAATTCTGTTTCTATCTGTTCCGGAGTGGTGCCTGATGAGAATAGTGCCTCCAATGCATTTTCTTGGACTTCCTGACCCAAGCCATTGACCAGTATGCGTATATCGATGCCTCGCATGAGTGATGCGATCACGTCACCGAAAGATCTCTCGCCTCCACGGGAGCATTCACGTTCCCTAAAGTCAGGTCCGCGATGTGCCAATGGTTCCCCTGAGAATGGAAAAATTCTTTGGTACATGAGGAGGGTGAACTATTACTGCTGCGCAAGAACGTTTGAGCCCAGCCAGACGTAGGGCAGCTTCGTCACGTCCCATGGTATATCGCCGCGCCACCGGAAAGAACCGGAGGCAATCGTGCGGGCGGGGATGTGGTCTTCCATCCACCGCAGTTTCATGGCCAGCGCGCGGTTGCTCTGTGCGCGTTGCACGAAGCTCTCGCGCTGGAGCAGGAAGAACGCGTACGTTTCGGCGAAGTCCTCGAAGGCATCGGAGGCGGAGTAGCCCGAGACGAAATCTTCCGCGCGCGCTTCGGGATGCTTCTCCTTCGCGCTCTTCCAGGAGATGGCATAGAAGCTCACGCTCGGATCGTCATTCCAGATGATCTCGTTCCCGTCACGAAAAGCACTCGCGCCCATTGCGGATGTGCCTGTGAGGCAGCCGAGATCCGTCACATGTCCGAACTCGTGGACGAGGAGTGAGCGGAATTCATTCTCCTCTACAGAGCCGTCGATGACGATGGAGCTCTTTCCGGCGAGTCCCCGCTGGTTCGGTCTGTCATAGCGCACGACGAATCGTTTGAGGAAGGGGAGGCATTCGCCCGGGAGAGCGCGCAGGACTTCGCTCGCGAGCAGTTTATCTTCGAAGGTGATGTCGGGTTGGTTCACGATGGGGACGAAGGGCTGGACCCGCTCCTCTTCCGTGTCATTGGTAATGAGGTGGATCTGAGGGTTAAGGCTAGGGTTAAGGCTAAGGCTAGGGTTAAGGTTAGGGGCGGTTTTGGCGATCCAGTAGTAACTTCCGGGGTGTTCGGTCTGCGTGCGAGGTCTCGGGCTGACGGAGCGGATGGCCGCTTTATTTGCAGGGGCGATCTCCTGTGCTATGCTCCCGCTCGAGAGTACGGTCGAGCTTCCGCCGGTCAGGCAGCAGAGAAGTCCTGTGAGGAAGAGGACATGTGCTCTCATTGGATGCAAAAGTGTTAATTTATAGTACTTTTATCTTTAAATGTCAACTATTTCCGAGCCTTCCCCAGTGCCGGTTCACCCCGGGGAGAAGCACATTCTGAGCGTCGAAAAGCTCACGCAGGGGGGATCCGGCTTGGCACACATCGGCGCAGTCCCCGTCTTCATTCCGGGAACTCTTCCAGGGCAATCCGTTTCGGTCACCATCACGAAGAACCGCGGGTCATTCTATGAGGCTCGCGTGGAGAGCGTGAAGAGGAAGGCCAAGGATGAGATCCCCGCACGCTGCCCGCACTTCCACGAGTGCGGCGGGTGCGTGTGGCAGAATCTTCCGTACAACAAGCAGATCGCCTACAAGGAAGATATCGTCCGCGAAACGCTCGAATATCTCACTCCTGCGGAGTCGGCCGTGCGCGCGCGCCTGCCGGGTCGTGTCCTCAAGATCATCCCCAGTCCGCAGGTGTTTCACTACCGGAACAAACTGGAGCTCACCTTCGGTTTCGAGTCTACGCGGGTGGAGGAGATCGCCGGGCGCAAAGTATTCCACGATGAGAATCCCAGTATCGGGTTCCACAGTCCCGGACAGTGGTCGACGATCATCCCCATTGCCGAGTGTCACCTTTACGACGAGCAGATCGCATCACTCCTTTCCGACATACGCCGGTTCATCGTGGACTCGCGCATCCCCGTCTACAACCCGAAGACGCATCGCGGGGTGCTCAGGACGCTGCTGCTCAGGCGCGGCATCAATACGGGGGAGCAGATGATCGCCTTCATCGTGAAGGCGAGGAAGAAGGAACTGGAGCCCCTCTTCCAGCACTTCATGCGCTTCGCCGGCCGCTCGGGCCTGAAATCTCTCCTCGTCATTGAAAATATGTCCCTGAATGACAAGCCGGAGAACCCGAAAGTGCACCCGCTCGTCGGCAAGCCGTTCATCACCGAGCGGCTGTTCGATCTCTCGTTCGACATTTCACCCTTCTCTTTCTTCCAGACGAATACGCTGGGGGCCGAGAAGCTCTACCAATCGATCGCGCAGGCGGCGGATCTCACGGAGCGCGATATCCTGCTGGATGCGTACTGCGGCATGGGGACCATCGGCCAGTACCTCGCGCGTTACTGTCAGCGGGTCGTGGGCATCGAGAGTCATCCGACTGCGGTTGAAGATGCACTCAAGAGCGCAGGCAAGAACCGCATCGCGAACATCAGCTTCTACAAAGGCCGCACAGAACAGGTGCTCCCCGATCAGCTGAAACCGGACGGCAAATATCACTTCAGCGTTGTTGTTTTAGATCCTCCCCGTGCGGGGCTCCATCCGGATGCGCGGGATGCCGTGCTCGCCCACGCGCCGAAGAGAATCGTATACGTCTCCTGCAACATTGCCACCTTCGCGCGCGACCTCGGGGATTTCCTGAAGGCCGACTACGATCTTCGTTCCGTGCAGCCGGTGGATATGTTTCCGCATACGGCGCATATCGAGACAGTCGCTGTATTACAGAAGAAATAGAGGATCGGTTTAGTACGAAGGGTTAGGGTTAGGGTTAGGAAACTGGAAATTTGGAACGCGAAACCCGGCACTCCCATACGGGAGCACCGGGTCTCTCTTTGGCGTTGGTTGACACGAATAGTCCCTACTTCGCTTGGGCCTTTTCGTCGAAGGCCGCGTCGAATGCCACGGTGCTGGGGGCGAAGTCGATGCGACGAACGTAGTCGCAGGCTTCCTTGGCTCCCTGCTCGCGGTTCATTCCCTTGTCTTCCCACTCCACCGACAATGGACCGTTGTAGCCCACGTCGTTCAGGGCACGGATGATCTCCTCGAAGTTGACGTCGCCGCGCCCGAGGGACCGGAAGTCCCAGCCACGGCGCGGATCGCCGAAGTCGAGGTGACTCGAGAGGATGCCCCGTCGGCCATCCAGCTTCACAATGGCATCCTTCATGTGCACGTGGTAGATCCGGTCCGAGAACGTGCGCACGAATTCGGCAGGGTCGAGGCCCTGCCAGATCAGGTGGCTGGGGTCGAAGTTGAAACCGAATTCCAGGCGGTCATCCAGCACATCGAGGGCGCGTTCGGCCGTGTACCAGTCGAACGCGATTTCGGTGGGGTGCACCTCCAGTGCGAAGCGCACCTCGTGCTCGCCGAACACCTCCAGAATCGGATTGAACCGATCGGCCAACAGTTGGAAACCCGCATCGATCTCCGCCGGCGGCACCGGCGGGAACGAGTAGAATTTCCCCCAGATGGACGATCCGGTGAAGCCGTTCGCGACAATGCGGGGCTTACCGTTGGCCCACTTCGGCCACTTCTCCTTGACGACGGCAGGCGCGGCATCGTAGAACCGTCGGGCCGCGATCGCCAGCTTCTTCATCCACTCCACTGCGCGTAGGTTCACGCCGGCCGGATCTCCGTCGCCCCAGACGTCACCGAGAATCGCTTTATGTCGCGGTTCGATGATGTCCAACACAGCCTGACCGACCAAGTGGCCCGAGATGGCGAACGAATCGAGGCCAATCTCCTGCAACAGATCCCACTTCGTTTTGCAGTACGAGGGCCCATCGGTTCCGGCCGCTTGGGGCACGTCGAAGTGGTCTCCCCAGCAAGCCAATTCGAGGCCGTCGTAGCCCATGCGCTTCGCCATTGGGCCGAGTTTGGCCAGTGGGAGGTCCGCCCACTGACCAGTAAACAACGTCACAGCTCGCGTCATCACAGTACTCCTAAACATGCATGTTGCCTCCGTCCCAGATAAAGAATGTCAGCCGCACATGCGACTACTTCCATTCAGTTCCTGACGATGGCAGCCTGTCTCCGCTCTATTCTATAGAGACACGATGCCATCGTCAGAGAAATACTCATGCCAATAGTGCCAAAGAGCTTCCCGGTTCTTCTTGTTTTGGATTGTCCAAAACGAACTGAAGAGCCAGGGGCGCTATTGTGCATTTCCCTTTACTTTCGTCAATGTATTTCCGGTTCGTTTGGTGATTTCCCGCATGCGAAACCCGGCACTCCCGCAAGAGGAGCACCGGGTCTCTTCAACAGCTTTCTGCGATGGAAAGGCCGACTAGACGTCCAGGAAATTCACCCACCGCCCGCGCGAGTGATGTGCGAGGTGGATGAGCTGCATGCCCGCCACCCCGTCATCGCCGTCCGAGTACTCCGCACGCATCTGGAATCTCCCGCCCTGCTGTACGAGTGCGACGTCGTTCAGAATTTCCCCGTACATCCGTTCCCACGCCCGGCCGAGGCCGCCGTTCCAGTGCCCGCCGGGTCCGTGACAGGCGGCGACGAACTTGGGGTACTTGCTCGCCCAGCCCGCATTGGGATCGTCCCGATACGTCTGGTCGGCTTGGCCGTGCCTGCGCACGGTCAGTTCGTTGGCCGTTCGCAGCTTCCACTCGGCCGAGGCGTCCCGGAAGTCCAACTCGACTTCGACATCGTTCGCACGGCTGGTGGTCACCTGACTCGCGGTAAGGGTCACCAACGCGTTTCCTTCGCACCGGAGCAGGGTGACGCTGTAGTCGTCATTCCCGCGTCCCGTGACGAACTGGCGTTGCTCGCTCAGGAGCTGCAGCGGTTCCACGCCGCCCACGCGACGCGCGAAGTCGAGGATGTGCGTCTGGATATCCCCCGTGGCGCCACCGACACCCCCGACTTTGGGATCGTTGCGCCACGTCTGGGGGCACTGCACCAGCGTCATCGGGCGGTCTTCCCATCCCTGGATGTACCGCAGGCGTCCCGCCAAGAGCGGGCCGAACTCGCCTTTTTCGACCATCTCCTGGAGCAGAACGGCCGTCGGCATGTGACGGTAGGCGTGCGGCACTGCCAACACCAGGTTCGACTTCGCCGCGATGTCGCGCAGGGTTTGCGCCTGCTTGACCGTCATGGTCACGGGTTTCTCGACCACGATATGCAGGTCGGCTTTCAGGCAGGCCAGCGCTGTCTGGTAGTGGTCGACATTGCGTGTGGCGATGACCGCCATGTCCGGCTTATCTTCCCGCTTCATTTCCTGCTTCAGGCACTCCCGCCAGTTGCCGTAGCACCGTGCCGGGTCGACGTTGTAGTATCCGGCAACGAGCTGCGACCACTCGGGGCTGTCATCACTGAACGCACCGGCGACCAGCTTGGCGCGGTGCCGGTGACTGAGGGCGTCGTCGTGGTGCCTGAAGATGAACGCCAGTGACTCGTTCTTGTTGAATCCCCCGCCGAAACCGACGACGCGGATCTGTCTTCCGAGGTTTCCATTCAGACTCAATGCTCGTGGCATGATGTATGCCCTTTCTGTGGTTCAAATTCTGGTTCAGAACACATTCAAACCCGAAGGCCTTCTGCAGTGAGGTCCTCAGGTCCAAAAAAACGCAAACGGAACAGCATGTTTCTCTCCTTGCTGGGAAAAAGGAACTTCACGCTCAGTGGGTGTACGTATCCCACGCAAAAACATTGGCACTTTGCTTATAAGTAAGGCATAAGGTTAAGGTTAGGGTTCGTATAAACAAGGTGCCAATGTCATCGTGGGAAATTTTCCATCGCAATGCTGTCAAAGAGCTTCCAACCCCGCAGTTGCGAAGTTGGTCGGGGATTGTCGGGTTGTCTGGTTTTCTTGTCAACCTTTTTAGGGTTAGGGTTAGGGTTAGGGCTAGGGACTTCGATGAGAGGAGTAGAATTCATTCCATGCAGAAGATCACCCTCCTCGCCGTCGGCACCGTCAAAACGCCGTGGGTGAAAGAGGCGATTGCAGCGTATGTGAATAGGCTTCAGCCGCTCTGTTCATTGAATGTTGTGGAATTGCCCGCGAGCAAAAAGAAAGAGGAGCATCAGCAGATCGGTGACGAATCCGAAAGGATTCTTTCGGCTTTTGATAGCTTAAAAGGGGAGATCTGGGTTCTGGACGAGAGGGGAGTCCAGATGACGTCCGTGCAATTCGCGCAGGATCTGGGGCGTCTCCGTGATCGGGGCGAATCTGTGACATTCATTATTGGCGGCGCGTACGGTTTCGACGATCGTGTACGGAAACGTGCGCACCGACTCATCAGTCTCTCTTCCATGACACTGGCTCACGAGTTTGTCCGGCCGCTCCTCCTCGAACAGATCTACCGCGCAATGACCATTTTACAAGGGAGGGGGTATCACCATTAGGGTGGTTTCAGTTTTTTCCTCTCCCCCCTTTGCGCCCCCTCCCCGCCCCACACTTCTGCCCGCACGGGGAGGGGGAGACTGCTTGATCATGTCTGTTGCAGAAAGTTGAGATACTCTACTCATTACGTGAAATGATCAGTGCAATACGCGAAAGAGTGCTCCCCTCCCCGGGGAAGCGTGTGGGTTGGGCGGGGAGGGGTCTGGGGGAGAGGAAAAACCCTACTTCGTTGCGATCTCGATCTTCTCCTCATTCAACCGCGCGAGGACCTTCTGGGCGATCAGCGTCGAGACGGCGCGGCGCTGCCCGATGGGGGCGGGGAAGCAGAGCGTGAAGAGCACGCCGAGATCCGAAAACTCCATATGTACGCGGAAGGAAGGGGACTCGGGGGACGTCAAGAATCCGCGCGTGCGGCGATCCATCTGCCACTTCGCTTCCTGGGAGTAGGCCTCCGTTTCCTCTTTCAGGATTTCTTCGAAGATTCTGTTTGCGATCTCCCACTGATCGAATTTCTTGATGCAGATGGGGAGTTCCACGTGCTCGAAATCCGACGTGCTGTGGTAGGTCACGAGAGTCTTCGAGATGAGACGTTCATTCGGGATGCGGACGATCTGTCCCGCCTGGGTCGGGTCTGTCATATTCGGAGAACGTGCGATGAGCAGGGTGGTGTGGATCATGCCGATGTCGATGACATCCCCCGTCACGCCGTCGATGGTCACCCGCTGGCCGACGGAGAAGGAGTTCTTCTGGACGAACCATCCCACGATGCCGCGCAGGATTTCCTGGAAGGTGAAGATGATGGCGGCGCCGACGACCGCGACGACCGCGACGATGCCCGGGTGATCGGAGTAGACGGTTTGCGCTATCCAGAAGAAGAGCGTCAGGTACACGACAATCGTGAAGGTCTTCGAGATGGCGTAACGCACCGTGCGGTGTTGGATGCGCAGGAATTGCTTGCGGATCACCCCTTCCAGCCAGATGATGAGGAGGAAGATTGCGATGGTTGAGAGGATGTTCAGGAGCACCGTCATGCTCCTCTTCCACTCCTCGGACTTCAGTTTGGAGAGCCGTTCATTCTGCGAGGCGATGACGTGCTTCAGGACATCGATCCGTTCCTCGAGGATGGCTTTCTTCGCGAGGAGTTCGGGGTAGGTCTTCGTCGTGCGGAAGCCTTCCTTCAGCACTCCCGTTCCGGCGGCGAGGGCGTCCTTGTAGAGTCCCTCCTCCTTATCGAGGAGATCCAAATCCACCTTGCTGCCGTCCATGCGCTCGTTGAGGACGTCTACCAGCGTGCGCTGGCGGTCGAGCACTCCGGTAATGTCCGTCTGATCCGTCTGTTCCTGCGATTTCACGAACGTATTGATTTCCTCTTCGATGATCGCGCGGATCTTCAGGCGCTCGTCGGCGATGCGTTTCTCCGTGAGGGGATCCGTGCCGTTCTTATCCAGGAGCTGCTGATAGCGGCTGGCAAGGCGGTAGTAGTCGATATTCGACCATGTTTGGGCGGAGGCGATTCCAGCGCATGCGAAAGCGAAGATTGCTGCGCCGATGATGGTGATATTCAATTTTTTCATGAGAGCGAAAGTGTAGCATGACGATGGATCACAGTGAAGAAAGCCCGGTCATTCCCCCGCTGCATGTTATGCTGCAATCGTTGTCCGCCGGAGCGATTTTCTGCCACAATTCCCCTGATGCCCACGATAGATTTTTACGGGCGGGAGATCATCTTCGATGAGCCGGAGAGGGCGGATACAACCTCCGCATGGCTTCCCATGACGCCGTTCGCCTTTTTCCTGATCGATGCGCTCCGCCCATCCGTTTTCGTGGAACTGGGGGTCCACACCGGCGTGTCCTACTCGGCCTTCTGCCAGGCGACTCAAAAACTGCGCCTTCCGACGAAGTGTTTCGGTGTCGACACGTGGCGCGGCGACGCACACTCCTTGTTGTATGGCGAAGAAGTATATGAAGAGTTCCGCGTCTATCACGCTGCGCACTTCTCCGCCCATTCTGCGCTGCTGCGGATGACATTCGACGAGGCGTTGCCGATGTTCGAGGATGCGAGCATCGACCTCCTGCACATCGATGGCTATCACACCTATGATGCCGTCCGCCATGACTTCGAAGCGTGGTTACCGAAAATGAGCGAACAGGGGGTGATGGTCTTCCACGACATCTGTCTCAAGGAGAAAGATTTCGGCGTCTGGAAACTGTGGGATGAGATCAAAGATCGTTTCCCTTCGTTCGCGCTCTCCTTCGATGCCGGTCTCGGGGTACTCGCCGTGGGGCGGTCCGTCCCTCCCGGCTTCCTCCGCCTCCTCTCCGAAGTCGCACGAGATCCGTTCTTCGCCGGTCTTTTCCGTTCCCTCGGGCGTGCTGTCACAAGGAAGCAGAAGGTACTCATGCTCGAGAAGGCGGTTGCTCTGCTTGGTAAACATCTCCAGGCCTCCCGCGCGCAGGAGCGGATGCTGCAGAGCGAAGTTGGGATTTCCCGCGCGCAGGAGCGGATTCTTCGCGAAGAACTCCGAGCTGCCCGTGCCAAGGAGGGGGCTCTCGGAGAGAAACTTCTTCAGAGGGAGGCAGAGAAAGTCGGTTTGCAGGATGCTCTCCATACTCTCGGGCATTCTCTGTCCTATCGGGTGGGGTGTGCCATGACATGGCTTCCACGCAGAGTGTACAAGTTCCTCTTTGTCCGTTCGTGGATCACACAGAGACAGGGATGCACACTGTGCGTTTCCCGCGCGCGGGCGTTCTTCGGAGGGGCGGCGTGCGTTTCCGGATGGTGCGTGCATCCGCTGGGGATCGCGAAACTTTTTCTCCGGGTCGGAGAGGAAGAAATGCCGTGTACGTACGGTCTCCTCCATTTCGGTGTTCCGCCTCATCTCGCTCGCTCCTCCTCCGCCGGTTCGGCCCCCGTCGGCTTTGCCGGCCGGTGCATGCTGCTTCGTGGAGGAAAACTTCGTTTTCGCGTGCTCCTTGCGGACGGGCAGGAGGTGGTCTGTCCGGTGCCAGTACGCCTCTCGCCACGTTCTCTCCGGAACAGAGTATGCCATGGAGCCGGGCAACTTCGATTACGATTTTTGTCGATTCAGGAAACCATTCTGTGTTTCATCAATCCCCGTCCGCCTCCCGCCCCTGCGCGTGTGGCCGTCCTCATTCACCTCTACTACGAACATCTCTGGGAGGAATTGTTCTGGCACGTGCGCCGCATTCCTCCGTCCTGTCCGGTCACGGTGTTCGTCAATCTCGTCGCCGGTCACACCGAAGAGATCCTCCGGCGAATCAAGCGCGATTGTCCGGATGCGGTGATTACGGTCACACTCAATCGCGGTTTCGACGTTGCCGGGCTCGTCGCCCAGATGGATCACATGGATTTTTCCCGGTTCGATCTGGTCTGCAAAATTCATTCGAAAATGAGCGTGCACGATCGTGCGGGGGGACGCTGGAGGCGTACTCTTCTCAAAGCTCTCCTCGGGTCCCGTAGCCGCTGTGCGGACATTCTCTCCCTGTTCCGGGATCGTCCGGAGGTGGGAATCGTCGGATGTGCCGAGTACATAGAGAGGCGCATGGGAGCGAATCAATCGTTTTTGACAGCACTCTGCAAACGCCTCGCTCTTCCGGAGGAGCCGGAGGATACCGTATTTTTCGGGGGGACCATGTTCTGGATACGCGCGGACATCCTGTGGCGCCTCCATGACCACCATTTTTCCATCGACGAGTTCAATGCATCGGGGAATGCCTTCGACGGACAGCTGGCCCACGCCTTCGAGCGCGTGTTCATCCCGCTGTGCCGCTCTCGCGGTTTCCGGGCTTGTTCGGTTTCGGCACGGACGGGGAACATTGAGGAGGTGTGAGTGATTACTCTACGATCCTCTTTGCACAGGTCTCTCCGCTTCCTATACTGCCGCTGCGGTCCGTTCGTCTAGTGGCTAGCTACCGCACACTCTCTGCATTGCGCCGCCATCGTCTAGTGGCTAGGACACGAGGTTCTCATCCTCGAAACGGGGGTTCAATTCCCCCTGGCGGTACCACTCGACTCGCCCCGCGTGCGCGGGGCTCGCTCGTGGTCTCGGACTCTGCGAGTCCTCGATCGCTCTTTGTGATGAAGCGAGGCGAGTGCCCCGAGCGGGGAACAGAGTGACGACGATGCCCGGTTTCAACGATTCACAGCATCACCTCCAGTTTCCCCACCATGGCATTATTGACGGAGAACGTCATGCGCAGCGACCTCCCGACTTTGGAAACATTCAGAATTCCCCCTTCGGCTTCATCCACCTTGTACCCAAGATCCACAAGCGCCTTCTGCACCGCTTCCCGGTCGGCCACGGTCGCCTGACGGGGGAAGAAGTACGTGAGCCAGAGGCCGCTCGTATTGTCGGTCATCTTCACCTGATTGCCGTATACCTTCTTCAGGATCGGGAGGAGTTCCTCATGGATCTGCCGACTCTTCTCGGTTTCAATCTTGGCTTCCGTTACGCTGTCATATTTTATCTTCGGGTACCCCGTTGCCTGCGGCACGGCTCCCGGCCCGGGTGACGGTGTTCCCGTGTTTCCGGTATTCAGCGTGGAACAGAGCGGTGTTACCGCTGTCTTGGCGGGGGACACGATCGTGCGCTGCTTGTCCTCGATATTCGATACCTTCGGCGTCACTTTCTTATTGATCGGGAGCTTCATCTCCGCGGCACCGGTGCTTTTCATGTCCTGCATGATCAGGAAGGAACTTTCATCCGCTACGGTTGTCTGCTTACTCTCGGTCATTCCCTTCGCCCCGCTCACGGTTCCATTGGCGTCCGCTTTGACGAGGAGCGTCTCCTCGTACGGCTCCGGGCTCCCCATGATCATGTGCTGCTCGTTCGTCACGATCCTTCCCGTGAGTGCGATACCGCCGTCATTCGTCGCACGCAGATCCTCCCCGGTCGTATCCCGCTCGATGTCGATCTTCCGGATCCACCGCGGGTTGAAATCGGCATCTACCTTCATGATCTCCACGTTGCCCGCGAAATCCGCGACGCTCAGGACCTTCGGATCGCGCATGACATTGCGGGAGAGAACGAATGCATTGTCGCCGGTCTTCACGGTCCGGAGGTCCAGATCGAAGGAGACAGACCCGGTTTTGATGCTCTTTGCCCAGAGATACTTCCCACCGGCACTCACCTTCACCGCCACGGACGGAATGGAATCGCGGATGCTCTTGATGTTCGCGCCCGCATGACCACCCAGAAGTTGGGCAGCGTTGAAGTAGCGTCCGAATGCGATGAACCCGCCGTCCGGCGCCTGCTCTATCGTTCGGAAATCGCCGCCGGGCACGCGCAGGTTCATCTTGTTGAGTTTCATAGTCTCATGGGTGGTCCCAGTCACCGTAGTGAGTGCCGCCGATGGAGCTTCGATACTCTTGGCCCAGAGCACGTTCAGCTTACTGTCCATCTTGATGATTGTCGGCAGTGCGCCCATGGCAACATCCGTTCCTGCATTCTGCTGCCCCGAAATACGTGTATCGATCGCTGCCAGCGCAACGAAACTCCCGTCGGAGAGCATCTCCATGTCGATTGCGGTCCAATCCATCTTCTTGCTCCACTGCACGTTGCCATTCTCATCAAACTTGATAACAACACTGTAGTCAGGCACTGCGTCGAAGTCCGCGATCTCTCCGCCGTGGCCGGTCTTCTTGAATTTCGCAAGGAGGATAACCCCGCCGTCATCCGTCGGCCACAACCTCTGCGGGAAATCCATACTGTAATCGCCGACCATCGATGACCACATCCAGTTCCCGCCCGCGTTCAGTTTCGTCACCAGCACATCCCCCCATCCCTCCTTCCGGTTCTCGTAGTTGGCATCGTAGAAATCGATGATGTCCCCCGCCAAGACATAGTTGCCGTCTTTCGTCTGAACGGAGAGACGCTCCGTTTCCGTCAGCACACCCTGGGCCGCGCTCTGGGGGCCGAATTGTTTGCTCCATTCGGCGGAACCAATCGCATTGGTTTTGACAGCGAACGCATTCCACACCCCCATGCCGGAACTCAACACCGTATCACCGGTGAGAAGATACCCTCCGTCCCGTGTAGGCAGGATGCCGTATCCATCGGCACGATCGCGCATGCGGTAGGTCTTGATGAAGGTGTCCGATGATACCGGGGCAGCGGTGCATTTCCCGGCGACTTCTGCGCGCCCCCTCGCAGCGGTACCGACAGCAATACAGACGATCCCCGCCATGATCACAGTGGAAATACCCACGACCTTTTTTGAGAATATAGCTTTGTTCATTTGTTATATTATAACATGTAGTATAAACTATGCATAGTGTCGATCCTGTGGTACCGATGCTACCGCCGTCAGAAGTACAGGACATCTTCCCGGTGAGAATGTTCGCAGCGTCCGATGGCCTCTGCGAACCGGACACAGCGGACGAGCCGGATTTCGTCATACGACACCGTCCCGTTGAGCGCGTCGAAGACCGGCCTCAGGAAGTCGTTTCCATGCTCTTCAAATGCCGCGTTGATCTGTGTCTGGCCGGGGATATCCTCTGTCAGATACCGGATGTCCATTTTTGTTCCATCGGCAAGAAGCCTCTCGATGTACAGGAGCACGCGCTGAGGTTTGATGCCGCACTGACTGGCGATATTCTCCAGACTTACTTTCTGATGGATGAGTTTCGCGATCGAGCTTGCGCGTTGCCGTTTCTTCGGCCAGGGATGCGGGTTTCGTTCACGCTCTTCCCCGTGAGACGTCGTGGGGGCGAAGAATGGCCGGGGTGTGTACTTCTGCGCCCTGTCTGCGAGCGAATCGTAGAACGCAGTCACGAGCGGTTCGGCGCGGATGGAAGAAGCGCTCCAGCGTTCGACCATGAGCCCGCTGCCCGACCGGACGCGGCTCAGGGCGACGTAGGCCTGCCCCGGTTCCCAGAGCGCATGAAGATCGACGATGATCCGATCGAGCGACGCCCCCTGCGCTTTGTGAATGGTCGATGCCCATGCGAGCGTTACGGGGAAGTTCCATGCAGCCAGCACTTCCTCGCCGTCGCCGTTCAGAAAGGAGAATTTGTCCTTGCCGATTTCGATCCGTTCTCCCGAGAGCAGGTGAATGCGCAGTGCATCTTCTTCGATGGAATAAATGAAGCCCAAGCTCCCGTTCACCCATCGCATTTCGACGTCGTTCTTGCGCATCATGATGAGCGCGCCTTCCTTGAGGAGCAGCTTGTCCGGGATGGGGATGATCTTCTTCGCCGCCTCGATGTATTTCTCCGCTCCCACGTACTCGGTCGGGAAGACATGTACTGGCTTCGCTATCGCCTCCAGCCGCCGGAGGTTGTACGCCTCCGCCTGCGCCCGGTGCGGGTAGAGGCGGGTTCCTTCGGTGTGGTCGGATGCCTTGCCGGTGCGCTGATTCAGGAATGCCTCCACGCGTTCGTTCACGACTCCCTCGCGCACGAAGTTCAGAATCTCCAGGAAGGGGACATCCTGCGTGCGCATGACCGTGGAGAGGAGTGAGGGTTGAAAGTCGCTCTCCTGCCAGATCGGGTGGAGGAACGCCCAGTCTTTTTCCTGACGATCCGGCGTGATGGGGGGGAGTTGCGCGAAATCTCCGACGGCGATGATCCTAAGTCCGCCCCACGGCGCATCGTTGCCGCGGGCGCGCCGGGCAACGGTCTCCGCCGCTTTCAGCGTCGTCCCCGCAAGCATCGACACTTCATCGATCACGACGCAACAGGCACGATTGAGCCGTCGCAGGAGCTTATGACTTCGTAGCGCCCGGCCGACGGCGGCTTCCGGACCGCCTTCCAGAATCCCCAGTCCGAAGAAACTGTGGAACGTTCTGCCGCCGACGATGACTGCGGCGGCACCCGTACTGGCGACGACCGGGAAATCCTCACTCGGTTTTCCGGCCAGGTATCTGTCGAGGAGGTAGCTTTTCCCGGTTCCCGCAGCTCCCGTCAGGAAAACATTGCCCTCGCGCCGGAGCATGTCGAGTGCCTTCGTCTGGCATGGTGTCAGTGTGGCCGAGGAGGCGGATGCATTCATGAGGGTGAGATTGTAGCATTGATTTGCTACACTGAATTTATGCGCATCCTCGCTCTGGAGACCGATCTCAACAGGATCAAAGACCGTTACTGCAACAATGATGAAGAGCTCGTCCTCATGACGCGCTTCCACGGGCTCAGGTTCTTCTTCGCATCCATCAAGCTGTTCCTCATCGCCGTCCTGCTCGCCGCATTCGCCGTCGCCGCGCTTTTCTCGGGGCTCACGTGGGAGTGGACTCTGCCGATCTTCGCCCTCCTCGGCCTCGTGCTCGTCGGCTTCCCCCTCATCAAGTACTTCATCGACTGGCGCTTTGACGTGCTCATCGTGACGACAGACAAGATCATCCTCGTGGACCAGACCCTCCTCTTCCGGCAGGAGATCAATCCGATCCACTTCGAGCACGTGGGCCGCATCGTCACGCAGACGCAGTTCTACGATCTCTTCAATTTCGGGATGCTGAAGATCCATATCGAAGAGGGGATCGAGTCGCAGGCGATCGTCCTCAAGTACGTACCGCATCTCTTGGAGAGTGCCGCGAAGATCTCCTCCGCCGTCACGCGGCATCAGCGGCATGAGAAGAAGGAGACCCTGGGGTCTCTTCTGGAGGAGCGGGAGAGGTTCATTATTAATGGGCGGTGAAGAGCCGCGTTTAGCCTCACCCCTAACCCCTCTCCCACCCTTCCCACCGGCCTGCCGGGAGAGGGGGATGTATGATGTTTTGTAATTGTTTCTTCGAGGTTTCCCCCCTCTCCTCGCGGGAGTGCGGGTGGGGTAGGAGAGGGGGGTCAGGGGGGTGAGGAAATTTGGAATGCCGCATTCTTTCCCTTCGCCTCGCGCAATTTATTGGCGAAGCGGTGGGCTTCATTGCGAATGCGCATCAGGAGGTACTTCGCCTGCGAGCCTTCCGGAAACGGAACCGGAGATGGATCATCCGGAACGAAGATTTGTTCCTCCTGCTTCGCGAGACCGATGACCGGGATCTGGATATTCAGTTCGGTGAGAACACGAACGACTGCGCTCACTTGCCCCTTGCCGCCGTCGATGACGAGGAGGTCGGGGCGGGCAGAGAGAGAGGGATCTTCTCTGTGCTCGGCGAAGAGGTAGACCATGGTGGTTCCCTGAACGTCCGGATGCGCTTCCCGGATTTTCCGCACTTTCTCTCCCAGGACAGGCGGCAAATTTTCTGCCCGTCGGAAACCGAGCTCTGCATAGAACTCTTCCATCGGCAGGAAGATGCGGATGTAGATTTTTTTAAGTTTCATCTTTTTGGCTTTCTGTAGCAATTTTCTGATCATAAATGTTCCCAAGCCGTGGTTGCGGTGGGCAGGATGTACCCAGATGGATTTCATTTCCACTTCATTTTTTGCGTGCGTCAGGAAGCGCCCGAGAGCGACGATATTTTCTCCTTTCCTCGCCACGAAGAAATCGCGATAGTTCATGTCCTCCAAACTCAGATGTTCGGGCTCCTCGCGCATGAGGTGTTCGATGATGGTCTCCTCATTTTTGCGTGCCGGCCCGAACGAGTATCCCAGCGTTTTCCATTGATTCTCCTCATGTTTCAGGTTGCTGATGAGATGCCGCAGCCGTCGCCGGATTACCTCCTGCAGAGCACGATAATCATCCACGTCTCCGCGCTTGAGCGTGCGGATAGCGAACGAGCGATAGAGATCATTCGCCGCTTTTCCGTCCAGGGCGACCACCATGCTTCCCGAGGTCTCGGTGCCCGAAAGATGTGAGATGTCGTACCCCTCGATGCGCCGCGGGATCGCAGGCAGGTTCAGGAGATCTTTCAATTCTCTGAGGGCTTCCGCGATATTGCGCGCTTCCGCTTCCCAGCGCGTTTCCCTGGAGCGCATGCGTTCCACCGCATTCTCTTCCGCGAGGGCGAGGAGCTTCGACTTCTTTCCACGCTCAGGAACGCGTACTTCCACCGCCCCCTTCCTTTGCTCTCTCAGCCACTGCCCGAGGACATGCTTCTCCGCCGGCTCGGCTCCCATGACGATCACGGGCGGGATCTCCGGAGCGGAGTGATAGTACTGCTGGAGGAACTGTTCGAGCGCACTTTCCACCGTCTCGGCTCTGCCCGTGAGGGGGAACTCCTTGTCCGCGATGACCCGACCGGAGCGCACCTGGAGGAGCACGACATTGGCCCGTCCTCCGAGCACAGCCACGCCAATGACGTCGAGATCCTCTCCCGACGTATCCGAGACGATCTGCTTCTCCTGCATGCTGCGGATGTTGGCAAGGACATCGCGGAAACGCGCCGCCTGTTCAAATTTTCGCGCTTTGGCCGCTTCCGCCATGCGTTGCCGCGCAAGCATCTCCACGCCTGCGGCGTCCCCCTTCAGGAATTTCCGTATGCCGCCGATGATCTTCCCTCGATATTGTTCCGGGTTGATCAGTCCGATGCACGGGGCACTGCACTGGCGGATGTGGTAGTCGAGGCACGGGGTGGGGCGGTCGCGGTGGCTGATTGTAACGCCGATTGGAACGCCAGAGGGTCGACCGGTCTTCCTTTTTTGCAAAGCAATTGATAATTGAATCCTTGCGTTGAGGCTTGGGGATAATTTCCATCCTGCATGCGCGGAAGGGGAAGATCTTGCGCAGCATCGTGAGAGTCGAGTGCACTTCGGAGGCGTTCGTAAAGGGGCCGAAGTACTCCGCGCCGTCTTCGGTCATGCGGCGAACAACGGTGATGCCCGGATACGCTTCTGCATTGCCGATCCGGACGTACACGTAATTCTTGTCGTCCTTCATGAGGACGTTGTACTTGGGTTTGTTCTCCTTGATGAGATTGGTCTCGAGCACGAGCGCTTCGAGTTCCGTTGTGGTCACGGTCACGGAGAAGTCCTCGGCATGTTCCATGAGGGAACGCTTCCATGGCCCGAGGGCATTCTTGCTGCCTTCCGAGACGTAGCTTCCGAGGCGGTTCCGGAGATTTTTCGCTTTGCCGACATAGAGGATCGTTCCCTTGTGATCGAGCCACCGGTAGACGCCCGGGGATGTCGGTGCCTTTGCAATGCGCTTGCTGAGTGTTTGCAGTTTCTTTTGTGCTTGATCTTGGTGATCTTTCTTCATGATCCTATCATAACCGATGTGTCTGTATCCGTCTCCGCCTTCGGCTCCGCCGCGGCTCCGCTCGTCTCCGCCCTCGTCCACTCCACGCGCACGCCCAAAGATGCCGTTGCGTGCGTACGGAGCCTGCTGAAGCAGACCATTGCGGACAGGCTGGAGATCATCCTCATCGATAATCATTCCGAAGACGATTCCATCGGAATTTTCCGCAATACCTTCGGCGGGCATCCTCTCGTGCGCATCGTCGAGACGAAGGGGAATCTCGGCTTCGGCCGGGGGAACAATCTGGGCGCGCGCTATGCCACGGGCGAGTATCTCCTCATCATCAATCCGGATACCACGCTGCGCGCGGATGCCCTCGAGCGGATGCTAGAGATCCTGCGGCACGATCCTCTGATCGGCATTCTCGCGCCGCGCCTCGAGTTCGACGACGGGACCGTGCGCGATTCGTACCGCACCTTTCCGACCATCCTCGACATCGTCATCAAACGCTCCGGCGTTTTCCAGCGTCTCTTCCACAGGCGCCTCGAGCGTTACCTCCAGCGGAACGTGCGTACCATCGATATGCGGGATACCGACTGGGTCGCCGGGGGATGCATATTCCTGCACATGGATCTCTACCGGAAACTCGGAGGATTCGACGAACGCTTCTTCCTCTTCTTTGAGGATACGGATCTCTGCCGACGGTGCTGGGAGGCCGGTCAGCGTGTTGTCTATTGCCCGAGTATCCGCGCGGCCGACAGCAAACAGCGTCTCAGCGGCGGCGGCTTTTTCTCCATTTTCTTCCGTATGACGGGGCGGGCGCATCTCGTGAGTGCGGTGAAGTACTTCTGGAAATGGCGGGGGAAGCCGCTCCCGAGAGTTCCGTCTTGATTTTTGTTGACCGGATCCCGCTTTTTCCATACCCTTCATGGGCTTTTCATGGCAATGGTTCCCCTCATAGCTCTGGCGCGCACGAAAGAGAAGCCCAACCGGCTGCGGACGGCAGGCAAAGTGCCGTGCATCCTGTACGGAAATGACACTCCGGCAACCCCCCTCATGTGCGACTATAAAGACCTTCGGAAAGCGTACATCACGGCAGGCGAGAGCACGCTTGTCGATCTCGCGATCGGAGGGAAGAGCGTCCCCGTCCTCTTTCACGCGACCGATATCCATCCCGTTTCCAATCGCATCACGCACGTTGATTTCTACGCGGTGGACATGAAGAAGGAGATCGAGGCGCACGTCATGCTGCACTTCACTGGCGAAGCTCCCGGCGTGAAGGATCTCGGCGGCGTGCTCGTCATTCCTCACGATCACGTCACCGTGCGCTGCCTCCCCTCTGCCCTTCCTCACACTATCGAAGTGAGCGTTGCGTCTCTCGCAGCATTCGGCGCATCCGTCACAGTCGGGGATCTGAAGGTGCCGCAGGGGGTGCATATCCAGGAATCCAAGAGCACCGTCCTCGTGCTCGTGCAGGAGCCGCGCAAGGAAGAAGTCATCGAAGCGCCTGTCGCCGCGGTGGTTGCCGAAGGGGCGGAAGCCGCTCAGGGCGAAGGGGCGGAAGCCGGCAAAGAAGAAGGAAGCAAGGTGGAGGCGGGGAAAGAGCCGGAA
The DNA here is from genome assembly GCA_043798355.1 of Candidatus Peregrinibacteria bacterium. Classification (GTDB taxonomy): domain Bacteria; phylum Patescibacteriota; class Gracilibacteria; order Peribacterales; family Peribacteraceae; genus JAZDOT01. Next base: position 79,441 of record JAZDOT010000002.1, read on the forward strand.
AAAGCCGAAAAATCGGATAAGGGCAAGGGGCCTCCCGCCAAGAAATAGACGCATCTCACACATTCGCAATGACGTTTCTCTCGCGGTTCCTCACGACGCTTGTCTTCCTTCTCGCCTGTCTCACCGGAGGCGCTCTGTTCGTCCATATTTTCACGGGGTCTCCGATTCCTGCTCCGGTGCGCAGTCGGGCGATGACGCGCAGTCTTCCGGTAGACACATCCGTACCCATGATCGCTCCCGTCCTCTCCCGGTTTTCGCTCCTGCCGGTCCTCACCGGAGAGAAACCGCTCGTCGCGGTGGTGATCGAGAATCATCCGACCGCGCGCCCCCACCAGCGCGGTCTGCAGGATGCTCTCCTCATTGAGGAATTTTTTGTGGAAGGCTACATCTCCCGCTTCGCAGCCATCTTCGATGCGCGGCGGTTACCGCCCCTCCTCGGTCCCGTCCGATCGCTCCGGCCGTACTTCATCGACGCACTCGTTCCGCTTGTCCATGTCATTCTCCATGCCGGGGGGAGTCCGGAAGCGTTCGAGCGCGTGCGGTCGGATTCCTCCATCACGGCGATCAACGGACTGAAGTACTCCAAAGAGTTTTTCCGGGATGACTCTGTCCCCGCCCCCCACAATCTCTTCACGGGAGCTCTGGAGGTTTCGCCGCTTCTCCCTGCGGAAATCACTCCGGCGTCCTGGCCGCCCTATGCAACCGGCATGGCCCAGACGGGGGAACCGGCCGTGCGCGTTTCCGTGAATTTCTACAATCCGGACAATGACGTCGCCTACACGTACGATCCTCAGACGTGGCGGTACATCCGGAAGAACGGGGAGGAAGTGAGTGATGCCCAGCCGTCCAACGTGCTCCTCCTCGAGATACCTGTAGCCGGAGAGGGGGAGGCAGGCAGGTTGCAGATCCCTGTCGCGGGAGAAGGCCGTGCGTTTCTCTTCCGGTCAGGGGTGGAAATCGAGGGGACATGGAAGAAGTACGGGCCGCAGGCGTGGTTCGTCTTCACCGATCACTTCGGCCATCCGATGGTGTTTGCGCGCGGGCAGACGTGGATGACGGTCGTCGACAGACTGGAGAGGGTGAAGTGGGAATAAGTATTCGTTTATCGTTTTTGGTTTATCGTTTTTCGTTCTCCGTTCCATGACGGCCATTCTTTTGACGAAGAACTAAAAACCAAAAACAAAAAACAAACAACATTATTTCACGAGCATTTCCCATCATTCCCCTTCCCCAAGCATTTGCTTTCTCCCGGAGATCATGCGCCCGCGGCGGGTCTTCACCTCCTTGAAGCGCTTCAGCTGCGGTTTCAGTTTATCGATGCAGCGGTCCACCGCTTCGACCGGGTCCGGTCTGCGGGACGTCGCGCGCATCAGGGGCACGCGCGGCAGCTTCACAGTCACCGTCACTTTCACCTGATCGCGGTCTTTGCGTGTCGGTCGGCGCTCACATTCGATGCGGATGACGGATCCATCGTCCTTGATGCGTGTGCAGTACGTCGCCGTCTTCCCGATCTTGCGGGCCATCTGGAGTCTCTGGTCATCGGAGAGATGGATACCTTTTTCGAAGTGACGAACGTCCATA
>JAZDOT010000003.1:0-11101 GCA_043798355.1 Candidatus Peregrinibacteria bacterium
AGGAAGTGCTCCACTCCTAGGGGATAAGCGAGCCGGACGGGGATCCCCCCTTCAGTATGCAATGTGGAAAGCGTGCCCCCCTCCCCGGGCGGGAAAGCGGGTTGGGCGGGGAGGGGTCTGGGGGAGAGGAAAAATTCTTCAGTAGACCTCCTTCAAGTAACACTCCTCACAGAGAATTCTGCCGTCATACTCCTTCAGCCAGCCCGTCTGCGTCTGCTTTTGGCACTTCCCGCATGCGACATCGCGTAATGTCCCGTCGAAAGGAATCAGGCGGAAGTTCTCCTGGAGGCGGCGCATGTAGTACGTGTATGGAAGCGGAACGCCCAGATCCTGTGCGAAAAGAATATCTTCTTGGAGAATTTGAAATGGTCGCTTCGCGACGGGATCCCAGTATGGCGCACTTGTGATGGATTCGTCTGCCTGATCGGAGCAATCCGGAACCTCCGACGCATCCCTGGCGCCCGCTGCGCGCTCCTCTTCGCGTTCGCGCATCCTCAGTCCCAGTTTCCTCCCCTGTTCCGCTGTGAGCGGCCAATAGAAACCGGCGATGCTCTCCTCGTACGGATTCGCAGCGAAATGGCCCGGGAAGAACTTCCCGTACTCGCCTGTTGATTTCATTGCCGCAATGATCCGCTGCTTCTCGCGTTCATAGTCCGCCTCAGGGAAAGGCTTATTGAAGATGTGATACTTCTTCCCGACCAGCCCGCAGCATCCGAAGCAGTGCTGGCACTGGAAACAGTGGACACTGTACTCCATGAATCTGGACTGTGTGATATTGCAACAGAACTTTGCCATGTAGGCATCGTCTTGAGCAAGGCTCGTGCAGTAGCACAGCTGCCCTTTGAATGGACTCACGCAATCCAGGCAATCCTGTGCCTTATGGCAACGGAAAACATTGATTCCATCCCGCACGCCACCGGAAATGAAGAAGCAGTTTTCACAGTCCATGCACTCATCCAGGTAATCTCCCGTGGAATGTTCACAGCGATCGATGAAGAGCGCGCGATGCCAGGAACGTTCCCGGAGCATAGTGCGGAACTCGCGGCGCGCCCGCTCATATGCCTTGCGCGACCGCAGATCCCATGCACGGACACGCTGTGCGTACTCTTCCTTGGTCAGCTGCTCGTTGGTAAAGCAATAGGACTTGTTGCGGAGATTTGAGCAGAACATGCAATAGTTGCAGTTCCGGCAATCGTAGAGAAAAGCGCTATCGGCACAGTGCCAGCAATTGAATGCATGAATGACGCGGAAGCAGTTGTGTGCATTGGTCAGATCGCAGCAACGTTCACTCATGAAAGAGTATGCCGCATACTGTGAACTGCTCACATTCGCCACCCGATAGCAGTAGCGCAGATCCTCGCATTGATCGCCCGAGTGGCAGAGGTGACAGTTTTTGGAGTACCACCAGTCATCCGTGTATTCGCAGTTTTCGTTCCCTATTCCCATATTGTGTGAGATGGGACACCGTCGGAAGAGCTCCCACATCTGCGGGAAGATCGGCTGCGTGAGATCGATGTCTGCCGAAGGGGGCGCGGCATGCTTGACCCACTCGTCTTTGTGCCACACCGGATAGGGGCAATCCTCGGAAAAAACCGAGATGATCTGTTTCCCGGTCTTATCACACTTCCTCTTGTGGAGCGCCCAGTGCTGCCAGAAAGCACCGAGGATCTGCCACCGTGCGATGGGATGAAATTCAGGCTCACCCTCGACGCCGAGTTTCTTCCTGAGCGCCATCTCCCCGGAGGAAACAGTGAAGGGGAGGCCGGTCAGGGGGCAGGTTTTGGGCATCGAAAGAGAGTATACTCCGCGCCCATGGCGGATTTCTTCCATCTGAAAGGACCAACCATTGCCCTCATTGACTGGGCAAACATCTTCCATGTACAGGAGAAAAACGGCTGGGAGGTCGATTTGGCAAAACTGCACGCTCTGCTCCGAAGCCACAGCCAAGTGCACGATATCGTGCTGTTCCATGGCAGAGACACTCACCCGAAGTCCGTGGAATTTTTGGCAATCCAGGCAAAGACCGGCTACAGAATCGTCACGAAAGATGTGAAGCTCGTACGAATCATGGAAGACAGTGAAGGCAATACCCTTCCGGTACCACTCCTCAGGCGCAAGTGTGATTTCGACGTGGAGATCTCCATGGAAATCCTCTTAAACCTCGATCGATTCTATGGCTTCATACTCTTCAGCGGCGATGGTGACTACGCTCCGATTTTTGACGTATTGCGCGAACGACGAAAGCAGGCGATCCTTGTCTTCCCGCAAGGGAGTAAGGGCAGAGAATACGAGGAAAACATTGAACGGAACCGTGGTATGTTCCTCTGCTCTCTCGAACGGCTGCGATCACAGATCGCCAAATGAAAATATCCCGGCGGGCCTTTCGGTCCCGCCGGGCGAGATTGCTTTCAGCATACATGAAAGCAATTGCCTTGCAAGTAATGCATCGAAAGACTGCCGTCGCGCCGTTTCCGGCGGGAGGGCAGTGGGTTTAGCACGATGATTGTACGGCACCGGTGGCATGGGGGGCAAGGCCATCTTACAGCCGCAGAGGAAGCCTTGGGAATGGAGATTTGGCTAATACACCTCCTTCAAATAACACTCCTCACAATAGACCGTTTCCGGTCTTTCTGGCGAGTAACTTGTCTCGATCGCCTTCCCGCATTTCGCACACTTCCGATCCCAGAGCTTCCGGGGATTCCGGAGCGCGAGTCTCCGGTCATAACGCAGATCCGGATGCAGACGGGGAACCGGAAGGTTCTGACGACGATAGAAGTCCAGTTCCTGCTTCACGATCCGGTACGGCCTCTTCGTCTCCACGCAGAGAACCGCCCACTGGAGAATATCGTCCGGAACATCGTCGATGTTGTCCGGAAGGCGCTCTGCCAGAATGGTCTTTGCAACGTCAGGGACATGTTCCACGATCTCCCTCCAGAAGAATCCTCGTTCTTTCGCCTGTTCTTTCGTGAGAGGAAAGTACTCCTGCGCCAGCGTCTCGTTGTAACCGAACGGCGAAAGAGACGGGGGGAAATACAGGCCACAGTCACCACGCTGCTGCATCAGTGCGATCAATCGCGGCACCAGTTTCTCGTACTCTTCCTTGGAATACTGCCTGTTCAGAATGCAGTGCTGCTTCTGGCGAAGCCCTGAGCACCCGAAGCAATCCCTGCAGCTGAAACAGTATTCGCAGTAGAGAAGATCGTGGCTGTGAAAAACATAGAGGCAATAGGCACAATGATATGCCTCAATGGTCCCCAGTGTGTCGTAGCAGAGCTCCGGCTTGAGATACATATTCGAGCAATCGTAGATATCCTTGACGTTCACACCCACGTGAACATACCTGCAATCCTGACTCTCGTTCACGTCGTAGCAGTCGAAACAGTTCTGTGAATTTTCGATGTAATCGCCGGTGCAAGAGTCGCTATTCACCACGTTCACGGCGCGGTGGATCATCGTTTCCCGAAGACGTGCAAGTCGCCGCTTCATCTCTTCGGTCGCTCTGTATGAGCCCTGAAATCCCTTCATTTTTTTCTCGTACTCCTCCCTCGTCACCGGCTGATTCATGAAGTGATACTCCTTCTTCCGGAGGTTTGAGCAGAGACAGCAGTTACTGCAACCAATCAGATCCGTCGAGAACCAGCAATCGCGGCAAGTCTTGCTGAAGGAAACGGAGATGCAATGATAGGAATCGTAGACGGAGAAGCAGTCGTAACAGAGCTCACTCCCGTAGAGATAGGAACAGTCCACCGAACTTTTACAGTTTTGATAGAGCTTGCCGTACATGCAGTCTTCGTCATATTCCGAAGAATTGATGAGGTAACAATTCTTGGAGTACGCCGTGCCCGCGGTGAATTCGCTGTTCTCATTGGCCAACACCGTCATGCCGAGGCGGGGAGAGGCCTTGTGGAGCTCTGCGAACTGATCGAAGAAAGACCTTTCGAAGTCATATGCTCTCCCCTGGTCTACCCCATCGCGTTTCGGATCGTTCCAATCTTCTGGAGTCAGAACGATATCGGCCGCCCCCCAGAGAGGTTCTTCGTGGTAGATCGACACCATGTTTTTCCCGTTCGCGACTGGCCGCTTGTAGAACGCCCGCTCATTTCTATGGCAGGTGCGGATTTGAAGCCTGCACTCCGGACAGTGAACTGGAGACGGAAGATCGATAGTTGTCTTCCCAAAAATAAATCTCATCTTCTTCCGAAATGCAGCTTCATCGGAATGGATGATGAAAGAGTTGCAACAGGAGAGACAGGAAGACATGGAAAGGTAAATATGAGGTAAGGAAGCCCTGTACGTAATCAATATACCTCTTTCAAGTAACACGCCTCGCAGTAAATCGTCTCCAAACGCTCCGGAGAGAAGCTCGACTCGATCTGTACCCCGCATTTTTTGCACTTCCTCTGCCAGAGATGGCGGGGGTTCCTCCGTTGAATACGCTCCAGATGTCTTTCATCGAAACAGAGCCGCGGGAGCGGGAGGTGATGATTTCGGTACAATGTGAGTTCCTGCGGAATGATTTTGAAGGGTTTTCCGGTTTTCTCGCACATCAGGATTTTCTCGGTGATGTCATCGGAAACATCGTTGATGTCGAGGGGAAGAGAGAAACGCGGACCCTGATAAGCGGAGGTTTGGGCTTCCGTATCTTCACGATAATTCCACCCGCGCTTCTTGATTTCTTCTTTCGTGAGCGGAAAGTACTCCTGAGCGACAGTTTCGTTGTAGCCGAACGGGCTGAGCTGTGGCGGTAGTGGTTGCCCCCACTCTCCGGTTTTCTCCATGTGTTGGATCATCTTCTGCCGAAGCGCCTTGTACTCCCCTTCCATGTACTGCTTGTTGAAGATGCAGTAACGCTTCTTCTTGAGACCCGAGCATGTGAAGCAGTCTTCGCAATACTGGCAGTGATCCAGATATTGAGAATTCTTCGAGTAGAAGCTCACGAAGGTGAACTGCGTATTGTACTGGCTGATGGTCGAAATGGTTCCGTACGTGCGTTCGCAGTGGTCCACGACGACGTGCCCGTCGAAGCAGTCCTTCGACTTGAAGCTGAAGATCAGGTACCCGCAGTCTTCGAGGTCTCCGCTGTCGTAGCACTCGATGCAGTTGCGGCAGTGCACGATGTGGTCGCCCGTGACGTTCTCATTCCCGTTGCCGTCGTAATACTGGTGAATCTGCTGCAGAGCTGCTTTCTGGCGGAAGACCTCACGGGCGGCATTCAACGTCATTTGGTTCCCCGTATTCAATTCCTGAAGCTTCTTCCGGTACCCTTCTTTTGTGTGCTGCTCATTGAAGATACAGTACTGCTTGTTGCGGAGCCCGAAGCACCCGAAACAGTTGTTGCACCCTTTGCAGTCACTCAGGAAAAAACTGTCCCGGCAGTTGTGGCACCGCTCTGAATGCGCGAGGTTGTAGGATTCGGAACAGTCCACGCACTCGATGGTGAGTTCACACTTGAAACAGTTCAGACACTCGATGCAGGAGGTGCAGCTGTCGATCCCATAAGAGTAATAACAGTCTTCATCGTGGTCACTCACGAAAATCATATAGCAGTTCTTGTCCTGCTGGGCTCCGTTCGCGTAGTCGCTGTTCACATTCTGCGACGCAAACATGGAGATCTTCGGACACGCGCGGATCAGCGCATCGAACTGGGGGAAGAACGGCTTGCCGAAATCGAAATCGCGCCCTTCCTGCATGGCATCCCACTTGTCCGTATACCATTCGTGCTGATCATAGACCTTGTACGGACTGTCAGGCGCGTAGATGGAGATGATCTGCTTCCCCGTGAGATCGCACTTGCGGTGGTAGAGCCGCCGCTCATTCCTCCACGCGAACCTCCCCTGCCTGCGGCACGCCGGGCAGAGAGACGGAGGCGGCAGTTCAATCTTCTGCAGGAACTCCTGTTCTGCCTGCGTGACGGTAAACGCCGATCCGCACTGAAGACACTGTGACATACTGCAAGAGAAATGATGGCTTCACTCTACGATTCATTCTGTCACAACGTCAATACAGCCATCGTATTATCAAAGAATGATTCCTTGTTTTTACACTTCACAAGGCCATGTATAAGATATACAATATCTGTAGTAATTTTACTACAACAGAGCCATGCAACCCGCTGATCTCCTCGATCTCGGCCTCACGAAAGACGAAGCAAGCGTGTACCTGGCCATTCTAGAACTCGGCGGATCGTACGTGAGCGCCATCGCGCGGAAGGCCGGAGTCCATCGTGTGGTTTGCTACAAGATTCTCTCCGAGCTCATCGAGAAAGGACTCGTGAGCAGCTTCATAAAAAACAAGGTGAAGCATTTCGCCGTGGAGAGCCCGAAGATCCTCGTCTTGAAACAGCGGGAAAAATTCGAGCGTGCAGAGAAGCTCCTGCCCGAGCTCCTCTCCATCACCAATGCCCTCGCCTACAAGCCGAAGATCCAGTACTACGAAGGACTGGAGGGGATGAAGAATATCTTCGAGGAAACACTGACGTCCTCCAGTGAACTCCTCGGCTACACCAATCTGGAAGACATTCCTAAAGTCATCCCGGAGGATTTTTTACGCAGGTACGCTGAAAGGAAAATTGCGCGCGGAATCAAAACGCGCATGCTCTCGCCGCACACGAAAACCGCCCTGCGTTACCTAAAAACGTACTACCCGAAAGGTTTCGATCCCGCTCTCGTGGAGATCCTCTTCGTGAACCCGCGTGAATTCCACTTCGAGTACGAAATCACGATCTACGGGGACAAAGTCGCTATCCTCTCGCTCAACCCTGAAGAGCGCATGGGCCTCATCATCGAGAGCCCCGTCTACGCGCGCACGCAGCGGGCGGTGTTTCAATTGGCATGGCTCGGCGCTACTTCATTTGTCGCAAAATAGGCAACAACCGCGGCGTAGCATAGCGAAGCCGGGTGGCTGGGGGCGACGAGTTTCGTTGCAAAATAGGCAACAGCCACGATGGCATTCGTTCAATTGGTTATTTTCAGGACAGAAAATCCCGAATGACCTTCATAAATTTTCAGCACGGATGAGTTCCTGCCATACGCGGTTGATCGCGACAAAATACTGATCGTGGAATCGCGTACTCAAAATGCTCAAAAAAACCAATTGCTGATCAAGATGATGTCCGAACGGAGAAGCTTCCTGTCCGCGTAATCGAACAAGGGCCCCCTCAATCATTTCCTCAGTAAGATTCCCCTCAGAAGCACTCTGCCCACAAGCTTCAATTTCTGTCATTGTGGCCTCATCTGATCTTCCTCTCCCCCCTATGCGCCCCCTCCCCGCCCGACACCGGTACCCGCCCGGGGAGGGGGAGACTGCTTGATTCACTCCTACCGAGGAATACGATAATCCACTTACTTTTCTTGTATGCGCGAAGAATCACTCCTCCAACGAAAAAGAAGAAAACTCCTCTATGCACTCAAACTGCGGAGAAGAATGACAATCGCAGAGCGTATACTCTGGAACGCACTGCGGAGGAAACAGCCAATGGAGCTCAAATTCCGACGTCAGGTTCCTCTCAGCTGGTATGTTGTTGATTTCTTGTGCGTCGAGAAGAACCTGATCATCGAACTCGATGGAGGGGTACACGCGAAACAGAAGAGCTACGATCGTGAACGCGAAGAGGAACTTCGATGTTTGGGGTACCGCATCCTTCGCTTTTCAAACGACCAAGTGCTCCGTGCATTGCCCGAAGTGATCAATGCAATCCTGAGGAAGTGCTCCACTCCGGAGGGGTAAGCGAGTCGGACGGGGATCCCCCTGCACTATGCACTGTCGAAAGCGTGCTCCCCTCCCCGGGCGGGAAAGCGGGTTGGGCGGGGAGGGGTCTGGGGGAGAGGAAAAATTCCTCAGTAGACTTCCTTCAAATAGCACTCTTCGCAATACACTCTCTCCAGCCGCTCCGGTGAATAGGTCGTCTCAATAGCCTTCCCGCACTTCGCACACTTCCGGCTCCACAGTGTACGGGGATTTCTCAGCATCATCCTCCTGCGATGCCTATCATCCGGATGAACGTGCGGAACGGGCAGATGCATCTTCCGGTAGAACTCCAATTCCTGCTTGATGATCTTGAACGGGCGCTTGGTCGCTTCACATTCAACCGCCCAATGGAGGATATCGTCAGGAACGGACGCGATGGCCGGAGGAATATCCCGCGCAGCAATGATTTTCTCTACCGACATCGGCTCATCATTTGGGTCCTTCCATGGGAATCCCCGCTGTGCTGCCTCGCTCTCTGAGAGCGGGAAATAGATCTGCGCCGTCGTTTCGTTGTACGCGAAAGGGGCAACAGCGGGGCTGAAGAACTCGCACCATTCCTGCCCCGCGGAGTTCCCCGAAGGGGAACGAAGTGAGGCCTGCCCCTCCGAAGCTCCGAAAAAGCGAAGGGGGGTCTTGCGCATGTGTGCGATGATCCGTGGAACTAATGTCTCATACTCCTCCTTCGAATACTGTTTGTTGAGAATGCAGTGCTGCTGCTTCTTCACCATCACGCAACCGAAGAGGTCCGTGCACCCCGCCTGCACCGTATCGCAGTAGAGGAGGTTCTTCCCGCTCCATGAGCCGTGCGTGCAGATCGTATTGTACGAAGTGTACCCCAGACTGATGCCCTCGTACCCCATTTCCGCATCGGTCGTGTGACACACATCCATGAGATCCCGGACGTGGTACCCCGTGAAAACGTACGCACAGTCCTCGCCGTAGGAGAGATCGAAACACCCGCGCACATTGCGGCAATTTTTCAGGTAATCCCCAGTCGCACTCTCGCAGTTCACGCTGTCCTGTGATCGATGCAAACACCCGCACTCGAGCTCTTGAAATTCCCTCTGCATCTGCGGGAGTTCTCCTCGGTCCAATCTCTGCTGGAGAAGAGTTTTTTCACGTGCGTACTCCGCGGGCGTGCACTGGCGATTGCAAACGACCTGATTTGCATTGCGCAGGTTGGCAGAGAAGAGGCACTCGCTGCACCCGCGGCAGTCGAAGAGGAATGCCGAATCCGAACAGGTGCTGCAGCTGCGGGAAAAGAGAACGGTATGGCACTTTTCGACATCGGTGACTTCGTAGCAATACTCGGATTCGAAGCAATCGAACGCATCCATGCAATTGATCGATTTCACCACCTGCGTGCCAAAGTAGCAGTCTTCGTTGTACTCCGCGGCAAAGAGGAGGTAGCAGTTCTTGTTGTACCCCGAGAGGTGCACATACTCCGCGTTTTCGTTCCCGACGACGTTGAGCGCGAGACGCGGAACCTTCACCTGAAGGGAGCGGAACTGTTCGAAGAACGGTTTGGAAAAATCGAAATCCCGTCCGAAGCTCATCGGATCCCACTTATCCGACCACCAGCACTCCGTGCAATACACCGTGAATGGCTTATCGGGCGAATACTGGGAAATGATGGATTTCTTGCAGAGATCACACGTCCTCCTGTACAGATTCCGCTCATTGCGCCAGAGAAGCCTGCGCTGCTGGCGGCAGTCCGGACAGAGGGTCGGAGGGGGGATCGTAAATTTCTTGCCGCAAAAAACCGGCGAGATCTTCGCGAGGAATGCGAGGTCGGCGGGAGTGACCTCGAAGGGAGCCGAACACTGGCGACACGTCTGCGTCATCGGAATCACTCTATGCTCACCGAACATCACGGCAATAGCCGGACACCGTAAACAGCAAGAGTGCAAAATACTGACGATATGCTCAGATTCTCTCCCACTGATGTTCACAGGATCGTGTGAACATCGCTGTTGCACCTCACCCAACACTATGCCCCAACTCCCATCGTCCACATCCGCTCGAACTGATCGCGATACAGTGCCACCAGTTCCGGATGCCGGATGATGATGACGCGCGGGTTCTCTCTGTCGCACACGAAATGGCGCACATGATCTTTGGCGTATCCGAGATAATCCTTGGCAACCGGGATCGTATCGACGAGACGCGTGGTCCGGAGTTCCCTGGAATCCCTTTTTGCAAACGTCTCGGACTCTTTGGAGTGCGTATTGAAGACGCGACAGAACATGTTCCTGTTAAAACGCTTGTGGCGGAATGCCAGTTCCTCGGGTGCTTCGTCGGACATGCCGGCAACGTTCCAGTAGTTCTGCATGGATCCCATACACAGGAACTCATCATCGCAAAGATCGGGGAGCTTCAGGTATTCCTCGCGAAATGCATCCAACCCTGAAAACACCTCGACGGGTTCCTCTCCGTCTGTACTCTGCTGCCGACTGGCCACATACGGGAGAAGGTGATCCAGACCTTGCAGCGCCAGCTGCAGGTTACGCAGTTTGCGCTGCTCGGTATCCACCTTCGCTACGAGCGCGCTCAGGCTGAGCGGAATGTAAACGGACTGCTTCCGGTTGATTTTTTCCGCCTGCACCAATCCCCGCTCCTGTAAACGACGCATGGTGCGATAGGCTGTCATGAGTTGCAAACCGCTCCGTGCGATCAAGGCATTCATCGAAGCGCGCTGAAGCGCGAGAAGATGGATGTACATCCTCACCTCTTCGTCGCGGAGTCCCGCCATGGAAAGCAGCGTCTCGATCTTGCGTCGCATGAAGAAAGTATAGAAGTGAAAAATGCACTGGTATACGAAAAAGTGGCTCATTTGGAACTTCCTCTTCCCCCTTTGCGCCCCCCTTGTCCCGCCATAGCCCATAGGGCGAAGGCGGATCCCCGCCCCGCGGCGCTGCCCGCACGGGGAGGGGGAGACTGCTTGATCACCTCTCACGAAAGAATACGATGATCTACTCATGTGCCGTGAATCAGTACCCCAGAAGAAGCGGCGTAAGCTCCTCTATGCACTCAAACTGCGGAGAAGAATGACAACTGCAGAGCGTATGCTCTGGAACGCACTGCGGAGGAAACAGCCAATGGGACTCAAATTCCGACGTCAGGTTCCTCTCAGCTGGTATGTTGTCGATTTCTTGTGTGTCGAGAAGAACCTGATCATCGAACTCGATGGAGGGGTACACGCGAAGCAGAGGAGCTACGATCGTGAACGAGAGGAGGAACTGCGACGTTTGGGGTACCGCATCATTCGCTTTCCAAACGACCAAGTGCTCCGTGCATTGCCTGAAGTGATCAATGCAATCCTGAGGAAGTGCTCCACTCCTAGGGGATAAGCGAG
>JAZDOT010000009.1:0-48646 GCA_043798355.1 Candidatus Peregrinibacteria bacterium
GGTTCCTTCTTATCAAGGAATCCCAGATCAATATCAAGATGCTTTTTTGATTCTTTCATAAATTATTTAGCTCGCCTGTTATAGCAAGCTTGAAATAGAGTTGGTAAAACAACTGCATTGGGAGTCGACATCGGAATCGAAGTAAAATTGCTACTTTTTCCGTCCTTATCTTCCCACAAAATCACCGATCCTTGATGTAATTCTGGAATGTAAATCGTGTCTGTCCAATATACCGTCAGTTTTTCGCTTTTCCCGAAAAATTTAGATTTCATTCTCGAATAACCAAGTTTCGTGATTTCGACTTCACCAATTTTAATTGATTCTCCACGATCATAAATTTGGTCAATGAGCCTTTTTACAATAAGCGGTTCAATCAAATTAGATGCTAAGCCTGCCAGCTTTGCCCAATTGTCCATTGCCTTACTTTCTTTACTGCTTGCGGAGAGATAAACCGAAATATCTCCTTGCTCGGAGTAAACCGACCACCTGTACTTATATGAAGTTGAAACTGGTATGCCGTAGAGCCTTGTTGTAGTCGCGGTTGAATCGAAAGATATTCCTGTCGCATCCTTATAGAATATCTTTCTATTATTGTATTCAACGAAGCTGTTTTTAAAAACAATAGTGGCGTCTCGAAAAGTCCCTGGTATATTAATTGCGACTGAGTTTTCTGCGTCGTCCGATATATTTTTTTGTATTTGATCAAGTTCGCTTTGAAGTTTACTTTTTAAGCTTTCAGTGCCAGAAAGTTTAATGGCTGCCTCGGCTAGTCCTTTGGACTTCTCTAGTTCGCTCAAATTGTTATGTAAATCTATTGAAATGGATCGCAAAGCATTCGCCGCGCGATCTCGCATAATTTTTGTTTGGCTGTCATCGAAAAGTCCCAAGTCAATCAGCATATTTAATTCATCTTGTATTGTAGCAACAAGCTTTTGAATTTTTTCTGACTCTGCTTTATCAAATTTGCCATCCTTACTAACCTCCATTTTCTCCAACTCCTCAACGGCCTGATTGATTACTTTGTAGGCTGGCCCTAAAACACTCTTTTCTATCTTTTCACCTTTTGCAGAAAAGACCTTTTGAAACTCATTAACATAATCACTATCTTTATGGATCTGGTGCAACTCTGTATACAAGTCGGACAGGTATTCGATCACATGCCTTTTGAAATCAGAAATAATTTCCTCACTGGCTGTTTGTTCATCGTGAAGTTTATAGATCTTAGAGAAGGAATTCCAAAACTTATCTGAATCAATAAGCTTCTTCCATGCAACCAAGGAACTCTTTAAATAGTCTTTGTTATTCTCAGAACATAGTATGAGACAAAAAAGAATAGCGAGATTTTTTTTATAAAAGAAAGCCTTTGTACTCTGACTGTCAGACGCGTGTTGCCAAATTAAAATGGCATTTGAATAATCTTTAAGTTTGAATAATCCAATAACCTGCTCATCAATACTGTCGGCTATCTGGAACCAAAAGAAATATTCTTTGATCCTTTTCTTAGGAGCTTGAAGTTTCTGGAGGGAATCCTTCACAGAATCCTCTGTCCGATAATCTTCGAAAGGACCTACATCCAGGTCATAATTTGGAATATCGTCGGCCTTGAGACGATTGATGACTTCCTTCGATCGTTTAAGAATGTCTTTCTCGCTGGCTGAGGTATCCAGTCCAAGGATGCGATACGCGTTGTTGTTGAGAGTAGATGACATATGGTTTAGCGAGTTATGCCAGAAAGGCTATTCTTCATCGTTTGTTGCTCATCGGACGGAAGTAATAACAATAAATTATGGACGCAACGTTTTAGTTCTTCGACATCACCAAGCTCTATAGCGCGCTTTCCTTTTTCTTTGTAATACCCTGCCTCTTTTTCGTTAATGAATTGCATATTTCCATCAGCGAGCTGACGGAATTTGTATACCCATGTTGTGGGGTTTGAGAAAAGAGCCCGGCTTCCTAGCTCATTAATCTGCTCATTAACTCTAATTAAAAGAGATTTGTCTTCATCGGTAATAGCCTTTTCTCCTTCATCCTTCATTTTCGCAAGTTGCTCCTCGTGTTTTACCTTATCTTTATCATCACTTAATTCCGTAATAATCTTCTGAGTATTTTCGGTGCTTTCCTTAAATTCTTTGATCAATTGAGGTATCTCTTTTTCCTTTTCAAGTCGGTCAATAGCCATCTTTAAGTCTTTTAACTGCTTGCTTGCTTTGCGCTTTTCATCCTCATCGACATGTGCGCTTCGTAAGCTATTGGCAACTGAATTGATAGTGTTGTTCAGTTTGTTCTTTTCCTCGGAAGAGCAATTTTCAGAAACTGACTGGGCTCTTTCTGTTTGGGCTCTTAGGTCGTATTCAATTGTTTTCACCTCAACAGTCTCGTCTTGTGCAGTAGAACGAGCTTCGAGAGTAAGGTCGATTAAAGGAATGTAGGCGGCCACATGCACTTCACGAGATTCGTTCATTTCAACTGTCAATTCCAGAGGAGTCCCTTCTGGAAGATCATGAGGCAAATCCTTTCCATTTATGCCAAGTTCGCAGAGATAAGTATTACGATCTGGGATTTCTGATTCCCCCTCAACAAGAGTGACATCCAATTTATTATCTGCACCTTTTACCAACTTTCTGGAAGTTTTATAATCAGTTAGAACTCCTTTGATAGGCAGAATTGAGCCTTTATCAAACACCCTTTCGCAAACATTCGCCGCAATATTTCTAATGTGATCTTTTTTGAGAACTATGACGCTGACCGAATGAGGTAATGGTGCACCAGATACCGATAATCCGTGAGTGATTGTGAATGAATCTGGGTCAACAGGGAGCGAGTTCCCTTGTTGGTCAAAAAGATAAATCCAATAGACGTTTGGCTTATTGAGTTCGACTGCAACAGTATCAAAGAACTTTCCACCCTTTAATTTTATTTTAGAGCCGTTATAGAAGCCGCTATCGGATTGAATTTGAATGTAGTACTCGTCCTCCGAATCTTTCAGCTCTTCTATAGCACCACTGATGGTTTCCTCAGTTTCAGAAGTCAAAGATTCATAATTTAGGTTGATAGACTGCGTACCTTTCTTTAGCTTTTTAGCACCAATGTCTGTTAATTCCTTCGGAATTTTTTGACCAGTCCCAAATACGCAAGCACCCTTCGCAACGACCGTAAGAGGATCGACGGAAGCATCAGCTTTAATTTTTAAATCGTTTTCTATCCTTTCCCGAACATAAGGAATCTGTGTAGGTCCACCTACCAGAACCACTTTTGCAACAGAACTACTTTTAATGCCAGCCTCTTTCAGAGTTTCCTTGGAGAGTTCAATAGTGCGATCAACCATTGGCTTAATGAGTTTCTCGAATTCTGTTCTAGAAAATTCAATGGTTAAGAATATTTCTTTGCCCTCATTATCATTACCAATATTTTCTACAACGATTGAAACCTTGTTGTAATCCGAAAGTTCAATTTTGGCACTCTCGGCCATGAATTTTAATTGAGAGAAGACGCCATGATATTTCCGGTTACCTCTATTAAAATTGTTAATTGAAAACTTCTCCAAAATTTTTGGGACGATTACCTTATCGACAATCTCTAAGTCGAAGTTTTTCCCACCGAGAAAATTATCACCATTATGCCCAAGAACTGAAAGCACCCTGTCTTTAGAAGCAATTAGAGCCACATCGAACGTCCCACCTCCAAAGTCATAAATAAGCCAGTTCTCATTCTTCGTATTGGTGAAGCCATAAGCCATAGCTGCCGCAATTGGCTCTTGAAGTAACACAACATGCTTAAATCCAGCCAGATTTCCAGCCCTCTTGGTTGCTTCTGACTGCAAGACAGAGAAAGCAGCTGGGACGGTAATCACTGCGGCAATGGTATTAAAATCTGGGTATTTTCTTAATATGTCTTCTTTGAGATTTTTCAGGATTTCTGCAGAAATCTCTTCGGGGTTCATCCCAATATTTGCCCTATCAAAATAGAAAGTTTCTGACGTACCCATTAGCCTTTTTACTTCTGGCTTGTAATTCTTAATCTCTTCTTCCGAAGCATCTCTATAAAAATTCTCGTAGGCCTTTTGGCCAACCAGTTTATTCTTTCCTTTGTCGAAACCAAATATTGATGGCGTGTACTCAACGCCTCCTGGCTTTTTAACAATTTCGATTGTGCCATTGTTGTTGATGGCGATAGATGAGTTGGTTGTACCAAGATCAATGCCAATTTGAATATTTTGCTGATTAGCCATAGCAATTATTTGTTGGTAAGAAGAATGATCTTTGCCTTACGGACAACCTGACCTTTGCACAGAATCGTTGGTTCGACAGTCTCTTTAACAATAGCCTGCGAAAGCGAGGAATCTTTTTCAACAGAAAGTATTTCCAAATTAAGTCCCTCATTAAATTTCTGATTTTTGTAGTCGACAATTTCAACGTCATATTTTTCAAGATATCTCTTCAGCTTCTTTATAGAATTTCCCAAACCTTTCAGATGGTTTTCTGGAATGCTAGCCGCTGATTTAGAAATACGCTGTTCAATACGCCAAATTTCAACGGCAAGATCAATTAGTTCATTCACCCCAATTGATAACTCCATAAATTTCGGAGCTATAGCGAATTTAATTTCTTCTCTAAGCCTTAGAAATAATTCCTCAAATTTATCGGTATGCTTATAAGCAACAACAAAATTTCTCAGAATATATATAATCACAATTAGACTAACGAAGAGGGATGCGGCAAATATCGTATTACGTGAAGTAATTAATGAGATTATTGCATCCATATAATTCATACTACCAACTTCAATTTGCTAATAACAGACCATTTAACCTCTAAATTCGACTATATTCAGATAGATTTAAGGAATAGCATTCTTCCCAATTCTGCCCAAAACCATGAATAAGTGGCTTCTATCACTGCTGACTGGGGTTCTATTGGCTTTTGGGACAGCTGTTGTACTACCAAAAGCTATGGCACATCCCCTTCATTATTCAAACCCGAATATAACTCTGAATTATCAAGATCTCCCTTTTCTCATGACTGCTTTAAGGTATCTATGTGCTACATAAACTCCCATTACTGAAGACAAACCAAAACATAATATTATTACATGCCACTGCCTCCTACCCAGCACTAATGCCACTATCAACACACTCATATCCAGAACGATGTAGAGCCATTGATTACATAAAAAGTAGTAAGGTGCATCTTGCCTAAAGCCATTCTTCAAGTTTCTGTACCAAAGACAAACTTTGTAATTAAGCAGACACCCAGCTGCCACAACGATAAATGTTACTATCTCCATAGGCAGCATGATATGCCTGTTTTAATATGAAACAATCTACAAGCGAAAACATGTTACTATGAATGATTGCATCATTCGCTTTCGACTTCAGCGAGCAAACAGCCTCTGAATGGAGGCGTTCCATCCTTGTGTAGAACGCTTTACATGGCTTCTTGACGAGGAGTAGCGTGATTAGCATGAAGAAAGTATGCCCATTAGCAGTAACACTAATTTCCGTAACATGCTTCTTGCTTTTACTTTTCGTTGGGCATCCGACAAGGGCAGATGCATTCTCTTTTAGCTTTGTAGAGCAAGAAAATTATGATAGTTACGATCAAGCGGGTTTATTCTCTGGACTCTGGCACGGATTAATCGCTCCTTACTCTCTGATTGTTAGGCTTTTTTCCCCTTTAAGTTCAAATTTATCAGTTGGAATGTACGCGTTTGATAATACAGGTTGGTTTTATGACTTGGGTTTTCTGATAGGGATCGCTGCCTCTTGGACTCCCGTTGGTTGGATTGCAACAATCGTTGCATTTATTGCACTTTTACTTTGATACTTCGAAAACAATAACTCATAACGTTTGATGCGCTGCGTTTGAAATCAATAAGAGGCTGACCAACAGCATAATCAGAAAGCCAATCGCCAGAAAAATTTTATCGCTCGGTCTCATATTCACAAAAACATTTTTGTACGAACGGTAGCTTTCTACCGACTTTTGTTCTGCTACTATTTTTCGTTCCTTGTTCCTCAAAACCATTTCCGATATCAGAAATGTAATAAGAAGAAATACGATTGGCAACAAAAGGATCACGACAGCAGCGAGAACAATACCACCGGCAATTTGAAGTATTAGCATTGAACATCAATTTAATCATTGTTTAAACAACAACTCAAATCCTTCTAAGAGATAACAGAGCTCGCTTAGATTATCTTTGGACGCTACTTGGAAAGGATATACTGCAAGCATGAAAAGTTTAGCACTCGTCTCATTGGCAATGCTCATCCTTGTCGGATGTGGGAGTGGCCGTAGCTATACGGATACTTCCAATGAAGAAGGTGGCAATGTAGGCAATCCATATTCTGAGGGCACAGGGCACTATGCTGGATACGAATGGGCAGAACGCACTGGTGGCGACTGCAACGGCAATTCACAATCGTTTAATGATGGATGTGAGGAGTATTACAGGCAAATAGGACAGTAAACCATAAGGAGGCAGGAAGGTCGTAAAAACAACCAGACTAGGGAGCCAATCACGCCGAAACCGCCCAAGGAATCCGAATATCACGGATCGCCCTGTAGATCTTCGGTAGTTCAGTAAACAACCATAGTGCCCCACCATTCGACTCGCGTCCCCGCTACGCTCGGGACGCTCGCTCATGGTCGTCGCCCCTTCGGGGCTCCGGCCATTCTTCCTCGTAGCGCGAGTCGAATGACTCTGAGCGACGAGCGCGCAGCGCGAGGAGTCGAAGAGCCCCCTCCTCCGCTCGGGTTCATGCAAGCCATAGAGTCTGCAGTTCAAGCATGCCCCGCACCGGAGCCCGAAGGGCGACTGGCGCTGGGGTCTGCGGTCGCCCACCAACCTTCAAGAACCAGAGCCACACTCATTGAAATTCCTTCTCATACTCTTCTCTGTCCCAGATGGTGTACGGTGCTTCCGGAGGATACGGCGAGAGCAGTGTCTTGCCGGTCTTCATACAGGTTCGTTGATACAGTTCCGGCCTGCCCAATTGTTCTGCGCGCTTATTCATCCTTTCCTCGTACGACGTGCGAGGCAATGGCACATGCATCGTTCGATACCGCTGTATCTCCCGCGTTGTAATGTTGAAGGGCCGACCCGAGAAAGCGCTTTTCACAACGATAGGCTCTTCAGTCTTCGGCAGCGCATCAGGAAGCGCGGCAGCTGCAATCGCTCCCGGGTAGTCCACCACGTCCTCCTCAAACCAAGTGCATCCCTGACGTCTCGCCTCTTCCTCCGAGATGGGATAGTAACGGTATGCGACTGAGCGGTTGTACGGGGTTGGATTGAACGCGAGAGGGAAGAATGCTCCCCACTCGTTCGTTCGTCGCATGTGCTCGATGAGCTTCATCACTGTTTCTTCATATGTTTCCTTCGTGTACTGCTTGTTGAGGATGCAGTACTCCTTCCTCCAGAGTCCGACACAACCAAAACAGTGGCGGCATGCGTCACAGGAGATGCAGTAGAACAAGTCGGAGCTCTGGTTTCTGCAGATGTAGCAAAAACAGAGCCGCGAAACGTTGTTGCCGCACCCCACGCTCTCGTACACCAGTTCGACCCCACGGCCGAAGAACGAGAGATCGCGGCAGTCGTTCGCCTGTTCGCCAGCAAGATTGAAACAGTATTTGAGATTGTCGCCATTCTCGATGAAGTAGCTCTCCTTCACATTGCGGGATTCCTGTATGCAGTTTCCCGTGCAATCCTCAGACAGGTGCATGATGGTGTGCGGTCGAGGGTGCTCCCGTTGGAAGTCCTCGAATGCCTGACGGTAGCGTTCCCGTTCCCCAAACGAGGTACCGCGGAAATGACGAAGGAATGCTTCATACTCTTCTCTGCTCTTCTGCTCATTCCAGATACAGTATTGCTTGTGCCGCAGGTTCGCGCAGCCGAAACAGTGGCTGCAGTGTCGGCAATGTGTGAGAAAGAAACAGTCGGCGCAATTCTCGGAATTGAAGCTGCTTTGAACGCGGGTGCATCGGGTGCAATTGATGCAGTCGTAGCAGAGCTCGCATGCGGTCACCATCGTGCACTCGATGCAATCTTTGGATTTCAAAATGCTCTCGCCGTACATGCAATCTTCAGTATGGTATGCGGTGAAGGTCAGGTAACAGTTCTTCACGTCCGACACGTTGTTACAGTATTCACAGTTCTCCGTCCGAACATTGTTCACCGCCGCATAGCGGGGCACGGTTTCGTGCAGTTGTCGCATCTGCTCGAAGAACGGTTGTTCCAGCGAGCATTCACATCCGTAGTGCAGTGCATCCCACGTTCCGCCGAACCAGTCTTCGTTATGCATGACGGGGAATGGGGCATCCTGTGGATACATTGAGTACACGCTATCGCGGTTCGCAGCAGCCACTCTCTTGAAGAGTGCGGTCTGATTGCGGAACGATAGCCGATGACGCAATCGGCACTGAGGACATTGCCGCGGAGGCGGAATTTGGCACTTCTTCCCCGCGAAGACGGGACTGATATGGTGGTAAAATGCCACATCATCGTCTGCGATCTCGAAGTGTGATCGGCATGTGCTGCAGGTTTGGTGCATGGGGATGACGATTGTTATCGTATCCCACTGCTTCATCCAACAACAGCTCCATCCACATCACTCCCCCTTCACCCACTTCAGAAACGCCTCGAGCGGGAGCGCATTCGGGAACACCTCGTCTCCCCGCACGATGTCGGATATCTCCTGCTCTGCAGGATGGAAGGTGAAATCGTAGAGGAAATCGCCCGCAGGAGAAGAGAAAACAACGCGCCGGACATGGACCGCATCGGCGGAGATCACGGTAAATGCGGTCTGAACGGTGAAAGCGGCACCCCTCTGAGAGAGCAGCGATTCGGTCTGCGCCCCCAGAGCATCTTTCTCAGCAAAGGAAAGAGCGGAAGCGGACGAAGAGGAGTCTTCTGCAGTATTTGGCGATGACGCTTCTCCCGTGGCTCCGGCCATAACCGGCTCCCAGGCAGCCAAGAGCTCCTGCACGGAAGGAATCTCATCCAATCCCGCAGCATGCGCGGCATCCGAGAGCATTTTGCGGTACGCCTGCGTCCGTTCGGGGTACGTTTCGAACGTACTATCCTGAAGAACGGGAGAGAGGGAGTGCAGCAGGACCGTCATGAAGAGAGCCGGATCCTTCTCGGAAGAAAGCGCCTGGGAAAGCTCCCGTGAAAAAGTCTGCCGGACGAACGCGGGGATGGCCTCAGGGAGGACATCGGACATTGGCAGAGCAAAGAGGAAGAGCGAGCGGGCTTCCTGCGAGAGCGCGGAGGGGAAGAGCGCCCACGCCTCTGTGCGTAGCGCCGGGTGGACAGCGGCAAGGAGCCACACGTCCTCGTCATCCGCCATCGGCGCCAATACCAAAGCGCGCGATGCTTCGCGCGAAACAGGCGATGTTTCGCGGGAGAGGAGTGCCGCAAGGATCTCGCGGCCATGCATGGAATGCAGGAATGTCTGACGCCGCTCCAGAGCAAGGAGCGTCGTGAGAGAAGCGGCATCCTCCTGGTCGATCGCATGTAGAAGCGAACGCACGAATCGGTCATTTTCGGCCTGCTCCGCGCGGGAGCGGGCCAGCGGGAGCCGTAGTGGATCTGCGATCGCGGAAAGGGACGGTATGGACAGCTGCTGCTGAGGTGGCAGACTCGAGAGGAGAGGCGGAGGGAGGCGCCTGATCGCATCGAGCTGTGCGGTTTTGAATGCATCGGGGAGAGGCGCGAGTGAACGCGCATCGCTCCACACGCCCACTCCTTCGACGAGATCAGCAATGACGTTGCCGCCTCGCCACTGCCAGCCTGCCGGGACGAGGACGAGGGAGCGGCCGTCCGAAACGGAGACGGCGGTCGTGAGCGCCGCAACGGTGACGACACCTCCCCGCACCGTGACCGAGAAACCGCCGAAGAAACTCTGTATCCCGAGCTGACCCGCCGTGAGATCCGCCATCCCGTCCGTCCGGACGAGGAGCGTGCCTTCCGAGAGCAGGGTTCTGCCTTCCACCGTAGTCACCTGCACGTCGTCGGAACCTTTCATGACGGTATCGACCCCTGCCTCAATAATCCCCTGCTCCTGTGCGGGAGATTGCACGACACGGGCAGGAAGGGACCCCAAAGCGCTCACCACAGAACCGGCGATGACCGCCAGAAGACACGGAAGAGCGATGAAGTGCCGGTGACGGAGGCGATCATGCATAGATATGTATTTTTCCTCTTATTCTAGCAAAAAAGGTGGATTCGTTCAATGACTTGCCCTTGCATCCTTCGCCTCCGCGCAGCATGCTCACCCCATACCGCACGCACGGAGAATCCTCGGCATCGATCCGGGCCTCGCAACCGTCGGTCTGGGTGTTATCGAGCAGGACACACGTGGCGAAAACAAAGCCATCGACTGGCTGACGATCACGACGAAAGCCGGCATCTCTGCGAGCGAACGTCTCGCGGAGATCAGAAACGATCTTTCGAGTTACATCCGCAAAATGAAGCCTGACCTCGCCGTCGTGGAACGCCTGTACTTCTCGAAGAATGAGAAAACGGCCTTCGCCGTCGCCGAGGCTCGCGGCGTCATCCTCCTCACGCTCGCGGAGCACGCCCTCCCCTTCCTCGAACCCAACCCCCTCACGCTGAAGTCCTGCATCGCGGGCTCCGGCCGCGCGGGCAAAGCCGAAGTGCAGGACATGCTGGTGCGTACGCTGCACCTGAAGGAAATCCCGCATCCGGACGACGCCTCGGATGCGCTGGCCCTGGCACTCTTCGGGGCGATGCAAAACGGCATTCTTTTGAACGGATCCTCCCGTCCCCTATGAAATTCTCCATCACACGAAACGTATCCGAGAAATTTCCCGCTCTCGCGATCGGCATCATCATTGCGACGGAAATCGAGAACACCGTCCCCTCCCCCGACATCGCGGCGCTTCTCAGGTCAGAGGAGCATAACGTCCGCGAGAGACTCCACCCGGACACCTTCAAGGATCACCCGCACATCAAAACCATGCAGGAGATCCATCGCTCCTTCGGCAGCAATCCGAACAAGTTTCCACCATCCGTGCAGGCGCTCGTGAAGCGCGTGCTCAAAGGTAATGACCTGCCGTCCATCAATCCCCTCGTCGACCTCTACAACGTGCTTTCGCTCAGGTACGTGACCTGCATCGGCGCGGAGGACACGGACACCTGCCGCGGAGATATCCTCCTCACAGCTGCAGATGGAGGAGAACCGTTCACGTCTCTTGGAGAAACGGAGAACGATCCGCCCCTCCAGGGCGAACTGGTCTACCGCGATGATGAAGGCATCATCTGCCGCCGCCTCAACTGGAGGGAGGGCGACCGCACGAAGATCACGGAAACGACGAAATCAGCCGTCATCGTCATCGAAGCTCTGCCTCCGTTCACAGCCGATCAATTGCGTTCCTGTGCGCAGGAACTCGCAGAATTGACCCAGAAGTACTGCCATACGAAAACGAGAACGGAGATCCTGACGAAGGAACATCCCGAATGTCTTATACGATAAGAAATCCCCTGAAGGCTCGCTCCTCATCCTCCGCGCGCTGCATCATAGGCGGCCTTGGCTTCATCGTAGGCGGCCTTGGTCTCTGCGTACGCATCCGCTGCCTCGGCAACAGCATCATCGTAGACAGACTGGGCTGCCGTGCGCGCTTCCAGCGCCGCATCCTTCGCCTCCTGCTTGCGGTCGGCGTACGCTGTGCGGGCTTCGGCGAGAGCGGCTGTGTAGGCTTCCTTGGCGGCTGCCACGGTGGCGGTGTACTCCGTTTTCGCTTCGGCGCGGACGGACCGGAGCTCTTCCAGTGCGGCATCTTTCGTCTCCTTGGCATCCGTCACCTCGTCGCGCTCTGCCGAGCAGTCCTGTGCAGAACCGCCTTCATCGCGGCAGGCCTTGTACGCGGCCTTGGCATCCGTAAGTGCCTGGATGGCATCTTTGTACTCCTGCTCGGCATCCTCCTTCGCGGAGGCATACTGCTCCTGCGCCTCCGTCTTCGCGGCTCCGTAAGTTTCCTTGGCTGCGGTGCGATCTGCGGTGTACTGGTTCTTCGCTTCCTCCAGCATAGCGAGGTAGGTTGTTTTCGCCTGCTCAACTGCGGCAGTGCGTTCCTGCTTGGCTTCCCCCTTCAACTCGGCGAGATGGGAAGCTGCCTGGGTTCTCTCCTCCTTGGCACTGAGGTAGGTGCCGTAGAGATCGGAAGTATCGTGATCGGTATCATCTGTAGGATCTGTATCATCGGCATCGGAGTCATCGCCGTCCGGGGGATTCTGCGTCGCACTGTCGGTCACCACTGCGAATGGGGAACAGAGCAACAAATCATTGTCCAGGCAGAGCAGCACGCGCTGACCGACGGTGACGGGGATCTCGCCTGTGGATTTGGTGACAGTGACCGTTGGCCCCTGATCGCAGAATAATCTCGGCGTAAACAGATAGGCATCCGCATCCCTCAGATAGACGCAGTCTGAAAAATTCTTTCCGTACGCGACCGTGACGTTGCCTTCGCTCACGCTGACGGAATGCAGCGTGATGTTCGGCTTATCACTCCCGCCGCCCGGAGTCCCGGCATCCGGGAGAGGCGACGTACCGGGGCATGCAGGGTCTGTGACTGTCGGTTTCTGAGGGCACGACTGGCAGATGTCCTGCACCTTCGCTCGCAGTGCAGTGTGGGATATGCAGGTCAGAGGCTTGTTGGGAGTTTGCGGGACGGAGTAGATCCCCGTAACCCCGTTGCTGCAGCGGTAGGTGATATTGATGCCCATCAGCAGGCCACACGTGGAATGAGTGATCACTCCAGGTTCCCCGGTACATGTGAACGTCCACCCGTTCGGGAAATCCAGGGAGGTGCCTGCTCGGAGGACGCCGCCTGCACTGTAACATGCGCCCACCGTCTTCGGGACCCATGTCTGACTCCCCACGGAACAGACGAGCGGATACGAACAGGTCTTCGTGCGCTTTGCACACTCCGTTGCCCCCTGGCTCACAAACCAGGATTGCGGCTTGCAATTGCCCCTTCCACCACCGCGGATTTCGGCCTCGGTCATGAAATCAATGGCACGGAGCGTGAACGAGTCATTACCCTCACAGACGATTTTCAGCCGCTGGTAGTACGGCTCCTCACACGCGTTCCTTGTGCACGAATTCCATGTCCAGTCACCTGTCCCATCAAGACCCATTGTCTTCTGCAGCGCACAGGGACGGGTTGTTTGGTTTACGACGGATGTTTCCGTTGCAATGAACTGAGAGCGCAACTGCGGAACGGAGAGCCCCTGTGAACGCAACACCATGAGGCTCTGGAACATGCAGAGGAATGCAAAAATGGCAACACCGTACTGCACTCTTTTTCTGTGAACGAGTGGATCCATAGAATTGAGGTTAGTATTATTGTTATTATACATTATTATATTGATTTTAGCAATCAAGTTTTGCCCAACTGCGGGACGCCGATGGCACGCGCTATCGTTTGTTGCTGACGGCTGAAGACTCGCTCCTCACCCCCCGCGCGCCGCATTATAAGCGGCCTTGGCTTCATCGTAGGCGGCCTTGGCCTCCTGATAGGCATCCGTCGCTTCCTGAACGGCTTCATCGTAGGCGGCTTGTGCTGCAGCGCGCTCTTCCAGCGCCGCATCCTTCGCCTCCTGCTTGCGGTCGGCGTACGCCGTGCGCGCTTCGGCGAGAGCGGCGGTGTAGGCCTCCTTGGTGGATGCCACGGTTGTAGTGTACTGCGTTTTCGCTTCGGCGCGGACGGACTTGAGCGTTGCCAGGGCATCCGCTTTCGCCTCCTTGGCTTCTGTCGCCGCCTCACGCTCGGTCGCACAATCCTCCACCGAACCGCCTTCGTCGCGACAAGCCTTGTACGCAGCTTGGGCATCCGCAAGTGCCTGAACGGCATCTTTGTACTCCTGCTCGGCATCCTCCTTCGCGGAGACGTACTGCTCCTGAGCTTCCGTCTTCGCGGCAGAGTATGTCTCCTTGGCTGCGGTGCGATCGACGGTGTACTGATCCTTCGCTTCCTCCAGCGCAGCGAGGTAGGTGTTCTTCGCCTGCTCAATCGCGGCAGTACGTTCCTGCTTGGCTTCCCCCTTCACCTCGGCGAGGTGGGCGGATGCCTGGGTTTTCTCCTCCTTGGCACTGAGGTAGGCGCCGTAGAGATCAGTGGAGGAATCTCCGTCCCCGTTTCCGCTTCCACCTCCATTCCCATTGCCGCCGGAATCATCCTCCCCTCCCCCGTCATCTCTCGTCGTGGCCCCGCACCGGCCATGCACACACGAAGCGCCACCCGCGCACTGCGGTATGCAATCGCGGGGACACGTCAACCATTCGTTACCGCTGCACACACCGTTCCCGCAGCGCGCAATGGGACCGAGGCCGAGATCGAGAACGGGTTCGCCGACCGGTCCGTCCTCTGTGCACTCAAGCTCGCACGCACCCGCTTCATTGCACCGCCCTTCCGGGCAATCGCTGTCGGCCCTGCACGCTCCGCGCACGCACGCTTTGCGCAGGCATAGCGCCCCCGCTCCGCAATCTCCGTCGCTCCTGCAGGCAGGAGAACACTTTCCGCGCACACAGTACCCCTCAGAACAATCAGCGTCCTTCCTGCAGGAGCGCGCCGTATCCGGCTGCAGACAGGCATGCCCGACGCACCGATCCACGGAAAGGGATTTCTCCGGACTGCACTGCCGAATACCTCCACCCTGTGAATCACATCGGCCGCCGGGACAATCGGCTGCGGACCGGCACCCGCGAAGGACGCACTCCTTATTCGCGTTACAGAATCCGATACAGTCCGCATCGGCACAGCAACCCGAGACGCACTGGCCGCTGCGACAGACCGAACCCAGAGCACAGTCGTCATCCCGCACGCACTCTGCACCCCCCGTTCCGGGCCCCTGCCCCCCCGTCCCGCCGCCAATGGGGGTTCCATGCAGGAATTGTAGAGGAGCATAGATCATGTGCCTCTCCGTGGTGCCGGAAGGCAGTGCCGTAATGCGCCTGTTGCCCGATAGAGTCCAGAGGGCAAGATTCGAAACATCTACGGGAGGGGTCCCGTGGCCCGTCGATGGCTTCACGATGTAGGCCGCCCGATTGGAGTTCAGTGGATCGATGCTCTCTTCGCCTCCGGCTGACCCCTGTAACGGTACGTCCTGCGTGAGGACCGTCGCTTTCGCCTTCCTCGTACTCCAATTCAGTGCATAACGCACCAGTGCGCCATCCGCATCGGCCTGGGTCACCTGAAAGAACGGGTAGATACGCGAAAGCACATGCGTGCAGGCAACGGTCACACTGGGCGGAGTGAGTGCCCTGTATCGAACAGGGATGTTGATGACAGGGCCCTCTGTGCATCTCCCATTGGAAGTACATGTCCCGTACGTGCAATCGGCACTCGTGGAACAGATGACATTCGTATCGTCGGTTGCAATGTCAATCGTCTTGTTATCAGTGAGACGCGTGACCGTAATTTTAGTCCTGCTATTGTTCCTGAGGGGACTTACCATGACTGTACACTGCGGTTCCTGCTTGTTTTCAACGGCATTGATGATGGAACAATCCACGAAGCGCGCATTCTCCCCAAGATAGTAACACCGCCTCCCTCGGTTCTGAAAGTCACCGGAGATGTAATCGTAATTGCTCTCAAAGACAAGGTAGTCCCCTGCGGGGGCAGGCGGGGGAGGTTCGGGCAACGTGCACGTGGAGAGCCCGGTTCCGACCGGCGCGCGATCGTCACAGGAAAGGAGGGGACAGCCCCATCCCGGTCCGCCCTTCATCGCACACCCGTAATTCCCCTCGCAGCTCCGTGCGCAGCAGACCATGTCCGTCGGGCAATTGGAAGAGCACTTCATAGGATGGACCGGCCCCCCTCTCGTCCCGGGCGCAGAGGCACTCAGTTGAGCATGGAAAGCGCCGCCTCCGCCCCCCTTCGCTACCAAGATGACTGCGAGAGAGAACAGAAACACTCCGGCGACAACAAGTCCCAGAGCGCGAGGCGAAAAAAGCGGGTGGCGCATAGGTATGAAAAAGGACACCGGAATCCTACTCCATGATGGATCGACGCAACACTCTCAGCACAATTGGCCAGAAGTGAACGTGAATTCTGAAATAAAATCCGTCATCCCCGCGACTCCTCATAAGCGGCCTTGGCTTCGTCATAGGCGTCCTTGGCTTCCTGGTACGCATCCGCAGCCTCTTGAACGGCCTCATCGTAGGCAGCTTGGGCTGCCGTGCGCGCTTCCAGAGCCGCATCCTTCGCCTCCTGCTTGCGGTCGGCGTACGCCGTGCGCGCTTCAGCGAGAGCGGCGGTGTAGGCTTCCTTGGTAGATGCCACGACGGCGGTGTACTCCACTTTCGCTTCGGCGCGGACGGACTTGAGGGTTGCCAAGGTATCCGCTTTCGCCTCCTTGGCTTCCGTCACCGCCTCACGCTCGGTCGCACAATCCTCCACCGAACCGCCCTCGTCGCGACAAGCCCTGTACGCAGCTTTGGCATCCGCAAGTGCCTGAACGGCATCTTTGTACTCCTGCTCGGCATCCTCCTTTGCGGAAGCATACTGCTCCTGAGCATCCTTCTTCGCAGTAGAGTACGTTTCTTTGGCTGCGGTGCGATCGGCAGTGTACTGATCCTTCGCCTCCTCCAGCACGGCGAGGTAGGTCGTTTTCGCCTGCGCGATCGCGGCAGTACGTTCCTGCTTCGCCTGCGCCTTCACATCCTTGAGGTTCGAAGCGGCCTCGTCTCTCTCCTCCTTGGCACTGAGGTAGGCGTCGTAGAGATCAGGAGCGTCTTGATCGGTATCATCTGTAGGATCTGTATCATCGGCATCGGAGTCATCGCCATCATCGGGGTTCTGCGGCGTACCGTCGTCGGTCACTACCACAAATGGGGAACAGGGTGACAGATCATTGGTTTTGCAAAGCATCACACGCTGACCGATGGTGGCAGGGATCTCACTTGTCGATCGGGTGACGGTGACCGTTGCCCCCTGGTCGCAGAAGAACTTCTGCGTGGCCATGTGTGCATCCCAATCCCTCAGATAGACGCAATCTGAAAAATTCTTTCCATACGTGACCGTGACGTTGCCTCCGCCCACGCTGACGGATTGCAGCGTGATGTTCGGCGTACCGTCGGTTACCGTCACGAAAGCGGAACAGAGCCCGCTACTGGTGTTGTAACAGAGCCGCACGCGCTGCCCGACGGAGACGCGGATATTGCCTGTCGGTTGAATGGCGGTGACCGTTTCCCCCTGGATACGGAAATAATTCTGCGCGGTGACCAGGGTTCCATTCTCATCCTTCAAATGAGCAAAATCCGAAAGATTCTTTCCGTACGTGACCGTGACGTTGCCCTTGATCACACTGACAGAATGCAACGTGATTTTCGGCGCGCCGGTCACCGTCACGAAAGGGGTACAGAGCTCTCGGCTATTGCCGTAACAGAGACATACGTTCTGCCCGATGGTGACAGGGATCTCGCTTGTCGATCGGGTGACGGTGACCGTTTCCCCCTGAGCGCAGAAAAAATCCTGCCAGTGGAGCTTGTTGTAATCACTCTGCTGTAGAAAAGCGCAGGTTGAAAGGTTCTTTCCATACGTGACCGTGACGTTCCCCCCGCTCACACTGACGGATTGCAGCGTGATCTGCGGCGTAGCGTCGGTCACCGTCACGAAGGGGGTGCACAATGATTCGGTGCCATTGCACAGCTGCACGCGCTGACCGATGGTGACGGGGATCTCGCTTGTCGATTGGGTGACGGTGAGCGTTTCCCCCTGAGCGCAGAAATAATTCTGCGTGGTAGCTGTCGTGCCATGCCCATCCTTCATATGGGCGCAGCCTGAAAAACTCTTTCCATATGCGACCGTGACATTCCCCCTGCTCACGCTGACGGATTGCAGCATGATGCGCGGCGCATCGCCGGTCACCGTCACAAAGGGGGTGCAGAGCTCGAGGCTATTATTGTAACACAGACGTACACGCTGCCCGGCAGTGACGCGTATTTCGTTTGCTGACCGGGTGACGGTGACTGCTTCCCCCTTGTCGCAGTACCCACCATTGATTGGGGTTCTATTCTCGTCTTCCAGGCGGGCACAATCTGCGATGTTTTTTCCGTAGGTGACGGCGGCCTTGTAGCCGCTCACGCTGACGGATTGCAGCGTGATGCGCGGCGCATCGCCGGTCACCGTAACAGGGAGAGAACAGAGTGCGTGCTCATGACAGTGGCAGAGTTGCACACGCTGCCCGACATCCACAGGGACATTGCTTGTCGACGCGGTAACGGTGACCGTTTGCCCCTGGTCGGAGAACAATTTCTGTGTGTAGCTGGTTCCCTTCTGCTCATCTTTCAAATAGACGCAGACCGGGAAATTTTTCCCGTAGATGACCGTGACGGTGCTCCCGCTCACATTGACTGATCGCAGCGTGATAGGCAAATCATCGGTTACCGTCACGAAGGGGGAACACACTGATTCAGTATTGTTACACAGCTGCACGCGCTGACCGATGGTGACAGGGATCTCGCTTGTCGATCGGGTGACGGTGACCGTTTCCTCCTGAGCGCAGAAATAATTCTGCGTGGTAGCTGTCGTGCCATGCTTCAGAGAAGCGCAGCCTGCAATATTCTTTCCGTATGTGACCGTAACGTTGCCACCGTACACGTTGATGGATTGCAGCGTGATTTGCGGCAGACTGCCGATGACCGTCACAAAGGGGGTGCAGAGTGAGCTATCATTGCCGTGGCAAAGCTGCACGCGCTGACCGACGGAGACGCGGATATCGCTTGTCGATTTGGTGACGGTGACCGTTGTCCCCTGATCGCAAAACCAATTATAACTATGGAGCACGGTGTTACCATCTTCCTGTAGATGAGCACAGTCTGAAAAGTTCTTTCCGTACGTGACCGTGACGTTGCCCCCGTACACGCTGACGGATTGCAGCGTGATTTGCGATGGGGAAACCTGACCTGTGAGCGGCGGAAGCCTGGACATCGTGCCGGTATTCAGCATCACCAGAACGAACGCGCCGACGACGGAAACAAGGGCTGCACCAATGGAAAGATATGTCTTTCCTGCCGCAATGAACTTGGCCATAGAAGAGAAGGAATGAAAAATGTCTATTTTTACTTTCATAGATATTATACGCTATTATTTATATTTCACAACATCAATCTTTTGCCCCAACCCCAAATCCCTCACCCACCTTCAACCCCTCGATATCGAGAATCCGCGCGCCCGGAGGAAGACGCGCGGGCAAATGCGTCGCCGTGAGGAACACCTGATGCGCTCCGAACGACGAGAGCAGACGTTCCTGATGAGCTTCATCCAATTCGGAGAACACATCATCGAGAAGGACGACCGGCTTTTCACCGCGCTGGAGCTCGAGGAAGGAAACTTCGATGAACAGGAGCGCAAGAACAGCCGTGCGCTGTTGGCCGCGGGAAGCGAAGGTGGAGAGGGAACGGCCGTTTACGCAGAGATCCCAATCATCGCGGTGCGGACCCGTGGTCGTCAGAGCGAGCATGATGTCCCGTTCGCGCTCCTTCTCAAGAAGTGCGAGCAATTCAGAACAAATGGCGGTCTGCTCGCGCTCACTGCCTTTTCGGATGTACCGGATGCGGGGCTCCTCCCACTTCTCCCCCAGCGATTTCAGTTCGGCCGGAAGCGCGCACTGGAGCATCTCGATGAGCTCGAGACGCCTGACCGTGAGGAAACTCCCCTGCTCGGAAAGCATCATGTCCCATTGGAGGAGATCAGCGGCTCGCGCGAGACCGTCCGCGATCTTTTTGAGGAGTGCGTTTCGCTGCTTGAGAATCTTCATATATGCAGAGAGAGCGCGGTCATATGGAGGGGCCACCTGACAGAGGAGATCGTCGAGGAAGCTCCTGCGAAGACTCGGAGATCCCGTGAAGAGCGCAAGGTCATGCGGAAGGAATGTGACGGAAGGAAGAAATCCCGTCACCTGCAACGCAGGGACGCGCACGTCATTGCGGAAGCAGGCGCGCTGACGCCGCGGACTCACCTGACTGACCACTTCGACAATTCCCTCCTCCTGCCGGTCACTCACGACATTCACACGCACGCGGTAGAACGCTTCCCCCCACGCGATCATGTCCTCGTCCTCGATCGGCAGGAAGGACTTCAGGCGGGAGAGCACTGCGATAGCTTCGATGATATTCGTTTTCCCGATGCCATTCGGCCCGGTGAGGAGGTGCATGCCCCCGCTCGTGAAATCGAATGTCCGGAGAGGGAAGCTCCTGAACTGCTCGAGACGGAGGGAGGTGATACGCATGATTCAGGAAGATCGGATGAGGTTCTTCCCTTCGGCGACGAGAGAGCGGATGATCGCCAGATACTTCTTCCGCTTGATGAAATTCCCCGCTTCAGAGGGCGCGACCCAACGGAACGCCTCGATCTCCTTGCCGTCCACACGGACCGGAACATCCGCGGCTGTGAGGGCGAAGACAAACCGGATGCGCTGTCCGCACACGTTATCCGGACGGAAGGCGCGGTACGAAGCTGGATAATCGTACTGGTAAACCAGGCTACTCTTCCCGATGAGCTGCGCCGCGATGCCGGCTTCTTCAAACAATTCGCGCATGGCCGCCTGCGAAACGTCCTCCCCCTGTTCCTGTCCCCCCTGCGGCAATTGCCACGCATCATTCTTGCGCGGTTTTTTCAGGAGGAGGATCTCGAAAGGGACGCCTGAGCGCTTGGACGCACGGAAGAGGAGAACGGAAGCACAGGGACGGTAGACGTCAGACACAGGTGAAGTATAGAGGAAACAGATTCTTTGTCCTCACCCTATCACTTCGCATGACGCTCTTCTTTCAGAGTCACTTTGACCCGCTTCTTGCACCGAGGACAGTACTTTGAAAGCCCCTGAGCGTGCTCTTTCCATGCTTTGCCCTTCTTGTCCTGCTTATGAAAGCGCAGAGATCCAACGCGGTTCTTGGACTCCGAGCAGTAGACGGCGAAAACGGTGCGCTTTCCTCGTGGCATAATGGACAGAGGGTATGCGAGTGGTGCGGTGTGTGCAAGCGAAAACTGGAGTCTTGTGAGCTTTGAGCTCTGAGCTCTGAGTCTTGAGTACTCACGCATCCGCGAAGGCTCATCGCTCATAGCTCAAGACTCACAGCTCGATCCGGTCTCCTTCACCCTTGCAAAAAAGCAAACACCCCGGAAACGGCCACCGCCCCTTCCCCCGCCGCCGTCACGAACTGAGCGAAGTGATTGCTGGCGGAGGAAACATCGCCCGCCGCGAACGCCCCCGGAACAGAGGTCTCATTCGCGCCGTTCACAGCGACGAACCCCCGCTCGTCCAGAGCGCATCCGAGCATCTTCGGCAATTCCACCGCAGGATCGGAGCCGATCTCGACGAAGACGCCATCGAGAGGAATGCGATCGGAGCCTTCGAAGGGTTTTTGCAGAATGACACCCGTCACCTTCGCATCGCCGACAATCTCCTTCACCGTATTCTCAAGGACGAATGTGACGTTCGTCCTCTCCTGCAATTTCTTCACCCAGTACGGTTCGGCGCGGTACGCATCCCGGCGATGGATCAGAAATACTCTCTTTGCGACCTGCGCGACGATGGCGGCGCCCTCGACGGCTGCATCCCCTCCCCCGACCACCGCAACGGTCTTGCCCCGATAGAAGAACGCATCGCACGTAGCGCAGTACGAGACCCCTTTCCCCGCAAATTCATTCTCGCCCGGTACATGCAAATGCCGCTTCCTCGACCCCGTCGCGAAGATCACCGTCCTGGCTTCCACCTTCTCCCCATTCTGCATTTGCAACACGAACGCACCTACCTTACCCCCCTTACCTACCTTACTTACCTTACCTTCCATACCTTCCACCCGTTCCACTCTCGCATTCCTCTTCGTCACCTCCGAAAAACTCAGAACATGCTTCTTCATCTTCTCCATGAGATCCGGCCCCGCGATCTCGATGTCTCCCGGCCAGTTCCCGACTTCGGCCGCCGTATTCCCCATGCCCCCCTCCTCCTCTCCGACGAGAAACGTCGAAAGTTTGTAGCGCGCCGCGTAAATCGCAGCGGTATACCCCGCGGCCCCGAGGCCGATGATGGCGGTGTCGAACATTGATTCAAAGACTAATGATGATACAGATCCGCGTCAAAGCGTCCTCCACCGAGGACCAACGAACCAACACGTTCACTTGAGTAAAAACCCCCGGTCATCTCATCCTGAGACAACCGGGGACATCTCTGTCATCTGCCATTAGTAGCCGAGCGCCTTGCGGACACTCGGCCCCTGCCCCGCCTGACCGAACTGGACCATGCGGTCACGGCACACTTCGTACATCGCATTCCGCGCGGGCTCCCAGATATGCCGCGGGTCATACTTGCCCGGAGCGGCACTCAGTGCTTCACGGACCGCCGCCATGTAGGCGATACGGCAGTCCGTATCCACGTTCACTTTGCGAACACCTCCTTCTCTTATCGCCCTCTGGATTTGCTCCACGGGTACTCCCCACGTCTGCTTCATTACCCCGCCTGCCGCTCTGAAGCGGTCCTGCAATTCCTGCGGGACGGAGGAAGAGCCGTGCATGACGAGCGAGATCTGAACGCGCCGGAAGATCTCGATCGCGCGGTCGATCCGCAGAACTTCGCCCGTCGGCGGGCTGTCGAACTTGGCAGCGCCGTGACTGGTACCGATGGCGACGGCCAGCGCATCCACTCCCGTCGCCCTCACGAATTGCTCAGCCTGAAACGGATCCGTGAGGAGCTGCTCCTTCGTGAGCTCCCCCTCCGCACCATGACCATCTTCCTTCTCCCCCTTACCGGTGATGAGGTGGCCGAGGCACCCAACCTCCCCTTCCACGGACACCCCCACTGCATGGGCCGCTTCCACCACCGTCCGCGTGACCCGGATGTTGTACTCGAGACTCGCGGGGGTTTTGCCGTCCTCCTCGAGGGAGCCGTCCATCATCACCGACGTGAACCCAAGTTTGATGGCGCCGAAGCATGTCGCCGGAGAATTGCCGTGGTCCTGATGGAAACAGAACGGCACGTGCGGCCACAGCTCCGCCATGCCATCCAACACATGCTTCAGCATGATTTCTTGCATGTGCTTCCTCGCTCCCCGCGACATCTGGACGATGACGGGGGAATCGGTTTCCGAAGCGGCCATCCCGACCGCGAGCGCCTGCTCCGCATTGTTGATATTCAGCGCCACCAGGCCGTAGCCGTTCGCTGCAGCGTGATCCAACAACGGTTTCAATGCGACTCTCATAGAGCACCTGTTCCTTTCAAAATGTGTGAAAGATCGTCATCTCTTGCTTCGTGCAGGAGAACGATCACCTACCCAAACAAAGCAATGACAGAGATACAAAAAATGTACTCCGCAGCGATGTATCGTCAACAAGTCAATTCTCATTTATAAGAATAATAACCGATTTTCTGAGGTCAGGAGACTTCAGCGGCATCGAGGACGTGGCTCCACATTTTCATCCGATGTCCATGCACTGGGTTCGCATGCACTGATCGATGCAAAAACAAACGTGAGTATCAATAATGCGCACCTGGCATTTTTTCCCCAATCATCCATATGAAAAGACCCCGCCTCGCCGATACTCCTCCCCACGACCCGAACGAGCCGTGGGTGCCGGATGGAGTGGCACTCGATTTCAACAATGCATTGCGCGCAAGTGCGGATGAGAGAAAAAGAGCATTGGCAAGATTATTCCAGATGGTCCCAGTGGATGAAAACTATGCAGCCATAACATTCGCCAACGCCAAGGAAATCCGTGATAAAACCGAACAAATATCCGTTCTCAGGATTGCCCTCAGGCAATTGAAAGCACTCCTCATCGAGTGTCTTCCCGACAAAGAAGCAAAAAATCCGCAGCTTCAATCGCGGAATCATGAACAACTACTGGCAATGGTACCTAATGATTGCCATCATAAGCCGCACCTCGCGAAACTCCATGAGGAAATCGCCGCCATGACGGAAGTCGGAGAAGAAGCGCCAGCGGCGTAGGATGATGAAGCCATGCTTCCTCTCCCTTTCGCAACACGCACAGATGCCGGCAGAGCACTGGCAGACAAGCTCCTCCGGTACCGCGATTCCAAGGACACCTTGATCCTCGCTCTCGTCCGCGGCGGCGTCGTGGTCGGCCGCGCGATCGCAGACAATCTCAATCTTCCGCTCTACCCGTACGTCGTCCGCAAACTGGGCCACCCCGCGCATCGTGAGTATGCTCTGGGAGCCATCGCGGAAGGGGGAAGCACGTTTTTCGACGATGACGCCCTGCGCGGGGGCGGCATCGAATGGGGAGACATGGAACCGATCATCGAAGAGGAGACGGAAGAACTCAAACGCCGCAAAGAAGCCTACCTCGTCCACGCGCGGCCGGACCTGGCCGGGAAGACCATCCTCCTCACGGACGACGGCGCCGCAACGGGCGCAACGCTGTTCGCCGCGATCGAAGATCTGCGGAAAGCCAAAGCGAAGAAGATCATCGTAACCCTTCCGGTCTGCCCGCCGGATACGGCGGAGAACCTTCGGAAGAAGGCGGACGACATGATCGTGCTCGCAACACCCGAGCCCTTCGAGGCCGTGGGAAAGTGGTACGGGGAATTCCCGCAGACCGCAGAGGAGGAGGTGCTTGCCCTCCTTCAAAGTTTTTCATGATAGACATTTCGTATCACACTTTTGTCTTCCAATTGAGAAGTTCAATGATGTTCCCCTCAGGATCTGAAACATAGATAAATGTGAGCGTCCCACTCTTGAACTCTCTCTGAGAAATCTCGCCGATAGTTTTCCCGCCAGCAATGAGAACCTTTTCACGAACGAGGAGGACATCATCGACATGGAAAGCGAAATGACGTATCCCCTGCCTGTTTGCTGCAACCACCCCTCCATGCTCCTCCATTGTATTGTACTGAAAAATCTCCAACATCGGCCCATTCTTGTCGAATCCTGGCATCGTCAGTGTTATTCCTTTGATTACTATCTTGGGAATGCCGACTCCCCTCTCCAGCCACTCACCAGAGAGAGTGCCCTCCGGAAGGGCAACAGTGCATCCAAACGCTTGCACATAGAAGTCAGCCAGCTTCCTGAGGTCTCTTGCGACGATATTCATGTGGGCGAATCGGATGACCATAGATCAAAGAAGAAACAGAAGGGTGGTGCCGGAGGAGGGAATCGAACCCTCAACGCCTTGCGGCACAGGATTTTGAGTCCTGCGCGTCTACCAATTCCGCCACTCCGGCACAGAGTCATCCTACCAGTTCCGCGATGAAAGAATAAGCTACCCCAAACGCTTGTATGTCCCCTCATTTCTCCGCGTCATGCGTCGTATTTCGACAGATTTCGTTTTTGGATCCACAACGAAGATGATTCTGTACGCCCCCATCCGCACCCGAAACCATCCTTTCATGCCCTGCAAAGCCTTGATCCCCGGCACCTTTCGATAGTCATGCAGTATTTGCCCCATGAGAAGAAGAGTGGCTTCCCGCTCAATCGGGGAAAGTACCCGAAGGATTTTTTTGATTTTATCCATGCCGGATTTTCTTGAGCTCCCGGATAATGCTTTCGGGACTCACGCCTTTCCCGCCATTGTCTCGATCGGCATCGAAGAGAATCTCCTCCTGCGTAGCATCTTCCAAATGAAACGGAATGATGACGAGCCGATCCTGGTACATTTCCACAAGGTAATTATTCGTATTGAAATGCGCTCTCCATACGCTTGGAAGCGTGATCTGGCCACGCCCTGTGCTCTTCATAATTTTTTGCGTCATGATGGCAGAGGAAAGTAAGAAAATACGTAAGTAAGTATAACGTACATCCAAGTAGGAAGCAATAGTAGAACATGAAACTCTGACACAATGCCGATGACAGCATTTTCCTGTACGCTGGAAGCACATGCAGCAGTACTCCTCCTTCATCTTCGACTCGTACCACTTCGACGAAGCGGAAGGCAAGATTGAACTCCGGTACACACTCGACGACGACCTGAAATTCACGGAGACGATCGATCTCCCGCTGGCCATCGAGTATCAGCGCATCCCGATGGACATCCTCGATCGCGCGCTCTTCGCCCTGCACATCATCGGCGGGGTGAGCTACTTCAAGACCTGCTGCCCCAGGAATATCGTCGTGCGCTCGGGCGTGCTCCGCCCTGCGGAAGCGGCTTTCTGGAATGTCGTGTACGGAAACGGCCTCGCACAGTTCTTCCTGGAAAATTCCATGGATGGCCGCGATCTCGTGCACTTCCCTTTCGCCGGGCAGGCAGCCGCAGACACCATCAACAGACCCAAAGAATCAGGAAAAATTCTGGTGCCGATCGGGGGCGGGAAGGATTCCATCGTGACTGCGGAACTCCTCAGGAACTCAAAAAAAGATGTCACGCTCCTGCGTATGGGCACGCATCCCCTCATCGATGCGCTCGTCTCCGAAATGCGCCTGCCGATCATCACCGTGGAACGGCGGATCTCCCCTCTCCTCCTGCAACTCAACAGAGAAGGAGCGCTCAACGGCCATGTCCCCATCACCGCGTACGTCTCGGCCATGAGCGTCCTCATTGCGCTCCTGTACGGATTCGAGGATGTCGTCATGAGCGACGAAAGGAGCGCGGACGAAGGGAACACCGGGCAGAACGGCAGAGTCGTCAATCATCAGTGGAGCAAGAGTTTCCAGTTCGAGACGCTCTTCTCCGCCTTCGTCCACGATACGATCGCGCCGGACATCCGCATGTTCAGCCTGCTCCGGCCCTATTCCGATCTCGGAATCGCGCAGCGATTCGCCTCGATGCCGCAATACTTTCCGCTCGTCACCAGTTGTAACCGCAATTGGCGAGTGAGCCGACCCCCCTCCTCCATTGGAGAAGGAGCCAGTGGTGAAGGAAACCGTTGGTGTGCTGAGTGCCCCAAGTGCGCCTTCACGTTCGCCATGTTCGCCGCTTTCCTCCCCGAGGCAACACTCGAAACCATCTTCGGAGAGAACCTCTTCGCCGATGTCACACTCACCCTCCTCTATCGCCAGCTCCTCGGGTTGGAAGGGATGAAACCGTTCGAGTGTGTGGGAACGCCTGAGGAAACGAAAGCCGCGTTTCTCCTGGCCCACGAGCGCGGCGATCTGGACGACACCCCCGTCATGCAGATGTTCCTGCGCGACGTGCTCCCGCAGATCAAAGATCCAAAAACAATCATCGCTTCCGCACTCTCTCTTTCACAAACGCACGCGATCCCCAAAGACTACCTCCCGCTGATCGCCGAACCGCGGCCAGGAACGGCCGCTTCTGCCTAACCCTAATCCTAATCCTAACCCTAAGAATGCGCATCCGCGAGCTCTCCGGCAAAAACATCTGCATCCTCGGCTTCGGCAAGGAGGGGCAAGCAACGCTGAAAGCGCTCGAAGAGTATGCACCGGGATGCGAGGTGACCGTTGCGGATCAGAATGAACATGTGGCGCTCCCGGACAGATCGAAACACTGGCTGCAGGTGGGTACTGGATGGCTTCACAATCTCGACCGCTTCGACGTCCTCATCAAATCCCCCGGCATCCCCCCAAGCTCAAAGCTCAAAGCTCAAAGCTCAAAGCTCACCACCCCCACTCAAATCTTCTTCGACTCCATCCAGGACTCCGGCGCAACCGTCATCGGCGTGACGGGCTCGAAAGGGAAAAGCACCACTTCTTCCCTCATCCATCATATCCTCCAAGCTAATTGCCAATTGCCAATAGCCAATAGCCATCTCATTGGCAACATCGGCGACCCCGCAATCGCGCATCTCAAAGAAGCAAACCTGAACACAATATTTGTTCATGAATTGAGCAGTTACCAACTGATGGATCTCACCGTGAGCCCCGCGGTCGCCGTCGTCACGTCGTTCTTCCCCGAGCACCTCGATTACCATGGATCACTCGAAACGTACAAAGAGGCGAAGAGGCATATCGCGCGGTTCCAGAAAAAGGATGATGTGATCTTCTTCGCCAAAGATTCCGCGGGCGCCCGGGAGATCGCACAGGAGAGCCACGGCAAACACATCCCTTTTTCCACCGGCGATGCCCCCCTCCAGATCGAAGAAACCAAACTCATCGGAACGCACAACCTCAGCAACATCGCGGCGGCTTTCCTCGTGAGCCAGCACCTCTCTGTCCCGAAAGATACCGCGATCGAAGCCATCAAAACATTCACTCCCCTGCCCCATCGCCTGCAATCCCTCGGAGTGCGAAACGGTCTGGAATGGGTGGATGATTCCATTTCGACCACGCCGGACTCCGCCATTGCCGCGCTCGATGCGCTGGGCGACCGTGTGAAGACGATGCTCCTCGGCGGCCAAGATCGCGGCCTCGACTTCTCTCCGCTCGCGAAGAGATTGCAATCCTCCTCCGTGCGCACTGCCATTCTCTTCCCCGGCAGCGGCAAGCGCATCCGTACGGCCATCGCACAATCCGCAGCCGGGATTCACTGTTTCGAAGTCACAAGTATGGAAGAAGCGGTGACAATCGCGAAGCAATGCACTCACAGCTCACAGCTCACAGCTCACAGCTCTCCGATCATCCTCCTGTCTCCCGCTTCGCCAAGTTACGGAATGTTCAAGAACTTTGAAGAGCGAGGAGATCGCTTCCGTCAATGCATAGAAAAACGTTGATCATGCAGCGTTCGGCGACTCAGGTTTCGGCGGTTCGGTTTGCAGTGGTAGTTGCGGCGCCTCCTTCTGCATCTCCTCCTTCAATGCATCCAGTGCCTTCCCCATCTTCACCTTGGCTGGCCGCAACACCTTGCCATTGAGCTCATACCCGTCATCGAAGACCTCGAGAATCTTCCCCTCCTCCCCCGGCCCTGTCTGGAGGACCTCGTGCTTCATGGGATCGACACTCTGGCCGAAGCACTCCATCTTCCTCAGGCCCATGCTTGAGAGCTGCCGCGTGAGCTCCTGCTCGATGGCGGACACGCCCTGCACCCAGCTATGCCCTTTGAGGTCTTCAGGAAGATTTTTGAACGCCCTGTCGAAATTATCGAACGTGGGCAGGAGTGCAATGAACATCGACTCCATGGCGAAACGGCGCAGATCCCGCGCTTCCCGCTGCATGCGGTCCTTCGCGTTCTGCAGGTCCGCCTGCGCCCTGCCGGCGATGTCCTTGAAGCGATTCACCTCATTCTGCACCTGCGAAAGTTCCGCTTTCAGGCGCTCACGCTCGGCGACGAGGGAGTGCTGCTGCCCGCCCGTCATGGCCGCCGATGCTTTCCTGTGCTTGCGTCCGCTCATGGATGCATCATATCGAAGAGAGGGGCGCTCATGCTAGACTGCCCGCATGATTCTCTCCCTCCTCCTCATCGTCGTCGGCTTTGCCCTGCTCGTCAAAGGTGCCGACTGGCTGGTCAGCGGCG
The DNA here is from genome assembly GCA_043798355.1 of Candidatus Peregrinibacteria bacterium. Taxonomy (GTDB): domain Bacteria; phylum Patescibacteriota; class Gracilibacteria; order Peribacterales; family Peribacteraceae; genus JAZDOT01. The sequence goes on from JAZDOT010000009.1 coordinate 29,322, forward strand.
GGAGCTCCCTCGCCCGCCTGCTCGGCGTATCGGATCTGGCCATTGGCCTCACCATCGTGGCCCTCGGCACCTCCACACCGGAATTGATTGTGAATATCGTCGCGAGCGCCCAAGGGAATACGGAAATCGCCATCGGGAATGTTGTGGGGAGCAACATCTTCAACATCCTCGTCATCCTCGGACTCTCCGCCGTCATCGCCCCAATCCTCATCCAGCGCTCGACCGTCCTCAAGGAAATACCCTTCAGCCTCCTCGCCGCAGCGCTCCTGATCATCCTCGCCAATGACGTCTTCGTCGACGGCGCAGCCTCAAATATCCTCTCCCGCACCGACGGCTTCGCCTTCCTCTGCTTCTTCGTGATCTTTCTGGCTTATACATTCGGATTGAAACCGGAAACGCCCGGGGAAGTCTCGGAAGCGAAAAAGAGTCGTTCCGCCCTCGTCTCCTCCTGCCTCGTTCTCGGCGGGCTCGTGGCCCTCGTCCTCGGCGGGAAATTCGCCGTGGACGGCGCTGTGACGTTCGCACGCATCCTCGGCATCAGCGAAACACTCATCGGCCTCACCATTGTCGCTGCCGGGACATCGTTGCCGGAGCTCGCTACCTCCACGGTGGCCGCCTACCGCGGGAACGCCGACATCGCCGTTGGCAACATCGTCGGGAGCAACATCTTCAATATTTTCTTCATCCTCGGCGTGAGCACACTCATCCGCCCCATCGCGTTCTCGCCGGCGGCGAACATCGATCTCCTCGTGCTGGTCGCAACGACGGTGCTCCTCTTCTTCATCATCCATAACGGCAGTCTCCACCGTCGGCTCCTCTTCTGGTGGCGCCAAACGCGCGACCACTCTATCCGCCGTTGGGAAGGAGCCGTCCTGCTCGCCAGCTACGCCGTCTATCTGTCCTATATCATCGCGAGAGGATGATCTCCGTCCGCCACGCACCTGGCCTCTTCATCCTCCTCGCGCTCACGATCGCTGGCTGCGCCCAGGTCCCCCGGGCACCGACAGAGAATGAGGCGCTGCAAGCCATCACCCGATCGGGGCAGTGGTTCCTGAGGCGCGCGGATCAAAAGAAATTCCTCCGCTACGAAGTGGACCCCAAAACGGGCAACGATATGCCGAACAATCAGGAATTGAGGAAAATGGGCGCGCTCTGGAGTATCGCCCGGCTCGCCTCATTCACGGGAAATCAGGAACTTTCGAACCTTGCACGGAAGGGGCTTGCCTTCTTCGACCACTTCAGGACAACAGACCAGAGCGGCGGTGCCTGCTTCGAAGTGAGCGAAAAGAAGAAACTCGGTTACAACGCCTTCATGATCCTCACGCTCCTTGAGCTGAATGAACCAACGAATGAGGGATCGGAAACCGCAGAGCTCGCAGATGGCATCCTCCGTCTGCAGAACAGAGACGGGTCGTACCGGACATACTTCGATGACTCGGGCTCCGGCAGCGAAGCGTACTACCCGGGCGAGGCGAATCTCGCCCTCGCCTCCCTCTTCAGGAAAACGGACGATCCACGCTACCGCGGCGCTCTCGATCTCTCCCTCCCCTACTACCGGTCCTTCTGGAGAGGGAACCGGACGCTTGCGTTCATTCCGTGGCACACGCAGGCATTCGCCCTCCTCTGGGAAAAAGACCGGAAGACGGAAGAGCGCGACTTCATTTTTGAGATGAATGACTGGCTCGTCCAGCAACAAAATTCCGACCCGTCCGCAAACGGGTACGGTTCGTTCGGGAACGCTCCCGGCATCTCCTCAGCCAGTTACCTCGAGGGATTGATCGACGCCGTGCGGATCGCGAAGCTCTCGGGCGACACCCAGCGCGAAGAGCGATACCGGGAAGCCGCCAAGCTGGGCATGCGCTTCATCCTGACGCTTCAGGTGGATAATGTTTCAATCCCACAGGCAAACGGGGGCTTTCGGGCGAGTGCAGACGGAACCGTCCGTGTGGACCACACCCAGCACGCCGTCATGGCGCTCATGAAAGCAATCTCTGCAGAGTTTCTTCGGTAATTACTCGGCAGCAGATGACGTCTCGGCTGTCTCCTCCTGAGAAACACTCGAATCGCTCTCTTCAGCCGCCGGAGTTTCCTCTTCAACGGCCGCCGCAGAACTCTCCTCAGTCCCCTCGGGTTCTGCGGAATCCTCGGCTTCCACAGTTTCTTCAGGAACAGATGAATCCTCTTCTGGAACGGCTTCCTCGCCCGCAACCGAACTCTCTGCCGCAACAGACGTCTCCTCACCGGCGACAGGCTCGGCAACGGAGGATGCAGAGGACTGCTCCTGTGTTCCATCCGGCTGCGTTGTGATGGAGAGAGTGCAGGCGGAGAGGAGCAGGAGCGCTGCGGCACCGGCCAACGTGCGAATAGTTCTCATGAAAAATGGGGGAAGTGACAACGGGAAAGCATCCTACGGGAAAGAAAACGGAGTGCGCAAGGGGTTTCCGGGGAAATCGATGGCACATCGCTATGAAGAGGTACTGCTGTATGCCTTCCACAACGAACAATTTGCATTTGTGATCACCATTGTGTACACTTTAAACACTGTCCCCCTTCGCTATGTCAACCACTCGCACCGTCAGCATCCGGCATTTCCGTGAAAATCTGACGAAGTTTCTGAGGGAAGCCCGCGAAAAGAACGTGCATTTCGTGATTATGCGGCACGCCGTTCCTGTCGCCCGCGTGGAAGCAGTCGCACCGCACGATTCGCTGGAATCGCTGATCGCAGACATCTCACAAGCTCGAAAAGAGGTGAAAATGGGAAACGTCTATTCTGCCAAAGAGGTGCGTGCGCTGCTCGGTCTATGAGCATCATCTTCGCCCGGACTGCGCTTCGAGATTTGCAATCTTTTCCCAGGAATGTGCAGAGGAGAATCGTCGATAAGATGGAGTGGTTCGCGTTGCAGGAGAATCCACTCGCCTTCGCCAAGCCTCTGACGGATTTCCGTCTGGGTACCCACCGCTTCCGCATCGGAGTCTACAGGGTCTTCGTGGAAGTGAAGCGAGACCGCATTTCCGTACTCTTCGTGCTCGCTATCCGGCACAGGGAAAATGCCTACAAAGTATGATGCAAACCGCTGTTCCCCTACACGGTCCATTCATGCATACTGCTTCAAGCTCATTCATGCATGCCACGGTAGCTCAGTTGGTACCCGTTCGACTCGTCGCTGCACTCCTCGCTCAGGGCAGGGAGCACAGGACAGCACTTCTCCTCGTTCTTTCTCCATCATCACACCTTCTTGCCACGGTAGCTCAGTTGGTAGAGCACAGGACTCATAAGCCTGGGGTCGCCAGTTCAATCCTGGCCCGTGGCACCAACTTGACATAACAAACCAATTCATCTTTAATAAGATTATGGCTAATCCCCCTGCATTGGAACAATCACATGGAGAAAGACCAAGATCTGTGTGTCCCCCACATGATCTACAAAGTTCTTATTTTCGATTTTTGCAGCAAGTATCATTTGTGTCGGGTTTTTTTATTGCCGATGAATTAGCGCATGACGTAGAAGCTGGAGGCACAGAAATGAAAACGGCACTGCCAACAATAGAGAACACGGTGGAACAACTGGTAGAACACAATCACGGTGTTGCCGCATCATTGCTTGATCATGCGCTACTCCAATCCAGACCTGATAGTACTCATCTGACGACTGATGTGGAGGGTTTTGTTTTTACGACAATGCAAAATGGAATCGCTGTCGTGGTAAAATTAGTACAAGAATGCCTTGCAAAAGCGAATATACATACAGAGGATCTTTTTGGATTTTTTAGAGAGAGATATTCTCAATCAGAGCGACTTCAAAGTCTTTCAACGTGTCCTTGTGATGCGGTTCAGATCTTATTAGAAGTGGAACAGAACAGAAGAACGGCTGCTTTTGCAATGTTAGCAAGACATGTCTCCATAGAGCGCCCTCTCATGTTGCAACTCATGAGTATTCGGGACCCGAGAATACAAGAGAAAATCGAACCAGTGGAAGTGGGGACAGGAAGATTTAGTCTTCCGTCTTATCCATAAAGACTTGGTCTACCCAAAGTGTTATCAGAAGCATTCGTATCTCTCATTGAAGTTGTCTCCGTCCACATCACCACAAGATATGATGTGTGAAGACGCGTGATACCACTTGACTCGCTTATGATGAAGATTGCTTAACAAACAATTTTAGAATTACCTTACGGATGATGTGATATGTCCAATTGAGGAAAATGCCAAACAGGAAGAAATAGATTGGGAAAACGAGAAGAAGCCAATTATCTTCAATTTTACTGATTCTGATGATGATCGACGCTATTGGATAGGTTGATAATCGAAGGATGTGATCGAGCACGCTTAATGGACAGTCATCCACGCATCTATCGAAAAACATGTCATACAAAAGCAAAGCGGTGCTCAATGCAACGGAGCCGAGTCCCCATCGCAACCAAGATAGAATATGCACTTTTGCTGTTTTCATTTCTTTCCCTCCATTCCCATTGTTCCGCGCAAAAAAGGAGAATAGGCGGCCGAGGATAAGGACGCACAAAGAGATACCAAAAGATGCGAGGAATATTACAAGTAAAGCCACGGTGGGATTCGTGATGGAATGGAAATATTCGTTGTGTGGACCAACACCGAAGAAGATGCGACAAAACGTATTGTGTGGTGCGAGATCAGCGATTCCAGTGTTGGAGCCATACCAGGACCGGCAAGGAATGATCCGAACGACTAAGGTGCTTGCTGTGAGCGCCAGTCCCATGCAAAATGCCGAGAAAGAATAGCTTTTCATGAGATACATATTACAGAGGTTTACTTTTCTTTTCCATTTTCACCTCCATCATCAACCATGTATGACCACGTAAAATCGCTGCGGGATCATGAGTTTGACATGTTATGGGCGTGTTTGCGATCATTACTCCCTTTTTCCAACCAAATAATCATGGCTACAAACATTCTCGCTGGCGATATACACGGTGGACATGCACGTGCTGGTGTGGTTTATGAAGAGGATGGCCGATTGATATTAGACGAATCTACATTTACACACATTGGATCAAAAGATAACACCAATTTAGGAGATGTTTTATCTGCATCATTTGATCAGGCCAAAAGAAAATCCAAGAGAATAATTGGCGGTGTGGCGGTTGATGTCGCCAGTCCGATAGATGGTATTTCCATTGTAAAAAAACCCCCAAACGTTGCATGTCTCAAAAAGGCTGCCATAGAATCTGGAAGCACAAATCTAAACCTGCAAGAAATTCTCCAAGGTCGTTATGCTGTACAAGCTGCTGTGTATAACGATCTGCAAGCAGAAGCAGCCGGAGTCACTGCGATGGGATTACTTGGGAACCCACCACCGGAAGATTATCTCTACGAAAATGGGGGAACTGGATACGGTGGAGCCAGAACTCAAAAAGGAAGAACAAGTGCCGCTGAACCTGGTCATGTTACATTATCTTCTGGAGGCATCTTTGTGCCTCTTTGTGGATGCGGTCGGGAAGGATGTGCGGAGGCCTATGTTGGCAGTGATTATGTTGCCGACAGAGTGAGGCAAATATGCCGGGCGAAGCTTATCGAGATAACGGAATGTGATCCAAATGTCTTCGCGGATAAGCAAGCAAAGAAAGGAGAGCAATGGGCTGTAAAACATCTTTGTGAAGTAGCGAGAACTTGGGGAGGTCTGTGGAGAAATCTTCTCCAGCAATACCCCGCTTATAAAAAGATTTTGGTAACAGGTTCGTATTTACGTGCAGTGCTGGAAATACCTGCATTTCTCGCAGAAGTTAGAAATGTCCTAAAAGAATCTTCCTTTCCTGAGACATTCGGTCAAATCCCCATTGAGGCTGCTCCGATGCCTGAATATGACAAACAACCCATTGCACCGATGATTGGAGCTGCACATCTATTATTGCAGTATCAACATGAACAGGCAAAAACAGAACGTGGTTGATCATTGGTTTGGAGTTCTGTCATTGTCCATTCTTCCCGCGTGGCTGTTGATCATCTCCACCCACATCACCACGAGATATGATGTATGAAGACGCGTGATACCACGTAAAAACGCTCGCAGTGCGCTGCTCGCGTTCACGTGGCGCCGCCACAACAGCTGAGACAAGAACCATAAAATGCACGAGAAGCGTTTTTGCGTGTCGCGTGGCGAGCGAGCCGCGTGGATGCGAAGCATCTTTACGCGGCGGAGCGAGCTTTACGCGACATTCCAGTTGCTTTACGTCCCTGCGCGCAGTCACGTGGCGCCGCCATCAGGATCGAACTACAATCCTTCGCCATGCACCACGTCTACCTCCTCGAAGGCGAAAGCGGGAAACGATACATCGGTTATACGACCGATTTGAAACGACGACTTGCTGAACACAACGACCATAAGAACGTATCCACAGCGAAGGAACGAAAATGGATGCTCATTTATTGCGAAACCTACGTGAACAAGATGGATGCGCTTGGACGAGAGAAGTTTTTGAAAAGTGGTTCTGGATGGCGATTTCTCAAAAAGCAACTCAGGCACTACTTGGAACAGACAACTGATCGGCCTCCATCGATGGCAAGCAACATCAACCCTCAACTTGGTGTTGATATTATTATTCAGAATCGCAAAGGAGAAATCCTGCTTATCAAACGTGCAGATGATGATTCATGGGGTATGCCGGGCGGTTGGGTCGAGGCAAACGAAACTCCTGATAAAGCCGTACAACGTGAATTGCAGGAGGAAACTGGACTATCAGTCGGTTCTTTTCGATTGGCAGATGTTTGCGTACGAGAATCAGGCACGGTGCATATGACGTACGTCGCATCGGAGTTCTCGGGAAAACCACGCGGTTCAGCAGAAGGCAGAGAAGTAAAATTCATGGATTTGTCTGCAGTCAGGCAGTGGCATGCTGATCATCAGGAAAGAGTGAGAAGATCGTTGGCTCTTTGATCCATTGTTGCCATGTAAAATCGCCGCGTAATCACATGGCACCGTTCTCAATCCTTATACCAAAATCCCATCCTTTTTGATTTCCATCGCCAATGTAGAATATTTGTCCTCCAGATGCTCGGGGTAGAACCAGACAGGTTGGATTTTGTAACTGATTCCACGCCGAATGTGGGAGAGTGCATACTGTTCCTCCATGCGATTACCCTTATAAGGTCTGCCGACAACAGCGATATCGATATCACTCTGTTCATGCATTCTATTGCGGGCGACGGATCCGAAGACGATCACTAAATAAAAAGGAACCCCTGCCGCCTGAAGGGCGTTTTTGAATCGGCTTGCCGTTCGCATTGCTCCTTCTCTATTCATGGTTGAATTCTGGTAAGGAATCTTTCCACCTTTTCTAGCCACATCCCTGCTTTTTCCTTTGTTGCATAGTGCGTATGCCATTCTCCATCTCCGTATCGGGCAAGCACTGCGCTATCGCTCAATTGATCAAAATCTGTGCGATCACTTTCTGACCATGCTTCATGCAAGGTTTCTGCAAGTTCACCAAGGTTATGAGTGAAAGGAGCCGCTGAATCATGTTCATGGATATATTTTGCTTTGAACGCGAGCTCCAGAGCCAAATGACAATGAAAAATCACTTCTCCGTACACATCTGGTTCCCCGTTCTCGAATAGAATACGTGCGGCTTTCAATTCCGAGCGTGCCCTCTGTCGCCAATGAGAAGCGGCTTCATCTTGTGTCATGCCATCAGTATATCACAGGGCACACCCAGCAACCGGAATGGAAGACGCTCCAACATGACCTTGTTGCATCCTCAAACAGAAGCTCTGTTTAATTCTATCACAACAAGGTGCGAGGGATGGAAACCCACCCGCTTACTCACCGCCCTACCAACCCTGCTCCGCCCTGGCATTTGTCCGGAGACCGACGTATGCGGCATCCGGACCGTCGATAACAGACTGGGCATTCCGCATGATGGACGAGCTTGGACGGGTGTGGATAGTTGAGCAAGCAAACCATAGCGTGGAGAGTAACCACGCTGGGGAGGTTACCCACTTCCTCTACGCGGACGGCCGTGTGGAGGCCGTTGGATATACCATGAACCAGCTTGTTCTCATGGCTCAGGTCTCTATTCATGGAGGAGAAGTTGGGGAGTGGTGTTATCCCTAACAACTTTCGATGGAGAAAGGAAATCCTGTTGGCAGTCACGCCAGCATGATTTTCTCGTGCTTCAGTGAGTTGAAGCTCCTCTGCCCGTCAGATGCCTCGCTCCTTTGGAAATCGGCCCATTCTTCCGTGTTGCGCGAGGCATGAGAGTCTTGGCATGTCACAGAAAGATCTTCAATCTTTCCACCTGACATTCGGATACTGCTGCAGCGAATACTCGTACACCGCCCGGTTTTTGTAGTAGTTGTTGGGAAAGAGATTCACATCCTTCCCCATGCAGGCGGCGGCAATGGCGACGTGCAGACGATTCGTATTGACCTGCCGCTTCGAAGCAATCGTCCGCAGGAAAGGATCGATCGGGGTGCTGACATCTCCCTGGAGGGAGAGATCCACATTGTCCGCAGGCAGTGGGTGATCGGTGCGTTCGCTGTCGGTTCGAAAGGCATTGAGGATCCCCGTGCCAGAGGTATGTTGATAGGGCGCATAATCAAAATCCATGGCGACATCGTGCCAGAGGAAGAGATGCTCGTTCGCATGAACCCAATGCTGTTTGATGAAATCGTAGGATTGTTTTTCGCGGCAGAAGATCGTCACATGTTCTCCGAGGCTGCGGAGGAGCGCTCTCTGCTTCTCACCGGCAAAGGTGATCGGTAACAGAATGACCCGGGAATACTCCCCGATGATGGAGGTGAGGAAATCACGATTGAGATGGTAGAGATCCACCAAGCCCCCGCCGCCCTTGATCACCGCAGTGGTGGACCGCTGCGATCTTTCGGGGGCCGTCCGCAGATACTCATTGAAGGGAATGTTCAAACCCCCGAGTAACTGCCTCCCCGCTTCGGCAATCAGGCTGTCGCCCCAGTTGCCGCTCACGCGATAGTAGTCCACCCAGCCGCGCCCGAGATCGCGCAGGTATGCTGCCGGAGACAGTCCCCGGTAACGGGAAACGACTGTGGAATGGCAAGACGGCCGGGAAATCTCCAGGTTGTTCCGAACGAAACTCCAGAGATTCTTCCCGTGGAACTTCAGGGAATTATGGAGACCGCTCACTTCGCGAATCGGAATCCGGAGCTTCAGATACTTGAGGCGCATCCTATCGGAATGCGGGATGTGCGCGCAGCTGCCCCGGACGAAGAAACGCTGACGGTACCCGGTCCTGACCAGCCGCGCATGCAGATCGTCATCGTCCCCGCCGTAGGCGACGATGTGTTCGTTGTAACCGTTGACCGCAAAGAAATCCTGTCTGCGTATCAGCAGCAATCCGCCCAATCCTCTGCCGACAGCGCGGAAGTGGCCGCTGATGAATTCCTTCTCATCGAGCCGATGGAGCGCAAAAAAATCAGGAGAGAGTGTGTCGTCCGCATCGATTTTGAGAAGGGTAGAACAACGCGAAAAATGCGCCGCCAGATTGAACGCCCACGGTTGTACCCACCTGCGCTGATTGTCGACGCGGATGACCCGGATGCGCCGATCGTTGCATTGCTCCAGTGCTTCACGGACAGGAAGCCGTGAAGACCAGTCCACGACGATCACTTCTTTTATCTGTTCGTGTTGCAGCCAGGTCGGAATGGCTTGCAGTAAATTCTCGGTACGATCCATGACAGCTGTGATCGCCGATATCCCCTCCCCCCCTTCGAAGGGAACATCACTGTTCACCCCTCCCCATTCCTCCACTTCATAATCGCTGAGCGGAACCGGCGGAGGAGGAAAACGCCGGGCCAGAGAGTGGAAAACCTTACTCTTTATATCACGAAAAAGCCGCATCATGGGAATTCTATCAGTACCGCTGGTCATCACAACTTCCTTGCCCATCGGATCACGAATGTTCGCAGCCGACTCCCGCGCGGAAGCAGCAGTTCTGAGCACGCATTGAGAGAGCGTGCAAAACGGTACGTGACGGTTTCCTGAACAGCACGATATTCCTGTGCCAAACGTTTCAGGTGCATCATTTCTTCATGCAGCACACCAAGCGTCTGCTCGGCGGAATGCTGCTGCCTGCAAATCGCAACAGTGCGAACAGCCTCGCTTTCCAGGGAATGATTGAGAGACTGGATCCCGATGCCCTCGGGTGTCGGGGAGGGACTCGTCGAGTCTTCGTCACGTGCATAAAAGTAACTCTTCACGCGCTCATGCAGTTCCGGTTTCTCCGTGCACCATTCCAGGCATTCGCCTTCTCCCACGCAGACATCCTCTGTAGGATCGTAATCGGATGCGAGGAACATCCGTGTGAAGTAGTAACGCTTGGAGCGATCCCCGTGCCACAGATGGTGGAGAGTGGATGACAGAAATCCGACGCTCCCGCGCGCCTCCCGAAAGATGGCTTCGGCCCAGGGGGTCATGTGACGGAAGACGGCCTGCGTGTGCCGGAAGAGTTGTTTATTCCGGTTGGGCATGGTCCCGATCAGCGCGCCGAAGAACGCGGAGTCCCCTCCCCCGAGGATTTCGCAATCATAGAAACGGTGCTTTGCAATGAACGAACGGCGCAGTGCCATGGCGCCCCCGGGAGCTCCGCTGATGACGAATGACGACGGGTCCGGACACTGATACCACCGGGCAGCCATTCCATCCCAGGCAACACCAAAGGGCTCCCGCAGAAAACCGGAGGCATGGGGAGGCAGATCGTACATGGTATCAAACGGCTGAACCGCAACGTAACGTTCGAGGAGGGACGACACTTTCGGTACCCACTCCGCGTCCATGAACAGGACATCGGCATCGAGAAAGACGACTTTGTCGCAGTCGACAGGGAGATGTTCGAGCGCCAGATTGAACAATCGTTCCTTCTGCCAGAGCACGGAATGACACCTGCGCTGGATCAGCAGGTCTCCATCGTCCGGGCAGAGATCGAACGGAGCTTCGCCGACGGCAGCCTCAACCGCCAGCAGCGGAATGCCCTGGGTACGAAGTCTGTCACGGAAGATGCGAAAGTTGAGGGTTCTGTTCTCATAGCGCGCAGGGTTGAAGTGGGTGGCCACCGCCCAGAAGCTGCCGGTGAGTTTCTGCGGTTGCTCGGGAGAATGGTGATCCGCATGGTTCGGTGCAATTCCTTGCTGCATGCGTATACGGTACAGCAAGAAATCCCCGAACCAAACTCAACGAAGAAGGTTGTTCGATAGTGATCGAATTCGGCTCAGGTGCGCGTTCCTTCACTTCGGTAACCACTTGATATCCTGGAAATGAAACGGCACGCCGTAGTCACCTGTGATCTGATCGTGATGATGCACGACGAACTGGAAGAACAACATCATGAAGAGGATTTGCGATACAAGGAGGAGCACTAACACGATACGGACGACACGGGCAACCATGGGCGCGAGACCTGCCACGCGCTCAAGCGAGAGGACGGGAAGCAGAAACAGGAACGGCACGAGAATAATGAAATAGTGCGGGTACACCGCAATATCGAACAGCGCGTAACCGCAGAGCACACTGACGATGGACAGGACACAGAGCAGTGAGCACCAATCTGCGAACGCAGATATTCTTCCCACGCGAAGTGTTCGCAGGACATACCACAGGGTTTCGATGCACGCACCCCCCACAAGGAGAGCACCGATACAGAAGATGCCGGAGAACAGCCACACCGGATAGAGCGTACTGAACGCGCGGAAGCCTTCCTCGCCGAGAACGTACGTGAAGCCGAGTCCAACGGGGATCTTGAACAACCAGAGCAGCCAGTAACTCACACCGCCGGCCGCAGACTGCACGTGGCTAAGACCGGCCAGAGATCCGTGCAGGACATACGGCACGTAGAGTGCGATGAAAGGAATCGAAACGAGCAACACCTGCCGCAGCCGCACGTGCGGACGCAATGCGGCAATCGCTACGATGAATCCGGGAACAGCGAACAGGACGCTCATGTGCAACTGGAGGGCCACCGTGAACATGAAGGAAGCTGCAACGAGCTTCCATGCCCGCGGATGCTGCCACTGGGAAAAGAGCAGCCAGCAGAATGCGATGAGAAACGGTATCAGGAGATCCTGTTGCCAGATCTTACGGCTGTAGAGGATCGCCCACGGCGACGCAGCGAGGAGCGCGGCCGCACGCAGCCCCGCAACTCCCCCCATCATTTTTTTGATCCAGAGGAAGAGGAGAACGATACCGACAACGTTCGCCGCCATGACCCATTCAGTGACCCATACCGGATGGTGGGAGAAAGCAACGAGGAGTATGAGCAGCCAGGTGAACATGGGAGGATTCGGGATGCCAACCGACGACATGATTCCTGAGAATGCCAAACCGTCTTTGAATTGTCTGATAGCCAAAACAAGGGCATTGAGCTCATCCCCTTTGAACTCAATGAATGTCGGATACACGAAGCGGAGAAGGATGCCCGCAAGAATCACACCAAGCAGTATTCCTCGCTCAAGATCTGAGGTACGCATGCTCGTCATTCTACACTCCTCCCCCCGTCCCTCACCGGATCCTCCCGATCCAGCTGGGCCATTCCTCGGTCATTCCGGTTGTGTTCTCAAGGAATTCCCTCCCGAAACCGGTTCGGATCTGCAGAACGGGCGCGAAGGAGGCCTTCTCGTACGGAGCCATCTCTCCCGGTATTCCGATCCAGCTGGGCCACTCCGCAAGGACGGGGCTGCCCGAGAGAGACCACCCGGAAGACTGATCAAGATTCTTGAGGAGCTGGTAATCGTCCCGGAACCAGGCAGAGGCAAGCGGAACAGAGGAGGAAAGAGCGATCACCGCACCGGAGCATGCGGCAAGAAAACGCGTGGAATTCATAGAAAAGTGAGAAAGGCACCTTTCAGTATAAGATCGGACATGTTGTTGTCGAGCATTCTCTCTATAATCTGAACGATGATCGAACTCCAGCGAAAACTCATGGGAGACCCCGTGCGCAATGCAGCGCTCTCGAGAGCATTGAAGAAAATCATTGTTCCCGGGAAGACCGTTGTCGCCGACATCGGATCGGGAACGGGGTTCTTGAGCTTCCTCGCTCTCAGGTTGGGTGCAAAGGAATGTTTCCTCTACGAAGCGGGGGGGAGCCTCGCGCTCAGCAGGAAGATCGCGGACGAGAACGGGCTCAGTTCGAAGTGCCACTTCATTCACGCACACTCTCTGCGCGTGAAGAGCCCCGTACGAGCGGATGTGGTGATCTCGGAAACACTGGGCAATTTCCCGTACGAAGAGCATATCCTGGAGACCATGCGGGACGCCGTGCGGTTCCTGAAGCCCGGTGGAACCATCATTCCGCAGCAACTGACCTCATACGTGATTCCCATCGTTTCTGACCGCCTCTGGAAGGAAATCAACATCTGGGACGGCGTTGGCTTTGGATTGAATTTCTCGGCAGCGAAAAACGTTTCCCTCAATAACATGTACGTGAAGAAAGTTCTGCCCGCAGACCTCCTCGGAAGAACCGACGCCGTTCGGCAGTGGGATACCGTGCACTTCGAAAGAGAAATCTCGAGCGTCCGGAAGGGATCCGCGCAGTGGACGATGGAACGGCCGCAGACCGTGTTCGGGTTCTGCGTGTTCTGGACATGCGAACTCGTCCCGGGGATCGTAGTGACCACGAGCCCGTTTTCCGCCCCAACGCACTGGGAACAGATCGTGCTCCCTCTCTTCCGCCCCTTCCCCGTCCGGAAAGGAGAAACACTTGAAGCAGTCATCACCTCCGATACACGAGCGAAGGTCGGCGTGCATGTGACATGGGAAGTCTCCGTCAGGAATCAGGAGAAAAAGAAGGTGGCCTGCCAGAAGCTCGACATGGCACAGGGATTCATGGAATGAATGGGTTATTTCTGCAATGCAAGTCCGTGCGCATCAGCGTACGAACGGGCTGCCGCCGCACTGGCTTTGCCCGTGTACGGAGGGATCGTCCGGACGCGGGCGGAGACCGTCACGCCGTCATCTGTCGTTCGAATGGTGACGGAGTTGCCCAATTTGTCCGCATAGCGCTCAACGTTATCCATAGGAGTGCAGTATACAGAATCGGAGTGACTGGGAAGCATATATTTGCAGGTTGCACCCTCCTCGCATACGTTGTCCCTCGGCAGCATGAAACGCGTTCGATTCCCCACAAAGGCAAGCATCGCATGTGCAGCACTCATCTTGAGCGCATGCACTGCCTCTCCGACGATCACAGAACAGCACGCAGAAGGAGACTCTGCAACAGTTCTCCTTGTGGGTGATACCAGCTACTACGAGCACTACAGCCGTGCTGCCGAGATGCTGAAGCAGAAAGGTTATGACTATCCCTTTTCCAGCTTCAAAAGCATGCTCCAAAGCGCCGACCTTGTCGTTGCCAATCTCGAGGCACTCATCACAGATCTGCGTGATTCACCGTTCGAGGGTAAAAAAACCTACATCCTCCGGCAAACTCCCAAAGCCCTGCAATACCTGAAAAAGTTCAATATCGGTGCGGTGAACATCGCCAACAATCATGCATGGGACTTCGAAATGAAGGGGCTTACACAATCCATGCGATACCTTGAGGCTGCCGAGATCCCCTTCTTCGGAGCAGGGGCGAATGAACGTGAGGCACTACGCCCGTTCCTCCATGACGTCCCGCTCAGCGGAAGCACATTCAAGCTCGCCATTGTGAGCGGCGTGCAGTATAACGCACTCCTCGATAAAACGTATGATTTCTACGCATCTTCAGAGAAAGGCGGCGTGATGGAGGCGGATCGTACGGAGTTTATAGATCAGATTCGGAACATCAAAAAGAAAGAGCCTGAACGGTTCGTCATCGTGTTCCCGCACTGGGGATTCAATTACTCCTGGCGCAATGATGCACAGCAAGCTCTGGCAGAACGATTCCTCGATGCCGGTGCGGACATCGTCATCGGTCATGGTGCGCACCGCATGCAGGAAGTCGCCTTCCTGAAGCACCACTGGGTCATGTACGACCTTGGTAATTTTGTCTTCTGCTCGTGGGGACGGTACAAGAAGTTGAATTCCCCTCCCTACTCATTCATTGCAGCCCTGCACATCACCCCAACGCCGGACAAAAACGATTTCACGCTTTCAGTGCACCTCTACCCAATTTTCACCGATAACAGTCGGACAGACTTCCAGCCGCGATTCGTGACAGCAGAAGAATTTGAGGAAGTATGGAATATTCTTCTCACACAGAGCGATCAGATTGATATTCTTCGTACACAGATGCACTCTGGACAGGATCAGTATGGACACTACTTTGAATTGCCCGTCCGTTAATACACTCCTGCTCTGTGGAACATTAGTTTTTCTGACAGGATGTACGAATCCTGCCATATCCCAGTCCATTCTCTTTGTGGGAGATACGAATTTTTACGATCAGTGGAACGTTACTGCAGAGCTTCTGAACAGAGAAGGATACGGATACCCGCTCCTGAATTATCGCAGTATCCTTTCGAACGCAGACTTGGTTGTTGCAAATCTGGAGGCTCCAATTACCGATCAAACACAAGCAGATCTGCGAGGCACCAAAGAATACATTCTCAAACAAAGCATAGAAATCGTCCCGAAAACACTCAGGGAACTCAACATCAGCATCGTGAGCCTCGGCAACAATCACGCATTTGATTACGGAACAGAAGGATTGAAGAAAACACAGCAGCAACTCCAAAAATACAACATTCGGCATTTCGGAGCGGGAATGACCGAGAAAGAAGCGAGCGTCCCCGTACTACTGGACAGAACGGTCGGCCATCAACAGATGAAATTCGCCATCCTCGGTGGAATGTGGTTCTACAAAAAATATCAATCGCGCTTTGGATACTACGCTGAGCAGAATAAACCGGGGGTACACCTGCTGGATATTGAAAAAGTATCGGAGCAGATCCGCACTCTGAAGAACCGTGAGCCGGAACGTTACGTCGTTGTTTTTCCGCACTGGGGGTACAACTACCAATGGCGCACAAGCAGTCAAAGGAAGATTGCCGAGCATCTCATCGACGCAGGAGCAGACCTCATCATCGGCCATGGTGCACACCATTTGCAGGAAATCGAACAAATAGACGGCCACTGGGTGGTGTACGACGTCGGGAACTTCATGTTCAACTCTTTTGGAAAGTACTCGCTTAATCCAGATGTTCCTCCCTTCTCATTGATTGCACGTCTCATCATTCAGGAAAAAACTCAATCCAGCCCTCCAGAACTGTCTCTGCGCCTCTACCCCATCCAGTCGGATACGAATCAAACTCATTTTCAGGGAAATTTTGTCACGCAGCAGGAGTTTAAAAGTATCGTCACTCAGCTGACACAACACAACAGGCAGGAAGACCTGTTTTCCAAACACATACGTACAGGGGAGGATGAATACGGTTACTACCTTGCACTCTCAGTGCGCTAGAGCAGTATCCGATCGAGCGATCACCCACGCAACGCAACCGGCAATGACATAGCACAGCACAGCGATCACCACGGTAAACTGATATCCCCACCGGACCCCGAGGCTGAGTGCAAGGATAACCGCAAACGCACCCGCGACGCTATTGATTGCGAAATAGTGCGGGACATATTCCCCGATGCCACGCTCCTTCGCCACACTCAGTCCCCGTGGAAAGTAGGCACCCATCATGAACCCAACAAATGCAATTGAGAACACGGAAAATACCACAACCAAACCGTAGGGTACTGTGAGCTTTTGCAACAGCGTGGGGAGTGCGACAGAGAAGAGGACAACAGGCAACAAGACAGGAGTAATGATCCAGAGCCTCATTCGACCGAGGATACGTCCCCCTATGCCCGAACTGATGAGCAGAACACCCAGAACAAGCAAGAAAGACGAGGAAGGTCCAATGAAGACATTCTGGTACGTCTGCATGAGAATGATCTCGATGAGAAAGTACCCGAACCCGATAGCAACGTTGAATGAATTGAGCAACAACTTCAGTGCCGTCTTCTCCCGTCGCCTCAAAACAGAAAACGTGAAGAATCCCCAGAGCAATAGAAAAACCACAGCCGTAGAAATCAACAGATCGTCTAGCGCCGGATACCGAAGCGACCCCATGGCGGCAAACGGCCGGTCATTGGTAATGATGGACGTGTCAAAGTATTCCTTTGCGAGCGGACTGAAATCCTGATCCTCGATCATCTCAAACAGTGCCGCATACTCGGGCGTAGACCTAAAATCCTTGAAATATGCAACACGCCGAGCAGGCCACTTGTTCAGAGCGGCACGAGTCACGCCCGCAATGACATCATCACGAAAAGATGACCCCTGCGTAAGTGGCTCCTTCGTGACGATCATGCTCAGATAATGGTCCTTACTCCAAATATAAGGCATTCTGCCGCCCCCCATCCACTCCCAAAGAACAAAGTGGTCACTCGGGTTCTCCACCCCGCGGTTCTTGAGTACCTGCCAAAACGTGTGAACCATGCGATAGAAGCCGCGCTTCCCCTCTTCACTGGACAGTCGCTCTTCGAAGAGAACGTATCCCTTGTCACTCAGATGATCGAGGTACAGATCATAGCTCTCTGCAGTATGGAGATAGTCAGGACCTCCCTGATGTGAGATGAATCCTGATGCATGTGTATTGATGAGGGTAATGATGTCATAGAAGCCGGGGAGAGACTTCAGAATAGAGAGTCCGTTCCCAAGATACGGACGGAGGTCTGCATATGCCTTCCCACTCTCATACACAAAGTCTTTCTGCATGATCTGAAATATTCCTGGGTTGATTTCAACCGGAGTGATGTTTTGCAGAGGAGTGATTCGGCGAATGACTTTGATGATGCCCTCAGCAGAAGACCCGATAATGAACACGCGGGGCTCCTTCACCGGACCGTAAGGGCTCGCACATAAACAACCGCTTCACTCTGCCCGCACCGTCCGTGGGGCAATGACGTAGTTCCACTCCCCATGAAATTCCTTTCGTGTGAGTGCGAGTGCCTCGAATTCCTGCTTCGTCACCACTCGCCCTTTCGCGTACATGTTCGTATCGAGTTCCGCTTGGATCGTGAGTCCTTTCTGCGTCTTCGTGTGGGAGATGAGCTCGATGACAACTTCCCGGCTCACGAGAGGCACTGCCCGCCAATTTGCGGTGATGTGGCAGAACATCCGATGCTCGATCTTGTTCCACTTGCTCGTCCCGGGTGGATAGTGAGAGACCGTGATTGTGAGTCCCGTCTCATCCGAAAACTTCTGCAGTTCGAGTTTGAAGAGCCTGCTGCGGCTGGCATTGCTGCCGCCACCGTCGGCGGTGATGTACAGCTGATGAGAACCACCGTACGCTTCCCGCCCCACACCGCTCCACCAACGTCGGATCGTCTGCACGGCAAATTCCGCCGTATCCTTGTCGATGCCGACGGAGACGAATCCATTGTTCTTCGCGATGTCATAGACACCGTAGGGAATGGCTTTCCCCAGTTTCTTGTCGATGAAGTCATGAACCTTCACATCCCGCGGCGTTCCCTCCGGTGCCCACTCCTTCCCACCGTTCTTGTAGTTCCCGATGAGCTCCTTCTTCTTCGTATCAATACTGATGACGGGGTCTCCGCGTTTCTGGAAGGCACTCGCTGTTTCATGAATGTGGAGAAATTGCTTGTTGCGATCGGGGTTGGAAGAACCCTCCTGGGTTTTGCGATTTCCCTGCAAGCTGTACTTCTGTGCCCGCAGTTCCTTTCCCACGGTCGTGGAGCCGACGATGTGCCCCCTCTCGCAGAGTTCCCTGGCAAGGGTGCGGGTGCTCTTGCACGTCCAGCGGATACCGCGCATCGGATCCCCCCGGACGGTCGGGTCGATCAGGGCATCGAGATCGGAGAGGAGTGTCGGGTCTTTTTTCGTCACACACTTGCGTCCTCCCCCCGGTTTCCGCACACGGCCACCGGCAAGGGGTTGTTCCTCCAAGTGCTGTTTGCCACGGGTAATCCGCGGGCGGGAAATCCCCGTTGCCCGTTGCACCATGGTCACCCCGCCATGGCCGATGGATCGCGCTTCCGCTGCGCACCACAGTCGCTCGGTACGCTCATCGAGGTGCGGAGCCATGAGTGCGTACCGTTTTTCCAGTGCTGCCATAGGGGAACCCATAGCAGGAAGTGTAACACTTATTTACGTGCAAGTCCTAAGACGAATTTGAATGATGTGGTGAAGGTCGTAGAGAGAACAGTGGGAAAGTTGCCGGAAGCTGCATGGGCACATGCTTTCCAAGAAGATTCCGTGGTGGAAGCTGGCGGAAGGAAGATTCGAAAAATCGACGCTTCCAAGATAGAGAACGACAGAGCAGCACGCATTGTTCTGTTTAAGATGAGCCTGACGACGGGGTGGGATTGCCCACGGGCGGAAGTGATGATGTCCTTCCGC
>JAZDOT010000010.1:0-127694 GCA_043798355.1 Candidatus Peregrinibacteria bacterium
AGTTCCTTCGCGATGAGGCGGGTCTCCTCCTTCATCTTCTCCGTGATGCGCTTCCACTCCTGCGTCCCGAGCCGCGTGAGCTTCGGCTCATTCCCCTCGTCATAGACGTACTTGCTCAGCTTGTCCGCCTGATCGACCGGCACGAAGAGTTTGTCCCCCTCCGCGTAGGTGAGCTCGAGGTACTCCCGCATCGTCAAATCTATTTCCTTCTGCGTCATCCCCTCGAAGTAGCCGATGCCGTGTTCCATGTGCACCACGTAATCGCCCGGGACGAGCGAGGTGATGAAGTCCAGCGCGAGCTTCTGGATGCTGCGCTGCTTGCCCGCCCTCTTGAGGGAAAAGATCTCGCGGTCGGTTAAGAGCGCGAATTTCAGGTCTGGATTCTGGAGGGAGTGCGGCAGGAGATCTTCCTCGGATGCATGGAGAAGGGTAAGGGTGCCGGCACGATGATCGGCCTCTGCAGAGCAGGTGATGTGTTCCTCCCGGCAGATGGCAGCCAACTCATCGAGCCGCTTCGTCACCACGAAGAGCGACCACTCCTGCGAGAGTTTGTCGCGCACATCATTGAGGAAGTCGCCGAGCGTGTAGAATTTCAGAATGGAGAGGTACCGCACGTGTGCGTGATTTTCCGTGCCCAAAGGGAACGGCGTGAAGCGGAGTGTGGAATTTTTGAGAGGGGCATCCACATCGTCCTGATCGTCGAGAATGAGCAGGCTCCGCATCGGCAGCTGCCCGCTGAGCGGAACCATTTTTTCATAGAGAATAGGGAAGATTTCCAGTTCCGCCCCCGCATCGCTCACTTTTGAAAGATCGGCACGGTCCACGGCGAGAATTTTTTCCACGGAGTCGAAGGAGAGCGCGATGCGATACGGATGGGAGGATTGGATGGGGTGGATATCGATGACGTCTCCTTGCCTTCGATATTCGCCGGGAGAGAGGAAGAGATCCTGCCCGTGTTGATACCCGAGCGCGATGAGATCCTCGACGAGTTGCGTGAATTTCACCGATGTGCCTTTTTTCAGGACGATCGTCCGTTCCTCGAGCTCCTGGTAGGAGGGAAACGTGCTGTCCCACGTCGCACGAGAACAGAGGAAGACGCCCGTCTGCGCGGACCGCATGAAGAGGAGAAAAGACTGGAGAGCCTCTGAAATGATTTCCCCCTCGGCATTCTCCACCGGCATCAGGGAATGGACGGACTGATCGAAGAAGGAAAGCCAGTGCCCCAGTTCCTCCGCATGCGCGTCATTCTCAGTCACCATGAGGCTGATGTGCGGCGCAGAGGCCAGGATGGTCGCCGTGAGGAGCGCCTTGGCCGTCTCATTCGCGGCACCCGATAAAACAAGCCTCCTCTTGGCGAGGAGGAGCTGCGCGAGATCCCGGTGTGTATCCTCCCCAAGGAGGAGAGAAGGTTGCATGACGGTGCGATATCCCCGAAAACCACTGCCCTTCTCCGTACATTCAGAGGTGGGGTGGGTGAGGACTGTAACGATAAAATGGTTCCCTCTAAGGAAATAACCGCATTTATCCTACACCAAAATGCCGAAGTAGATCAAGAACAATCCCTCATATTCAAGCCCTAATATTCCAATCCCTAACCCTAACCCTAACCCTAATTCTAATCTACTATCATCTATTCCTCCTGCAACCTCAGCGGCATAATGAGATGGAGCAGGGCATCACTCTTCGGAATGCGGAAGACCGCCGGATGCATACTGTCCGTGATGTGCACCTCCACCTCGTTCCCATCCACGTGATTGAGGAAATCGAGGAGATAGGAGGAACTGAGAGCGATTTTGTTCTCTTTGCCGGTAATAGTGGATTCCATGGTCGCTTCGTCCCGGCCGGTTTGCGTCTGCGGGGTGGCGAGATGGGCATGTGAACCGGAGATATGGAAGGTGAGATTGTTATTCGTCTCTTTGGCGAAGTAGTGCATGCGCTTCACGGTTGTGAGGAGTTCGTCTGTTGCGAACGTCGCCTTGGTCACCGTTTCTTTCGGAATGATTTGTTGGTAGTCGGGAAATTTCCCCTCGATGAGACGCGACAGAAGGCGGGTATGCCCCACCCTGAGTTCGATTTGCTGGCTCGAGAGAGCGATATCGATAGTGGCGGCTGGCGCTTGTTCTTCTTTCTCTTTTTTGGTCTTGGTTTCTTTCTCTTTTTCCCTCTCTTCCTTTTTTTCCTTCTTCTCCTCCCCTCTCATGGCGCCCAGAACGGACCGCAACTCCTCCAGAACTTTTGTGGGGACGATGCAGGAAATATCCTTGCCGCCGACACTGCAAGAGAGACGATATTCGGAGAGACGGTAGCTGTCGGTGGCAACGAAGATGAGCCCTCCTTTTTCGGCCCTCAGGTATACGCCGGACAGCACGGGGCGAAGTGTGGATTTTGCGGAGGCGAACGTCACCATGCGAAGCGCCTCCAAGAGAGGGTCGACCTGAAGAGAGAAAACCTGCTCATTCTCGATGGGAACAATGGTGGGGTACTCCGTCGCCACTTCGCCGGCGATGAGGGTCTTGGCGTGGGGGGAGGTACACTTCAGTTGGGTTCCTCCACTGGTTTCGAGGAGAACTTCGCGGTCGGTATTGTACTGGGCAAAGTTGAGGATGGCTTTGGCGGGAATGGTGATGGCCCCCTCGTTTTCAATGGAGGCTTCGAAGCTGGTGACGATGCTGAGTTCCAGATCGGTCGCGCTGACGGTGCACCGCTTCCCCTCCGCTTCAAGGAGAATATTATTGAGGATCGGAAGTGTTTGCTGTCCGCTGATTGCACGGCTGACGAGCTGAAGTGATTGGAGAATGTCCGAGGTTTTGCAGGAAAATTTCATATCTATAAGAAGAAAGGTAAAGATAGTATATCTGAATTAGTAATCATAGAAGGGGATTGTCATCTATTCACATTGTTGAGTGTGGTGTGTGGAAACTCAAGATCAAAACGAATAAAAAATAAATAGTTGCTCTAGAGGAAGCGAAAGAACGACTGGTTTGAACAAAACTCTTGTGTGGGGGGGGTGTGGAAAACTTGTGGGAAAGCAGGGGGGAGACGTGGAGCTGCGCCCCTTTCTATTTTTTGGCTTCAGAGAGCGGAAAGCCAATGATATTGTGGAGAACGCAGGGCAAAAGCATAGAAGAGGGGGTAGAGGGCTTTCCACAGGGGGTGTGGATATCTCCGGAATCAAAAAATGAATCAGAATCAGGAAATTAGTGTGGTTTTTTTCGATCCATCCCTTCGAGGCGCACGCGGTTCTCGCGGATGACCACCTCACCATTCTTAAGAGTGGCGAAGCTCCCATCGGGGGCATCGGCAGAGAGGAGGAGGTGTGCGCTCACAAAGGAGCCCGCCCCCACCTTCACGCCCGGATTGGTGCTGACATGGATGCCGAAGCGGCAATCGTTCCCGACGATCGCACCAAACTTCTTCAATTCCGTCTTTACCGGGGCTTCGTGGACAGCGGAGGAAATCTCCCCTTCATCCAGCCGGAGATTGCCCGTGATACACCCGCCGCCGAAGGATACGTTGGATCCGATGACGCTGTCCCCGAGGTAGGTCATATGTGTCCAGACATCATGCGCGAGCACAGAGGACTTCACCTCGCTCCCGAAGCCGACAACGCACCGTTCGCCGATACTGGCATTCCGGACCAGGGCATTATTGGCGATCACCGAGCCTTTTCCGATCGTGCACGGGCCGCGGACGGTTGCGTGCGCCATCACGCGGACCCCCTCAGCGATCCTCACAGGACCGTCGATGATTGCAGAGGGGTGGATCTGGGCAGAGGGGTGGATCGTTTGGTCTTTGATGAGTGAGAGGAGATGATCGAGCAGGGCGAGCACGTGCCACGGGTACTTTACGGCGATCCATGGGTCGTTGTACGGGACGGCATGGTAGACGTGCGAGGAGAAGAGCTGGGTGAGCGCGCGTTCGTAACCGTCATCATTGCCGGATGGTGTCTTTTGGAGTTCCGCGAGGAGGAGCGCGGGGTCAGAGTGGACATGCGCGACGATGTTCACGAGGTCACTCGGGGTGTTCCCCTCCCCCGGCTTTTCCGTGATACCGGTAATGCGTTCCCCTTCGACCGAGAGGTACCCTCCCGGGAAGTAGCGCTTGCACTCCTTTGCGAGGAGGCAGCCGGGAACGCCGTTGGCCTGGGACGCCTGGACGAGATCGCGATAGGCATGGCTCTCGACGACATCGTTCCCGCAGACCACCATCACAGGCTCATTCCCCATGTGCGGGAGGGACGAGAGGAGGGCGCCCTGCATTCCAAGCGTCAGATCTTTCTGCTCGATGGTTGGGAGAGAGGGAAAGCGGGAATGTGCTTCGGGGAGATTGTGCGCTCCTCCGACAAGAGTGATATCGGTGAGTCCGGCTTCTTTCAGGTGGGCGATTTGGATATCGAGGAGTGTGGTACCGCAAATAGGAAAGAATGATTTTTCAGTAAGCGGCCAGAAACGCTTCGACCTGCCGGCAAGGAGAAGAAGCACCTTCATATGGCGTAATCCTATGTCAAATGGCTGATGGATGCGAGGGAAAGCAGGGGTTTCCGGCAACAGGGAGAGTACAGAAATTACAACTTGTCAGAAGCAGGTCATTTCTTCTTCGATGTGTTCTGTTCGACGATCTTTAGGCGGCCAAAAAAACCGCGCTCAGCTTTGTATGGGATATTCTCCCGATCAAATCGATGGTTAAGAACGGTAACAATATTTGATTGCTCTGTTCTATCCATCGTTTCAAATGCCCCTTGTAGCTGTTTCAGCGCTACGCCTCCGGGAACGGGACCCTCTCCATGTCCTTCTTTTACAAGTAGGGCTTGCACAAGGGTCTTGATTGCTGGTTCCAGCGCATACTTCCGTTCGGTTGTTTGGATAATTGATAACTTCCCATCATCGTCGATAGCATCCCATCGGATATCCTCTTTTTTGAAACGATCGTTAATGATCATAAGCATCGTCATTTGTTCTAAAGTGGAATCGGGGCCAAATTTCAATCTTTCATATGTTTTCTGTAGCTCCTGTAAGGCCAGACCGCCTGGCACAGGTCCCTCCTCTTTTCCTTGGCTGACTCTCTCGGCTTGGACAAGCACATTCAATGCAGATTGCCACGGGATTTTTACTTCCTCTCCGAGTTCCTTATCGAGTTCCTTGAACGGGTTTCCCTCTTTTTCCATTTTCTCCCGTGCTAAATGCTGCTGGAGCGTGTCGAGCCTCCTTTTTTGGAGGGCGGCATTATCCTGTGCCGGACCGATATGGACTCCTGTTGCCTTGTCTATTTCCTTGAGTATCTCTTTCTTTGTGGAATCATGAGGGCGATCGATGTTTGTCATAATAGATATTATAGCAAAAAAAGAAGAGTATGTAAATATGAAGAAATATGAGGTACTTGCTCTATTCCGGCGAGACAATTGATATTGTCCCCCTCTTCGCCGTGCTCTCGAGAGGGATCCCAAGTGCTTTGTATCGTTCCAGAATCATGGGGTGCGGGAGGCCGTAGTCATTATCATTGTTCACGGAAACGATTGCGTGATCGGGGGAAACAGCGAGGAGGAATCCCGTTGAGGATGACAGCTTGCTTCCGTGATGTGGAACTTCGAGCACAGTGGAATCCAGGCTCAAGCCCGTTGCCAATAAATACTGTTCAATTTTGGATGTGGCATCTCCGGGGAGGAGCAGGGAATCAGAGGCGTAGAGCACACGGAGAATCGTTGATCCGTCATTGAGATCGTCCGAAAGCAGGGCGGCATTCCGGCGATCCGGCCACAGAACATCGAGTAGCACGCCGTCTCCGAGGTCGTAATCCTCCTCGGCATCGGCGACCTTCACGGGGATACCCTGCTCACGGATGCTCGAAAGCATGGCCCTCTCCCGCGGCGAAAATTGCGATTGTGTCGGCCAGAGGACACCCTGTACGCGGTAGCGGCGCAGCACCTCCGGCAGCGCGGCAATGTGGTCGGCGTGGGCGTGTGTGAGGACGAGGAGGTCGATGCTGCGGTCGAAGAATGGCAGACGCTTCCCCAGTCCCTCGAGGGTCGATAGATCGGGTCCGCCATCGATCAGAACACGCTTCCCGGACGGGGTGGTGAGGAGGGTCGCATTCCCCATGCCCACATCAAAAAAATCCGCATGGAGGCGGCCGTCCGGGAGCCGCATAAGTTCGTGCATCGTGAGGAGCGCGATCACAACGCAGACACCGAGGATGACGCCGTGACGGGGCATAGCGGGACAGGATAGCACGAATGCACGCTTAACCTTAGCCTTAGCCTTAACAGTCGCCATTCATCATTTACACTTGCACAATGCACTTCGCTTTCGCCCGGCGGTACCCCGCCGCCGCCCCGAGTGCGATGAATGTGATGAGCATACTGGCGGCGCCCGTTGTACTCAGAGGGGATGCGGGTGTGGTCGGGCCCTTCGCCTGGCTCGTGATGGACGCGGTCGGAACAGGAGCGGGAGGGGGGGCAACGGTACCGACTGTGATCGAACGGAAGACTCCTGCGGCCTGCGTGCCGTCGATGCGGATGGGGGTGATGCTCAGGCCGAACGTTCCCGGGGGGATGCCTCTCACAGTGATGCCGCCGACATTCTCCAGGATGGTCGGATCCGAAAATGTTTTTCCCCCGTCACTCGATTGCGTCACGAGGTAATGGAAGAGATCCCTCGGGTCGCCGTCCAGTTCCCACGTGGCCTTGACGGTCGTGAGTCCGTTTGCTTCCGGGAGGGCTTCCATGAGGAAATTGACGAGTCCCTGGACAGGCTGCACGTCCGTGACAGGGTTGATGGGAAGTGGCTCGGACGGGAGGCGGCCTTCGGGATGTCCCTGGAAGAAAGAGCTTCGGTTCACAGGGTCCAGCGGCAGACCCGTCGGCGAATAGGCCGGTTCGCTGACGCGCAGCGTGTAGAGGCGGTTTTGTTCTTGCATCTCCGTTTCTACGGTGATCTGCGCATTCTCGATGACGATTCTCCGGATGGGGAGGAGGAAGCCGGAACTGTCGGTAATACTGAATGCCTCCGGCGCGCGGGAGGCTTCGACGAGGAGGGGGCTCGTGAACGTGAGGACGATGCCGGTTGCGGAGGTGACATTCACGGCCGCGAGGCTGACGGTCTTCGCCGCTTCGCTGCTGGCGGAGGAGGAAGCAATGATTTCCTCAGGGGGGCTGGAGACGGGGGTTTGTGGCAGGGCAACGGTTTCCTCCTGTACTTCGAGGGGGGTGGGTGTCGGTTCGGGTGTCGTGGGAGCGGGAGCGGATTTCGGCAGAGGAACGGCAACCTCCTCGACGAACGTGTTGGCATCTTCATTCTCCGCACTCACGCCCAGCACGGCGATATAGAGAACGGGAACATCCGGCAGCTCTGCGAACGTGTACTCGGTCTCGGGTCCGGTCGTCGTCTCGAAATCATCGTAGAGACCGGCATTTTCAAGAATGGATTTCGCGCTGAAGTACACGCGGTAGAACGCCGCACCCTCTGAAGGCGCCGACCAGCTCACTTTCAGCGCTCCGTCGACCATCTCGGCGCCCAGCCCCGTGATGGGAGGAGGCGCCTTGGCGGAGGCAAGAGGCACGAACGCGAGCGTGAGCAGAACAGCGAGACCGACGGAGAGGGGGAAACGCATGAGATGTGGGTGTGAGTTACCAAGTATTATAGCACAGCGCGCTCTTTGTGGCCAATCATTGTTTCACGGTCATCCAGCAGCTTCAGTAATCCCGTCACCCATCCGAAGAGCAGAAGCAGGACAGCCATAACACAGAGGGCGATGGCGGTTTTGAGGTCTGTTACGAGCAGTGGCCGCAGCAGGAAGAGCGTTCCGCCGAGGAGGATGATGAAGAGGAGAACACGAAGAACAGACCCCTGCGGCAGCCGGATTTTATGGCGTGACAGGGCGATGGGGAAGAGGAGGAGCGCAAGCAGCGCATGGGTGATTGCCGATCCGATCGAAGATCCTACGAAACCGAACGGCGGGATGAGGAGGAGATTCAGGCCGAGAGAGAGAATCGCCCCCAGAGCGAGAATCGGCACGAGACGCCGCCAGTCGCCGCGGTTGAGGAGCGTATAGAACGCGAACAGGATGAAGCCGTTCACGAGGAGGGGGATGGCGAGGATGACGAGGGCGGTATCCGAACCCGGCGAGGTGAGGGTGGAGAGATAGGCAGGAGTCGTCATGAGGAGCGTGAGCGGACGTGCCCAGAGGCAGGCGAAGAATGAAGAGATGATGCCAAGAATCACGAGGATGACGATGGTTTTGCCGAGGAGCATCGAGGTGTCCTCTCCGCGGGCGTCTCTCTCGCTCAGGATGGGGAGCGTGGAATTGAGGAGGAACGTCGGGATCACGAAGCCCATGTCCATCATGCGGGCAACGAAGCCGTAGTACGCGTTCTGGAGTTCGAAATCCGGACGCAGGAGTGCGATCATGGCGACGTCGAACTGCCGGAAGATGGAGACGCACAGATACGCGACCCCAAACGGAGCAGCCATCCGGAAGAGCGAGAGGAGAAGTGTGGTATCCCAGAGTGCATGGATGGGCGTGATCCTCTTTGCAAAGAAAAGTGAGATGGCGAAGAGCAGAAGTGCGCCCGCCCCTCCGGCGATGAGGAAGAGCAGTTCTATCTGGACATTTGCGCTGCCACGCACCCCCATGACGATCGCGATGCCGATGAGGGAGGTGGTGAGGACGCGGTGGAGTACCTCCGCAATGAAGACGAAGTGCATCTGGTACTCCACCTGGAAGACGGTGCGCAGGACTCCGGTGAGCAAAACGAAGAAGGGAACAAGGGCGGCGACGGAAACACTGAGGGGGAAAGCGGTCCCGCGCCATTGCGGGAGGATCCAGACAATGAGGAGGGCGGAGGTAAGGGAGAGGCTGAGAATGATGAGGCGCAGCGTGAGGAGTGCGCCCAGGACACGTTCCTTGTTTTCTGTCCGGCTGACTTCGCGGATGGAGACGGCATACAGACCGAAGTCCGCGAGAATGCCGAAGAGCTGCAGGTACCCGTAGGCGGAGTTGTACGTTCCGGCCAGCTCCTTGGTGAGTGCGATCGCGACGAACTTCACCGTGAGGATGCTGAGGCCCGCCATGGTGATCTGGCTCAGGAGCTGCCAGAATGTGGAAACGGCGATTTTGCGCGTAGACACGCCGCACATTCTAGGGGAGGGGCATCGGTTGGGCGATCAAAATGCCACGACGTGTAGAGACGCACCGCCGGTGCGTCTCTACAGGGTTTATGATGGACATCAGATCAATATTTCCCTATCATGGGAACCCGATGCCCCTCCCCTTCCGACACCTCACGACCACGAGACAACTGACGAGGAAAGAGAGCGATGGCATTCTCGCGGTGGCGAAAGAAATGGAGAAGGTGCTTTCGAAGGGGGGAAGCAATCTTCTGAAGAACAAAATTCTCGCTGCGCTCTTCTACGAACCCTCGACCCGCACCCGCCTCAGCTTCGAGACGGCCATGCACCGGTTGGGAGGTTCCGTGATTTCCGCGGAAGGCATCGAGTTCAGCTCCATGTACAAGGGCGAGACCATCGAGGACACCATCCAGGTAGTGAACCAGTATGCGGATATCATCGCCATGCGGCATCCCGAGCAGGGCAGCGCAGACCGCGCGGCTGCAGTGAGCGCGGTTCCTTTCATCAATGCCGGCGATGGTCCCGGACAGCATCCCACCCAGGCACTTCTCGATCTTTACACCATTCAGAAAGAGCGCGGGAAGCTGGATGGTATTCACATCACCATGGTCGGCGACCTCAAGTTCGGCCGCACGGTGCATTCGTTGAGCTTCCTTCTCGGGCTCTATAAGGATATGCACTTCACGCTGGTCTCGCCGCATGAACTTGCGATGCCCGAGAAAGTGACGAGCTTCTTCAGGGAACATAAGATTTCTTTTGCGGAGACGGAAAACATTGAGGATGGACTCGCAGGAGACATCCTCTATATGACGCGCGTCCAGAAGGAGCGCTTCACCGACGCATCCCAGTACGAACGGCTGAAACTGAAATATGTGCTCACGGCCGAACAACTGAAAGGTCGCGGCATCACCGTGATGCATCCGCTCCCGCGCGTCGGGGAGATCGCGACTGCGGTCGATGCGCTCCCGAATGCCGCGTACTTCCGGGAAGTGAGAAACGGAGTGGTCATTCGCATGGCGCTCCTCGCGATGCTTCTCGGTAAAGCATGAAGAACGTTTTCATTAAGGGCGGCACGCTGGTCACGGCGAAGGGTGAAGAGAGAGCGGATATTTTTATTGGAGACGGAATTATTTCAAAAATCATTTCTCACGAAGAACCAATAACTAATAACCAAAAACCAAAAACAGGTATGGGGAAGGTAGTCGATGCAACCGGCCTCCTCCTCTTTCCTGGGCTGATCGATTGTCATGTTCATTTCCGCGAGCCAGGTCTCACGCACAAAGGCGACATGCGTTCCGAATCGCGTTCCGCCCTTGCCGGCGGCGTGACGACGGTCTGTGACATGCCCAATACCGTTCCGCCGACGGTGACGGTCGAAGCACTCAGAGATAAAGTGAAACGCGCAGAAAAAATTTCCGATTGCGACATCCGATTCTTTTTCGGGGTGACGAAAAAGAGCCATCTCCAGGAATTCAAAAAGGCATGGGGGACACCACTGTTACGATCGCGGCTCGCGGGATTGAAGGTCTACTTCGATCATTCTACGGGTGATCAAAGGGCGGATATGACAACCATCGAAGAGGCATTCCGGATCTGTGCGGAGCTGCACGCGCCGCTCGTTGCTCATTGTGAAGATGCTGTAATAAACGCAGAGGCATCGGCAATGATTCAGCATGCTTTCAGCGAAGGCAGATCATCCGATGTTTCCTTCCATTCTCTGATGCGTCCGACTGCAGCCGAAGTTCGGGCGATTGAACAGGGGCTGGATTTCGTGCGGAAGTACGGGACCGCATTCCACATCGCCCACCTTTCCACAGCGCAAGGGCTGGATCTCGTACGCAAAGCGAAAAAAGAAGGCCTGCCAGTGACCTGCGAAATCGCTCCGCATCACCTTTTCCTGATGACCAGTGATTACGCCTCGCTCGGGACATTCGGAAAAATGAATCCGCCGCTGAGGACTCCCGATCAACAGAGATTCCTCTGGGAAGGCGTGATGGACGGAACCGTGGATTGCATCGCGACCGATCACGCGCCGCACACGCTCGAGGAGAAGAAGAATCCCGATTGGCAGAAAGCACCGGGTGGAGTTCCGGGCGTGGAGACGATGTTGCCGCTTCTGCTGACGGTTGCTGCCGGAGGATGGCCACACCCCTCTCATCTCAAAGCTCATCGCTCAAAGCTCAAAGCTCAAGATATTGTTCGGCTTTGTTTTGAGAATCCCAATCGGATATTCAAACTTGGGAAACAGGGTATCCAGGAAGGAGCTCCGGCAGACATCGTCGTTGTGGATCCCTCGAAAGAGTGGGTGATTCATGGGAAAGAACTTTCCGCCAGGTGCGGCTGGACGCCGTATGAGGGGTGGAAGGTGTGGGGAAGGACGGAAAGAGCAGAAACGTAGAGACAAGTCGGGAGTTTTCTTCTTGCGACACCAGGGGGCGGCGATTACTTTTCCTGTTCTTCTGGCTGCGCTCTGTGGCTGGGGGGGCGCTCCTTGTTCCTTAGGCTGTCTCGGAAAGGCCGCACCACGACGGATGGGGCCGGGAGCTCCAATCGTACCCAACCTGGGAGTTCCCCGGCACAGATCCATTCTCGCCTTTTACCGAGACATACGCCTGACGGACAGGGGCGTTTTTTATGGAACGCAAGACCCTCTCTTATCTGGCTACACCTCTACAAAGAACGGCACAACCATGGGCTCCCTGTCCAATTTTCGGTCGAAGTAGCGGGCAAGAGAACCGATGACCGCGCGCTTGAATTCCTTCCGGTCTTTCTCTCCGCGGTTGAGCGCTTCCTCGTAGGACTTCTTCGCCGTCTCGATCACCTCGCGGGTGACCGAGGTCTGCTCGGAACCGTAGATGAGTCCGCGCGAGACCAGCTCGGGGTCGCCGACGAGGCGCTTACTTTCGCTGTAGATGCGGAAGACGATGACAATGGCGCCGGCAGAGCTCATGACCTTGCGGTCATTGAGGACACGCTCGCCTTCTCCGGCGCTCCCGAGGCCGTCGATGATGACGTCGCGGATGGGGTACTTTTGCTTGCTCTTGCGTGCGTTTCCCGCAGAGTCAAACTCGAGAATCTCGCCGTTTGTCAGCGTGTGGATGCGGTTTTCCTCGTAGTTGAGCGTGCGAGCGAGATCGGCGTGCGCGGCGCACATGTGCGGTTCCCCGTGTTCAGGGATGATATGTCTTGCCCGGACCAGCTGGTGCATGAGGAGGATGTCGCCGCTGTGGCCGTGGCCCGTCGTGTGGAGCGCGAGCTCCGCGTTCGTCTTCACGGTGGCGCCTTTCAGATGGAGATTGTTCACCACTTTCGCGACCGACCGTTCGTTCCCGATGATCGGGTTCGAACTTAAGATCACCGTGTCGCCCGCTTTCACCATGATGTGGCGGTGGGTGCCGAGGCCGATCCTCGCGAGGCCGGCCATTTCCTCCCCCTGGCTCCCCGTCGTGATGATGATGACTTCATTATCGGGGATCTTGTCCATTTGGGGGTTCACCTTGCGGATGAGTCCGCGCGGCGCCTTGAGGTAACCGAGGTTCTGGGCGATCTCGACGTTCGTCTCCATGCTGCGGCCAGAGACGAAGACCTTGCGGTTAAAGGTCTTCGCATGATCCACGATCTGCTGGATGCGGCTGAGGAGTGAGCTGAAAGTGGAGATGATGATGCGGCCATTGGCGTCGCGGATGAGTTGGTGGAGCGTGTCGTTGATGTCCCGCTCGCTCTTCGAGTAGCCGGGTTTATTCACGTTCGTGGAGTCGGCGATGATGGCAAGAACGCCTTCTTTGCCGAGAGCCGCGAAACGCTGGAAGTCGGCCGGTGCTTCATTGAGAGGAGTGAGGTCAAACTTGAAGTCTCCTGTGTGCATGATCGTGCCGTAGGGCGTCTTCAGTGCGATCGCGGCGGAGTCGGGGATGGAGTGCGTGACGCGGAGGAACTCCGCTTCGCACTTGCCGATGCGCACCTTCTGGCCGAAGGTGACGGTATTCAGCTGCACTTTGGAAGTGAGCTTCGCCTCGTCGAGACGCTTCTTGATGAAGGCGATCGTGAGCTTGGTTCCGTAGCACGGCGGGAAGTGGAGAGCGGGGAGGAGATGTTGTACGGCTCCGATGTGGTCCAGGTGGGCGTGCGTAAAGAGGATGGCCTTGATCCGGTTCTCTCTGCCTTTTAGGCAGGAGATGTCGGGAACGAGATAATCGATGCCCAGCATGTCCTCGTCGGGGAACTGGAGGCCGAGATCGATCATGAAGAGATCGCCGTCTACCTCCACGAGGAAGCAGTTGCGGCCGATCTGTTCGAATCCTCCCAGAGGGGAGATGCGAAGCCCTGCGCGTTTTTCCGGGACGAACTCCTTTGCCTGCGGTTGGGGGACGGGCCCGCCCGCCGGAGGCTTGAGAGGACCGGGGCGTTGACCGCGAAAGGGCGGGATGAAACGTCTTCGTTGCTGGTTATTGCGATTTCCCTGCGCAGGAAAAGGAGGGCGGAACCCGCCCGGTTTCTGCGGTAGCGGTGCTTTGGTTGGGGTCGGTTGGGTCTGAGGGGGAGAAGGTTTCTGTACCGGTCCGCCTGGAAGCACACTCAATTCTGCTGCGGCACCCCGCAGCCACTGGTCTATAGTCTTCATGGGATGAAAAATTGTACGAATAAGAAAAAACTAAACTGGACTCAGTATAGGCTTCGGGAATCAGGAAAGCAAGCTCTTCGTGTTTTGGTGCCTTGATTTTGGCTTTGGATAAACGAATTTTTAGGCGTGGAAGTTGTATTACAACCATGAACCTTCGCAGGGAGCTATACTCTCCTCAATGCAGAAAACATGTGCCAACCCGTGGTGCCGGCAGCCGTTCGAGATCACGTCCGGGGATCTCTCGTTTTTGGAAAGCGCCTCTCCAAAGTTTTTCGGGCAGAAACTTACTATTCCACATCCAACACATTGCCCGGATTGCCGCCAGCAGCGAAGACTCGCATGGCGGAATGAGCGCCACATGTATCGGAGGAAGTGCGATTTCAGCGGGAAGGACATCGTCTCCATGTACCCGCCGGATTCGCCTTTCCGGGTGTACGAACAGGAAATCTGGTGGTCGGACAAGTGGAATGCCATGCAATATGGAAGAGATTTTGATTTCAGCCGCCCCTTCTTCGAACAGTTCCGAAAGATGCAACTCCAGGTCCCACGTGTTGCACTGGTGAATAAGCAGAGCGAGAACGCACATTTCACGAATCACTCTGCGAAGAACAAGAACTGCTACCTCTCCGCTGTCACGTTCGAGAGTGAGGATATTTACTATTCCGATTGGGTGATCGATCACTGCCGCGATTGCATAGATTGTTCCTATCTCAATGAAGGGTGCGAACTCTGCTACGAAACGTACTACGCATGGGGAAGTTATCTGGCATTTTTCTGCGATTTCATCCGGCGTTGTCGCAATGTGTATTTCTGCTACGACTGCATGAATTGTACCGACTGCTTTCTCTGTTTCAATCTGAGAAACAAGCAGCACTGTATCGAAAATAAGCAGTACACACCGGAGGCGTATCAGCGAAAATTAAAGGCAATCCTCCCGCTCGATTCCGCTTCATTGAATCAGTACAAACAGAAATACAGTGATGCCAAAGAACATGCCGCCCTCCATCCTGCCATTTATCAGGTGCAATCAGAAGATTGCAGCGGGGATCTGCTCTTCACTTCCAAAAACTGTACGGCGAGCTTCGATACCATCGACATGCACGATTGTCGCTATTGCTACGACAGTATCAAGATCAAGGATTCCCTCGATGTGTATCACACCGGTTGGGCGGAACTGATGTACGAGTGTCACGCCATTACCAACGCCTATAACCTCATTGCCTGCCATTTCACGTATGACAATAAGAACGCCATGTACTGTGACTGCACGCAGAATTCCCATGATCTCTTCGGATGTGCAGGGCTCAATCGGGCATCATTCTGCATCTTGAATAAGCAATACGCAGAGGATGAGTATCGGAAGCTCATTCCGCGCATCGTCGAACATATGCGCAAGACCGGCGAGTGGGGCGAGTTCTTTCCTCTGACGTTCTCTCCCTTCGGGTACAACCAGTCCCGCGCGCAGGAGTACTACCCATTCACCGAAGAACAGGCTGCTGCCCGGGGTATCGCATGGTCGGACTACGAGCCCCCTGCTCCGGAGGCGAAGAAAACCGTCCCCGCGTCCAGTCTGCCGCAGACGATCGCAGAGATTCCCGACGACATCCTGCAGTGGGCAGTACAGTGCGAAGTGAGCGGCAAACCATTCAAAATCATCAGGCAGGAGCTCGACTTCTATCGCAAAACAGGAATACCGCTTCCGCGCAGACATCCGGATCAACGCTACCGCGATCGGATGGCACAGCGCCGCCCGCGCAGGCTCTGGTCCCGCGAATGTGCCGAATGCCACCGGCCAATAACTACCAGTTACGCTCCGGAGAGACCCGAAATTGTTTATTGCGAATCCTGCTATCTATCCTCCGTTTACTGAAATGACACCTCATGCAATCATGAGCGGCTGCACAAGATGCGCTCTGAGCGAAGAGCGCTCTTTCAGTGGGGTGTATTGACTTTAGCACTACAATTGCACTACACTGATGATGTTGCTTCCCCATGTCCCCATGGTTGCCATACAGGTCCGCACGGAACGAAAGCTCAAAAAGCAAGTTCAGAAAATACTGGAGAGCATCGGGCTGGACATGAGCGGTGCCATCAAGCTGTACCTCCACCAGATCGTCATCACGCAGGGCATCCCCTTCCCCTTGCGCACAGTCAACGGTTTTACTGTGGAGCAGGAGCGGCGGATGATCCGGGGAGAGGAGGAAGCCATCAAGCACGGTAAACGATACCGATCCGTGAAGGCAATGTTCGATGATATACTGAAAAAATGACTACACAGCGAATGATCTTCGGTCTCGTTCTCACAAAATGTTTTGAGAGGGACATGAAACGCATGGAGCGGCGGGACCGCAACCTCAGTGAGCTCTGGCGGGTCGTTGAGATTCTTCGAAGGGGACAAGAGCTACCGCCACGGTATCGCAACCATACGCTTCGGGGGGATTTGGCGGGGCGTGAAGAATGTCATATCGAACCGGATTGGTTACTGACGTATCGGCGCCGAAAGGACATCCTCATTCTTGTGATGTTGCAGACGGGAACGCATGCCGATCTTTTTAGGAGGTAAGTGCAGTTCTTACCGGGTACTTTTATCCGACATTTTCCCTGGTCAGGCTATACTTCCCATGATGCAGCGAGTTTGCGCCCAACCATGGTGCCGTCAGCCGTTCGAGATTACCGCCGGTGACCTAGAGTTCTACGAAAAGATATCGCCCGTTTTCAATGGCAGGAAAGAAATCATCCCTCCGCCAACCCTGTGTCCGGAGTGTCGACAGCAGAGACGCTGGGCGGTGCGAAACGAGAATCATCTCTACCGGCATACATGTTCACTCACCGGCAAGGCAATGATTTCACTCTACGCTCCCGATACGCCGTACAAAGTTCTGTGCGAGGAAGCGTATCGCGGCAATCAGTGGGATCCGATGGCCTATGGACGCCCTTACGATTTCTCGCGACCGTTCTTCGATCAATTTCATGAACTCCTTCTCGCAGTACCGCGCCGGGGTCTGATGCAGGACGAGACGAACGAAAACTGCGAATTCATCACGTATGGCGGCAATAACAAAAACTGCTACATGACGCACGGATGCATGTTCTGCCAGGACGTCTATCACAGCACGCGGTGCGGCTATCTCCATGACGCCTCAGACTGCTACCACACGGTCAGCGGGGAGCTTCTGTACGAGTGCATCAACTCGACAAACTGCTACCAGTGTGCCTTTTGTCAGGATGTGAATAACTGTCAGGATTCCTTACTCCTTGATCACTGTCAGGCTTGCAAACATTGCATCGCCTGCAAGAATCTGCGCGGGAAGGAATACTATATCTACAATCAGCCAATGTCGGAGGAGCAGTACCACGCCTTCCGATCCGTACTGTATAACAGTGCCCTCGACCAGGAGCGGGCGAAGTTCGATATCTGGAAGAAAGACTTGCCCTACCCACACGCACACCTTCTCCAATCAGAGAACTGCACGGGTGATTACCTCAACTCGGCGCGCAATTGTTCCGATTGTTTTGTCTTACACATGAGCGTTGAAGATTGCCGGTATTGCCAATGTGGGGGGATGCAGATGCGTGACATGATGGACGGCACGATGGTCGGGATGGGCGATCTCATCTACGAAGGGGTCGGTATCGGGCCGGTACATCAGGGGATGTTTCTGGTGTTCGGGGAGCATGTGCATGATGTGATGTACTGCACAGATCTCCTGCACTGTTCCCGCTGCTTCGGATGCACAGGGCTCAATCACAAAGATACATGTATTTTCAATCGGCAGTACACGAAGGAAGAGTACGAAGATCTCGTTCCGCGCATTCTCTCTGCCATGCGCAGCACCGGCGAGTATGGAGAATTCTTCCCGATGCGGATCTCCACCTTCCCTTACAGCGACACGATCGCACAGGAATGGTTCCCGCTCTCGGCGTCTCAGGCGCAATCGCTCGGGCTGCGCTGGCAGGAGGAACAATCATCGGTCACTGCGACCGCAGGAGAGGACATCTGTATCTGCACGGAAACAGGAAAGCAGTTCAAAATCACTCGGCAGGAACACGCACTCTGCGCTCGTATGGAATTGCCACTTCCCACATTGCATCCCTCGGAACGTCACCGTCGCCGCATCGCCCGCTGCAATCCGTTTCGCCTCTGGACCCGCGAATGTGCCAAATGCCACCGGCCAATAACCACCAGTTACGCGCCGGAGAGGCCCGAAATTGTGTATTGCGAATCGTGTTACCTGAAAGAAGTGTACTAATCAGACGCAGTCCGTCACGTATGCCTATCTGTAAGCCTCGCGACGGTGTTTCACTGCCAGAACGAGCAGGATAACAACCGTGCCTTTCTGTACTGTGAACAGCACACGGTAAGCGCCGATGCGGAAACGGTACAGGAGACGCTTACTTTGTAGTGGCAGAGAAAAACGAAGAGGATCCGACTGCGAAGCAAACCATGCAACCTTCTCCACAATCCGCCGCGCAATGGAACGTTGCAATCGCCGAAGGTCGTCGCTTGCAGCCGTTGCGTACGTGACTTTCATGGGGGCATTCTACAACTTCAGCCGCTTCCGCAACTCTTTCTCGGAAATGGTTTTCCCCTCCTCCGCTTCGCGGAGGCCTCGATCGATCTGATCTGCGAATTTCTCCAAAATCAGCTCATCTTCATCGATCGGTTCCACCTTCAGCACCGGAACGGAGTGGTGCATGACGATGAAGCGCACATTCTTCTCTCTGGCCAACTTCGTAAGGTTTTGGCGGAATTCCTTGATGCCGATTGCGCGGGTGGTCATGGGAGGAAAGAAAAAGATTACCTAAAGTGTACACTTTAGGGGAACAAAAAGCAATGTGCCTCCGGAGTATGAGAATACGGGAATATGGGTGTAGGAGTCTTCGCCCCATATTCCGATACTCCATTGCTCCGGCATTCTCCCCCAGCAACGCTATACTCTCCTCAATGCAGAAAACCTGTGCCAACCAGTGGTGTCGGCAGCCGTTCGAGATTACCGGCGGCGATCTGGAGTTCTATGAGAAGGTATCACCTGTAATCCACGGAAAGAAGGAGCTCATCCCGCCGCCGACGCTCTGCCCGGAGTGCCGTTTCCAGCGCAGGATGATCTTTCGGAGGGAACACGCTCTCCGGAATCGCATATGCTCCGCCTGCCAGCGCGGCATCGTCTCCGTTCACGGGCAGGAAGCCCCCTATCCGGTGTACTGCCTCAAGTGCTGGTGGGGGGACGGGTGGGATCCGTGTTCTTACGGGAAGGAATTTGATCCCAGCCGGTCATTCATTGGCCAGTTCGGCGAGCTTCTCCAGTCCGTTCCGCAAATCGCCATGATGAATGACAATGGCGTGGGGAGCGAGAACTGCGAGTACTGCCAGGATTTCGCTTTCGGGAAGAATTGCTACCTTATGACTGGGGCATGGGAGATGCAGGATTGTTATTACTGCGACTATAATTGCCTCCAGAGTCGCCTGCTGTGCGATTGCATTTCCACGCACGCGTCCGAGATCGCATACGCATGTATGGCCAGCCAGCGGCTTTACCGGTCTGCCTATCTCCGCCATTGCGAAAGCTGCTCCGACTGTTTCTTCGGGGTTGAATTGAAAGGATGCAGAAACTGCATCGGGTGCATCAATCTCCGTCAAAAAGATTATTGCATCTTCAATGAACAGTATGCTCCGGAAGAATACGAAATACGGCGCAGGGCGTTCCATCTCAATGCACGGAGCGGCGTCGAGAAACTGCAACAGGAATTCGAGCAGTGGATTCTCCGTTTTCCGAGAAAGGCCGCCCAC
Source organism: Candidatus Peregrinibacteria bacterium (assembly GCA_043798355.1). Classification (GTDB taxonomy): domain Bacteria; phylum Patescibacteriota; class Gracilibacteria; order Peribacterales; family Peribacteraceae; genus JAZDOT01. Next base: position 19,532 of record JAZDOT010000010.1, read on the forward strand.
CTTGCGCATTGCGAAAATTGTCTCGGGGATGAGCTGTTCAATTGCAAGGAGACGCTCGGATTTCAGTTTGACGGAGCCGAATATTGCAAATACATCATTCACGGAGACAGCCCGAAAAATTGCTACGACGTCAGTCAAACTGGAAGGTGCCAATGGTGTTATGAGGGGTGCACGCCAGACAATTCCTACATGACACACTTCACCACGTGGTGCTGGAAAGACCGCGATGTCCTCTACTCCGATAACTGCCACAGCTGCGATCACCTGTTCGGGTGCATCGGTCTGAAACACCAGCAGTACTGTGTCCTCAACAGGCCGTATACGAGGGGAGAGTATGAGCGGCTTGTTGGCAAAATCATTGAGCGCATGAGAACAGACGGAGAATGGGGCGAATTCTTCCCGCTGAGTCTGTCCCCGTATTGTTACAACGAGACGAACGCTCAGGAAAGCTTTCCGCTGTCGAAAGAGGAGGCGGCGCTGCGCGGATTGAAGTGGAGAGAGCACGCTGCCAAAGTTTCAATAGAATCAACATACGTGCTCCCTGATGCCATCGAAGATGTTCCGGACGATATCCCTCAGACACTCCTTGCCTGTCATCACTGTCAAAAGCATTTCAAGATCCTCCCGCAGGAACTGAAGTTCTATCGGGAACTGTCCATCCCTATTCCGTCACTCTGTTACGAGTGCCGTTACACAGAGCGATTGCGATTCCGCAATCCCCGTCGCCTTTGGACCCGCGAATGTGCCAAATGCCACCGGCCAATAACCACCAGTTACGCGCCGGAGAGGCCCGAAATTGTGTATTGCGAATCGTGTTATCTGAAAGAAGTGTATTGAAGTTATTGGTTATTAGCTCTTCGTTTTATGATGGCCATCTCAAGGTGAAGAACCAATAACCATAAACCAATAACCAACAACGTCCTTTCTGTTCCCCAATGTGATGCTCTCCACCTTGCCCTCTCTCCTGCGCGCAGGTACCCTTTCTTTCTGAATATGGACGTCCTCGTGCACACAGGGCACACGAAGGCTGCGGCGAACCTCAGCCTGATTGTACATGCGCTCAAATCCTCTCTCGGGGAACAGGTCATCGTTCTCCTCCAGATCCATGCCACCGCACAGGATGCGAAGACACTGGAGAAGGAATACATGACGGTCGTCGAACATGCGTTACTGGAAACGGAGGGGGAGGCATCGGAGCGTCTGGACAGCACGCTCAAAGAATTAAATGGGCTGCTCAAGGGGCTCATGGTTTCCCAGTCCGTCGACGACATCCATGCCATCGTCGGGGTCGTCGCCGCGGACGGGGTACTCCACGTTTCGCATGCGGGACGCGCGGAGGCGTACATCGTGCGCGCGGGCGCGGCCAGCCAGATCACGGAGTACTCACGCGGGAAGCCTGCTCCCGCATTCGTCCACATTGCGAGCGGAGGACTGGAGTCGCGCGATACCGTCATCTTCTCTACCCAGCGGCTGCTTCGGACCGTCACGCCAGCGCAATTGGCACAACTGGCGCAACGAGAGGACCAAATCATCGACGAGCTGAAGATCGCTCTCGACGCGGAAGGCGAACATGCCGCGCTGGCCGCTCTCCAGATGCCCGACCGGCGTACGCGTGAACCGGCTGCGAAGGCGCCGGCCCCCTTGCCTCCCCGCGGGCATCGCCGACGTGCTCTGGCATGGCAGCAATGGGTGCGTTTGGATGCGATAACGGACATGCTCTCGCGGGGACTCAAAAAAATCGGCGCCTTAGGATCGCTTCTCGCATCGACCGGCATGATCGAGCGCGCGAAATCTCTCCCCGCGAAAGTCACGGCAGATCTGAAAGACCCGAAGCGAAGGAAGAAGATGAATCTGATTCTCCTCGCCTCTGCCGTCGGGGTGTTCCTCGTTGTCTGGGCGGTCGTCAATCTGGCGACGTCCACGCAGCGCAGCCAGACGAGCGCGGAGCTCGAGCAGCTGATGGTGCAGATCGATACCGATCTGCGGACCGCGGAGAACCGGCAGCTGGCGGGAGATATCGATTCCGCAAACGCCATCCTCCAGCGGGCGGAAGAACAGGCGCGCAATGTGGCGGATAACGAGAGCGGACTCTACCGCACGGAAACACTCGATCTTCTCGACCGCATCCGTCAGAAGCGCGAGGAAATCAATAACATCATTCGTGTTCCTCAGCGCGTGGCGGCGAATATCGCGGCCAAGAAAGCGGATGTTGCCGTGCAGGGGCTCATCGGGATCAAAGACGGGGAGCTCGTCGTCTACGATCGGCAGGATCTCTATCGGATTCTCCTGAATTCCGTAGATGAACCTTCCCGCATTGCCGATGCGGATCTTCTCCTGCGGGGCACGTACTTCGCGCGGATGGAGACCCTTCTCTTCCAGACGACGGGGAACAGCATCATCGAGGTGATCGGCGGGCAGCCGACGAGTATGAAGACCGAGGACCCCGCCGGGTGGATTACTGGCAAGGATCTCGAGACGTACCTGCGGTTCCTCTACATCCTCTCGCCGGAGAATAACCAGATTTACAAGTACGAACGTCTCAGTAACCGTTTCGGTCCTTCCGCGCAGTACAACGTGAATGGCGACCTCTCGAAGGCGATCGATATGGCGGTGGACGGGAATATCTTCGTTCTCCTTGAGGGCGGACAGGTGGTGAAGCTGCTGCGCGGAGAGGTCCAGCCGTTCGTGATCCGACATCTGCCGGAAGGCTCCATGACATCGGCGACGAAGGTCTTCAAAGTACAGGACGGCAATCTCTACTTCCTCGACCCTCTGCACCGGCGCGTCATCGTCGCGACGGACGGGGGCAAAACCGGCGAGTCTTCCTATCTCCGTCAGTATGTTCTGGAGGGCGATCAGGTGGGGACGTTGAATGATCTCTATGTGGATCCGGATCAGCTCCGCCTCTACCTGTTGGACGAGAAGAGGGTGTATTCGGTTGATCTCGGAGCGAAGTAAGCGCGGGAGACAAACCTGCGGTTTTTCTCCCACGAGCCCACTTTTCCCTATAAGGTGCGGCTCCAGCGCGGGTACCCCGCCCTTCGACCACGCTCAGGGCGCCCTGAGCGACGAATCCTGCGGAGCAGGATGAGGAGTCGAACGGGCGAGACCCGCGCTTCGCCGGGATCATTTGATTGATTCAAGGCAAAAAGACACACAGGGCAAATGATCAGCGGAGATGTTGAAAATTGATTCGAAAGAATAGAGAGTGAGACTATGCGAGCTCTGGTTTTCGGCACATTTGACCGGCTGCATCCGGGACACCGGCACTTCCTAGAGAAGGCGCTCACGTTCGGCGAACTCTGGATCGTGGTGGCGCGGGATCGTACCGTGAAGACAATCAAAGGGAAGATGCCGATGCAGAGCGAAGAGGAGCGCAGACGTGCCGTTGCACAGGCGTTTCCATCTGCCCATGTGATTCTCGGCGACGAGAACGATTACCTTGCCCCCGTTCGCGCCGTCCAACCGGATCGCATTCTTCTTGGCTACGATCAATCCCTTCCGCCGGGCGTCGATGAAAGAGACTTGCCTTGTCCAGCCGAACGGCTGACTCCCTTTGAGCCGGAGAGGTGGAAGAGCAGCAAATTGAGGACGTGAGCATCTTGGTCAAAAAGACGATCTGTGCTAGAATAGCCAGATATTTACATTTTTCCTATGAATCTTTTCCGCGTTCCGGTCGTCCGGCAGATCCTGGGTGCTGTGACCGGCGCTTCGCTCGCTCTCGTTCTGTATGGGGCTTATCAGTATGTCTCTCCCGTTGTCACTGCGTATTTTCTGAAGCCCGTACAGCACTACAGCGGTGTGCGTTTCGCCGAGGTGAATGACGAGAATTCCCGCCGTCTCGACAGGATCGTTTCTCGTACTGCCGAAGTGCGTTTCCACGGTGCGGCATCGCAAGCGGAGACGAGCCCTCTGGATCGGGTTGCCGAGGACGCGAAAAATATTCAGGGCGGATTCACTCCGGAAGAACAGCAAAACATCATTCAGGCACTCGATCAGCCTCCGCCCGCTCTGCCAGTTGCAGAAGCATCCTCTGCCGCTGCCCCCATGGCCCCGCCCGTTGCCGCTGCGGTTGTCGTTCCTTCGGTCGTTTTACAGGAAGCATCTTCCGCCTCGATCGTTTCTGCAGAGGAGAGGACAACGCAACCGGAGCGCATTCAACCGAGTGCCAAGCCAAGTTTCCGCGAGCTGGCCAGTTCCGGCATCGACCTTTGGCAGTGGGTCGTGCTTGCCTTCGTCGCCGCCGTTTCGGTAGCGCTCGTACGTTGCGTGATGATCCCGCATAGAGATCAGGGCTCGGTGCAGGTACACTGAATCCGTGCACATGGACGGATTTCTCATTGCGCTGATCGCCGTGCTCGGTGTCGTTCTGGGGAGTTTTGCGAATGTGCTGGTCGCGCGTCTGCCAAGCAGGCAAAGCATAGGAGGCCGTTCCCGTTGTCCGTCCTGTGGCGAAGAACTCGCGGTGCGGGATCTCATTCCCGTTCTGAGTTATGCGCTGCTCGGAGGACGGTGCCGGTCATGCAAGGCGCCCATCTCTCTCCGGTATCCCATCATGGAAATAGCCAGCGGCGCGCTTTTCCTGCTTGCCGTGTTCCATACGGCGCCGGCCATCGTTCCCGGGCTCCTTCTTTCGTTCTTCCTCTGGCTCCTCCTCACCATTGCCGCGATCGACGCGCAGACGCAGCAGATTCCAGACAGTCTCAATATCCCGCTGTTTTTCGTCGGCGTGTGCTACGCCGCTTCCATCCGGTCCATCGTTCTCTCCTGCCCCATTCTCGCTGTTGCATTTTTTCTCCTGCAGTGGCTGCTGAGCCGCGGCAAATGGGTGGGGAGCGGGGACATCCTCCTCGCGGCCGGAGTCGGGTTCGCACTCGGCAGTATCGGGGACGTGCTTCTTTGGCTCGGGCTTTCCTACATCATTGGCGGATGCATTGCCGCCGTTCTCCTCCTCATGCATAGACGCAAACGGACGGACACGATCGCCTTCGCGCCCATTCTCGCGTTCGGGGCGGCGGTCGTGCTACTCTACGGGGACAGGATTGCGCAGGGGGTGTTCCCCTGAAGAGAGGTTTTGGGTTTTTAGTTACTGGTTATTAGTTCTTCGTAAAGCATACGAACGACGAGTTATCGGAAATAATTTTAGGGGCTCCCCATTTTTTCAATTACAATGGAACCATGTCGCAGAACAAAATCTTCATCGTTCGACATGGTGAATCTGAGAACAATCTGCAGGGAATTGATTGTTCCAAAATAGAGCACAAAGATAAGTTTGGCTTAACGGAAACCGGACAAAGACAAACAGAATCCGAAGCAAAGAACTTTGATGACTTTGACCTCATCATCACTTCGCCGCATAGACGGTCTGTAGAAACGGCAAGTATTTTTGCACGCTATTCGCATTGTGAAGTCATTGAAAATGAACTCATAAGCGAAGTGAATTATGGGGATTTAGACCTTTGTCCTTACGAGGAATCTGATGCTTGGTTTAAAGATCGTGGTAGAGATGAATCGAATCCTTTTCCTAACGGAGAGAGTCTAATGGATGTCAAAGAGCGCACTGCCAAATTTTTAAAATGGCTAAACCAAATTTACTCTGACAAGAAAATCTTGCTTGTTACGCACGGACACATCGTCCTGTTTTTACAGGAATTGCTCGATGAAAATTTTGACCGACAAAAGGCAATTGATATCTATGACGATGATGAATCGAGGAAGGTGATTGAAGCGAACTGCCTCTCATAGTACATCCGATCACACGGAATATGCAGCTTGTCGCTCCCCTGATGAATGAAAATTGCGAATCAGCAGTCTGGTGTCTCGGTAAACCGCACCTTTCCCAGGAAGTACAATCCCACCACAACGAAGACGGCCATGGTAATGGAGGCAAATCGATAACGTATGGGGCCGAGATTGAAGAGCAGGGAGGTGACCAGTCCCCACGCAATCGGTCCAAGGAAGGTGGAGAAGCGCTCGGCGAGCGTATAAAAGCCAAACCCGAAATTCAGTTGCTCTTTCGTTATGAGCCTTGTCATGGCGGTGCGAGCAACCGTCCAGACGGCGCCGTACAGGAATCCCATGATCGTTGTAATGGCGACAAAGAGAGCGAAATTCTGTGTGACGCCGAGAGCAGGAAATACCAGGACAAACCCCATAAGAATGAAGATGAGCGTTTTTCGGATGCCGATGGTGTCCGCAACCCAGCCCGAGAAAAGGGCTCCGAAAACGGAAGTGACAAGAATACCCACCAACACCGCCGACTTTGTGCTGTCTGAAACCGCAAAAACATGCTCCAGATAGATGGGGAAATTACTTGAGGCAGTGATGACTGCGTCATTGAAGAAGAAGTAGGAGAGGAGGAACCACTTCATATTCGGGTCCCGTATGAGCCGCAGCCATTGGTTCCATTGGCCTTTGTATTCCCCCATGACCGTCCATGCTTCGTGCCCCGTCTTCTTCGGAAGTCTGAACAGCACGAGCATCGGTAGTGCGAGGAGAGCGAAGAGTGCCACGGAGGGAAGAAATGTCTGTGCGCGTCCGGCCGCGCCGAAGAGGTACACAGCTCCGCTTGCAAACGGGAGCGCGATGAGCAACCCGGCGATCTGCCCCAGCCAGTTACATGCCTGGCCGATGCCGGAAATTCTCCCCCATCGTTCCCGTGGTGCGATGTCATGAAGGAGAGCGTTATAGAAGACGAACGAAAACAGATAGAAGTAGTTGGTGGCCAGGAAAAACACGGCTGCCAGAAGAACCTTCTGCGGGAAGAAGAGCGCAACCACCGTCACGCCGAGCAGAGACAGGATGGTCAGGAGCGTGATGACATTCAGGAATGCACGTTGGCCGTTTGTGCGGTCGGCAATGCTCCCACAAACGGGAACCGTGAGGAGGAGCAGCGCGGAGCCGGCAACGAAAATCATGTTGTACCAGAAATCCGAAACACCCTTCTCCACAACCAGCCACTGCGAGAAGTACAGGAAGAAGACGATCATGAAAATCGAGTTGGAGAAGTCGTAGAGCGCCCAAACGAAGACATTCTTTTGCCGCATGGGTGCATCATAATCCGAAGAACCAAAAACCAATAACCAGGAACCAAAAACACATCAAGCAGGCCTTGCTTCGGTATTCCCATCTGCCACGCATTTTCAATCAGGGCCCGCGCTCAGAAATAAAGAGAGTGAGAGCCCTTGACTGTGTATCAGCTCTCTTGATCACTAGGATAACCCGTGATCCTCACTTTTTGAGGGCGAAGAAGGAGGGCTGACGCGGATATCATACATCCTAGGCCATGTTTGTCAATCACTTTCGAAGGCTTCAATAGTACGCAGAGAAGCCAAAGAAATGGCATACTGTCGGTTATGAAGGTTGTTGCCGATAACCGAAGAGCCCGTTTCGACTACGAGATCACGGAAACCCTCGAGGCAGGTCTCATGCTCACGGGATCCGAGGTGAAGTCCTGTCGCATGGGACATATCAGTCTCTCGGGAGCGTATGTTTCTTTCCTGAACGGCATTCCTATCCTCAAGCATGTGACGATCTCCGCGTACCGGTATGCCCTGCCGACCGCGCACGATCCCGAGCGCGACCGCCCGCTTCTCCTGAAGAAGACACAACTCACAAAACTGCAGGAGATCGCCGAACAGAAAGGTATGACCGTTATTCCGCTTGAGATTCATGCTGGAAAATTCATCAAAGTGCTTCTCGGGGTGGGCCGGGGACGCAAGCGTATCGATAAGCGGCAGAGGATCAAAGAACGCGAAATCGGGAGGAAGTTACGGGAAGGGGGAGCGTACTAAAACGTTCCCAGATGGCTCAGGAGTTCTGATGCCGATGAGTACCGGACGTTCCCGGCGAGGAAGGCGAGTCCCAGTGTCGGGTAATCGCAGAGTGCAAGGTGGTGGCGTACCGTAATCTCTTCCCAAACTCCAAAAATCCGATCGAGATCAGCGCGCGCATCGCCTTCTTCTTTGCCGCTCGCATCAAGAGAACGTTGGATGGTGATTTGTTCCAAGAGGTAGCGTTTCCTCTCAAATGCTGCTTTGTCTGCCATGACCGCTGGTGTGAAATGAGTTGCGAGCATTTCACAAATAGGCGCATCCCATGCGGAGACGCCTTCATCTAATTGGGTTTTACTCTGTGGGGGGCGCGTCTGTTCCCACGCATCGGTGATCCATTCGATCGCCTGCTGCTCCTCTGCGTGCGAGAGGGATTCCTTCCCACGAAGGAGCCGGGCAAGGCGTCGTCTGAGCTCGATGGCATAGAGTGCGCACTTGCCGGTGTCGAGAGAGAGGAGGTGCGGCTGTGCTTGTGCGATGAGTTCTCCGATGCACCCATGTGGTCCGATGAGATTGGGGTTTGGTCCTGCAAGGAAGACGGCCAGTTTCTTCTCCAGAGTCGTGGGAGAGTGCTGTGCATGGCGGATAACATAGCGCTGTGATTCGGGAGTGTCTTGGTGGGTGGGGCATTCCTGTCCCTCCAACCAGAATGGGTGCGTAGGAGTTTCCACAAAAAATGCCCCGTTCCTTTTTGGGAAAATAGCACGAATATCTCTGCGAATGAGAGTGAGCATCCGTTCGCTATCGATGCGTTGCGTATGCAGTGCTGCGGCGTGCTGCACGACATTATGTGCGAGAAAGCGGAGCAGGCGATGAGCCCGAGGGAAATCCTGTGCGGTGCAGGCCGGAGACTTCTGGGTATCCAGTGTTTCGGAGAGGACGCGAATGAAACGCGCATGAAAATCTTCTGCAAAATCTGCGATCGTGAGGTTCGTCGCTTCGCATTTTGGGTGCATGTACCATGGGACGAGCCAGGGATTGAGATAGTACCTGTCCGTATCCTGGAATTGCAGCGCGAGAACGGCATGCATGGGTCCTTGGATACAGGCGCGGAGAAAATGCGCGTCATAATCATCGTGCCGCTCGGGAACCGGATGGGAAGCGCTTTGCATGGAGCGGGAACGTACTCCTGTGGTATCCCAGTCGCAATAATCCGGTGTTTTTTTGTTATGCCGTTTCCGGGAATAACCAAAAACCAATAACCAACAACAAAAAACTTCGTTATGCTGCGTCCGTGTCCCTCCTCCCTCCCCAGATCCAGAAAACCATCGAGGAGTTCAGTAAGCTCCCCGGCATCGGACCGAAGTCGGCGGAGCGGCTGACATTCCACTTGATCCGCAGTTCCAAAGCTTCTCCCGAAGGGCTGGGGAAGGCGCTGATGGATCTCAAACTGGAATTGAAGTACTGCCGGTCGTGTCAGATGGTGACACTGCAGGAGGAGTGTGCCATTTGCGGTGATGCGTCGCGCGACCACTCGATCATTCTCGTCGTGGAGAATCCACTCGACGTGATCGCATTCGAGCGATCGGGGTTCAAGGGCACCTACCACATCCTCCACGGCGTCCTTTCGCCTATCGACGGAATGGGGCCGGAACAGCTCAAACTGAAAGAGCTCATCGATCGTGCGGAGGAAGCGACAATCAAAGAGATCATCGTCGCGACGAATCCCGATATCGAAGGCGAGGCGACCGCGGCCTACATCGTGAACAGGCTGAAAACGCGGAAAGGGCTCTCCATCACCCGCCTTGCCCACGGGCTCCCCATGGGCGCGGATATCGAATTTGCGGATCAGGTCACGCTCCGTGAGGCTCTTTTGGGTCGCAGAAATCTTTAACCATCACATCTGCACGCGTGATCCTGAGCGCAGCCGAAGGATGACGCTTAAAGAGGCGATCGAGGGGAGGCGGAGTTTATGAAGAGGTTGTCTTTCATTTTCCTCTCCCCCTCTCCCCCCATCCTGACGCCTGCAGGGAGAGGGGAGCTTCGCATGAAACACGTCGATGTTTTGAACAACATTCCCCCTCTCCGGGTGGGCGTTTGCGTCGGGCGGAGAGGGGGTGAGGGGGAGAGGAAAACTACAACATTCAATGTCTAAATCCTCTGACCCCCGTAAACATCATCGGAATATTCAACTCATTCGCCTTCGCGATCACCTCGCTGTCCCGCATGGACCCGCCCGGTTGAATGATTGCACCGATGCCGTATTTCGCTGCTTCCTCGACGGAGTCCGGGAACGGGAAAAAAGCGTCCGAAGCCATGGCGGCACCCTTCGCCTTCTCTCCGGCTCGTCGCGCCGCGATGATGGTCGCATCCACCCGACTCGTCTGTCCGGCGCCGATACCGACGGTGAGAGCGTCACGCACGAACACGATGGCATTGCTCTTCGCGTGCTTCACCACTTTCCACGCGAACAGGAGATCATGGATCTGTTCCTTCGTCGGCTTCACATTCGTCACGCATTTTAAATCTTTTTCGGTGACAACCCGCGTGTCGAGATTTTGTACCAGCATCCCCTCCAGTGCAGACCGGTAACTGATCGCTGATCGCTTGCCCTGAGCGGAGCCGAAGGGCTGTCCGCTCACCGCCACATGCTCGATGACGCGGATTTTCGGCTTCTTCTTCAGGAGTTCCAGCGCATCAGCTTCGAAGCGAGGAGCGATGATGATCTCGGTGAAAATCCGTTGGTCCAAAATCCTCTCGATGACTCCGGCAGCGCATGGCCGGTTGAGAGCAATGATGACGCCGAAAGCTGACAGACGATCGGCATCGTATGCGCGCTGGAATGCCTCTGCGATGTCTTTGTGCGACGCAACGCCGCAAGGATTCGCATGCTTGATGCAGGCGGCAGTCGGTTCCGAGAATTCACAGACGAGATTCCACGCGCCGTCGGCATCTAGAATATTGAGGTAGCTCACGCCCTTCTCCGTGTTTTCCTGCAGGACGCGAAACGCAGGCGGTTGTCCGAAGAGTTTGTAGAAAGCGCCCCACTGGTGCGGATTTTCCCCGTAGCGCAACGGTGTTTTTTCCGTGAGGAGGAGTCCGGTGCTCTGCCCGCCGGAAAGAGTACTGGCGACGGCGGCATCGTAAGCGGCTGTCCGGAGAAAAACTTTCTCTGCCAATTCATTTCGCAACTGCCCGGAAGTCTCTCCGTTCGCCTGTATCTCCGCGGTGACACGGGGGTAGTCGGTCGGATCGCAGATGACGGTCACGCTCTCCGCGTTTTTCGCTGCAGCACGGAGCAAACTGGGTCCCCCGATGTCGATCTGTTCAATGAGTTGAGCTTTGAGCTTTGAGCTTTGAGCTTTGAGCGCTTCGTTTCCGAATTTGGCTCGAAGGTTATGTGCTGTTTCTTCGAATGGATACAGGTTTACACAGACCAGATCGATCGGTCTGAGACCAAGTTTCTTCGCCTCTGCCACGTGCTGCTTTTCTCCCCGGCGGAAGAGAATTCCCCCGAAGATGAGCGGGCTCAGCGTCTTGACCCGCCCCGAGAGACACGCGGGGAATCCGGTGATGCGCTCGACAGGCGTTACGGGGATTTTAGCTTTCCGGAGAGCTTTTTCCGTTCCCCCTGTCGAAATGATTTCGTAGCCGCACTGGTGGAGCGTGCGAGCGAACGGAACAATCCCCGTTTTGTCTGAAACAGAGAGAAGCGCACGTCTTGCGGTCGTTTTTTTTAATGCGGATGGTCGGGTAGGCACGGAAGAGAGTGTAGCGTTGCCGGTGCGTTGCGTAAATACGGGTTTTTTGCTAGAATAAGAGGATTGCATGCCCTCATTGTGCCCGACAAAAATCCACCCAAATCGTCGGCGGTCTCTGCGAGGAAGAAGCTTCTCATTGTCGAAGATGAGCGACCATTAGCGCACGCGCTCGAACTGAAGTTCACTCATGAAGGATTCCATCCTCGCCTCGCGAATGGAGGGGCGGACGCGCTTGAAGCCATCAAAAAAGAATCATTCGACGTCATCCTCCTCGACCTCATTATGCCGGAGGTGGATGGCTTCGCTGTGCTGAAAGCCCTGCAGGAGAAGAAGGCAAAGAGTCCCGTCATCGTTCTGACCAATCTGGGGCAGGACGAAGACCGTGAACGCGCAAAGGCGCTCGGTGCGAAGGGGTACTTCGTAAAGTCCAACATCTCCATTGCGGAAATCGTCAAACAAGTCAAAGCCGTTCTCTAACCCGCACTCTTCATGGCCATCAAAGATGATGAACTCGGCAAAGTACTGGTCGCTCAGAGCTATCTTTCGGAAGAAGAGGAGAAGGTCGCAGCAGCGCAGGCTGGCAAACGCGGTGAGGAACTGGTGACGATTCTCATCGAGCAGGGTCTTCTCACGGAGCAGCTCCTTGAGAATGCGCTTGCGGAGTATTACAAGCTCCCCTTCTTTGATGTCGCGAACAATCCGCCGCCCGCGAGCGTCATCATGCAGCTGCCGGAGGCCGTTGCGCGCGCATGCGTGTCCATCGTGGTGAAGTCCGATCCGAAAGTCGTCACGGTTGCCACCGCCGATCCTCGGCAGGAGGGACTCGAGGAGACGCTGCGCCTCAATATCGGACAGGAAACACCACTCCTTCCGGACAAGCAGGAGACAACGGCGAAGGCGAAGAAGAAGGCAGCCGGTTTCTCCTTCTCCCGCAAGAAAGTGGAGGAGCGCAAGCGCTATACCGGGAAGATTACGTTCGTGTATGCGCCGCAGAGCAGCATCGATTCGGCATTTGTTCACTACCGGAAGCCCCTCGCAACACGGTTCCAGCAGCTCATCGAACAGCAGCGCAAAGTCGCCCCCGAGATTCTCGAGGAAATTCTCACCGATGCCATAGAGCTCCGCGCCTCCGACATCCACTTCGAGCCGCAGGAGGCGATAGTGGTCGTGCGCTTCCGCGTAGATGGCGTTATGCACGAAGCGGGTCGCATTCCGAAGGAGCACTACGAGGGGGTCCTGAACCGCATCAAAATCGACGCGAACATGCGCATCGACGAACACTTCGCCGCGCAGGACGGCGCCATCCGGCATCCGACGCCGACCGGCTCGGTGGATATCCGCGTTTCGGTGGTGCCGGTGGTGGACGGGGAAAAAGTGGTGATGCGTCTCCTCTCGGAGTATGTGCGTCACCTGCGCCTCGCGGATCTCGGATTCTCCGCTGCGCACCGGATCACTCTTGAACAATCTGTGCACAAGCCTTTCGGGATGCTCCTCACAACCGGCCCGACGGGATCGGGCAAATCCACAACGCTCTATGCGCTCCTCAAGTTGCGCAATGCTCCCGACGTGAATATCTCCACCATCGAAGATCCGGTCGAGTACAAGATCGTCGGCATCAACCACATCCAGGTCAATACCAAGACAGACCTCACCTTCGCGAAGGGCTTGCGGGCACTCGTGCGTCAGGATCCCGACATCATCCTCGTCGGCGAGATCCGTGACGGGGAAACAGCTGACATCTCCGTGAACGCCGCGCTCACAGGGCACCTGCTTCTCTCCACGCTCCATGCAAACGATGCGGCGACAGCTATTCCCCGTCTCCTCGAGATGGGTGTCGAACCGTTTTTGCTCGCATCCACACTCGAAGTAATCATCGGGCAGCGCCTCGTCCGGCGCATGTGTCCGCAGTGCCGCCATAGCGAATCTTCCGGTCATGCATCGTTGAAGGATGCGTTCCCGGGTGCGGCGGCGTACTTCGCGAAAGAAAAAGGCGCTACCCTGTATCGGGCGAAGGGATGTTCGGCATGCGGCGGAACAGGATTCAAGGGGCGCATCGGCATTTACGAACTCCTCATGGTCACGCCGGAAATCGAAGAGCTCATCGTCGCGCGCAGGTCGAGCACGGACATCGCGAACCTCGCACGCCGTCAGGGGATGAAAACCATGTTCGAAGACGGTCTTGAGAAAGTGAAGACCGGGATCACCTCCATCGAGGAGCTCCTTCGCGTGGCTGAGCCTTCGCCTCCTCTTCCGCGTCAGCATGGCAAAAAATGAAAAACCGAAGGCACGGAAACATTCCTCCCGCGCCGCGAAGAGGACAGAGCCTGAACCGTTGAGTCGGCAGCCCCCCCCTCCTGAAGAGAAAAAAGATGCCCCTCCTGCCAAGCAGGAGAAGAGGGGATTTCTCTCCTGGCTGGGAAAAGCCGCACCGTCAGGCGATGCGCAGAAGCAACCACCGGGAGGTTCTTCGCCTGTAGGTGGGTTCGGCGCCTTTTTGCGAAGCATCAACAATCTCGGCATGGGCAGGCAGGCCGCGCTCTTCGTGCAATCTACGGCAATGATGCTCAACGCGGGGCTCCCGATTCTCGATGCTCTGAAGATCTTCGAGCTGGAGGCGCGCGGACGATCGGTCAAGAAGCTCGCACAGCGTATGATCGCCTCGGTCGAGAGCGGTTCGCCCCTGTGGCGCGCCATGCAGGAGCAGTGTCTCTTTCCCCCCTACGACATTTCCATGGTGCGCATCGGGGAGGACGCGGGAAATCTCGCGCGGAACATGGAGTACCTGTCCGAACAGCGCGAGAAGGACCGGGCGCTGCGATCCAAAGTGAAGATGGCAATGATCTATCCGGCAGTCGTCCTCGTCCTCATGTTCGTTTTGATCATGGGGTTGGGATTGTTCGTGTTGCCGAACCTCGTCGGTGTCCTCGTGTCGCTCAACGTGAAGCTGCCGCTCATGACGCAGATCGTTATCTGGGTTGCGAACGCATTCAGCGCGCAGGGGAAGATCTTCGTTCCCGCGTCATTCGGTTTTCTCGTGCTCTTTGCGCTCCTCGCGAAATTCACCCGGTTCAAAGTGGTGGTCCAGTGGCTGGTGTTCCGTCTGCCTGGCATCGGCCGCCTCGCACGCGAGGCGACGATTGCCCGCTTCGGCGTCATCCTCGGCGGGCTCCTGCAGGCCGGAGTTCCTCTTGTGGAATCCATGGAGTCTCTCGTGCATGTGACAACGGTCGTTGCGTACCAGGATTTCTATACAGAGCTCCTGAAGCATGTACAGGTTGGGGATTCCTTCGCGAAAGCCTTTGAGGAACTGAAAGAGAGCAAAAACCTTTTTCCTATTTCCGTGCAACAGCTCGTTGTGACGGGGGAACGGTCGGGCGCTCTCTCCGAGAGTCTGCTCCGGATTGCCACGATGTATGATCGGAAAGCCGAGGAAACGGCACAGGTGCTTCCGGTCATTCTGGAGCCGGTCCTCCTCCTCTGCATCGGTGCGTTGGTGGGTGCCATTGCTTTCGCTATCATTATTCCCATCTACAGCGTCGTCGGCGGTATCAACAGCGCCTGAAGCTGCCTGCAATCTTCCTCCCCCTTTTTTGTATGGAACACAGAGCATTCACAGCCGTCGAAGTCCTGCTGGCGGTAGGCATCATCGCCCTGACGTCGGGTATCGCCATTCCCACCTATCGCAACTATCAGATCCGCAATGATCTGGATCTTGCGACCGAACAGGTGATAGCAGGATTGCGCAGCGCCCAGATTCTCTCGCAGGCGGGGCAGAACGATGCCGAGTGGGGGTATTCCGCCGCCGAAGGCATCCTCTTCCAGGGGGAGTCGTACATGCTTCGTGATCCCGAGCAAGATCAGACCTATCCGATTCCGGACACGATCACCGTCGTTGGATTGATGGAAGTGGCATTTTCCCGGGAAGGGCAACCGAGTGCTACGGGCAGCGTCGTTCTGGAGGCGATGAATGGCGACGCGAGGAGTGTGGAAGTGAACGCAGACGGCGTCGTGTCCTCCACGGCGATTGCGCAGACAGCGGAGGGCGGTATCGATGCGGGGACAGGAGATGATGACGGGGGGGTGCCGGGGGGTGACAGCGGAGATGACATCGGAACCGGCGCAGGGGACGATGAGACGGGAACGGGCGGTGAAGGACAGGAGGAAGTTTCGTGCGAAGACCGCCTCACTCTGTACCCGGATGGCACTCTGGAAACCACCGGAACGGTCGATGTGACATTCCGGGTACTCGGTTCCCCGTCGGCGAACAAGGCGGGAGCGCAATCGGTCATTGTCCGAACCGGCGTCAGCTTCGACAATGGTCGCACGTGGACAGACCTGTTCAGGGGAAAAGAGATCGTGCAAAACGATCAGCAAACGATTGAAAATCTTCCCGCTGGAACACCAGTGGCGCTTCGCGTCATCGGGCGGCAGGGGTGGCTCTTCAACCGGTCCTATACCTCGCTGGATCGGACGAATCACGTGCTTCTCCTGACGGATGGGGCGGCGCTTCCTTCCTACTCTGCATTCGCCGATACGGCATCTCTGCAGGCATTCCTCCAGAAGGCGGGCGGAAGCGGCGCGGTCGCTGCACTGGATACGTACAGCGTCGTCATGGTGGCGGAACTGGGAGAGCCCTCCGCTGTCTCCTCTGATTTCTCCGATGCAGTCATTCTGGTTCAGTTCAATCAAAAACCGGGCAGTTGCGCCCCGTCCGGCGAGTCGCGGTTCAAAGTGGAGTTCGATCGGCTGGAAAATGGCGGTCCCGGCAATGCCGCCCGTTCCCTCTATGCGGGGCCGCAGGCCATCCGCTACGGCGAATCCCAGTGGATTCCGCTCAAGGTGAATGGACAGACCATTGTGGATGCCAACCTCGTCGAGGATGTCCCGGGGCTTGCCATCCAGAGAACGGATGGCGCCGTGCGCGTGCTCTCCTATGGTTCCCATGCGCTCGGAGGGAAAGAGATCGTGGATGCGCGTGTGGTTTTCGAGCAGGCCGAGGTCACAGCCATGACGAACGATACCGGGCAGAATGCTGCAGAGAATCCGTTCGATCACATCGTGAACGACGGTGCAGACGGAGACGAAGCTACCACGGAAGATGGCAGCGGTGCAGTCCTCTTCCAGACGCGCGTCACGGCAGCGGACGATGCTCTCTTCATCCATTGGACACCGGTGGCTTCCTCCTCTTCGGTTTCCTCGGTTTCCTCGGCTTCCTCAGCATCTTCGGCTTCCTCCGAGAACAGCGCCGGTTCCAGCAGCAGCGTCTCGCCGGACCCCTGCGCCGCCGCGTACGTCTTCTCCGAAGACGGGCTTACGTTAAGCGAAGAGGCTGATGTCACCTTCAATGTCCATGGGTCGTACGGTACGTACGGCGTGCGGGGTCCAAAGATTCAGGTGCGTCTCAGTACCAGTCTGGATGGCGGGCTCACATGGAGGCCGCTCTTCGGTTCCCGCGCGATCGTTGGCAACGGGCAGGAAAGCATGAGCGACGTTCCCGCGGGGAGCAAAATTCTTCTGAGAGCGGATGGGCGTTATGGTTGGTTCTTCCAACAGCATGCACAGTCCGATGACCGGACGGGGAGGGTAAAATTCCTGAGGAACGACGATGATGCGCCTTCGACGACCCCGTATCAAAACACGCTGCGGCTCCGGAAGTTTTTGAGGGGGCTCCTTCAGAATGGGAAAGTCAAAGTGAGCCAGCGCGAAGTGCTGTCCCTCGTCGAGTTGGGCGATCTCAACGATGATGCCGACTATCAGGATGTCGTAGTTTCCATCGTTCTCACGAAACCGCAGAGCAAATACATTTGTGTTTCCACAGGAAGCAGCAGTTCAAGGAGCAGTACTTCCTCGTCCGATTCCGCTTCTTCCGCCGAGGCACAACGCATCGTGTGTCATTATCCTCCCGGGAACAGAAAAAACCCCCAAACACTCGCCATCCCCGAGTCCGCGTGGGCTGCACACTGGATGCACGGTGACCGCCCGGGGGCGTGTGAGGAAGACTTGGACGGTGACGGAGTGGCGAACGCCAACGATCTCTGCCCGAACACCTATACCCCCGAATCCGTGCCGACCGATGGGCTGCTCTTCAATCGCTCTGCGCTCACGGAAGCTGGTTCGATCTTCCGTGAGGGGCCACGGAAGAAAATAAGCCAGTACACGTTGAGCGATACCAATGGGTGCAGCTGTGAGCAGCTCCTCGATGTTGCGGAAGGGGTGCGAACGTATCATTTCGAACAATTCCCGAAACTCTATCGCAACATGCGCAGCCTCTTCCCGTTCTTCACGACGGGTGCGCGCAAATTCGGTTGTGGCGATGCCATCATGCGGATGGTGAAGAATACGCAGCTCTAGGAGTGTTGAGGGGCGGATCTCCTTTCTCACCCTTTTCCCTGCTACGATGCGATGCACGGTGTGTATTCTCCTTCCATTGCGGCAGTCCCATCGGGGATTCCTGCTCCTCGACGTGCTCCTGGGGGCGGCCGTATTCACCGTGATCATTACGGGGGTGGGATGGGCGCTCCTTTCCAGCCAGAGTATCGGCATCTGGAGCGGGGATCGTATGCGGGCCATCCCGCTCACGGAGCAGATCATCGAAGCAACGCGGAGTATCCGGGATCGGGATTTTTCTCTGCTCGCTGCGGGCGTGCACGGGGTGCGTGTAAACGCGCAAGGTCTGTGGGAGTTCTCCGGGACAGGATCCGTTTCATCGGACGGATTCGCAACCGCAGTTTCCATTACGCTGCCTTCGGCGGATCAGGCGGACATCGCGGCAACGACCGAGTGGGCGTTCTCGGCGGATCGCAAAGGATCCATAACCCTGCGAACCGTCCTCACGAACTGGCGCCAGGAACGGCAGATGGGGGATTGGAGGCACGTTTCCATCGAAGGGTTTTATCTGGATGATGCCTTGCCGGATTTCAGGGATGTTCTCGTGCGCGGGAATTATGCGTTCGTCACCGGGTCCGCGGACAGCGGCGGGGCGGGACTGTACATTTTTGACATTACAGACCTCGAGCATCCCGAGCGCACCGCCCTCGGCTTCACGCTCCCCGGAGGGGGATGGCAGATGGCGGCAATCGGGAACATCCTCTATGTCCTGACGGGGAACGAGGGGGGTGAAGTGGCCGCGTACGACATCTCCTCCCCTGTCACCCTCTCTTCGGCAAACCTCCTCGGGAACTTCGACATGCCCGGCGGGGCACTCGCCCGTTCCATTGCGCTGTATCAATCGACTCTTTTTGTGGGGACAACGGAAAACGAAGAAGACGAATTTTATGCATTGGATGTGGTTGATCCTTCAAATATGACACTCCTCGATTCCCTTCCCATCGAAGGTGGTGTTCTGGACATCAGGCTCCATGATGGATACGCGTACATCGCAAGCTCCCGGGACGTATCCGAACTGATCGTCATCGATATTTTCATTCCGGCGCAGATGCGCGATATGGGGGGATTCAATCTCACGGATGTTCCGGACGGAACGACGATCGCAGTGACGGGAACATCGGCGCTCCTCGGCCGCTCCGTGGGAGACGCCACCGAAGAGCTTGTTCTCTTCGATCTCGCGGCAAATCCGGTGCCCTCTCCTCCTCCTCTGCCGTGGTACCACGATGTCGGCGGGACGGTGAACGGTCTCACTATCGATGCGACCGGCCGCTACGCCTTCCTCGCAACGGACTACCTCGAGAAAGAATTTGTTGTCGTGGATCTCCCGACTCTCGTACAGCACGGATATCCTGTTGAAATTGCGACCTATCATACGGCGAGCGGGAACGGACGCGCAGTTCTCTACGACATCGTGAGAGACAGAGTCTTTTTCGCTACGACCTCCGCGCTCATCATTTTCATGCCCGCCCCATGACGGCCGCCACCCGAAGAAACGGCTATGTCTTCCTCATGAGTGTTCTCTTCATCGGGGCCATTGCGACGGCGGTCGCGTCGACATCGCTCCTCCTCGGGTGGATGGAAATGCGTGACAGCCGTGTATTTGAGCGCTCCAGCCGGGCATTTCTTCTCGCGCAGAATTGCGCCGATCGGGGGGTCATGGAACTGTTCAATGACAACGCATTTGTCGGCGGTACAACCGTCACGACCGAAGACGGTGAGTGTTCCATTCTTCTTACGGGCGGATCAGGGAATGAAAACAGAACGCTCTGTGCGGAAGGAGTGAGCGGGGGGGCAGTGAAACGGCTGGAAATCGTGTTGCAACGGATTCTCCCGTCCGTTCATGTCCTTGCATGGAGGGAGGTCAGTCACTTCACCCTCTGTTCCTACGCCCCCGATTTCTCTTCAGCCGCATCGGAATGAGAAGAACCCCTCTCCGAGATCGGGCAGGGACATCTCTCGTGGAACTCATCCTCTTTCTCGGATTCTTCGCCGCCTGCGCCGGCGCGGTCTTCTCAGTTCTCGCATTTACGAATGAGCAGCGCTTGCGGCAGCAGATTGCAGCATACGTTGATCAACAGGGAACCCAGCTTCTTTCCGTGCTCACGCGGCGCGTGCGCGGTGCGGAACATATCCTGTGGCCGGAAACAGGCACATCGAGCACGGTTCTGATGCTGCAGATGGGAGATGCCTCTCTTCATCCGACCGTGATCGCGCTCCAGAGCGGAGCGCTCCTCCTCATTGAGCGTGATCATCAGCAGATTCTGAGCCCCGAGAATATGGTGATCAGTCACTTCTCTGTCCGCAACACATCCGTTGCCCTGTCAGGTCAGAGCGCGCTTCTGTCGTTCCGTGCAGAGCGCACCATTGCGTTCCCGGGGATAAGGCCGTTTTCCCGGACATTTGAGACGGTCATCGCGCTGTTTCCCAATCATGTGGCGGCAGGGGACGAGTGTGGATGTCCCCTGCCCGCGTGCGAAGAGGGGAGATTCCATTGGAACATCTGTACAGATGGGATATGTTCCGAATCCCCCATCGAGATTTTCTGCACATGCTGTGGTTAAAAAGAGGCAATAAACCTTTCTTTCGTGTCGTCAATACAAACCGCCTTATTGAACAAAATATTTGTTACAATTCCTGCTTGTAGTTGAGCCCTTCGTGCTCTTCTTCCCATTTCCCTTCCCCCACTTCTTCTTATGAAAAACCGTTTCACCAAAGGAGGATTCACGCTCATTGAGCTCCTTCTCGTCATCGGGATCATCGCGATCCTGGCTTCCATCGTCATTGTGGCGATCAATCCGACCAAGCAACTCGGCGATGCACGCGATGCTTCGCGCAGGTCGGATGTGAACACCATTCTCAATGCGGTCTATCAGTACGCCATCGATCACAACGGCAAGCTGCCCGGTGATAACACGGATCCCAAGCAGATTACGACGGATTACAAGGGGATCTGCCGCACGACGGAGACTGCTGACTGTACGGGGCTCGCCCGCCTGCACGCTCTCTCGGGCGCCTACCTCGTTGCTCTCCCCGTGGATCCGCAGGAAGACGACCTCAACAAGACCGGTTACGAGATCAAGAAAGACGCGAACGGCCGCGTCTCGGTCAAAGCGACCGCTCCGGAAATCGCCACCTCCATCGAGGTGACGCGCTGATCGAGAACTGTAAAAGCCCCGGATAGCCGGGGCTTTTTTTATAATTTTTTCTCATCGTCCTGTTGTGTTTTGCACGATCTCAAGGATGCTCTCGCGAAAGCGCCGGGAGGAAAAACGCTCTGCGTGAGTGCGGATGCTCAAAGGGTCGAAGGAAGTCTTTTCGAAGCGCGCCAGCGCGTCACGGAAAGAGGGGAGCGTTTGCTCGGAAAAGAGGATGCCGGTCAGATCGTCGCGTACGGCATCCAGCACCCCTCCCCTTGCAAAAGCGATGACAGGCGTTCCGCAAGCCTGGGCTTCGAGAGGGACGATGCCCGCATCTTCGTGCTGGGGGAACAGGAGTGCGCGCGCGTGAGCATAGAGGCGGGGTAGATCCTCCTCGGGAACGAATCCGAGGAAGCGGACCGTACTCCCTGCCATCCGGCGCAGCCGTCTCTCTTCCGGGCCTGTTCCCGCAATCGTGATGGGGAGACCGTACGTGTTTGCATACGTAATGAGAAAGTCGAATCGCTTATAGGGCACGAGTCTCCCGATGGCAAGGTAAGGGTGATTTTGCTGATCGCGTCTGGAGGGGAGGGGGAAAGCGAAGAAGCGGTCATGTGCCGGAGGAGGAATGACGACGCTCTCCCGGCGGTAGATTTCACGAATGCGATTTTGCGTTGATCCGGAATTCGCAAGGAAAACATCGGTGCGTTTCGCCGTTGTCATGTCCCATCGTCGCATGCCCTTCAGGAATTTTTTAACCGGTCGTTGCAGCGGGCGGGGGATGCGGAAATCGACGAGATACTCTGCTTCCATCTCCCATGCGTAGCGCATGGGCGTATGACAGTAACAGATATGCACTGCATCGCCGGGGGGGATGATTCCCTTTCCGACGGCGTGGGATGAACTGATGATGACGTCGTATCCACGCAGGTCGATCGCCTCCATGGCCATGGGCATCCAGGGCAGGAGGATGCGGTGTTGCCGGAGAAGCGAAAAAGGGAACTGGAGTGCGGAAACGCGGATATCTGCGTTGGCAAGCGGACCCAGTGCGGACTTGCGCGCAACGGTGGTGAAGACGGGAGCATCCGGCCAGAGTTTAAGTAACTCGGCGATGACGTGCTCAGCGCCAGCGAAGAGGGGAAGCCAATCGGCGACGAGTGCGACGCGCATGGAGAGAGCGTACAGCGGAGAGCCGTCTTCTGTCAGCCTTTCGTCATGGGCGGAAAGATAAATACTTCGCAATACGAAGACTTACCTCTTATCACTTACTTGTCCCTCGAAGCCGTATTATCTCTTGCGTATCCAAGGGGAACCATTGGTACACACACGAGCGGGGAAACAGTATAGTGGCTGGCGATGACACTGAGACCGGCACGTCCTCTGCCGCGCCGCTTCCGACGTCCCATTGCTCCGCGTACGCGGCAATTCATTTTGCATCAGCATGCATCACGGAAGAATCTTTTTTGGAAGGAGTGGATGCGCCGGTCAATGCGGCTGCTCCGGTTCCGGTGGACGAAAGCGTGGGAAATGCTCCTTTTCTGGGGGGGGATGAGCACGGTCATCCTCATGGTGTTTTCCCTCGCTCTTCTCATCTTCTCCCCTATTGTGCACGTGCGGGAGATCAGCATCGTCCGGACGACCAGTCGCCTCGATGTCGAACAGATCCAACAGGCGCTCACCCCTATGTTCGGGAGGAATCTCTTCTTCCTCTCCTCCCGTGAAGTGGAAGCAATCATTGTCCGGATCCTTCCGGATGCTGAGACCATTCAGGTCGGAAAAAAGTATCCGTCCCACCTCACAGTTCGCATCGGACTCCAGCCGCTTGTGGCACGCCTGCATATCGTCCACCCCGATGTTCCCGAAATAACCGCGGGTACAGGCGCCATCACAGATTTTCTTACAGCCGGGGGTATTACAATCACAGCCCCCCTGGGCGCCGAAGGGGATTTGCCACTCCTGTACATTGATGACTGGGGGGTGCGTCCCGTCTCCGGCGTGCGTCTCCTTTCCCCCGTTTTCCTGAAAAAGATGGTGCAGGCGGAAAAGCTTCTGTCTGAGCAGTTCGGAGCACGCATCACGCGCAGAACAATTTTCGTGCGCTCGCAGGAATTCCATGTACAGGTGAATGACGCATTCGAACTCTGGTTCGATACGTACGGATCCTCTATAGATGCGCAACTTGCTCGCTATCGTGCATTTTTGCAATCAGTCAATGTGCAGGAGGTGAAACAGTACGTCGATCTGCGTCTATCCGATCGGGTCGTATACCGGTAAAACTTCTCAGGGATTGGGAATGGCTATGCATTGCGAAGTACTCATAACTCATAACCCATACCTCATAACCCGGCATGACCTTGACGAAACGCAAAGTTTCACTAAGAAAACTCTCCTTCACCCTTCACCTCCGGCTGAATTCTCCGTAAAATCGACAGGATGGTTCAGTCGATCCTGGCGGCGCTCCTCCTCGGCATCGTCCCTTTGCCCGTTCTTCCTTCCGGGCAGGTCGCGTCGCTGCGGACACTCAGTATCACTCCACCGGCCGAACAGATCGCCATTGCCGAGCGGCTCTCCGCATCGGGAGTTGTCGTTCTCGACGTTGCCGGCGGGAAGCGTGTCTACGAGAAGCAGGGGGATGTCCCGCGCCCCATGGCGAGTCTGACGAAAATCATGACGGCGCTCCTCATCGCAGAAAACCATTCCATGGACGAAGTGGTGACCGTGCCCGAGAGTGCTACGCAGGTGGAAGGGAATCGCGTGTACCTGCAACAGGGGGAGCAGTTTACCATGGGGGATCTCCTCTCCGCTCTCCTCATTGCATCGGCGAACGACGCTGCTGCGGTACTCGCCATTCACCACAGCGGATCACTTCCCGCATTCGTAGAGGCCATGAATGCCCGTGCGCATGCTCTGGGGATGAAATCCACACAGTACGCAAATCCGATGGGACTGGATAGCGCGCAGCAATGGGCCACGCCGCAGGATTTGGCATGGCTCACAGCGTTCGCTCTGCGTTCCCCCGAGATTCGTCTTCGCATGGGGCAGAGAGGTGACCGGATCCTGAGTTTGGGGGGTCGTTCTCTCGCGCTTACGCACACCCATGCTCTCCTCCATACCCACCCCCCCACCGTTCTGGCCGGGAAGACCGGGACGACGAATGTCGCCAAGGAGTGTCTCATCTCGCTCGTCGAGAGCGGGGGGAAGACGTACATCATCGTCTTGCTCCGTTCCGATGCGCGGTACCGTGATACCGGTCTGATTCTGGATGCTCTCCAATCAGTTTCCCCCCTCTAAAGGGTTTCCCCGATGTCTCCGCTTGATTCCACAATGCATTGGCTCTCTCGGCGCGTACGCCTGCTCTGCGGCATGGCGTTCATCATCGGTTCTCTGCTGCCCCCGTACGTACCGCGTGCGGCGCTCGCTTCCCAGGAATTCTCCGAAACCGTTCCGCAGTACCTCCTCGTGGAGGAGGGATTTCTCATGAAATCGGCTTCGCTCACGCGGCAGGGGACACGGCGCGCCTATGCCGAGGGAATCGTGCACACCGTCAAAGAGGGGGAGAGTCTCGAGAAGCTCGCTCAACGCTACCACCTCGCGACCGATACCATCCGATGGGCGAACCCCTCCGTCGGGAAGAAGCCCCTTCAGCCGGGAGACGAGCTCATCATTCTGCCGGTGGATGGCGTCCTCCATACGGTCGGTCGCGGGCAGACCGTCACGCAGATCGCAGAGCTCTATGATGTCGATCAGGCAAGTATTACGAAGCAGAACACGATCAAGGGCGGGTTCCTCATGGCGGGGCAGGAACTCATCATTCCCGGAGGAAAACCGATCGTTGCCGGGTCTTCAGCGATCGCGATGGCGGGTAAGCCCGTGACCTTCGGGGATCGGATCGGCAGTGTGAAGAAGCCGACGGATCTCCTCGCGCGGTTTGCGGATGACGGGGCGAAACCTATGGAGGCCGCTTTCGTTCCTGATCCGACGGCGGGCGTCCTGCAGAAGCCGTGCTCGGCGGCGTGCTTCATCACGCAGTACTATCACGCCGGGCACTACGCATTGGATCTGCAGGAGCGGGGCGGGGGACCTATCTATGCCGCAGAGGCCGGAACAGTCATCCGGGCGGATTACGGATGGAACGGGGGATTCGGCAATGTCATTGAGATCGATCACGGAAACGAACTGGTGTCTCTCTACGGACACAACAAGGAACTCTATGTGAAAGTCGGCGACACCGTTTCACGGGGGCAGCTCATCGCGGCCATGGGGGCCACCGGTCTCGTCTACGGTGCCACCGGTATCCACACCCATTTCGAGGTACGGCTCAAAGGCGTAAAGAAAAATCCGTTGCTGTATATTCAGTGAGGGGTGCAGAGATCGAACAAGAGAAGATCATGGGTAGTGTTCTTATGTGAGTAACAGCTCCAATTTTGCAAGCACATCGACAAGAACGGACGGTGGCACACGTTCGATGACGCGCGCTCCGCGTGTCTGCCAATCGAGACTTTTCACGTGATCGGCAAGGATCACTCCTTTTGTTTTCATGCCGCACGGGAGAATGACCTCAAAAGGGTATCCCTTCGCATGGCCCGTAACGGGGCAGAGAATCGCCAAGCCCACTTTTGCATTGTAGGAGCGCGGCGAAAGTACCAGAGCGGGGCGTCGGCCCGCCTGTTCCCTCCCGCACTGCGGGTCGAACTGGAGAGAAACGATGTCCCCCCGGTCTGGAACGGAAATTTTTACCATACCTCTTTGCCAATGACGGAGCCCGTTCGCACTTCCCCATGGAGATTCTCCGGCGTTACGTGCGCCAACAGCGCATTTAAATCTTGTTCTATGGAAGAAATCCGCATGCCATTTGATTCAAGAGATAACTCTACTTCCTTGCCGGAATCGATCCCCATATGGACGGCGAATGCCTTGGGGATGCGAACAGCCAGACTGTTACCCCATGTGCGAATGACGGTTTTCATGGAATGAGTATACATTGTATATACATGAGAGGCAAGGATCTTTTCGATTGTTTCCCCTGTCCTCATCCGGTACCGTTTTCCCGCCTCCATACGGGGTTGTAGCTCAGCTGGTTAGAGCGTCCGCCTGTCACGCGGAAGGTCGCGGGTTCGATTCCCGTCAGCCCCGCCATAGAGACGTCAATTCCGCCCTCATCTTTTTTAGAACGCTCTCTTTGGGAACAAGCATGATCCAGTGCATATTGCTATGATGTCGGCATGCACCCGCTGATCAGCCTTTCCACCGATTTCGGACTGAACAAAGGAATCGGGATCATGAAAGCCTGTATTCTGGATATCTGTCCGGATGCGGTCATCATTGACTTGGCGCACAATATCCAAAGCTTCGACATTACGGACGGAGCACGACTGTTTGAGTCAGTCGCATATGTCAGAAAAGGCGAGCATGTGTGCGTTGTGGACCCGGGGGTGGGAACGAAGCGCCAAGGGTTGATCATCGAAACCGGCAGAGGCGACCATCTGATCGGACCGGACAATGGCGTCCTCATCCCCGCGACACGGTTTTTGGGCGGCATCAGAAGGGCGCACCGGATCACGACCCGAAATTAATGCGCCAACTGGTCTCGCCGATTTTCCACGGCCGCGACGTATTTGCGCCTGCGGCTGCGCATCTTGCCACTGGGGTCGGCATCGGGGAATTCGGTCCGGAACTACAGGAATCCGCGCTGGTACCGGCGGCGTATGAGGAGGCGTATGCAACAGGGGGCGCAATCAAAGCGAAGGTCATTTCAGTCAATAGTTTCGGAAGCATTTTTCTGAATATCCGTGCCGAAGAAATGCACAAGGTGTTCAGTGTGGGCGATGGCGTTGCTTTGGCTCTCGAAGGACGAACTATTGCTCTTCCCTACAGGTTAACATTCGGAGATGTGCCCAAAGGGCAACCTCTCATCATCGATGATGACTTCGGGCGAGTGGAGATAGCGGTGAATCTTGGAGGTTTCGCGCAAGCGTTCGGTGCTGCGATCGGTGATCACGTCGAGCTGCGGAAGACATAACCGATGTTGTTCTCAACACCCGCAGCACTGTTCTCACTTCCGGTAGTACACCACCCCTTTTCCTTTCCCCTTCCTCCCGATCTTCCCCGCCATTCGGAGCGCGCTGAGATCACTTTTCAATGTCGGTCTCCTGATCATCGGCATGCTGGCTGAGAGTTCTCTGATAGCAAGCATCTTCCCGTGGAATGCGCTCAAGATGAGCGTCCGACGCTCTCCGCGGTTCAATGTTCCCTCTCTCATCGGTGGCAGGGATTTCCCCTCCAGAACGGAGAGCATCGTTTCCTGCGTTTGAATGAGCTCTTCTGTCAAAAAAGCCAGAAGTCTGTCGGTGGATCCCGTCGTATCTGCGTGCTCAAGACTCTGCAGATACTCCCGCCGTCTGCGGTTTCGCACCACGCACGGCGGATAGCCTGCCTGCAGAAGGAGCAAGTTCATGAGGAGCCTCGCCATGCGTCCGTTGCCGTCGTCGAAGGGGTGGATGCAGACGAAGCGGTAATGGAAGAGCGCCGCGCGCTCGACTGGATGTCGTTTCGCGTTCTTGCCAAGCCACGCGAGGAGGGATTGCATTTCATCGGCTACGTGAAACGGTTCTGTGTAGTGATGAATGGCCCCCGACAGCGTGAGGACATGATTGGGATGCACCTTGTATGCGCCTGCCGCGAGAGGTTTCCTGATCAGCTTCCCCTGTGCGCCCAGAGCGACTGTGCTCGTTACACCACGAAGAAGCAGTCCGTGGAGTTCCCGTATGAAATGCTCGGTGAGCCTGCTCTTCGTCCGAACGATCTCGTGTAGATAATCGATTGCTTTCGCATGATTCTCCACCTCAACGTAATCCTTGAGCGGCTTCCCTTCCGATGTCAGCCCCTCACGCAGAAAGAATGCCGTTTCTCCGTACGTCAGCGTATTCCCCTCGATGGCATTCGAGTTGTACGTCCAGTCGATGCGAAGCCGTTCCTGCCATGCAGCAAGGAGTTCTCTGCCAAATGGACGGAAGCTGTTGATCTTTGCCTGGAGATGGTCGACCTTCCGGAGCAGCGCATGCATCATATCCACAGTATATCCATAAATATCCAAAAGACAAGAGCATCCTCTTATTTCTGTTCGCTCTCAAAACCCACCCGTGACACCGTGCCTCGCATCAGACCTGATGCGGGAGTGTCACCACCGGTAGCAGATCGATCGCTTGAATCGGCGGTCATTTCATCGGCGCCACGTCCGATTGCCTGTACACTCCCGCCCCATGCGCAGAGCACATCCTATTGCCATCGGCTGCATCGTTACGTTCCTGGCGGTGTTGGGGAGCGGTTGTGCTGCCACCAAGCCGTCCTTCCCCCCGCCAGACATCGTCCTGGATGTTCCTCCCGATATTGCGGTCTCTGCTTCTTCGGTGGGCGGTTCGTTTCCGTCGAAACCTGTTCCATCTCCGGCTCCTTCGAGTCTCCTCATCTCCGTCCCCTTCGCGCCGCAGGCGCCCTTTGCCGTTTGGGATCCTCTCCACGAAGAAGCGTGCGAAGAAACAGCGCTCATCATGGTGCACCACTTCCTGTCCGGGACCCCCCTTTCTTTGGCCGACGCAGAGGCCGAAGTGCAGGCCATGGTTGAGTGGGAGAGCGCACACGGATACAAAGCGGATGTGGCTGCCGCCGAATTGGGGGCGATCGCACAGAGCCTCTATGAATACCGCTTCCGTGTTCTTGCGGACGTGACGGCAGAGAATCTCCGGAGCGAACTTGCCGCCGGTCACCCCGTCATCATTCCGGCGTTCGGCCGCGCGCTCAAGAATCCCTTCTTCAGCGGAGAGGGTCCCTTCTACCACATGCTGGTCGTCATCGGCTACACGGAGGACGGCTTCATCACAAACGATCCCGGGACGAAGCGGGGGGAGAAGTACTGGTATGCGACGGATATTCTCCTGGACGCTCTCCATGACTGGATCGGAGTCAAAGAGCTGATCGCTACCGGTCCGAAGAAAGCATTGGTTGTGTGGAAGTGATCGCAATGACCCGTGCTGGTGCGCTGTCCGTTTCCAGCTTGAGCGGAAGGGCGATGACTTCAAACCTCTCCGCCCCGAGTAGAGCTTCCAGATTCGCAAGGTTTTCAATAATGAGGATTTCCTTGGAAAGCAGAATTTTGTGCACGGGATAGGGCTCCCTGTCGGGTCCGGGTGCGTCTATTCCGACGGCGGAAATTCCCATGGAAGCCACGCACTCCGCAAATGCCTCCGAAAGGACGGGTCGCCGTTCATGATAGGCAGCTGTGCGGTACTTCTGTGATTGGCCGGTGAGGATGAGGAGGAACGCACGGGCAGGGATCGTCATCCCCTCGAGGAGTTCGATCTCTACAACTTCTTTGCCGCGCGCATCGAGGAGGATGCCCGGTCCTCTGAATCTCTCAACCGGGATCTGCGCGAGACTCTTCCCGCCCCTGATCATGTGGAGCGGGCCGTCCATATGCGTTCCGATGTGCATACCGCTCCGCATCTCAAAGTCGACGAATCCGTTCTCCTCCAGAGTTGCCGTTTTTCTCAGTAGCGGCTTCGGGTCGCCGGGGTAAAAGGGAGTTGAAGAATCGAAGCGGTGCGTGAGATCGAAGACGGGCATGGAAGCGCAGCCTAACACACTGTATTGCTATTGGCACGTGCCTTCTCTTACACGGCGGCATGTTCCAGAGCGCGCCTGCCGAATGTGGTTGTCCACCTTTGCAACGGAGACGGCCCCTGAATATTCAGATGAGAAAACAGCGCTCGCACTCCGGCGCTGTCCTCCGGAGAGAGCCGCTCATCGAGGTCTTCTTCCGTGTGTGCGGAAAGTGTGCGCAGGAGAGTGCGTTCGGTATCGAGGAATGCGGTGAATGCCGGCTCGTTATGTTCCGCCGTGTGCGCACGCCACAGAGCAAAAGGCCCGTTGAGGATGGTATTGAGAAGCCGATGCAACCCGCGGTATGTACCGGGAGCGGGGAGCATGGGGAGTCTGGGAGGCGGGATATCCGTCAATGTTTCAGGCATGGTTCTGTGGGAGAAAAGATGCCTCGTTTTATGATTTGTAAAAGTCGCAGTCAACACGATGGCTGCTCTCGGACGTGGGTTGTTTAAATTTTGAACAACAGAACATTCCCCGTCTTCCCGATCATTTCCTCGCGCAAACCGGCGGTTCCTTGTTTTTGGCTAAAACTGTTTTGTCGTGGAACATGTTGCATGAAAAAGAAAAAGTTCTAGGGTGGTATTTGCCGTGCTCATTTCACCAACGTTTTTTGGCCGAGGAGATGTCTATGTTCAAGGTTACGGTCCGAGATGCCGTGGTTGGCTTAGCCTGTTTCTTCTGTGGAGCGGTTGCGGACGAGCTGTTCCATGGAAGGGTGATCGGCGGGATCACCAATGGAGTAGTGCTGACGGCGGTGGCACTCAGCATGCTCGCCATCGTCGCCGTCCTCGTTGACATCCGCCGGAGTCGGCGGAAGAAACGAAGGTAAGTTCCAGTGGGCCGGTTGCCCCCTGCCGTCCGGCGCGACGGCAGGGCGGCTTTTCAAAGGGGCGTTCCTCATCGTCTATAAAAGCCGGGTGTTCTTCTATTTGAGGCTCTCATACTCCTTTCCTTTTGCGTTGAGTTCCTGGAGCACAGTGAATATATCATCGTAGAGACTTTTTCTCATCAGTTGATACGCGCTGACGATGGGTGCATCTATTCCTGTAACGCCGTAGAAACTCGCTCTCCAACCCCAAGGCTCACATTTGATATAGAGTGTCTTGCTGGGGATGAGCGGCGATCCGCGTCGTATGGTGTAGTAATCCCCGGAACTGTGATACTCGGCACCGATTTTCTTCAAAAACTCTGTACCCTTCTCTCTCAGTGGAAATTCTTTTGGCAGAGGGGCCGCGTCTTTTTTCTGGGCATCCTTGTTCTGTATGAGTTGTAACTTTCCTTCTTTTTCTTCAACCCCCGCGGGGATATTCGCACATTTGAGATGTTGTGTGATCCATTCGCGGAAACACGCACGCTTTTCTGGAGCCAGTCCATTGTATGTTAGTCCAAGATCGAAAAGAGGATCTCCTTTCTCCTGTCTCAGCATGTCCAATTGGATGCGGACGAGAGCCATTTGTATCTCCCTTTCCAGTCGGTCACGTTGGTAGTACGGATCCTGGTACTTCTCTTCCGGGACAAATTCAGCAGCCGTGATTTCAACCCGGGGAGGTCTCTTCCCTGCGTCGATATCGAGCTTGACCTGCAGCTGACCTGCAGCATCCCTGATATCTTTGCCGAGGGCGTAATGCTTCGAAAGGAGTTGCTTCCACTGTTCAAACGTTTCGTTGACTTGGGTTTCGTTCATCTTGGTGTATCTATCCGGGGCAAAGACAACTTTTGTCATATCTCTGATTTGTTGCCCCAGTTCCTGTTGTAATGCTGCCTGGTCTTGTAACGCACGTATTTCCTTGTTTCGATGTTCTACGCAGGTTTCACCGGATGCGTCGATGGAGAGGATCTGCATTTTTTTTATAAGTGCATCCAGTTTTTTTTGGCAGTCTTGAATGTTTTCCAGATCCGGCTGTGTCACCTTGTCTACGAGATCGACTAATTGTTGCCTGGAAGTCTCCCTGTCGCTCACAGGCGCCTCAGGTTTATCCTGGCTTGGCGGTTGTTCCGGAGCGCTCTTTACATCTTGTGTCTCATGCTGAAAGAGCAACCGGGATTCCTGACTGTTGATGCGCGGCGGCGGGATTCCGTAAGAATGATCCATTATAGTGCGAGGAATTGATTGTCCAAAAATGAGAGTTGTAACGAGTCGGCAAGCGCACTCAATTGTTCGACATCCAAACTGAGCGATTTCTTGTACTGTGCGATCGTGCCGTTTGTTTCCTCCCGGTATTTCTGCAATTCTCTGTTGAATTGATCGAATGCTTTGATGTACCGCCTTCCTCTTTCCTGTAATTGGTGTGGGGTTTCGTTCTTGTATTTTTCATTGAGAAGCGGGGACTGATCCGAAGTGAGTTCCGGCTCAATCTGACGCATGATAAAGTCATATAATTCTTTCCCCGACTTCGGGAGCAGCGGAATCTTCGGCATGGGTGGGTTTGTGGATGTGAGATTTCAAGTATATGTATTATTATACAAGTTATTGCTTAATATGTCTATATATGGTTTCCGAACGAAAATCTTTGAGAGGATGGGAAAGAGGGCATCCACTCGCGGTTGCATGGAGCCCTAGCTCATCACTATTTTCCGATCACCGTTCCCAATTCCGCTTTCATCGCCTCTGCCGCCTTTCCGGCTGCCTCTTTCCAGTCCTTACCTTTCGAAGCGAAAATAATTCCTCGTGAGGAGTTCACAATGGCGCCGGTGCCGTCCGGAATGAATCCAGAAACGATATCTTTTGCCGTTCCCCCCTGTGCTCCGTAGCCGGGGATGAGGAAGACGGCGTGCGGCATGAGGGTACGAAGATACTTCAGTTCCTCCGGATACGTGG
Organism: Candidatus Peregrinibacteria bacterium; assembly: GCA_043798355.1. GTDB lineage: Bacteria > Patescibacteriota > Gracilibacteria > Peribacterales > Peribacteraceae > JAZDOT01. Next base: position 52,065 of record JAZDOT010000010.1, read on the forward strand.
CGCCGACGACGGCGCCGATTGATGAGAGATTGCTTTCGGGTCCGAGGCAGGTGGTTCCCCAACTCTCGACGAGCTGCGCCACATGCTCATGGACGACTTCGTCTCCGACGGGCAGGTCCTGCAGATCGCCGGAACTGGGATTAGAGGTTTTGACGAGGATGAAGATGCCCTTGTCATTCTTCTGACAGCGCTCGATGAAAGGCTGGACGCCGTCCGAGCCCAGGTATGGGGAAACAGTGAGCGCATCGACCGGAGAGTCTTTGGAGAGGTACGCATCGGCGTACGCTTCGCAGGTGGAGCCGATGTCGTTCCTCTTGCCGTCGGCGATGACGAGGAGGTCTTTCTGTTTTGCGTATGCACACACTTCCCAGAAGACTTTTATCCCCTCCCAGCCGAGCACCTCGAAATAGGCCAGTTGCGGTTTCACGCAGACGGCGACATCGGCAACGGCATCGATGATGCCTCTGGAAAACATCAAAACGCCATTTGCATCTTTGGATATTCCCTCGGGAAGTTTTTTGATGTCCGGGTCCAGCCCCACGCAGACGGGGGATGTGCTCTTGGTTCGTAGGGTGAGGGAGTCGGCAAAATGCATGGCAGCATGATATCGGTTTTCTCCATCTCGCCATAGACGGTGCATTTCGCCGGTTTTGCCATCGTCCTCACCATCGGTTTGGATTAGGATGGTTTCGCATGATCAAGAAACGCAACATTCTCGGGGAAGATCTCGCGCGGATGCTCAAGGGCGGCGTCATCATGGACGTCGTCACCGCGGATCAGGCGAAGATCGCCGAGAAGGCGGGGGCGTGCGCGGTGATGGCGCTCGAGCGCGTCCCTGCGGATATCCGCCGCGACGGAGGCGTGGCGCGCATGAGCGACCCGAAATTGATCGAGGCGATTCAGAAGGCGGTCTCCATCCCGGTCATGGCGAAGGTCCGCATCGGCCACAGCGCCGAGGCGCGGATTCTGCAGGCGATGAAAGTGGACTTCATCGACGAGTCCGAAGTGCTCACTCCTGCGGATCCCTTCGATCACATCGACAAATCCCCCTTCATTGTTCCCTTCGTGTGCGGCGCAACACACCTCGGTGAGGCCCTGCGGAGGATTCACGAAGGTGCCGCGATGATCCGTACCAAGGGGGAAGCCGGCACGGGCAACGTGGTCGAAGCGGTGCGGCACCTGAAACTGATTCTTCGGCAGATCGCCGGACTGAAGACGATGAAGCGGGCGGAGTTGCAGCGCTTCGCCGATGAAGAGCGTGTGCCGCTCGCTCTCGTTGAAAAGGTACAGAAGCTCGGGCGCCTGCCCGTGGTGACTTTCGTTGCAGGAGGGATCGCAACGCCTTCCGACGCTGCGCTCCTCATTTGGCTGGGGGCGGAAGGGGTGTTCGTCGGATCGGGAATCTTCAAATCAGGAGACCCCGCCCGAAGGGCCGCAGCCATCGTGCAGGCGACGACGCACTTCCGCGATGCCAAGAAATTACTCGAGGTCTCGCGTGGACTCGGTGATGCCATGGCGGGATTGGAAGTAGAAGGACTGGAGACGAGGATGCAGGAGAGGGGATGGTGAGCCATGAGCTTTGAGCTTTGAGCTTTGAGCTTTATGCTCTCTCCATGATTGTCGGGGTCCTTGCGGTTCAGGGGGATTTTGCGGAACACATCACGCTCCTGCGTTCCATGGGAGTTGCGATGCGTGAAGTGCGCTCGATGAAAGATTTGAACGGAGTGGATCACCTCATCATTCCCGGGGGGGAGAGTACGGTCATGGCAAAATTTCTGCGGGATACCGGACTATGGGTGGAGATTCGGCGAAGGGCGGGGGAAAAGGGCAAAGAGGAAAAAGAGGGCAAAGAAGGCAGAGATCGTCTCCGTGGGATTTACGGTACCTGCGCCGGCGCCATTCTCCTTGCGAAGGAGGTGACGGGAGGCGGAAAGATCACTCCGCTCGGGCTGATCGATATCTCCATCGAACGCAACGCGTACGGGACGCAGAGAGACAGTTTCGAGGCGAAGATCCATATCCGCGGGGTACGCCTTCCCGTTCCGGTCGCCTTCATCCGCGCGCCGCAGATCACGCGGGTGGGGAAAGGCGTGGAAGTCCTCGCGGCGTGGAAAGGCGACCCTGTTCTCGTACGGCAGGGCTGCATTCTCGCAGGGACGTTTCATCCTGAAGTGAGGGGGGAGAGAGCGATTCACAGGATGTTTCTGAGATTAGAATGAGGGTTGAGGGGAAATCCCCGAAGGAAAAAGGGGGCGAAATACTTGCATCTTGCTGATAATTATTGTATAAAAAGATTAGTCCCCCACGTTGGGTGGCAAGAGCAGTTGGTCTTTCATAGATTTTGAATAAGGAACGGAACCATGAAGATCGTAAAATGGTTTACTGTGGTGATGGTGTTGTTCACTGTGGGGATACCCTTCCTCCTTGTGCCCACCGTTGCCGTGACTCGTGGAATGCAGTGCTTTATGAATGCCGCCTTGGTGGTCTTGGGTGCGACCACTAGTGCGTTATTGATGAGCTCGCGCGTCGAAGCCCTTGAAAAGGAGTTGCGCGAAACGCAGATCGAACTGGGTGGGACCAGACGCATCACAGATCCGCTCCTTTCGGCGTTTAAGTCTTTGCTCATGCCTGGGAGCAAGAAGGAGATCTGGTTTGTTCGTGGTGATGAACTGCGGGTGCAACCATTCGCGCCGAGCGGACCGGGCCCCCAAACGTTTAATGTCATTGTTACAAACGTTCCCAGAGGATGAACATTGCTCGACTGCTCGCAGAGCCCCTGCCAAGGATGGCGGGGGCATTTTTTTGTGAACGGCAGCCGGGATTCATGAATCCCGGCTGCCAACCGGGCCGGATGGAATATCAACCCAACCGGATTTCCGTTGGCTCGACCAGGTGAGGAAAACGAATGGAAGACCATGGCCATTGTTCCGGATCATCAACGAGCCCGTGCCGCCATGCGTTGGATTGTACGTATGCAATAGTAATCTCCCCCTTATCCCTTTACTTCCCGACTGTGGATTATAAACTTGTCCTCTTTTCGCTCTTTAACAGCATATCTCCCCCATTCATCCTCTTTTCGTTTCGTGGCGGAGAGCGTCTCTGCCACATCCATGTTGCCGTGTTTGTTTCCCCGGTACCTTCAACCCAAACACGCGCGAGCGTGAGGAAGGAGGATGCCGTGGGGGAAAGGAGTCTAACATGACTCTCCAGTTGATGAGTCGGGTGGTAGTTGGTGCGCCGGCGGGCCTAGTCGAGTTGCTCATGCGGAGCCTCGGCCATCCCCGATGGATGTACCGCGTGTTCGCGGCGATGCCCAAGGAGTTGCCGGAGCAGGAGAAGCGCAGGGCTGCCTACTTTCGTTGGGAAAAGGCGGGGAGGCCGTGGCGGTCGGCCCAACAGGACCGCGACAGAGAGTACGCTGCGGCTGTCGAGGAGTTGCGTGAGACCCAGCAGCTGGGCGGCTGCGCGGTCACATACCTCGATGGAAGCGACCTGAAGATCCTGCTGATCGTGATCCCTGCGACTATCGGCTGCAGCGATAGCCGTGACATCGCCCGATCGCTCGTCGAAGGGATCGTCGCCTTCGCGCGCGGCAATGGTTGCCGGAAGGTGGTTTGCCTGTGTGCGTTCCAGCGGGAGGTGGAGGACATCCTGCGCGACCAGTGCTTCTCGTGGGGAGAGGAGGTTTGGATGAAAAACATCCGATGAAGGCTTGTCGGATGACTTCGCCTACGGCACTCGGCCGCTTTGCACATGATGATGCGAAGCGGCCGGTTTTTGCGTTAGGATTAGGGTTAGGATTAGGGCTAAGTCATAAGCCTATTTTTCGTATCGGCGAATAAGTCCTGAAAGCATTTTGCCCGTTTCATCCAGAAGATGGCATGCACGGTCGGCTTGGGTTATTGCGATGTACCCAACCGCGATGCTCGCGAGTAAGAATGCCTTTGTCTCTGTGCATTCTCCGCGCGCAATGGTGAACTTGTATGCCTTGTCTGCCGGTGTTGTTCTGCTTAATCCTTCTGCGGTGTTGGCGAGAATGCTTGTTGATGATCTTCGCATCTGCATGACAAGGACAAATTTCTCTTCGGCAGGAAACAATCCAGTTAATCGATAAATTTCCCGGATGAGTTCCGTTGCTCTTTGCCAGACGTGTAAGTGTTCAAAGCCATTCATAATTGAAACCTAATCCTAACCCTAATACTAAACACTTTGTCGATACTGCAGCGCCTCCGCGATGTGTGCCGTCGCGATGTCTTTCTCACCCGAGAGATCGGCGATGGTGCGGGCGACCTTGATGATGCGGTGGTAGGCGCGGGCAGAGAGGCCGAGGCGTTCGACGGCTTGCCTGAGGAGCTGGAGCGACGCTGTGTCCAAAGGACAGAGCGTATCGATGTGCTTCACGGTCATTTCCTTGTTCGTCCGGATGCCCAGCCCGTGGAATCGTTGTAGTTGAGCTGCGCGTGCCTGCATGACACGTTTCAGGATATCTTTGCTCGACTCCGTACTCGCGGATGGACGGCGTTGGAGATCCTCGATGGGAACCGGCTGGACGGCGATGGTGAGGTCGATGCGGTCGAGGAGCGGCGCGGAGATGCGGCGCAGGATCCGGCTCTCGCCTCTTGCAGTGAACTGCGGGGGATTCATGGCGGCGATCATGATGAAGTCCGCAGGGAAGGTGACGGCGCCCTGCGCGCGGGTAATGGTGATCTGCCGGTCTTCCAGCGGTTGGCGCAGCACCTCGAGAACCTGCGAAGGAAACTCCGCCAATTCATCGAGGAAGAGCACGCCCTTGTGCGCGAGGCTGATTTCGCCCGGTCCCGGGATCTGCCCGCCTCCGACGATACTGACACCGCTCGCGGTGTGGTGGACCACGCGGAAGGGGCGCCTCTTCATGAGGGGCGCTTCCGGCGGGAGGAGATTCGCCACGGAGTAAATCTGCGTCACTTCGATGGACTCTTCTTCAGTCAGAGGGGGGAGGATCCCGCGAAAGGCGCGTGCGAGGAGAGTCTTCCCGGCTCCGGGTGCTCCCGAGAGGAGCACGTTGTGTCCGCCTGCAGCGGCGATCTCGAGAGCCCGCTTCGCGTGTTCCTGTCCGCGCACGTCGGCGAAGTCAGTGAGGCCTTCTTCCGCGAGAGTGGTTACTGCACAGGCGGGAGTTTCGATGGGATCCGCTGCGCGGTCACCGAGGAGGACGGCAATGAGCTCCTGCAGATGTTCGGCGCCGATCACCGTGAGTCCAGAGATGAGCGCAGCTTCGGGTGCGTTCACGGAGGGGACGACGAGGGTCGAAATGCCGAGTCTCCGGCAGGCGATGGCAGCCGAGAGGACGCCGGTCACATGCCTCAGCGATCCGTCCAGAGCCAGCTCTCCGAGGAAAGCCATGGAGGCGAGTTGTTTCTCCGGAAGGACGAGTGCATCCGAAACGATGAGGAGCCCGAGGGCGATGGCCAGGTCGTAGCGGGGTCCGACCTTGCGCAAATCAGCGGGTGCGAGGTTCACGGTGACCGTCCGGCCGGTGGGAAGTCGGTAGCCGCGGGTACGGAGCGCCATCTTCACCCGCTGCTTACTCTCCTGCACGGCGGTATCGCCGAGGCCGACAATCTGGACGACCCCCTCTCCGGGCAGAGAACCGATTTCAACGGTGATGCGCTCGCTCTTCAGTCCCACGGTGGCGAACGATGTCAGTTTTGTGAGCATGGAAGTAAAGGAGAATGGACAGGAACAAGTGTACTTACGTACACCTCCCTCTTCCTAGGAAAAAGACTGGACGAACGTACACCTTTGGAGTATGGTTGGCTTCATGAAGAGATATTCTCCGGCTCCTGTTCGTACGGTTGTCCGAAGTCAAGTAAAGCAGACCGTCGCAAAGCATATGAAGGTTGGCAGGAGCGGCGAGGAAGCCGCAGAACGATTTTTGAGGCGCCTCGGATACAGGATCGATGGAAAGAATATCCGTCTCGGGAAAGACGAAGTGGACATTCTCGCGTGGGACCCGCGTGACGATGTGGTCGTGTTCGTGGAGGTAAAGACACGTTCCATTCCCAGCGAGGATTTCTGCCCGGTCATCAATGTCACGCGGAAGAAGCGGTGGAGCATGCGACGCGCAGCGAGAAGATGGGTCGCGGACCATGAGTATGAAGGCGGCTATCGCATCGACGTGGTCAGTGTTTCCGGATCCCGCGTGACCGATCACATCATCGAATTGTCGTGGACGCGATGAGCTTTGGGCTTTGAGTCGTCAGTAGACAGACCGTACCATCGGCTTCCCATTCGATGGGCGGAATATGTTGTTCAGAAGCAGCTTTCCAAGCTGCGGTAGCTCCGAACGATTTTAGGGACAAAACAGCGCGATACACTGTGTATCGCGAATAATGCGTTTTGCAGGCCACCGTCGCTCATCCTCTTTGCTCTGCGTCATCTCCTGCCAAACTTTTTGTTTTGCTTCCCCTTTCAAGAGGAACATACAGGATCGTGCGGAGGCGAGAACGGGAAGTGTTGCGGAGATCCTCCGCCGGACAGCGAAACGATCCGTTTCGGTGCTGATGATCGCATGTTGCGGGTCGAGAGCGTCGTCATCTGCGAGCGGCGGGAAGAGCGAGGCAATGTGACCGTCCTCTCCCATACCGAGGATGACGAGATCGGGGGTGCTGTCCCGGAATTTTTTTGAGAGTACTTGGTCGTAGGAGGCGGCACATCGATCGTAGGGAAGGGTAGTATCCGGAAAGAGGAGATTTTTCTCCGGGATTCTTGCCACCGAAAGAAGTGTCTCTCGGATCAGCCGTTGATTGCTCTCCTTTTCATTTGCAGGGACGTAGCGTTCATCAACGAGGAAGAGGAACACTTTCGCCCACTCGATGGGCAGTGCTACGAGGGCATTGTAGACGGGGCCCGGTGTTGATCCCCCCGAGAGGCCGACAAGGCACTGTCCGCGCGAAGCGATGTTTTTATTGATGTGCCTGGCGGTTTCGTTCGCAGCGGTGCGGATAAATTCCGTCTCCGATGTTGCGATCATCGTTTGGAGGGACATGGGGGCATCATAGCATCTGTAAGTTTTTTATTTTTCGTTGCTCGTTTTTCGTTCTTTCGCATGAAGAACGAAAAACCAAAAACCAACAACCTCTCGTATTCGTTATAACCATTTGATCCCCTCCCGTGCGATCCATTCCTCCGCCGCCTTCGGTCCGTCCGTTCCCGCTCTATAGGAATGGAGCGCCGTCGCAGGATCGTCGAGATAGGCCTGCAGAGGATCAATGAGTCTCCATGCGGCATCGACCTCCTCCGGTGAGAGGAACCATTGTTTTTTTCCATGGATGGCTTCGAGGAGAAGCAAGCCGTGTTCGGGGAGGCAGTCGCCCTCGCAGACAAGCGGATCGGAGAGGATGAGCGGGCGGAACGCAGGCTCGGTGCCGCCCAGCTTCGTCTGCAGGTGGAAACGCATTCCTGCTTCGCCCTGCAGGATGATGTCGAGGCGGTTGGGTCCTGCCCCCTTCCCGACGGACCACGGCTCCTGAAAGCTGAGGGTCAGGCGCGTCTCTTTACCGGCAAGGCGTTTGCCGGCACGGAAGAGGAAGGGGATGCCTTCCCATCGTGGCATGCGGCTCCGGAGCCGGAGGGCGACAAACGTATTCGTTCGCGAATGCGGGGGAACGCCTTCCTCATTGCGGTACCCCTTTACCTGTTCTTTGCCGATGGTTCCGGCAGCATACTGCCCCTGGATGATGACGTCTTTGAGCGAGCGGGCGGGGGGAACGTAGAAGCGGCGGAGAGCTTCCAACCGGGAACGTGCGAAAGAGACCGGCGTTTCCGTAAGACGCATGGTGAGGAGAGACGCCACCATAAGCAGGTGACTCTGGAAGATGTCACGGAGCGTTCCCGTATGGTCAAAATATCCCGCACGCCCCTCGATGCCGGCGGATTCGGGGGCGGAAATTTCCACATACTGGAGGAGCGTATGGGCAAAAATTTCCTCGAGAATGGGGTTGGCAAGACGCAGGTAGTAGACGTTGCGGGCCGCTTCTTTGCCGAGGTAGTGATCCAGAAAATAGATATGCTTCTCGTGCACGCAGTGTTTGAGCGAGGATGAGATCGCCCGAAAGTCGTCGAAGTTGTGGCCGACCGGCTTTTCCAGGATGCAGCGAAGCTCCTTCCGGTCGTGGGCAAATCCGCTTTTACAGAGATTCTCAGAGATGGGAGAAAAGATGGTCGGGGGGACGGAGTAGTAAGCGAGACGGACCCCCTTCCTCCATCCTTTTTCGACGGAGGTCAGGCGATGCCGCAGCGCATGATAATCCCCTTCCTCCGTGTACTCTCCGGTGTGGTACCAGCAATGAGTTAAAAACTCTTTCAGGACGCTCTCATTCGCCGCCCCCATCATGTCTGTCCGCACGGACTCGGCGACGCATGTGCGGAATGACGCGTCATTCATGGCTGTGCGCGAGAAGCCGACGACGGCGTAGTCCTTCGGCAGGCGCTTTTTCAGCGTCAACGTGTAGAGTGCCGGGTAGATTTTGAACCGTGCCAAGTGCCCTGATGCTCCGAAGAGGAGCAAGGAGAAGGGGGATGGCGCGGAGAGCATTTCTGACATGGAGGAAGCATAGCAGGACAGGCTCATTATGGATGAGTGATTTAAGATTTTTGATTGCCAGTTGGGAGAGTCTCACCTGATACCAGTTGCACTGGTACTCCTCCTTTTCTTTTGTTAAGATACCCCCCGTTCTTTCCCCTCCCCTCCTGATGGCTCCGCAACCCTTCAATCCTGTGCGTTTTGGCCTTGCCCTCGGCCTCACGTGCGCTGTCGGCGTGCTCTTCCTCGGCGTCTCTGCCCACTACTTTGGGTGGGGGGAAGAGATGGTCCGGATCTTTTCGACAGTGTACCGCGGGTACGACTCTTCACTCCCCGGTACGTTCTTCGGCATGGGCTATGGCATCGTTACCGGCCTCGTCACCGGCTGGCTGTTCGCGTGGTTCTACAACAAGCTGTAGTGAGGCGCGAGAGACAAACCTCCGGTTTTTCTCTCGCGGACTCTCTTTTCCCTTAAAGGTGCGGCTCCAGCGCGGGTACCCCGAGACCCGCGCTTCGCCGCAATTGTTGTATTGCTTCAGCCCGCTCTCTGTTCCGGCAATAACCAGGGATACTATCAAAGTGCTCATGTCAGTGGTGTTGGTATTTTTTTGAGGTTGATCGTTTCGGATGGCCTTTTAAACCTCAAGCAACGGGTCGAGTAGGGTCAAGAGATGGTTACGTTGTGCTTCTGTCAGCTTATTTGGATCTGTGGTGGATGCAGGGTCTGATAGATCCAATAGGTAGCTTACAGGTTCCCGGGCAAGCAAATCAGCCAAGACACTTGCTTGGTGAAACGCCCTGGTTTCCTCTTCATTTCCACGCAATCGTAGAATTCTCTCAACGTCCTCTTTGTAGAGAGTAAATATTGGAGTTTCTTCCGTTGCTGGTATCGGACATTCTGGTGTCTCATCTCCTATGGAGAGCTGTGCGACAGGTTGCTGGTCTAATTCAGATGTGGTTGGCATGTCTGTATACTATCATTCCGTACCATGTCAGATACCTCTGCAATGCTCCCGAAGTCGGGAGACAAAGGATTTCTCTCTTTGGTCTGTCGTGCAATCAGCCCGGCGATGTTCTTGCATGCCGACCTCTCCGGGGTTATAGTGCAAGAGACATCATCGCCTATCCAGAGAGGCGTCGAGGGCAGCCTTCGCTCCAAAAGAGCTTCGGCCGCCGCGGGATCTGGCCCGCTAGAGACGCCCCCCAACCACCCCCGCAGGGGGAACGGTGGGAACTCCAGCCCCCATTGGGGGAAGATAGCTTTCCAAGCTCACGCTTCCACTCACTGAGAGGTGATTTTCCCCTTATCCCTTCTTAACCTTAACCTTAACCTTAACCTTAGCCTTAGCCTTAATCCCCTAACCCTATGTCCTACTTCTTCACTTCCGAATCAGTCACCGAGGGCCACCCTGATAAACTCTGTGACCAGATCAGTGACGCCATCCTCGACGAAGCACTCCGGCAGGACCCGACGGCGCACGTCGCCTGCGAATGTCTCGCGACGACTGGCCTCGTGGTGGTCGCCGGAGAGATGCGCACCAAGGGCTACATCGATATCGCGGGGACGGCGCGTCGCACCATCCGGGAGATCGGGTACGACGATGCCACGTACGGATTCGATCACAAGGCCTGTGCGGTGGTGGTGAGCGTGGGGGAGCAGAGCGCCGATATCCAGTTGGGCGTGGATCAGGACAAGAACGTTTCCAAGGAGCAGGGCGCGGGCGATCAGGGGCTCATGTTCGGGTTCGCCTGCGACGAAACGCCGGAACTCATGCCGCTGCCGATCTCGCTGGCGCACCGCCTCACGAAGAAACTGGCGCAGGTCCGGAAGACGAACGGTCTCACGTATTTGCGCCCCGACGGGAAGAGCCAGGTGACGGTGCAGTACAGTGACTCCGGCAAGCCGGAGCGCGTCTCCTGCGTCGTCATCTCTACGCAACATGCGGATGCCGTTTCGCAAACGCAGATCCGCGAAGACATCATCCGCGAAATTATCACGCCGGTCTGCGGGCACTACCTCGATGCCCGGACACTCTACCACATCAATCCCACGGGGCGTTTCGTTATAGGCGGACCCCCGGGCGATTGCGGCCTCACCGGACGCAAGATCATCGTGGATACGTACGGAGGGTACAGCCGCCACGGCGGCGGGGCGTTCTCCGGGAAGGATCCGAGCAAGGTGGACCGCTCGGCGGCCTACGCGGCGCGCTGGATCGCGAAACACGTCGTGAAGTCCGGCCTCGCGAAGAAGTGCGAGGTGCAGATCGCCTACGCCATCGGCGTCTGTCAGCCCGTCTCCGTGCACGTGGACACCTTCGGGACCTCGACCGTGAATGACCGCATCCTCGAACAGGCGCTCTCGATGGTCTTCGATCTCCGTCCTGCAGCCATCATCAGAGATCTCGACCTCCTCCGGCCCATTTACCGGAACCTCGCGACCTATGGTCACATGGGCAGAGAGGACCTGCGGGTGAAGTGGGAGGAGACTCCGCGGACCGAAGCGCTGCTGAAGGCAGTGATTGAGTTGACGCAGAAAAGAGAGCCGGGAGCTATCAGCTTTTAGCTTTTAGCTTGGAGAAAAGATCTGCTCGTGCATCGCCGATGATATCGTCCTTCCCCATGAGCACTTGCTTCATGGCATCACGGAGTGTTTCCTGGAGCAGGCCGGGGCGTCTCTCCGGTGTCGGGAGCTCATCCGGCGCGAGGAGAATGCGGAAGATGTTCCGGAGCTTGGACGGCATCGTTTGCTGGCATATCTTCTCTTGGACGCGCTCTCTCACGAGAGCCTCATAGTCCCTCTTCCTGCCGAAAGTTTCACGGAGAATACTTGCCGAGTGTGCGATGCGGGGCGCCACGCGCTCGTCACGCATGACCTCCTCGCAGACGCGCCGCGCAATCTCCGTGTCAATCGTCTTGGCGAACGCCTCTGCCTCCTTCCACCATGCACGCCATGCGTCCGCCTCCGTTCTATGCTCCGGCGAGAGATCGTCATAACGTTGGAGAGAAGACGGCAGGACGGCGCGGAAGTCTTTTGTCATGAAGTCGGGAGTCGCTGTAACGGTCATGCGTCCATGAGCACGGTGGACGTCCTTCACAACCCCGGTCATTTTCTTTTTTTTAGTGCTCCAGACGATGTCTCCTGGCTGGAAGCGCCGACTCGCACCTTCATTAGCGGCTCTGTATCCGAGGATGGCATTGCCAAAAGCGGTGCACGCCCGGGAAATCCGTTCTATGATCTGCGCGGGGACATCGTCTTGAGGCTGCCCCTGTTTGAGCTCGCGGAGAAGCGCGTAAAGAGCGACTCTCTCATCTCTAGCGACACTGAAGAATAGATCCTCTCGAGCATCCAAGAAGTGCGTGAGGCTGACAATTTCAGCGCTGTAAGTGGACATAATAGTATTATAAAATCTTTTATTACTAAATGCAAGAGCTATGGGCTCCGCGTACCGAAGCGCTGCTGAAAGCAGTGATTGAGTTGACGCAGAAGAGGGAGCCGTCAGCTATTAGCTTTTAACCATGAGCGAGCAGCGGCCTTCCAGGCTGCGGTAGATTTGATCCGTCAGCGGTCATCTGGAGCGCAGAGTCATCACCCGTACACATCCTTTCTGTGACCGATCCTGAGAATCGTCACCGTCACGATCTCTTTCTCTGCGCGTTGCACGACGAAAACATGGTAAGTTTTCATATCCCGAGATTCTTCTTAAATTGCTTCAGTGAAACCACCTTCCCCCTCTTCTTCTCCCGCATGCCTTCTTCTATGGCAGTCACCTCTTCGGGATGCGACATGATATCCATCGTCTCCATCCATCCTTCGAACTCATCGTACGACATCAAAACGCCCTTGGGATGGCCTTCGTAGGTGATGACCACCGATACGCCGGGAACCTCAATCTCACGCAGCATTGCAAAAAAGCCGTTCCTTGCTTCCGATGCGGTACACGTTTTATTCATATGGCCATTATAATGTACAACGGTATGGTGCAGCAAGAAAAAATATCAACTCAAGAGTAACGATCCTAAGAAGCTAAAAAGCTAACCAACTAAGAAGCTATCCCCGCCCCAAGTCCTCTATCGTCGTTCCCGGGTAGTAGTACTTCAGGATCGCTTCCGCTTTCTTCCCCTCCAGCGCCTGTCCCTTGGCGCCGCAGCCGGACATCCCGACGCCGTGACCGTTGAGAGGGAGACCTTCGCACCACGGGTCCGGTTTGCTTCCATAGATTTCCTCGAACGGGAAGTGGTTCCAGCCGACTTCCTCCGGCGAGCGCGTGCGGCCATCGTCCGAAGAGAAGTACGGCGGCTTGATGATTTCGCTGTCTTTCTTCAGGACGAGCTCCTTCGTTCCCCGAACCGCGCGGACCCACGCTGGATTCTGTCGTTCGAAGACCAATCCTCTGTAAGACTGGAAGCGGGCGGGGGAATCATCCCCGTCATAGGGAAGGCCCGGGAATTTCCGGTGGAGAGGGTGAAGGTAGTACGCGGCATACGTGCGGGCGGCAACGGCGAATGCACGCTGCTTCTCGAAGGGTTCGCTGTCGGGCTCTTCGGCAAGGCCCGCGAGGTAGTCCTCCAGTGACAGTTCATTGATCAGGGTCAGTTTCCCCTCGATGACCCTGCACTCGATGATCCCGCGGAAGCGGTTCTGGGTACGGGGCCAGCTGAGGATGGCAGAGGATTCTGCCAGAGGGTCGAAGCGGACCGCGGGTGCGGATATGTTCAGTCCTCCGAAGGATGCGGTACAGGCATCGTCCCCCTTCGTGAACTCGATGCTGTGCAGAGCAATCGTCTTGCCATTGACGGAGGGGAAATTGTCCGAAGTGACCGTGGCGGATTCTCCTTCGTAGGACAGACGGATACGGATGGCATTGCGAATGGATAAAGAAACCGGTGCGGCAGAGGAGGACTGCTCTGTCGTGCCGTTGGGATTTCTGGGTGTCGGGATGAAGAGGGATTCATTCATGCTAGATTGCATCGCCCCGGAACCGGTGCGCGGGAGCGGGATGCGCCGCCCCTCCGCGAGGAGGTTGAACGTGATGTTCCCGATGATGAGCTGGTAGCTCCTCGTCTGGCGCGGGACGAGAACACGCAGATGGATGACCGCAGTCTCGCCGGATTTCACCGAGGACGGGGAGAGCAGTTCTTTTTGGACGCGGATATCCTCATCGCCGAACGTTTCCCAGAGACCGATTCTCGGGCTGGAGCGTTCGACGACGGCGATGCGGGCTCTCCGCGGGATCAGAGCGCTCCCGGCAGTGAGGGAGAGGGAGAAGAGCGCCTGTCCCCCCGGACGGACGGTGATATCGGTCGAACCGACCGGCCTCATGACGGGGGCGGTGAACGGCTTTTCTTTGGGGAGCCGGGCCGCCTTGCGTTCAGATGTTCTGTCGTTATAGACGCGCTTGGGGGGGTAGGCAATGGCCGCACCCAGCTTTCCGGCCAGTACATGCGTGCGGATCTGCGGAAGCATTTCGCGGAGTGTGTATCCCGGGCAGGCGGTATGGCCGATGTCGCCGTGTCCGGTGATCGTTTGGAGGAGGGTTCCATGGAAAGAGACTTTCTCCCGCAGGTTGATTTGGTACTTCTTCGCGAGGAAATCGAGGAGCCACTTGAGGCTCTTGATCTGGTCCTGCGGCGGGTCCTCGAGTTCGAAGTTCCCCATCAGCGCGATGCCGATCGTCCCGACGTTCCCGCAGAAGACGTGCCCGCCGATCACGCGGTCGCCGCCGGTGCGTCCTTCATAGATCTTCCCCGCCTCGTCGATAACGAAGTGGTAGCCGATATCGCCCCAGCCAAGGCTGCTTCCATGGTACTGGTAGAGGGCGCGCATGCGTTCTACAGAGGGGCGATCGTCGCCGAGCACCCGAATGGCCGTGTGGTGCACAACGAGGAGGCGGATCCGCGGGGAGTAGCTGAGCGGCCACCTGTACGTTTGGCCGTCAGGTGATTGCGTCGCCGTGTTTTCCACCTTGAACTCATCGGGATATTTCTTTCGCGCATCGTCGCACTCCTTCATCCGGTCTGCGATGTTGCCGTCCTCTCCGACGTTGATGGGAGTGGGATCTTCTTCTGTGGCTGCATGGTTATAGAGGAGAGAAGCGTCGGCGCCCCACTGGCTGCGGGTGACAATGCGCGATGGAACGAAGGGGGTCGCCGCAGCGATGGCATAGTGCGAAGGTTCAGAGGAAATCCGGAGCGGATGGAGGGTGAATGTGCGGGTGGGCGACTGAACGGCGACGCTCTTGACCGGTTTTGCGAAGAGCACGAATGCGGTTTCCAGGGCATTCTCTTCGCTCGGTGGAAGCTCCTGCCACGGCGTTTGCCCGCTTCGCACGCGGAACGGCGCACCTTCTGCCGTCATGCCGATACTCAGTCCATCGATGGGGTCTGTAAACGAAAACGTGCGCACGGCGAGACTGTCCGCCGCAAGGAGGAGAGTGAGAGCGGCGATAGCGAAGAACCCATGCGCGTAACGCATGGATGCGAGTATACAGATGCAGCTCACGGACGCGAATCCAAGAGCGAGAGATACTCATCCGTCATGCGGTCGACCGCGAACAGCCGTTCTGCGGTTCGTTTCCCCTCCCCGGCGATCGCCGCCCGCTTCGCAGGATCATTTGCGAGGAGCGCGAGAGCTTCCTGCAGGGCGACTGCGGAATCCGCCGGGACGATCACGGCGTCTTGATCCTGTGTGAGGTAGCCCGCGATGCCGCATTGATCGGTTACAACTACGGGGATGCCCAGCATCATGGCTTCGGCGGCAACCAGACCGAACGGGTCATGGAGGCGCGATGGAAGCACGAGGATATCCAGCGAACGGACAAAAGCCGTAATATCAGGAATGGACGGGTGGAGAACCGCACGATGGCCGAGGATCTTCAGATGATCTTTGACGGCGGCTTCCTCGCGTCCAAAGCCGACAATGGTAAGGCGGGCATTTTCGACACCGCGCACGGCTTCGATGAGGAGATCGACGCCTTTATCGTACGAAAGTCTCGCGATGCAGCCGATGTGCACGCCATCCGGTTTTTTCATGCCGTTCGGGTGATGAGTTGAGGATGGTCGCTCGATGCCATTGGGGATTGCAACCGTACGATCAGGATCAAATCCGATATGCACGTACAGGCTTCTGCTGAGCTCGGAGACGGTGACCGTGGTGACGCGTCGGCTGAGGCGAAGGAGCTGCGGGAGCCATGGGTTCCACCGGAGCCACCGTCCGATGCGGTCATGTTCGATCCAAAGGACTCGGATATTTTTCCCGAGAGCAACCGGCGTGAGGAGCAGTTTTTCATTGAGGCTGAGCATCATCACGGCGTCCAGTTGTCCTATGCTATCCAGCGCGTCGGCGAGGAGACGACGCATCCGCCGTTTTCTCCAGAGGAAACTGATCGCACTGAAAGGCGTCACAGGAGGGGGGCCGATGTTCAATTCTGCCGCGGGGATCGCCAATTTCTTGCATTCCTGAAGGAGAATAGGGCAGCTCCCGAGGAAGGCCACGCGGTGTCCGCGCGCGCGAAGATTCCGCATGAGGGAGATGGTCTGCACCTCCGCACCGCCATGGCGGCTCTCGAGTGGAAAGCGGGTGAATAAGATATTCATTGTCTGAAGGGCAGAGCGAAGCGATGGGGTGAAGATAGAGAGTCGTACCGGCGGTACGACTCTACTGACAGATTGCCGTGATCTTCTCCTGTCCTCCCATATACGTCCGCAGCACCTCCGGAATCGTCACCGATCCGTC
Organism: Candidatus Peregrinibacteria bacterium; assembly: GCA_043798355.1. Classification (GTDB taxonomy): domain Bacteria; phylum Patescibacteriota; class Gracilibacteria; order Peribacterales; family Peribacteraceae; genus JAZDOT01. The sequence goes on from JAZDOT010000010.1 coordinate 68,360, forward strand.
TTCATTCTGGTAAAGCTCCAGAATCGGGATTAAAATGCGGGGACTGGCGATACAGGTGTTGTTCATTGTGTGGACGAAACGCTTCTTGCCGTCCGGGGATTCGTATTTCATATTCAGCCGTCGTGCCTGGAAATCGCCGAGGTAACTGCAGCTGTGGGTCTCGCCGTAGGATTTCCTGCTCGGCATCCACGTTTCGATGTCCTGCTGACAGAGTTTTCCCTTGCCGAGATCGCCGGTACAGATGTCGAGAATGCGGTAGGGGAGATTGAGTGCCTGTAGTACCTCTTCGGCGTTCGTGCGGATTTCCTCGAACATCCGGAGACCGGCATCGCCGTCCGCTTTACACAGGACGACTTGCTCTACTTTGTCGAATTGGTGGATGCGGTAGAGCCCTTTCGTATCCTTCCCGTACGTGCCAGCCTCCCTGCGGAAGCACGGCGAAAATCCCACGTAGCGCTTGGGCAGTTCGCTCTCCTTCAGGACTTCGTCCTTGTGGTAACTGGCGACCGAGACCTCGGACGTTCCGATGAGGTAGAGGTCATCCGGGATGAGGGGGTCGGCTTTCGTCTTCCGTCCGCCGACGGCGTAGGTATTTTCCTCGTCCGCGCCGGGGAAGAACCCCGTTCCCATGAAGCAGTCGTACCCGGCCAGGTACGGCGGTGTGAAGTGGGTCCAGCCTTTTTTGAACAGGTGATCGAGTGCGAACTGCAGAACGGCACGGTGCAACCGCGCGCCGTCGCCCTTCAGGAAGTAGCTGCGTGCCCCCGCGATCTTCACGCCGCGGGAGATATCCAAGATTCCCAATGCTTCTCCGATGGCCACGTGATCTTTCGGCTCGAAGGGGAATGTGCGCGGGGTTCCCCATTTCTTCACTTCTTTGTTCTCGCGTTCGTCATTCCCTACGGGGACGTGCGGGAGCGGGATGGCAGGAAGCAGAAGTTGCATCTCCTTCCAGAGTTCCTCCGTCTTCGCGCCCTCAGCCTCCATGTTCTTCAGCTTCTCCGAAAGTTTTTTCATGTCCGCGAGCGCCGTCTCTTTCTCCTTTCCCTTCATTGCCGGAATTTTCTTACTCACCGCGTTCTTCCTGGAGCGTAAATCATCCATGCGGCTCTGCAGCTCTCTGCGCTCTGCATCGATCTTCAAAAATTTCCCGATGGAGACATCTATTTTTTTCTGATTTGCCGCTTTCTGGTAGGCGTCAGGGCGCTTCCGGAGATCATCAAGGTCGATCATGAAGCAGATTGTAGCAGAAATATCGGTGTACCATTTGACAGATAGTCTGGTATGGCGGATTCTTTCTCCCTTCCCCCTGAATTTATGTCTTTTCAGTCGTCGGAATGCTCACTTCTTCCAGGTACGAGAGTAGCTTGTACGCCGGAAGTTGAACAGCAGATGCCTCGCCCGACTCCACACGTAGATACCGGAGATCCATTAGCGGATGCTGATATAAATATCGTAGGTTCCGCGCCAATATACATTGAGGTTGTCCGTGTTGCGGCAGAGACAGTAATTTTGCGGGAGGTTGGGACAGACGGCGCCGGACAACAGCATCCCGAGTTTTCGGTTTCGAAGGATGTTGCGGTCAGCGCCGCATACGAAGCAATCACCAGGTTGCCCGATGAGGCGCTTGAGGAGCCGGATGCCCAAGATGAGAAACCAGGAAGTGAGAGCTGATTTCTCTTTTCTCGCCGAGACGCTGGCAGGGATCTTCCCAGAGCGCTACACTGCTTCGTCATGTCCAAGGACAAACCATTCCGGCTCGTAGCGCCTTTCAAGCCGACGGGAGACCAGCCCATGGCGATCAAAAAATTGATTGCGGGGCTGAAGAAGGGGGAACGTCACCAGACGCTGCTCGGGGCGACCGGCACCGGCAAGACCTTCACGATGGCAAACATCGTCGCGGAGCTCAACCGTCCGACCCTGGTTCTCGCGCACAATAAGACGCTGGCGGCCCAGCTCTGCAGCGAGTTCAAACTGTTCTTCCCCGACAATGCCGTCAGTTACTTCGTCTCTTACTACGACTACTACCAGCCGGAGGCGTACCTGCCCGCGACCGATACATATATCGAGAAGGATGCCAGCATCAACGAAGAGATCGAGAAGTTCCGCCACGCGGCGACCATGAACCTCCTCACGCGCAGAGACGTCCTCATCGTCGCATCGGTCTCCTGTATCTACGGACTCGGGAGCGTTTCCGATTATGAGGCGCTTGCCATTGCGCTCAAGCGCGGTGACGCTATTCAACGCGACCAGTTTTTGCGGCGCCTCACGGACATCCAGTACCGCCGCAGCGGCATCGAATTCAAGCAGGGGATGTTCCACGTTTTAGGCGATACCGTGGAGGTTTTCCCGCCCGGCGGGGAGACGGTCATCCGCTTCGAGATGCCGTTCAACGAGGTGGAGACCATTGCCGAGGTGGACGGCTTCACGGGGGAACTCATTCAGGACATCGAGCATGCGACCATCTTCCCCGCTTCGCATCAGGTGACAACGAAGGAGAAGATCGACCGCGCGGTGGACGGCATCCTTGCCGAGATGAAACTGCAGGAGAAAGTCTTTCTGGATCGCAAGGAGTTTGCGAAGGCCGAGCGCATCCGCCAGCGCACGGAGTACGACGTTGAAATGCTTCGCGAAACCGGCTACTGCACGGGGATCGAGAATTACGTCCGTGCGCTCGAGGGCAAAGAACCCGGATCGCCGCCATCGACGCTGCTCGATTACTTCCCGAAAGACTTCCTCCTCTTCGTGGACGAGTCACATATGTCCATTCCGCAGGTTTCGGGGATGCAGGAGGGGAATTTCAGCCGGAAGCAGACGCTCGTGGACTTCGGTTTCCGCCTCCCGAGCGCGCACGACAACCGGCCGCTCAAGTTCCCGGAATTTGAGGAGCGCGTTTCCCAGGCGGTCTACGTGTCGGCGACTCCCGGCAAGTACGAGTTCGCCAATACGCCAAAAGATTGTCTCGTCGAGCAGATCATCCGTCCGACGGGCCTTCTGGATCCCGTCGTGGCCGTGAAGCCGAGCAAGGATCAGATCAAGGACGTGCTGCGGGAGATTGAAGCGACCATCAAGAGGAAAGAGCGCGTTCTCCTCACGACGCTCACAAAGAAGATGGCGGAGGACCTCACGCAGTACCTGCAGGATGCCGACTTCAAGGTGCGGTACCTTCACAGCGATGTGGAGACGCTCGAGCGCATAGAGATCCTGCGGCAGCTGCGTACCGGCGAGATCGATATCCTCGTCGGGATCAATCTTCTGCGCGAGGGGCTGGATCTGCCCGAGGTGAGCTTTATCGCCATTCTGGATGCCGACAAAGAGGGGTTCCTGCGTTCCAGGGACGCTCTCATCCAGACGATCGGTCGCGCAGCCAGAAACATTCTCGGCCACGTGACGCTCTACGCCGACAGGATGACGAAGGCCATGGAGGCGGCCATTGCGGAAACCAACCGCCGACGAAAAATTCAGGAGGCTTATAACAAAAAACACGGCATCACGCCGAAGAGCATCGAGAAGGCTGTCCACGACATCGGCGAGGCTCACCGCAAGGCGGAACTCAAGCGTCCGCGCTACGATCACCAGAAGATTCCCGCCGATGAAAAAAAGAGATTACTGGAGGAACTGGAAGCGCAGATGGAACTCTCCGCGGAAAATCTGGAATTTGAAAAAGCGGCGGATCTCCGTGACGAAATCGAACTCCTCAGAAGGGGCAGATAAAAGTTCGGCTTTTCACCCTGAGCGTAGTCGAAGGGCGAAAAAGCTGCCGATCTCAGAGAGGAGATCGAATTGCTCAGGAGGGGGAAGTGAATTCCTTATACACTTCCTCGAAGAACTCCTGATCATTCTGCGTGTGCTTTGCCTGCAGGATCGTTTCCGCCTCTTTGCCGACGGGATAACGTAGCCGCCAGGAGCCGTCCGTGGCAGCAGAGAAAATGATCTGTGCGACATCTTCTGCGGATGCGGCATCCGAGGCGAGGCTTGCTCTGTGTTTTTGAATCTTCCGCTCGCACATTGCGCGGTACGGGTCAGAGATACGTTTGAGTGTCTCCTGCCCATAGGCGCGGTCGAAGAATGCCGTCTTCACGCGACCGGGCTCTACGATTTTGACGTGGACACCGAGCGCGCGCATTTCGTGTGCCAAAGCCTCGCTGAACCCTTCCACCGCCCACTTCGTCGATGCGTACACGCTGTAGAGCGGGCTCCCGCGCTGTCCCGCGACGGAGGAAATATTGATGATTGTACCGCCCTTCTGTTTGCGCATGATCGCACATGCATGGCGGGTGACTTCCATGAGTCCGAATACGTTCGTGCGGTACATCTCCTCTGTTTCTTTTTGTGTTGTATCCTCGAACGGAAGGAAGAGCCCCCATCCGGCGTTATTCACGACGCAGTCGAGATGATCCGCTTGTTCCTTGATTGCCTTGAATGCGTTGGCAATCGCACGCGGGTCATTCACATCGAGGAGCATGGGTACGGTATTTTTCCCTGCAGGGGAAGACGCCCGTTTGCGGTCCGTAGCGAAGACACACCAGCCTTTGCGGGCAAAGAGCTTCGCAGTTGCCTGTCCGATGCCGCTCCCGGTTCCCGTGATGAGAATGGTCTGCATGGAAGGTTATTTTCCCTGAAAAGGATCCATTTTAAAAGGGGTTGGAACTACTTGACTAGTATATAAAAACAATTAATATAGCACCCTTATGCGCATGTTCCTCTCTCTTTTCGTCGGTCTCTTCACTTTTCTCATGGCTCCGTCCGCTCTCGCGGAAATGGGCAGCACGTTTGGATGGAGCAATGGCAGCGGATACTACGGGACACATGCGTGGAACGTGCGTGTCCGAAGGGCCTATTCCAAAAATGGCGAATTCGTTCGCCACCATGATGACTGGTACTACATGGCGCATCCCGACTACACGAAGACCTATGCGTTACACCCGTACTACCGCAAGAATTATTACGATCCGCCCGTGACGGTCGACGATCTCCCGGTAGTGGACTATGGCCAGTACCTTCCCGGAGATGCGTACGTGCCCGAGCGCGCATCAATTGCAGACTGCGACAGCTATTCGTTCTCGAAACCGAATTATCGCGTGGCGCCGTACGGGTACGAGTGTGAGGATTAAGGTTAGGGTTAAGGCTAGGGTTAGGACTTCAGTTCACCAAAACTCTTCACTGCTTCCGCGTACCCTTCCGGTGTCCCCGTATCGATGCGCGTGCCTTCGCACTCATAACCGTGGATGGGGATGTTTCCCATTTCCGCGATGAGCGCGTCGATGAGGCGGATCTCGCCTCCGTGGCCGACTCCCACACTTGGGAGGATCTTCAGTGTCGATTGCGGAATCAGATAACGCCCGACGATCGCCAACGTTGACGGCGCATCTTCATTCTTCGGTTTCTCAACGAGTCCATTCAGTTTTTTCAGGCGGGGGTTCCGTTTGTCTTCATACTCGACCTCGACGATGCCGTAGCGGGAGACCGCTTCGCGCTCTACATTCTCCAACGCGACCATTGCTCCGGTATTTCCCGCGACATCGTATGCCCTGATGAGCTGGCTCAAGCCCGAGTCGGTTCCGCGGAAGAGGTCGTCCCCGAAGAGGACGGCGACTGGAAAGTTCTTCACCCAGTCCGCCGCCTGCAGGATGGCGTGGCCGTCGCCCAGCTGCCGATCCTGATACGCGATGTGGAAATCGACATTGTCATAACGTTTCAGTTCCTCGAGGTGATGGAGTTTCCCGCGGCGGCGCAGCTCCTCTTCGAGGGCAAGGTCCTTGAAGAAGTACTGCGGGATCATTTCCTTCCCTTTGGAGATGATGAAACAGATCTCGCGGATACCGGCATCCAAACATTCATCGACGATGTGCGCGATGATCGGAGTGTTGCCGAGTGGCAACATCTCTTTCGGCACGGTCTTCGTCCACGGCAGGAACCGCGTTCCGAGGCCGGCGACAGGGAGAATGGCTTGGGTGATCTTCATGGGAAGAAGGCGGAATACTTCACTCTGTGCGTGGTGCGAAATCCTTTGGAGAGATCGGGGGACATTTGACACTGTACTCAATTTCGCCTACAATGGGGAGAAATTTTCCACACAAACTCCCATGGCCACACTCGACGAACTCGCGAAAGTCCAGGAACTCTATCTTCTCCAGATGGAACTCTGGAAGGTTCTCGATGCAACCCCATCCGATCGTTCTGAGATACGCCGTGCCCGGGAGACGATCGATACGTTCACGAAGCTCCTGAAGAACGTGAGCTGGCGGTACATGGGCGGAGAGGATGTCTACGCATCCATGAAGACCATGGCGGATGAGGCGGATCAGAAATTAAAAAGCCTCAAATCACATTCGGTCCGGACACCGGTGCGGGTGCTTGCGAAGCGGTCTGCAGCGAAGACCAAGAGGCGGAATTGACACTTTAGAATGAAATGTAGAGGCGGACCGCCGGTCCGCCTCTACAATATTTTTCAATGTTATCCTTCATTAATGCGGATGATTTTCACCCGCTCTTCCTTCGGAATGAGAACTTTTAACACGCAGTCTTTGCTGAAGGTCGCCTTTACGCGCTTGGGGTCGATCGTGCAGGGGAGCGTGATCGACCGGCTGAATTCCCCCCAGAAACATTCCTTGAGGTAGTACTGATCCTCCGGGATGTCCTCCGAAGGTTTGCGATTGCCCCGGATGGTGAGGCTCTTCCCGTCCACTTCGATGTCGAGATCCGATAGTTTCACTCCTGCGATGGGGGCACGGATGATGTAGTAGGCGTCCTGCTCGAAGATATCGACCGTGATGTGGCCGTTTTGTCGCGCATCCGTCGTTTTTCCGGTGGAGGACTGTTGCGGCTCGGCCGCCGCAAACGCGGCTTCTTCCGCTTCATCTGCCACCGATGACGATCCCTGCCCGAAGGCCGTAGAAAAGATCCCGTGGAAGGGGGAGTTCGTCATTTCAAGATATCTTACACACTCACTTTTCCGCTTGGCAAAGATGATCTGTAGCGCTTCTGCGCAAGTTGTTTGTTATTAGTTAATAGTTATTGGCTCTTCATCCTGAGAAAGCCCTTCATAATACGAAGAACCAATAACCAACCCTTCGGCTACGCTCAGGGCAAGAAACCAATAACCAGTAACCTATGATGATGGCTTCTGTTACAGTGTCTTGGAATGACGATCACACATGCCCTCTTCCTCGGTTTTCTGCAGGGGATCACCGAGCTCCTCCCTATTTCAAGCTCGGGCCACCTCGCGCTCGCCGAGCACTTTTTTGCTTTTTCCTTCGATCCGCTCACGTTGCAGGGCTTCGATGTCACGCTCCACGCGGGCACGCTCCTCGCGCTCCTCCTCTGCTACGACGCCCGTTGGCGGGTCATCATTCTGTCGGTCTTCACTGCGGAGAGGAGCGGCCGCGTTCTTCTTTTCTCCATCGTGATTGCGACTATTCCGGCCGCCGTGAGCGGTTTTTTCTTGGAGAGAATCATCGCTGAAACGCTGAGGGGTCCGTTCATTCTCGGATTGTCCTTCATCGCTACGGCAGTCATTCTTCTCCTGACGGAATCCATCGGTTCGAGGAGTCCGGCGCGCCCGCTCACGCCCGTGCGTGCATTCGTCATCGGGTGCGCTCAGGCTCTTGCGCTCGTTCCTGCTCTCTCGCGGAGCGGTCTCACGGCAGGCACGGGGCGAATGATGGGCCTCTCTCGGATCGAAGCAGTGGACTTCTCGTTCCTGATGGCGGTCCCGGCCATCGTCGGCGCGCTCCTCCTCACCATCAATGGTGCTTTTCGCGGAGAGATCGCTCTCCCGGGTCTTCCCATACTCGTCTCGGGGTTTCTTTCCGCCTTCGTCGTGAGCATGGTGGCGGTCGTTTTCCTCCGGAGATTCGTCCGTACGCGGAGCCTTGCGTGGTTCTCCTGCTATCTCATTCCCGTCGGGATCGCAGCTATGCTGTGGAGATAAAAAATGTCGAGAGAATGATGGAGATTTTTCTCTTGATCGGAGAAGATCGATCAGTACAATGCGCCCACTCACCTCATTTCCTTCTTCATCTCCCATGTCTGCTGCCGTCCTCAAGAACGCCATTCGCCGTCTGCGCTTCGAGCACAACATGACGCAGGAGGAGCTGGCGCTGCGCACGGGCGTCAGTCGGCAGACCATCATGAGTATCGAGCGCGGGCAGACGAACCCCTCGGTTCTCCTTGCTCTGAAAATTGCCGCCGCGCTGGATACGCCGGTTATTCAGACGTTTTGGATGGAGGGGACGCTGGTCCCGGTTTAAAGTTCAGCAGAGGTGTGAGGAAGTTGAGCCTCGGGAGAGGGGTTTTTGGTTGCTGGTTACTGGTTTTTGGTTCTTCGCCCGATGTGGGTATTCTCTTCGCGAAGAACCAAAAACCAAAAACGAGAAACAAAAAACGTCAGTGCCGTTCGTTCGCGGATATCTCTTCTTTTATTTGTCCTACTCGTTCCAGGTTTGTCGTGGGACGCAAGTCTTCGATGACGATCTGCGGTGCATGCGCGCCGTTCCACGTATCCGTCTCCAGCCGACAGGCGACGTCGAGCGGCTCGGAAGCATGGGGAAGCAGACGTCCCAGGCGCCAGCCGATTGCTTTGAAGCCTCCGATGCGGCCGGAGAGGTGCGTCGCGTCCGCGCCGACGCAGCGCGCAGAGTCCAGACGGGCATTCTTCAGGAGGAACACGGGTTCGGGGTTTCCCTGCCCGAAGGGCTCGAGGAGGGAGAGCGACTGGAGAAGTTTCATCGAGAGATCGTTTGCGCGTATCTCGGCATCGATGGAGAGGACCGGGACAAGATCGGACGGGGAAACGCGGTCTGTGACATCGGTGAGGAGGTCTTCAATGAATGCGCCGCTCCTTTCTGCCGGGAGTGAGCAGCCTGCCGCCTGCGCGTGACCGCCGAAACTCAGGAGGGAAGCGCTCAGGCGCTCCAGTCCTTCCGTGACGTGGTAGGCGGGAGTGCTGCGGAGCGATGCGGTGCAGAGACCACCACGAAGGGTCCCGACGAAGCTGGGGCGCCCCGTCATCTCCGTGAGCTTCCCTGCAATGAGCCCCACGATGCCCTCCGGGAAGTCCGCGCTCACGGAAGAGAGGAGCGGCGGGAGGGAAGCGAAATCGGACGCGCCGGGGGTGATGCCAAGGGACTTGAGCACGCCGTCCATGAGAGAGACGGTGCTCTTCTGTCGTTCACTGTTGAGGAATTCCAGCTTATGAAGTGCGTCTCCGCCATCGAGAATGGCCGTGAGAGCGAGGGTAGCATCATCCATGCGGCCGGCGGCGTTGATGCGGGGGGCCACGCGGAAGGCAATGTCGCGGCTGGTCGGCGGTTTGCTGTCGTTGAGGAGTCCTGCGGAAAGGAGGAGGGACTTGAGCGGACAGGCAGGGAGCATAGAAATGGCATTGATCCCTTCCTGCACGATGGCACGGTTGCCCTCTCTGAGTTCGACCAGATCCGCGACGGTACCAAGCATGGCAAGGACACGGTCTTCGCTGATACCTTCCCATTCGGATGATCCTTCGAGCGCGAAGAGGAGGATGTGCACGACTCCCGCTCCCGAAGGAAGAGGATCAATCGAAGGACTCATGAGTCCCGGATGCACGATGGCGAATGCCTGCGGAAGCGTGTCCGGAAGGTGGTGGTGATCGGTGATGATGAGGTCTATGCCGAGTTCTCTTGCCTGTATCGCAGCATGGGTGGCAGTGATGCCGCAGTCGGCGGTGATGATCAGGGTGGCGCCTGATGTGTGGAAATCCTCCACGGCGCGCACGGTCAGCCCATAGCCGTCGTGCACGCGGTGCGGGAGCTTCACGATGGCGTGACCGCCGTATCGCCTGTAGAACCGGACCAATTGGGCTGTGGCCGTGATACCGTCGCAGTCGTAGTCACCGAAGACCCCAACAGTTTCCTTGCAATCGATGCTGTGCCGGATGCGCTCTACTGCCTTCTCGCAATCGGGGAGAATGGAAGGGGACGGGAGCAGAGAGAGCGCTCCATCCATGGCGATTCCGCGCGCGCGGGCGATCGCAAGGGGGAGCGTGGAGACAGGAAGGGAGGGAGATATCCCGCACGATCCGTTCATCACCCATTTTTTCCCGGTGAAGGAGAGATGTCCGGTCACTGGCAGATGTAAGCCTAGCAGCTTTTTTGAGCGGGGTTGGGAGATCAGAATATTTTCTTGGGGTGAAGCCTTACTTTGTGCTTGGGTGAGCGGGAAAAGACGTTCCATGGGTGGATGGAGCGCCCGGCATTTTTTAACAGTCGGTTCCTCTACTCTGGCTTCTTTGCATACACCTGCCACCTCTTCGCCCTCAGCATCGTCCAGCTCACCGCTCCGAGCATCACGATCGCTGTGAGGATGCCGCCGGCGCCGGTTGAGGACAACGGTTGGCCTCCGATGGGCGCGCCTGCATGCGCATTCAGGTAGAGCACCTGCTGTTGATTGGAGACGCGGCCGAGGAGGCGCAGTGTACTCAGGAGCTGACGATCCGTCGCGGACATCTCCATTGTCTCCGTTTCCGGTGCCTTCTCCTCGGGTACCTCGGGGGGTGCGGGGTGCTGGCGCGCGAATTCCGCTGCCTGGATGGCCTCGCGGCGCTCGGCACTCACCTCCGATTGCTGCAGCGTGCGGTCGCCTGCTTCTCTCGTTGTCGGCGGGAGCGCAAGGTCGCTTCGCAGGAGAACATCTTCCGGAATGAGATAGGCTGCAGTCATCGTCGGGATCACGAGGAGCGCTCCTGACAGGAGGATGGAAGAGATGGCGCGGAAGAGGAGGGTGTGTTTCATAGAGTTCATATTATTTTACCTTAAATGAAGAATATTTACAAGGAGCTCCGGTCTTGAGGACGCAGTTGAAATATTCCTGCTCGTCGATTGTTCCATCTCCATCCGAGTCGATCTTGCGGGGATCCGTTTCTCCGCTGTCCACGCTGCCGTTCAGGTTCACGTCTTCCCCCCTCAGTTCCATGCCGTTGCGGCCCGCCCGGCAGAGTCCGTCGCACAGTCCGTCGTGGTCGCTATCCTGAGAAAACGGGTTCGTCTCGTTGCCGTCGAGCACGCCGTCGTGATCCGCGTCTTCGATGCCGTCGATGAGTCCGTCTCCATCGCTGTCACGAACGAGTGGGTTGGTCGGGGTAGAAGAGAGGATCTCCACATTGTCATTGAGTCCGTCCCCGTCGGTATCCTTCCGCTTGGGATCCGTTTTATAGTCCCGCTCGAGCTTATTGTTCAGGTCGTCCCCGTCGTCATCGATCCCGATGGGCAGCGGTTCCGATGTCATGATGTAACATGTTTCCCCCGCCTGAAAGATTTCTTTCTGGTGGCGGATGCGGCCGTTCTTCAGATCTGTTTCGTTCAGGCGCGATTCTTTCAGTTGAGAGATGGGGATGGTCAGGGTGGCCGACCGCAGCTTCTTCCGCTCCTGTTCGGTGCGATACTCGCGCTCTTTCTCGGACAGGAACAGGAGGCCCGGCGGAGAGCGGCGCATGGCGGTTGCCAGATTTTTCGTATCATCGGGGAAGCAGTAGCCCCAGTAGCGCGTGCGCTTTCCGCGAAATCCCAGGAGCACTTCGCGCTGGATGGAGCCTGTGCCGCTCGGAATATGAATGAGGACATTCGTATCCGAAGGTACCGTGGCGCCGACTTTGATCTCCTGCTCCGAGATGGTCTTCCATGGAACAACCCCTTTCTCGGCGTTCGTCGCCAGACGCGCAGTGACGTCCGAACGGTATTCTGTGACGGCGTAACCCACCATAGAGACACAGAGAACGGCCAGACTGAGGGTCAGCCACTGCATCGTTATCTGTATTGGAGGTCTCTTGGACATATCGGGATATTGTACCACGTTTTCGGCTTCGTTTCTACTGTCCTTTTCGCTATGCTGCGGCTCAATGCCGCGTGATTTCTACTCCGTTCTCGGCGTCGCGAAAGAAGCTTCGAAAGAGGAAGTCAAGAAGGCATACCGTCGTTTGAGTAAGGAGCTCCATCCCGACAAGCATCCGGGGGATAAGGAAGCCGAACGAAAATTCAAGGAGATCAACGAAGCGTACGAAGTCCTCAGTGATCCGGAGAAACGGCAGCAATACGATCAGTTCGGGACGACGGCGGGGCCGGGAGGACAGGGAGGGCCGGGAGGATTCGGCGGCTTCGATTTCTCCGGCTTTCAGGGGTTCTCCAACGGAGACTTCGGCGGCTTAGGCGATCTCTTCGAGGGATTTTTCTCCGGCGGAGGACGCGGCCGGAAGCAGAAAGTCTCCGATCGCGGAGGCGACCGCGAAGCGAGATTGAGCGTCCCGTTCATGGATGCCGTTCATGGAGCCGAAAAGCAGATCATGATCGATCGGCTGACGCAGTGCGGGGCATGCAGCGGATCGGGAGGGGCAAAGGACTCTTCGCTGAAGGATTGCGAGGCCTGCGGCGGGACGGGGCAGCGCACGGAAGCGTCGCAGTCGTTCTTCGGCGTCATCCGCAGGTCGTTTGCGTGCGACGCGTGCTCCGCCTCGGGCAAGGTGCATGCCAAGCCGTGCGGAGCGTGCAAGGGGGAGGGGCGCCTTCGCGAGCATTCCGCCGTCTCCGTTCAGATTCCAGCCGGGATTCAGACCGGCCAGACGCTCCGGGTGAACGGTTACGGCGATGCGGGGCGGAGGGGAGACGAAGCGGGGGATCTCTATCTCCATATCGAAGTGGAAGAGGATCGGCGCTTCCAGCGTGACGGTGATGACATCCGCACCGCGCTCTCCGTGTCCGTGGTCGATGCCATCCTGGGCGCGGAGAAGGAAATCGAAACGGTGCACGGTCGAAAGACATTGAAAATCCCCGCCGGAACGCAGCCGGGGCAGGTGTTCCGCATGAAGGGTAAAGGTATGCCGATTTTAAGCAGCAGCCGCACGGGCGATCATTACACGGAAGTGAAGGTCATCATTCCGGAAAAGCTCTCCCGTGCGGAGAGAGAGGTTGTGGAGCAGTGGAAGAAGATGCAGGGTGACTGATAGGCTCAAAGCTCAAAGCTCGCAGCTTCGTCAAATGTCCAGATTCTCCAATCCATCCTCCGTGCCCTTCTCGACCATGACGGGCGAGAGTTCCTCAGCCTCTTTGATGATGCTGGATTTCTTCAGGCGAAGGACGACTTGCCGGTAATCCCCCTCTCCGATGCTCTCTGTCGTGAGGTCCTGCAGACTCGGGGTGTCGGCGACATGGAGGTGCACGATGCGGCGGAAGTAGGGACTCATGGGAGCCAGCGCGACGCGGTTGCCCGTGCGCCGGACGAAATCAGCTTTCTGTTCCGCGATGCGCCGCACCTTCTCCTCCTGTGCCCTTCGGTAGCCGTCAACATCGAGGACGATGAAGGGGCTGCGTTCGAGCTTCTCTGCAGAGCGCACGATGGCTTTCACGAGGTGTTGCAGGGAATTCAGGGTCTCGCCGTGCCACCCGATGATGCGACTGGCATCGGTCGAGACGATGTCCACGCGGACGAATTCCCCCTCTTCCTTTACGGAGATTTCATCAAAGGGGAGGTCGAGGTGAGTGAGGAGGGCACGGAGGGTGTCCTGAATGAAGGTGTGATCCATGGTTGGACGGAGGATAGCGGGTGAGTGGGGATAAAAGAAAGCCCCCTTACGGAGGCTCTCTTTCTACAAACAAGATTCGATGATTACCGTACGGCGTCCTTGAGAGTCTTGCCGGCCTTGAAGGACGGGACCTTCATCGCGGGGATGGAGATCTTCTGGGTCGGGTTCCTGGGGTTGACGCCGGTGCGCGCCGCGCGGCGAGAAACTCGGAACGTGCCGAAGCCCGTGATGGTCACGTTATTGCCCTTCTTGAGTTCCTTTGTGATGAGCGTGCAGAGGGCCTCGAGGGCGGCGGCGCCTGCGCGCTTCGTGACGCCCGCGGCGTCGGCGATGGTATTGATGATGTCTTGCTTGGACATGGGCAAGGGGGGAAAAGAAATACGGTCCACGTAGGAGTGTACGCACGCGAAGGGCTTCTGCAAGCCAAAAGCAAACTCCCGGCAGCGGTTTTTTCGCTTAGTATCGTCAGAATGGCTTTTGTAAGCCAAATACTGTGAATACCAAAGGTAGTCATCTGAAGAGAGTTCTCATTCATTTTTTTGGCACAATAATCACATTTAGACAATCTTTTGTCGGTATTTTGAGCCCTATCTGTATTCGTCCTACGAAAGAGAGATGTCTCGAGCTAAAGCGTTTCTTTCTTTGACACCTCTACCGGGCATCACTACCCTCTCGCCCTGTACCGGAAACTCACTCCGCTCGTTCGGTACAGGGCAAGCTCCGATCTTTTCCCGCCCTCATCCTAACCTTAGCCTTAGCCTTAACCCTAGCTCTAGCCCTAACCCTAACCCTAACCCTAACCCTAACATGCACCTCGTCATCGTCGAGAGTCCGACCAAAGCCAAGACCATCAAGCGGTTCCTCGGGAAAGACTATGTCGTCTTTGCCAGTATGGGGCACGTGCGGGATCTGCCGGACTCCATGCTCGGGGTCGATACGGAGCATGACTTCGAGCCCAAGTACCTCGTTCCCAAAGACAAGAAGGCTGTCGTGAAGCATCTGCAGGAAGAACTGGATGAGGCTCTGGATCTCTGGATCGCGACTGACGAGGACCGCGAAGGGGAAGCAATCGGCTGGCACCTGGTGGAAGTATTAAAGAGGAAGAAAAAGCAGCCAGTGAAGCGCATCGTCTTCCACGAGATCACCGAAGAAGCCATCCGCGAAGCCATAGCGCATCCGCGTGCGATCGATGAGAAACTCGTGGATGCCCAGCAGGCGCGGCGCATCCTCGACCGCCTCGTGGGCTATACGCTCTCGCCGTTCCTCTGGAGCAAGGTGTACCGGGGGCTCTCCGCGGGGCGCGTTCAGTCCGTTGCGGTACGCGTCATTGTGGACCGGGAACGGGAAATCCGCGCGTTTGTGCCGCGCGAGTACTGGTCCGTGACCGCACAACTCAGGAAGAACTCCGGCGGGGAATTCTCCGCTTCACTGAAGGAACGTAATGGTGAGAAGTGGGAACCGGTAAACGAGGGCGAAGCTCGGGAGGTGCTCGCTGCCTGCAAAGACGCCTCCTATCAGGTAGCCAAGACGGAGGAGAAAGAACTGAAGAAGACGCCGCCCCCTCCATTCACCACCTCCACCCTTCAGCAGGAAGCAGGACGGAAGCTCGGTTTCTCCGTGAAGCAGACCATGGTGGTGGCCCAGCAGCTTTATGAAGGCATCAGTCTCGGCAAGGGGGAAGGGAGTACGGGTCTCATCACGTACATGCGCACGGATTCCGTGAGTCTGAGTACGAAGGCCATGAATGATGCTACGGAAGTCATCATCCGTAAGTTCGGCCGCGAGTACATTCTCTCCGCCCCCCGAACGTATAAAACGAAATCCAAAGGAGCGCAGGAGGCGCACGAAGCCATCCGTCCGACGGAAATGGCGCGCACGCCCGATTCCATGAAGGACATCCTCGATCATCAGCAACTCAAGCTCTATACCCTCATCTGGAACCGGACGGTTGCGACCCAGATGGCCGAAGCGCAGCTCAAGCGGGTCGCTGCGGATATCACATCCGGTATCTATACGTTTCGTGCGACGGGACAGACGACGATCTTCGACGGGTTTCTCCGCGTCTATGCCGAAGGGCGCGACGAGGAAGCGGAAGAAGCCGAGAAGGATGACGAAGAGCGAACATTGCCTCCGCTCAGGCAAGGGGAAAATCTTTCCTGCGTCGATCTCATGCCCGAGCAGCACTTCACGAAGCCGCCTCCGCGCTACACGGAAGCGAGTCTCGTGAAGAAGATGGAGGAGGAGGGCATCGGCCGTCCGAGCACCTATGCGCCGACCATCTCCACCATCCAGCAGCGCGGCTACATCGAGAAGAATGGCAAGCAGCTGGTTCCCCAGCAGGTCGCTTTCACCGTAATCGATCTCCTCGCGGAGCATTTTCCGGATATCGTGGATCTCTCTTTCACGGCGAAGATGGAGCAGTCCCTCGACGATATTGCCGAGGGGGACGAAGACCGCGTGAAATTCCTCGCGGGTTTCTACGGCCCGTTCAAAGATCTCATCGCCGTGAAGTCGAAGGAGATCCGCAAGGAGGATGTTCTGCAGGAGCGCGAACTCGGGATCGATCCTGAGACGGGGTTCCCCGTGCTCGTCCGCACCGGTCGCTTCGGGCCGTACGTGCAGCTTGGACGACCGGAGGATTGGAAAGAGAAGAAGCAGAAGCCGAAGAGCGCCTCGCTCCCCTCTTCGTTACAGAAAGGCACGGTGACCATTTCGCAGGTGATCGGACTGTTGCGGTTTCCGAAGACAGTCGGGGTCATTTCCGGCGAGAGCGTGACGGTGAATCTCGGACGGTTCGGGCCGTACATCCGTTGCGGAAAAACGACGGCCGCGCTCCCGAAGGACGTTGATCCCGCTGCGATCGACCTCGCGCAGGCGAAGACGCTCATGGCACAGGCGGCGGACAAGAGGAAGCGCGCCGCCGAGCCGCTCCGGATACTGGGGGAGGATCCCGAGACGAAAGCTGCCGTACACGTGAAGGATGGCCGCTACGGTCCGTACGTCACCGACGGCACGACGAACGTCTCCATTCCGAAGAAATTTTCCGCGGAGACCATTTCCCTTGCCGATGCCGCACAGTTCCTGAAGAAGAAGCGCGAAGCGGGGCCGAGCAGATGGAAGGGAAGGGGGAAGTGGAAGAAGAGGACTTAGGACATTGGACGTAGGACTTAGGGCATATGCTAAAAGACTTTACTCAACTGGAGGCATGGAAAAGAGCGATGGATCTTGCGGAAAGAATTCACACGCTCACCAAAGAATTCCCGCGAGAAGAGATCTACGGAGTCACCTCTCAAATGCGCAGAGCTGCGCTGTCGATTGCCGCGAATATCGCAGAAGGATTTGGTAGATATACCTATGCGGATAAAATGCATAAGTACGTGCAGGCGCGAGGTGAATTGATTGAACTGATGACATTCGTTCATTACTGTCGTCGGGTCGGGTACATCAGGATAGATGAAGATCTAGCCTCACTCCTGAACGATTGCACGACGGTTCACAAACTCTTGAACGGGCTGATAACGAAGATGGACGCTCTTGATCGTCCTAAGTCCTAAGTCCCAATCCCCAAGTCCTTCTCTGCTGCATCTCTCCCTCGCACAATGTAAGATGCTCTCAGTTCCTCTCCCCGTAGGCGCGTAGCTCAGTTGCCTAGCCGAGCGGCAGCGAGGCGAAAAGAATAAAATGTGCTCGGCTGTTGATCTTTATCTCCATAAAACTCTGATCGTAGGCGCGTAGCTCAGTTGGTAGAGCACAGGTCTCCAAAACCTGGGGTCGCAGGTTCGATCCCTGCCGCGCCTGCCAATCACGAAAATGCGGTTGCTGGCGCAGAACGCGCCAGCCTTTTTTGGCTTCGCAGCGCAGCCTTTGCCGTTCCAAAAGAAGGTTCGAGCCGACGCGGAGCAGAAATGCGCGCATTTCCAGTTTCTTTTCTGATGAGGCCAATTCATTGGCTTGCACTGCGTCTTTGATGAGCATCCGGACAGGTTCGAGCCGATCCGTTCCCCCGTTGCGGCACTGCCTGATTTGCTCCTCAAGTCCTGATTTGCAATGAAGCAGGTCGCTCTTCTTTGCGCGGTACTCGTCTGTCGTGAGTTCTCCTGCGAGGCGCAAGTCCAGAAGCGTCTGCAACTGCGCTTCAATATTGCCCTTATCGTCCATCAGTAATTGCGCAGATGCTTGATTCTCTCGCTTCGTGTCTCCGGCTTCGCCGTCGAGTTTCGCAAGCATCTTTTTGCCGATGTCATCAGGCAGTGAAAACTGTTCGATGGTTTCTTCCATCTGGTCAAAAAGGGCTTCCTCACGGGTATACCGTTCACTGCATGAACCCTTTTTCTTCGTGCAGCGGTAGTAGACGTGTCCTTTTTGCCTTTCGGCAGTGATCGAACATCCACAAGTTGCACACTGCATCATACCAAGAAATGGGTACTCGTTCTTTCTCTGTCTGTGTTTCTTGCCGCGTCTCACGAAGACCCGCTGCACCTCGTCGAACAGTTTTTTGGGAACGATCGGCTCGTGTACGCCTTCGTACAGCTCGCCCTTAAACAGCATCAGTCCGCAGTAGATGGGACGCTTGAGAAGTTTTTCGACGCCGGAAGCATAAAGCGCGTTGCCGTGGCCGTTCCGCAAGCCTTCTTCTTCCAGCATGTTTCTGATCTGCTTGAGCGTGTACTCGCCAGTTGAATAGGTTTCAAAGGCTTTGCGGATGAGCGGCGCCATCTCGGGGTCGGGATCTATACCCCTGGTCTTGCGGTTGTTGATGTACCCGAGTGGCGCCACGGTCGGCCAGAGGCCACGGCGCAATTTCTGCCTGTTCCCACGTTTCACGTTCTCGCTAAGATTATCGATGTAATACTTGCTCTGTCCGAAAGCGATATTGAGCATGAACTTGCCCTGTGGGGTGCTTTCGAACCAGAACGTAGGGAACTTGAGATCAAGGAGCTTTCCGGTGTCGAGCAGGTAGATGATGCGGCCACCGTCGATGCTGTTTCGGGCGAGCCTGTCCGGATGCCATGAGAGTATTCCCTGTGCTTCACCCTGTTCAATACGGGCAAGCATTTCTGCGAACACGGTTCGGCCGGGTTCTTTGGCGGTTTTGGCTTCCTCGAAGGAAGCCGCGATTTCAAGGCGTTCTTTTTCGGAATGCTCGGCCAGCTCCGCGAGCTGTGCCTCGATGGAGAGGACTTGTTTATCCTCCGTATCCGTGAATTTACGAACGTAGATGAAGTACTTCATGGGGCGAACGAGAAGGGGGGAGAAATTTGCGTTTGGCCACCGACAAAGGCTGCGCTGCGAAGCCAAAAAAGGCTGGCGCGTTCTGCGCCAGCAACCGCATTTTCGTGATTGGCAGGGGGTGCTGCAAAAAATCCGAACTGATCTGGGCTGCTAGCGGCGCGGCGGCTGCCAAATTGCGCGCGCCCAGCCGCACGCGCCGCCGCCGTTTTCCGGAAAACCGCCAAAGAACCCGACCACCGCGTCGGCTCGAACCTTCTTGTGGCCAAACGCAAATTTCTCCCGTTCATAGTGTGCTAACTATAGTATGTAGAACTATAGTTAGCAACTGATACGATTCCTGCTCAGTGAAACAGGACATTGTTGCTAGTTTCGGCAGAAAAATACGTGATCTTCGCATTGAAGCAGGTTTGTCTCAGGAGGAGCTTGCTGCGCGAACGAAGGTTCATCGAACCTATATCGGAATGATTGAACGAGGAGAGAAAAACATCACGATACGAAATGTCGAAAAACTGGCACAGGCTCTTAATATTTCTATCGATCAACTTTTCCGTTTTTAATATGCCATCCGTTAGTCATAAATTCCGACGGCAACTTGATGAGATTCGTGCTTTGCTCTCAGCACTTGGTTTTACCACAAAGCACAACACAGACTTAACTTCATGGGCAATACTTGCTTTGCAGGATGAAAAAAAGAGAGACACTAAAGCAGGATTCGGCTCATTAGCTAGCGGCGCAACAATCAGAGATATTCTCGACTATTGCCGCAAATGCGGCACTGGATATGCTGAGAACACACGAGAAAGTCTTAGGAAGCATAGTGTCAAATATCTCGTTCACGCGGGAATGGTTATCAGCAATCCCGATGACCCAAGCAGACCGACGAACTCTGCGAAGACCAATTATATTTTGCATCCTGAATTTCAAGCCATCTTGAAGTCGGGAGGTGCACAAAGAAAAACACTGATTGAGCAATGGCAAAAACATGCGAAACAGACGAAGCCAACCGAATGGCGTAGGGATAAATCATTATCTGTCCGATTGAACGGCAAGAGATTCAAGATCCACCCATCGAAGCATAATCTTCTTGAGAAGTTTGCCATTGAAGTTTTTCTTCCTGCATTGTGTGGAAAATTCGATGTCCTGTATTTTTCAGATACGGATGACAAGTCTCTTCACGTTGATAAAAGACTGGAGAGCTATCTCGAAACCAAATTCGATGTGCACAAAAAAATACCTGACATAGTGGTCTCATCAAATGATCGACGGACTTTGTTTTTCATTGAGGCTGTTGCCTCTTCCGGTGAAGTGGATTATCTGAGGAAGGATGAGATTGACCGGGTGTTTCCTTTGCAAAAAGGAATCCGGAGAAGGTATGTGAGCATGTTTATGAATCGCAAGGATTTCCGCAAGTTCAGCGATAGTATCGCGCTTGGAACCGAGGCATGGATTGTAGAAGAGTCGCCGCATGTGATCGATTTATCACCGCTGTAATACATAGTCCGACTCCTCTTTGCTCAATCCGTACGCCTCATTTATCTTCCTTTCTAAATCTTGCCAGTTTGTGCGATCGGCTTTATGGAGCTCCTCTATGTTATGAGGGATCGGTAGAGCCCGGATTTCCCCGGCTGAAACCTGTGTATTGCCGTTAATCAACCGAAATAACCTATCCCAGAGGGAGCTATTAAGCAGAAGTTCCATGATATTAAGCGGAGGAGCTGCATCATCCTCACGAACCATGTAGTTCAAATGGTTTTCAAGGAAGAAACCGCCTTTCCCTGTTTTTACCAGTGCCGCCTCAATTCTATGTCGCTGCTCTTTCGCTGAAATGCGCTTGAATACCACAGTATCCTGATTGAGTATTTCCGGTGTTGTTTCTTTACAGTCTCTCATAGTCTTAGGGCGACTCTTATGCTCTTTGTTTGGATTGAATGTGAAACGCGAAACCTGATGCGGCCAATACAAAGGACGAAAGCCTTTTCCTTCTTCATTCGACAAATACTGTTTTCTTCTGAACGCCACAACAGGTCCGGTAGAAACACGAAGTCCGCTATCCGAAACCTTTTTGAATCCATTCTTAAAGCACCTTTTTATAAGCAAGGCATCAAGCTCTGTTTCGGGGATACAAATAATGCTTGAATTCCAAAACACGATATCTCGACCTATAGCAAATTTGGAAATTTCGAATTTCCCGTTGGTGATTGCTGTTCCCACAATCACGCTATCACTGCTTGGAGTCGTATTGCTCAACGTCAGCAAAATTTGCTCCTGTAAGACATCCATAAAAGCTTTATCTCTCTCAAAGAGCGTTACTAATTCTTCCGTACTAACTTGGTTTGTCAGAATATCCCTGAGGCGACGGAAGTAGGCACCGGAAACAAAACTTTTTGGGATGATATAGCCAAGTTTTCCGCGTGGCTTTAAATACTTTATTCCAGCT
Organism: Candidatus Peregrinibacteria bacterium; assembly: GCA_043798355.1. Classification (GTDB taxonomy): domain Bacteria; phylum Patescibacteriota; class Gracilibacteria; order Peribacterales; family Peribacteraceae; genus JAZDOT01. The sequence continues at coordinate 89,578 of JAZDOT010000010.1, forward strand.
TCCACGAAAGACGCATAGAGATTTGGATGCCCCAAGTTTTGCTTCGGGTTAGTTTTGAGATATGGCGGATTGCCTAAGACGCAATCGAATTGCATATTGGAATCAAACAGACCACCAACTTTCTCGAGCATATCGGCTTCTCGTATGTGAAAGGTTTCTTGCATGGAAATCTTGTAACCGTTTTTCGCAAGACATCCTCGGACATTGGCGAGCGCAATTCGCACAAGAATAGGATCAATATCAAAACCGTAAATGGACGCCTGAATATGGCTTAAATCCATCGATTTTTGAATCATTGTTTCCAATGCACCGAGTAAAAACCTTCCGCTTCCGCAAGAAATATCGGCAATACTTTGTTCCGGCGTGTATTGAGTAGATCGAATGAGATATTTCACAATTGCTTTCGGCGTGAAGAATTGGCCGTGTCCACTTCGGTATTCTTTGTCAGTTATTTTGCAATAGTACTCGCCGAGTCCGTCCCACTGATGCGGATCGAATGGAAGCTCTGTCTTTTTCTTTGCACCACAAACACCATGTACAGCCTCATAGGTTTCGCATAGTGATTGCCAGCAGCTGAGAGAATGTGCATTAGACATATTGCAACGATTGATCAGATCTTCGAAAAAAGTATACATCGAACAATACCATGAATTTTTAGAGAATCTGGATCCTCCACAACATGGCTCTTGTAGCGAGCATTCTCTGACTCAAGAAGAATGCGCTTACCGGAAGTCGTGTATCGCTTGATCTTGGTTTCGTTGTTCTCATCGCAAACAATGACCTTTCCTTCCAAGTTGTGTCTTCCATCAATATACGGTTCCACAAGAACAACATCGCCAGCGTGAATGCGTGGCTCCATGGAATCGCTCTCGGCACGCACTAAAAATGCATTCTTTAATTTTGCGGGTATGAAACTTGACCGCACAGGCAGCCGTTCTATTACATGCTGTTCGTTATCAATACCTTCGCCACAGGCAGCCAGTGCCAAAAGAGGCAGAAAAGTGAACGAGTCTTCGGATTCATCCTCGCCAAACACGGTGAAGTGAGCCGGATTATCGGGATCTCTTTTTACGAGACCTCTCTCCTCAAGCTGTTTCATATGATGGACAACTTGGCTCTTCGATGACGCTCCGATGGCTTTTCGTAACTGCTCGAGGGAATATCCCTCGTCTTCGGATATATTCTTCAATACCTCGAGGAGCCGTGCCTGAAAGCGATGGAGGGGTCTCACCGCTCGATCATATATACAGACGTACAAATTTACAAGACGTTATTGACATCGTCTAGTATTCCTGTACCCTGTTGTGCGGCAAATACTTCTTTCCTCTCAATCTCTCATGGCAATAGATGCTTCAGGAATGAAAGGCTATCGTCCTCGCAATAAAACCGGGGAACTCCGTGACAAGCGCGACGACACGCTCATGGGCACAATCGAAAAACAGTACAAGCGTGATTTTGATGTTCGCGACGATATGAAACTGGGCAATTTCCTCAAACGCGAAGGTTACGAGTCCCTCAATGATCTCCTTCACAACCAACACTGATGACGACCACGCTCACCCCTGCCTTGAACCTTGACTTACTCGCCGCAGCACCGAGCATCGGTGAGCAGAATGCCGCTGCTACAACGCACACAATGATCCGAACATTCATCGAAAACGAATCTACGCTGAGTAAATATTCCATTGAGACTCAGCTGCACGGCTCGTATAAGAACAGCACGAATGTTCGTCGGGAAAGCGATGTCGATATCGGAGCAATGAGTGAACAGATATTTCTCTACGACATCAGTGGTTTGCCAGCGGATCAAGTGGCAAGGTTTCATGAGACTACATCTGCCGGATCCTTTACCTTTCAAGAATATCGGAATGACGTCCTTGCAAGCCTGAGACGGAAATACGGATCGGAGGTCATTGATGGAAATAAAGCCATCACGATTTCGGGGAATACCTACCGACTCTCAGCCGATATACTTCCATGTGTTGAATTCCATCATTACTGGGATTACATGCGTTCCTCGGGAAATTATGCAAAAGGCATTGCGTTCTTAACAAAGGATGGCAAGCGCGTTGTGAACTTCCCACAGCAGCACTTTGAGAATATGACAACGAAGAATACGGCTACAAATGAGTATTTCAAGGGATGTGTCCGAATCATGAAGCGTATCCGGAACGATCTTATCTGCGATAGAGTCATCAGTGAAAAGCACTCCCCATCGTGCTATATCGAATCTTTGCTTTGGAATGCGCCGAACGTCCTGTTCTCAGGTGGTTATAGTGCCGCAATGCGAGGAGTGTTAGCACATCTCTACAAAACGCTCGACGACGGCAGTGCCACTTCCTATGTTCAAGCGAATAGGGTGTATGTGCTATTCCACTCCGAGTTCTGGTCGATGGGTCAGGCAAAGGAACTGATTCTTTATGTTTGGAGCCGCATCTTCCCATGAGAACACACCTGAAAAAAGCACTGGTTTCCCTCCTGATGGTCTATGGCCTTACACTTCTGGTGTGGTTATTTGCACTCGGGTCATTGGACTCTCAAGGCTTCGTGATGGGGCTCAAGTATCTTGCCAAAGCAACACTTCCACCACTTCTCGTTGCCTATATATTCCAGCGTTGGGTATGGCGATGGAAGCCTGTACAAATGTGGCTGCAATTACCAGATCTTCGGGGAACTTGGAGTGGTGATCTGGTCAGTACGCATGACGCACAAGTCCGTGTCCCTATCACTCTTACTATTACTCAAACCCTTGCGTCGCTCTACGTATCAGCAAAAACTAATACGTCGTCTTCTCTAAGTTCATGTGCTCATCTGCTGCCACATGCAGAACTGCCGCGATACGATCTGATTTTCACATACCTTAATTCACCCAAAGGCGAGAGTGGCCTCGACATACATTGGGGAACAAGCATCTTTGCAATTGATGGTTTGCGTCCGTCAACGCTCGAAGGTTCTTACTTCACAAACAGGAAACCCCAAACTCAGGGCTCCATTACGCTTCGAAAGCTTCCTCGAATCTGACCGAGAACGCCGAAAAAGAACGCCTTGAAATCGCCCGGAAAACGGCGGCGGCGCGTGCGGCTGGGCGCGCGCAATTTGGCAGCCGCCGCGCCGCTAGCAGCCCAGATCAGTTCGGATTTTTTGCAGCACCCCCTGCCACATATCCTTGGTGGAAAACGACCCGTTGCCATGAGGCGGTGGGCAAAGTTCCGGAGGTACCTGCCCCTCTCTTTTTTGCGATCTACAAAAGGGTAGAGGGGTGAGCCGAAGCCCACCCCTCCATGCCCCCTGCAATCGACGACATTTCTCCGGCATCCGTGCCGGAACCGCCATTACACCACGGTGCCGAGCGGCATGGCCGCGTCGTGGCTGATGCACACGACGTTGCCCGTCCCCGGCTGGAAGCACGCGACCGCGGGAACGCGGTGCGCGTAGGCATCCGCGAGCGCGGCCGCGATGCTGATGAGCCCGCGACCGGTCACGACGACCGGCTTCCCGGCCGGAACGACCGGGGCCACCAGCGACTTGAGGGTCGCCGCCGCATCGATCTGCGGCACCGTGAGCCGAAACTCAACGGTGGTGGCGGTCTCGCCCGCCGTGACCGTGAACGCGAGGTTTTCCCCCGCGCCTGCCGCCTCCATAACGGTCCCGCCGACCGGCAGGTTGACGGGCTCCGCGCCCGCCGCCTGCCGGTAGCTGACCGCGGTGCTGCACGGGTGGAACCCGTGCGACACGCAGGCGAGCAGCCACGCGGGGCAGACGCCGTCAATCACAACGACGTCGTTCCGGCCGAGCCCGAGGCTCGACCGGAGACCATCGCAGTGTTGGAACACCTTGGAGAGGTGCTCTGGCCGCCAGACTAAGCCGCGCGCTGGCTTCCCGTTGGGGAGGGTGAAATCCTCCTCAACGAGCCCAATGGCGGTGGCGATGTCGACGATTCGGACAGTGGTCGTACTCATGGAAAATCTCCTTCATTCCTGGCCCTCCCCGTTGAGTACGACGGTGGGAAGGCAGACACGAAACAAAACCGAGCCGAAGCTCACAAGGAAATGTTGAGTTTCAGCACTTCATAGTGAGCTCCGTTCGATCTGTTCGAAAAAGAGATGCCAGACGACTATTTGCAGGGAGCAGCGTACCGACGAAAACCATCGTCAGCACGATGCTCCCAACAAGATGGTGTGAAAGAGCTCAACTATTATTATAAATTACTATTTATATAGTGTCAATACTCAGTAATACCTCATATAATAGCCTCAATCTCCGTTTGCCTCACTCGGAGGGCATCCAGCCTCTCTTTCTGTTTTTGCACCTGCTGAACGCGGTGCTTCAGGGTGCGCAACCGCTCCTTGAGTTCCGTTCTCTTTGCCTCCTGTTCTTCCAAAAATTCCTCGGCTTTCCTCTGCCTTTTCTTCTCCGTCGCAGTGTCGCGGTTACGTCTCCCGTTCTCGAGCTTCCGTTGCACCTCCTCCATCGCCGCCTCGGCACCTGCAAGCTCCGCGGCAACGGCATCGATATCAGGGTCCGCAGCGATGATCTGCCGAATCACTTGATCGTTCTCCTCATATTCCTGCAACTGTTCGTCTCCGGTCATCGTGCTCAGCGGGCGGAAAGTGAGGGCCGGTGTCTCGAACGTATTTTTCTTCACTTTGGCTGCTCCCGCGCTCGTTCCCTCCGCCTTCACATGTGGAGGAACCTCCCTCTTGATTTTCCCGCCCAAGGTCACGCAAGCACTTCCGGTGGAGCGCGCTTGTTCCAGAAGTTGGCCGAAGAGCCCCGACGATCCGCCCACCTCCGTCTGCTCCGGTTCGGCATGTTCGACGACTGCCAGCTGTGCTTCCGCTTCCCGCCGCAGTTTTTCCTCACGTGCAGCTTGGATACGTACGGTGATACCTTGCAAATCCTCGATGGTACGCAGAGGCACCTCTGCGGTCTGCCGATCCCAGGTGCTAAGCCGTTGTTGCACACCTGCTACCAGATCAGCGAGTTCGGGATGGGTATCCGTGTCTATGATGCCATGGAGATCCCGCTCACACGCTGAAAGCAGGGTTTCAGCACGCTGAAACGTCGCTTCCGCCTGGGCACGTCCGAATTGCCGGACACTTTCTCTCGCCCCCTCTGTCAACGCGGCAATATCTGTGCGGGTATCGTCATCTGTCCATGCGAGTATAAGGTCGCCGCCCTGCTTGTAGTTGAAATAGGGACGCGCTCTCGCCCCGCTCGATGGATCGTAGATGACGGGGTTGGGCAATGGCGGTTCCGTGTAGGCGACTGTGAAGGGAATAACAACCGGCCGATGCGACGCCCCAAAGGATTCCCATGCGATTCTTTTCCGCAGAGAGGCGATACCCTGCATCGCCTTCTCCGGGTCATTCATCGCTATGGAGGATTGATAGTCCCCCGAAGGGAAAAGATAGAGCGTTCTCCCCGATGGAATATGCAGCTTTGCGATTGTCTCCAGTGACAGAGAAAGGATCTGCTCAACCGGCAATTCGATACGGGCGTGGAACTCATTCGTATATGCGGACTGGTAGTATGCTACGGGAATCGAAAGCCCTGTGCATTCCAATCGTTCCGGATTGTCTTTCATGACGCGTTCTTTCTGCTCGTCGTTCGTAAAGGCTTCCTCCGTCAATCGCAGAGATTGCAGGTCAAGGCCTGCTATGCTTGCCTCATTGAGTGTCTGAATGGAATTCACGTCATAGGGCAACAGTATTCTTTCATAATGCCTGATGACGTCTTCTTCGGTCAGTTTCCTGGTGGATCCTCCGGAACGTACGTGCAACATTTCGGACTCCCGTACAATCCGTCGATTCTCTGTCACGATCTCATGATGAACATGGCTGCCCGATGCGAAATTTTTGCAAAACATCCGAACGGATTCCGGCGTCCGGCTTGCCGGAACGTAATCCTCAGATAACGAGGCGCTCCCTACCATCATATGTTTATGGGCATAGACGGCTTGACGATCATGATTCCAATAAAGATCTTTCTCTGTTTCATGAACGAGGTGGGGCATATCCTGTGCAAGCAATTTTAAATTCACCTCCGTGCAACACGGCATGATCGTTATTCTTGGAAGTTCAATCACGTCGTGCGCCGCGATCATGACCCCCCGTACGGATGATTCTCGTCCTATGGATGCGGAGTGCCCTGTTTGAATATTCGTACATCCCCTCATGAAAACCCGCTTATATATTTTGTCCGGGAAGCCCGTCGCAATCGCGCGACAGACAACATCAGGTGTTGAATCTTCCTTATTGAGCGGTAAGCCCATGCTGCGAAGTTGTCCGAGGATGCGGTCATAGTTCTGTCGTATTTCTTTGAGCGCCAGCCAAGAGACGTAATTCGCCCTGCACCAGACATCGGAAAATCCGTTTGCTTCCGCTTCGCGGTACACCTGGATGAGATTGAGCAGATCAGATCGGTTTGATGTGCAAAACCGCGCATGAGCGGTATCCGCCTTTTCCCCTTCCGCCTGCGGGCGGTAGAACAGTCTGCGGCCCGTGCGGATGGCGGCGATGAGAGCGGCTTCCTTACCGCATCCCATCTGGCAGCCCTTCAGGATGATCGTGCCCTCGCGGGGATCGCACGGCAGTTCCGCAAGTTGTTCACCGAACTCCGAGAGCTTCGTTTCATCGGCGGGATCGAGCGCACCGAGGAGGCGAAGCTGGTTTTTGGCGGCTTTCCAGCTCTGCTTCTCCGGCGCATCGATGAGACGGATGGGATCGTCTTCGCGCGAGTACCCCATTGCCTTGATCTGCATGACCACTTCCCGGAGCGATGTCCGCTGAATTTCCGGTTTGGTGGAACGGTCGCGCTCCTGAAAATCCCGTTCCGAGTAGAGACAGTGGCACTCACCCGGCTGTGTGCGTCCAGCGCGGCCTCTGCGCTGCACGAGAGCGTCTTGGGCACACTGCGTAATCGCCAGCTTCGTCGTATCGGAAGCAGCATCGTACTGCGTCATGCGGGCAAGCCCGGAATCGATGACGTATTTCACACCGTCGATGGTCACGCCGCGTTCCGCGATGTTCGTGGAGATGATGATTTTGCGTCCGCGCACCCTCTTGAAGACGCGGTGGCGCTCCTCTGGCTTTAACTCGCTGTGGAGCGGTAATATCGTTGCTCCTGCGATCCTCGCTTTTTCCAGAACCTTCGTTGTCTCATTGATCTCCTGCTTGCCGGGCATGAAGATGAGGATATCGCCTGCGGGGCTCGACTGGTGGATGGACAACGCGATCTGCGCGGCTGTCTCCGGCATTCGTCTCTGATCAATGGATTCTTGGGCAAAGTGCGTCTGCACGGGGAACGGACGACCCTTTGCTTCCACGATGGGCGCTTTGCCGAAATGCTCCGAGAATTTCTGCGCGTTGAGTGTCGCGGACATCAGGCAGAATTTCGATGTCCCGTCTCTGGTCTGCGATTTCTCCATGAGCGCCGTCCCCAAGTCCATGAGCAGTTCACGTTCGTCGAACTCGTCGAATAAGACGACCGATGCCTGCTCCATCGTCGGATCGTGGCGGAGCATGTTCCGAAAGACCCCCGCCGTGACAAAGAGGATTTTCGATTTCTTCCCCGCTTTCTTCTCCGGTCCCGTGAGATAGCCGACGAGCGTGCCGACTTCTACGCCGAGTTCGTCAGCGACTCTCTTGGCGACTTCAACGGCAACCGCAACACGGTTCTGCACGACGATGATCGTCTTTCCGTCCTCTGCAAACCCCTCAGCCAATAATGCCTGTGGAACCTGCGTACTCTTCCCGCTTCCCGTTTCGGAGGTGAGGATGAGCACGCCTGAGTGTCGCAGCGCTTCGACGATCTCCGGCATGCGCCTCCAGATCGGAAGCTCACGATTGCCGACTTCACGCCTCTCGGTTCCGTGTATGTGCGTGACGGTTTCGTGGAGCGCCTGCGTGACTTCCTGTCGGACAACGCCAGGCGCATCATCCCTTTTCGCAGGGAATTCCTTTCGACCGGGCACATCGGTTCCCCGATCGAATGAGTTCTTCCCGTCGTTGTCAGAGGAGTTTGTTGTCATGCGGCGTGGGAAAAAGCTATGCAGTTTCCTCCTCCTTGCTCATCACTTCTTCGAGGCTGCTGCCCCAAAAGGTGCGGAGTGCTTCCTCCATGTCTCTCGGATTACCGACAACCTGTCCTTCAGCGTTCCAATATCCTTTGGCATAGAGCCAACGAGTCATGGCATAGAACAGCGCCTTCACTTTTTTGTAGGCGGGCTTGCTTGCGACGGCCTGTTGCTTCAGGAGTACATACCGATCGAGCACGTCCTGCGGCAATGTCTCCTGGAATCGGGCATAGCCGACATACCCTTCGGCAGGCCGAATACTGACTTCGATTTCCACCTCCCCTTCGATGTCGTCCCGATGGAAATTGAGTTGGTGCATAACCGCAAACTTCTGATGAGGCGGTGAATCCACCGGGCGCACTTTCTGGAAGGGGACGATCTCCGCGATGGCGGAGGAAGCGGCGCGCACCCCCGCCTCGTCATCCGCGCCTGTCGGCAGAAGGACACGCAGGTCAATGTCGTTGTGGCCTTTCAGCGCCGTGTTCGAGCGGAGAGAGCCGCCAAGATCGATGATTGCTCCATCCGGCAGCTTCTGACGCATCCGCTCCATGTACTCTTTCGCAATGGCTTTAAGTTTGTGTTGATGAGGATTGCGGAGTTTGTCTGCCTCTTTTATTTCGGTCTTTTTTGGCGCTGCCGTACCGATTGCCGGGCAATCGATGTAGTCGCCAACCTGGTGCTGCTCATCCGTGCTGAACACAACCATGGCAGGCCACTGCATGTTGGCATCCTCTTTCTGCTGTGGCGTAAAAATGCCGACCCATTTCGCAAGATTTTGGTAGGCGCGTGTGAGCGAACCGAATATCAAATACGCCATTTTCCCAGAAATGACGACACCTTTCTGTGGATTCACTGCAGGGATATTCAGTTCGGAGAGGTACTGTGTGAAATTCGCCATTGTCCACTGCACACCCTTTTTCCAGCCGACTTCTACAAGCGTGTATTCGTCACGTTCTTCCGCTTTCCAATCCAGTGTAGCGCTCGGAGAGTCGCTCACTTCGGGATTTTCAACTTTACCGCGTCCGCCTCTGAAGTTGGTCTCATCAGTGTACCAAACTTCCTTTGCTGGCAGAGCAGCGGTTACTGCGGCATATAACGCTGCAGGATGACCGCCATCAAGACAGACTGGTGCTTCAGGGTTCAGCGTTTGAATGGATTCAACTCCCTCTCGAATTTTTGCGCCCGTCCACCATGGCAGGTCGATATCCACATCATAGCCCTTGTCCGGTCGTTTGATTGTTTTGCCTTGCGATGGCACCTTCAAGTCATCCGCAAGTTTATCGAGACTTACAAGTCTCATGCCATCGATCTCCGTGACAAGTTCTGCATCTTGCTCTTCCTGCGTTTCATCCAAGATTCGTTGTGCCAAAAGTACGAGGGCTTCGGAGCGTACATCTTGTCCCCTTTCCAACCCAACCACCTTTCCCCGTATTGTTCCGTGTTCATCGATACATGCGGACTGCTCACCTTCCAATGAAGAATCGAGAGAGGCCATGACGATGAGACCGTGTTCTTTCGCAAATGCTTCCCACGCCGCTTTTTCTTCCGGTTTATCCGTTCGACAGAGAACAACAGCATGTGTCCCTCTGCGGAAAATATCACCATTCTCTTCTGAGCGAATTCCGCCGACGTCCACAAGCGTTCGCTTGGCGGAAATATTCTCAATGCCGCTCAGAGCAAATTCCATGAACTCACGAGAAAAATTCCCCTTATGCCGTACAATCTGGGCGACACCTTCGTCTGACTTTTGTGACCATGTGCCTTCACCGTCCGGGCAGGCGCGGAATAGACGGGTATTGCGTCGCGGGAGATGATGCTTGAGCGCCGAAAAGAACACAGATTTGCCGCTATGAGGAGGGCCGCAGACAATAATTACTTCGCGATCTGGTTTCGCTACTTCCTTCTGGTCTGTTGAGCGAAGAAGGGTATGCAATGAAACATGTAAGGCGTCTGCAATTGTTTGAAGCTTTTCTTGTTCATTCTCTCCTGCCCCCGAAGTCAATCGAATGATTTCAGCAACAGACAACTTGGTTTTCTCTGCTAAATCTTGAATGGTGAGATTCCGTTCCTCAAGAAGATCGCCTAAGGTCATCTCTATTGACATAAATACATTATATTGTATTTAGAGTACAAAATCAATGAAGTTTGGCTCTCACTTATCCAATACAATTAAGCCATCTTTCAGCTTCAGTTTACTTTTGAGACATCCCAGCAGTTCACGCTTCTCCTCCATGGCTCCCTCCCGTAGCAGATATTTCGCGTACGATCGCACATCGATTTTTGGCGGTTTCTTCTGTCTTGTTCCTGTCCGGCCCAGAATACCACTCGTAAACTTGTTCATCCGATCCACCTCCATCTCCAACTTCTTTCGCATGCCCGTCTTATCGAGGTCGATCTTGTCCATGAGCCGAAGTAATTGCTCGATCAAATCCTCTTCGCGTAAATACGGCTGTTTACACGTCTGGTCGAACCGCGTGCAGTGGTAATAGACATAACGTCGAACCGAGCCATCTTTCAGGTTCTTGAATTTTTCTTCGGCGAGTATGCCATTGCCGCACTTTCCGCAGCGCATGAGATTGAGGAATGTGAATTCTTTGGATCGCATTCTTGCTCTCGGTGCGATTTCCATCATTTTCCGCACCTCGTCGAACAATTCTTTCGTGATCAGTGGCTCGTGATTACCCGTATACCAAATGCCGCTTCCGATCGGGAACTCAAACTGACCGTAGTAAAAGGGGTTACTCAAGATCCGGTAGATTCCGGAGAGCGCAATCCGCTTGCCGCTTCTTGTTGTAAACTTCACCTCGGCATTGAGCCACCGCAGGAGTGTCCTGCCGCTTGCGCCTCGTTCAGCGACGTACTCGAACATCTGCTTGATGCTTGGCGCTCGGAGCGGATCGACGATGATTCTTCCCTTATTCCGTTCCACGCTCCGTTCGTTCAAATACCCAAGCGGAGCCACCCCCGGACGGACGCCCATCTCACACTTTGTCCTGAGTCCGCGCTTCACATTTACACCTCGATTATCGTTTTCCAGCTTCGCCTGCGAGCAGAGGATCATGAGCAGGAATTTCTCGTTGGGCGAATTGGTGAACTGCTGTCCGGTCGTTCGAATCTCCTTCAGGAGCCCCTGGTCCATCAGATCGACGAGGGAACCAAGATCACCGGCATTTCTGCTTAACCTATCCGGTGCCCATGTCACAATTCCGCTGAACATGCCGCTGCGGATATCCTGCAGAAGCTGATTGTATTCCGGTCGCTGGCCGGAGCTTTTCGCCGAATGGCTTTCACGCCGAATTTCCGCGATGTTCAAGCCATCGCGTTTCGCAACCGCCAACATTTCTTTTATCTGGGAATCAATGCTCAGTGCCTGCCGCTCGTCGTCTTCGGACGATTTCCGCGCGTAGAGGCAGTAGCGAACGGAGGGGGTGTCCGGTGGTTGCCTCCGTTCTCCTCGGCACGAAGTTGATGGTAAGGCTAATGTAATCTGTGGTGCTTCTTCTAGAAAGGTTGGATTGGGGGGCATATGAGACAGAGGGTATGTCTCAAGTAATGCCGGAACTTTTCGCTAATGCTAGGCGAAATGTCTTTGAATGGGACGCAAAAGACAGACCCCCTCTGCAGTGTCTCATTTGTCTCATATGACAGACGAAATTCTTGTTGTCCAGTATGGCTCTGGAAGCCTCCTAAGTACTGTCACATTTGTCACATTCAGCCCCATCAGTACTATTCGAAATTGTTCGGATTACCTCCTCCAAAGTACTGTCCGATTCTGTCCAATTCACCTCCGACCCGTCCCCCTCCGCATCTTAGTTTTGACCCTCCGAAAGGGCTCCGAAAACTCCCGCAAGGCTCGGCTCTGGACTCACCCTCCCTGCCACCATGTGCATGTGACCGTTCTGCCTATACGCTACAAATTCTGCATTCTATCCAGGTTCGATTCCCTCTTGGGTCAGGCTGGTGTCCGTGGTGCCCTGAAATATTAACTTTATAAGTTCTTGCAAACATGCTAAACTTTATATAGTTTCATATTCGCTATGACTATTCCTCAAAAACTGCAGACGCTACAGCGGCTTTCCGGCCTGAGCCAAACCGAGCTCGCAACAAAGCTCGGCGTCACCTTCGTGGCATTCAACCGGTGGATGAACGGCAAGGCTGTACCACGAAAGAAAGCGCAGGAACGCATTGATGCTCTGTACCGGGAGTACACGGGTCTGAAGGTCATTCCTGAGAAAGAGCTCGATGCAAAGAAGGGTATCGTTCTCCTCAAATCAAAGGGTGGCATAAACGTGCTCAATACCATCCTTGAGAATACGGATATTCGTGACCAGTTCGTTCTCACTCTGACCTACACCAGCAACTCCATCGAAGGAAGCACGCTCACAGAAGCGGAAACGGCAGTGGTGCTTTTCCAGAACGCAGCTCTGCCGGAAAAAACTCTGATGGAACAACTGGAAGCCAAAAATCATCAAACGGCGCTCTTGCATCTCTTCGATCATCTCCATACACGCAAGCCTGTTGATGAGCATCTCTTGCTTAAGCTGCACGGGATGCTGATGAACGGTATTCGACCCGATGCCGGTTCTTATCGTCACCACGGCGTGCGCATCGTCGGTGCCGACCTTCCGACAGCGAATTATCTGAAAGTGCCTTCCCTCATGGGGGAACTTTCCAAAGATTTTATTGTCTCCCGCGGGGATATCATCACTGATACTGCGGATGTCCATGCCCGTTTCGAGCAGATTCACCCTTTCTCAGATGGAAACGGCAGGATCGGACGGCTTTTACTGCATGCCATGTTGCTCGGGAAGAATCTTCCGCCGGCTGTGATCCGACCGGAGCGCAAGCGTCTGTATTATTCCTTTCTGAATATCGCTCAGAAAAAAGACGATACGAGCCTGCTCCAGGATTTCTTTTGTGATGCCATTCTTGATGGATGGGATATCGTCGACAGGAGATGAGGGTGCAGGCACGGACAGATCGCGCTGTCCTATGCCAGAAAACAAATCGGACTTCAACTTACGAGAATTCGTACAGGGATGATAGGTAAACGGAGGACCATAGCTGAGGGCAAGACGAGAACCTGATCCCAAGTTCAGAGTGGTTGTGTGCACATGGAAAAACCTCAAATGCAGCTTCAGCGAAAAAAGACTCAGTATTTCGCTCTCGAATGATTCTGAGGAATAGCCAGAGGGAGAGGCAGTCAAAATGAGCTTCTCATCCTTGGTGTATTTCAATCTGTCCCCTTCAGCCAAGGTAACGCGCAGAGTGTACGTATGGAGGGTATGGATGTAGCTGTTCTTGTGCATGTTGCCCCACGCGCTAATTAGACCATCTTCGTATTGCAGCATCCCACCGACTGAGCACTCAGAAACAATTTCATGCTGCTCAATGTATCGCTTGCCTTCAGATATGCTCTTCGTTCGCTCCATTTCTCGAATCCAGAGCATCCGATCATCGGTATTCCTGTCTTTGATTACCATGCAGCCATTTTACCCGTGCGGCGGATAAACCACACGAAGACTGCTGACTCTCGGATGCTCTTTGGGGGACTGATAGATGCCAGCGCGCTTCTCCATTTCGATGCGCCGAGCGATGTTCCCGAGAATCCTGAAATACTCGCGATAGGCCGCGAGCTGTTTTTCTGTGAAGTGCATAGACCTGCACTATATCGGACTTCCGAATTCAGAATCTATCGCTCTTCAAACCAATATCTTGCCAGTACAGTGATAAGCAAGGCCGTGAAACACAATCCAAAAAACGTTTCAATCAGATACCACACCTGCAACACTGGCGAGAGCGTGTTCAGCAATTCTGTACGTATGCCGATTGTCAGAAATGCGCCCGCTCCAAACAACAATCCTTGGAGTGAACCAAAGACCGCGACAAAAGGAATCGAGAGCAACAGAAAGCCGAATATCATCAGGAGGAATGTGCTCTGCGGTCGCACACCATAGCCTGCAACTGCTTCGAGGAAATACCCTCCCACCTTCTCCATCCCTCTGCGGTTGTGACGAGTTACCGCCTGCTTTTCCAAGAAGAAGAACTGTCGGGATTGCTTGGTTACACGGCCTTCAAGAAACCCTTCCTTGATCCCCTTGTATACCTCCGCAAGATCGGTTTTCACCTGCTTGTACCCTTGGCTCTCGGGGAACCAATGACTGATCGGCGAAAAGTGTCTGAATTGTGTACTCTCATCGAACTTACAATCATGGAAAGTAGGCTGCTGGAAAAAACAATTTTCAAATGTGGCACCGGATAGTTCAGAATTACTGAACGCAAAATGCTCGACGAAATCGCAGTCGATAAATTGAACGTCCTCCAATGATGCGCCAAACAATCCCATATAGGCGAAACCGCAATCAATGAATTTACATCTCCTGAAAATCGTATAAGCAAAATCACAGTTTGGGAAAGCGGCGCCGCGCAGAGTGCAGTCCTGAATCACGCCATACGAGAAATTGATGGCCTCAAAATTGTCACCACGAGGAAACTTGATATCCAAGTTTCCGATCCACATACCGCGCAAATCCCACTGGTTTTCCATCGTTGGAAGATTCCCGCTCTGAAAATCGTATTGCAGAAAATCCTCGCCACCTCCTTCCTTGATTTTTTCAATGATTGCCAGACGATCCTTGGCTCCTTGTTTCGTACCGTGTTGCCACCTATCGAACAAACGATCTTTCTCTTTCTGGCTATATTGCGGCAGAAGATGAAGGGGTGTGAACACGAAAGTATCATAGCTGGATCATCAGGAACTCAAGAAATCAGTTGTGGCGTTGAGACGATAGCTGGAGGAGGAAGGTAATACCCTTCCAGCCATAGCACCTTCCTAAGTGGCTAGGAATGGCTAGGATTTGATGGTGCATCGTGGAATGATATGCGCATGTCCCTCTTCTCCCTCTCCGGTCGCTTCAGTCGCCTGAAGGAAGCCCCCTTCACGCAGGAGCGGGAGATGCAACGGCTGGTGGAGGGAGAGCTGCCAGAACTTTTCGGCCTCCAATTCGTCACGAGCGAATTTGCGCCACACAATCACCTCCGCATTGATACGCTGGCGTATGATCCCGAGCAGAAGAGTTTTGTGATCATCGAATACAAGAATGGCGGGAGCTGGTCGGTCGTGGATCAGGGTTTCTCGTACCTTTCGCTCCTCCTCAACAACAAGGCGGATTTCGTTCTCAAGTTCCAGAAATGCGGCGGGAAGAACTGCGACATTGCTGACATCAACTGGGAAGCATCGCGAGTGATCTTCATCGCTCCATCATTCAACGTCTACCAGACGGAAGCTGTCGGCTTCCAGAACATGCCTTTCGAGCTATGGGAGATTCGACGGTACGAGAAGGGCATCCTCGCACTGAATCAGCTACAAACAACAGCGCGAGCGGAGCTGCCGCAGATGAACCTCTCGAAAGAAGCGAAGCAAGTACGGTGCGAAGTGAAGAGCTACACCGTAGATAATCATTTCAAGGAAGGCTGGGGCGACGGCCGCGCTATCTTCGATGCGCTCCTGCCTCAACTGATGAAATTGCATCCGAGTTTCGCATTGCATACAACCAAGAGTCACATCAGCCTGAAGATCGGATGGAGAGTCGTGTGTTACCTCCACGCGCAGAAACATGGCCTTGTGATCGATATCGCACGTTCACGACCAAGGGACTTCAAAGACCCCGAGAAGCGAGTGAAGTACATACAGAAAAGCATGGAGCATTGGGGTCAGCACGTGTCAAAATTTATCCTCCGGTCAGAGGACGATGTCCCCTACGCCCTGATGCTGGCAAAGCAGGTGGTGAAGAAATACGTATAGCCATGAACTTTGAACACCATGCAGATCGGGTATTCTTCGCCTCTCTTCTCTGCGAGGGCGACGTTGCGCTGTTGGCTGAACTGTACGGTCAACTCTTTGACTTCCGTCCTCCCGCCGTAAAACGTGCAGAGTTCAACCGTCTCCGGCCACGGCTCCTTGCCGATCTCATCAGACAATTTGGCCGCGTGTGCATGTTGCAGTACCCATCTCTCTGCCAAGGTGGTGCCATTCTGCAAGTTGATCACTTCATTCCGCTCTCATCCAACGTGCTCAACAAGATGATCCGCCAACTACCTTCGGAGACAGGGAAGAAAGTGCAGACACAAAGTTTCGGCTCGAACAACCCAGCAAATCTGCTACTCGCTTGTCCTCGGTGCAATGCGTTCAAGAAACACCGGATGCCGACCAGAGAACTCATGACGACAGTGAATGCGATCAAAACGGAGAGAAAGACTTGACCCGTTCTGCAGCCATGACACACGATTACCAACGATGCCAATCGCGAGAGGCGTTGGGATATCGCCAGAAATTCTGATATTCAATTCTCCGAAAGTCCGAAGAAGGTGTCTGCTTGGTGTGCAATGACACCGGAAAGAGAAAGCCGGCTCCAATGAGAAAGAGGCCGATAGCAAATACAACAAAATACAGCTTCCTTCCGAGAGACCACGGAGTCTGTTGAGCCATTGCGAACGAACCTACATTTGAATTTTCAGTGAACTGATTCTTCGCTGTCATGAGTTCTTTCTCTTTCTCCTCTGTCTGGTGATCGACTAATTCATGGTATTTGTCCAGCAGTTTTGAAAGTTCGGCGTGCAGTTTTTCCGCTTTCTTCCATGCGAAATCCCGATTGATATGATGCTGCTCATCTTGGATGAAAAAATTCCAAAGTGCATTCAGGATGAGCACGGCCATACCGATCACTGTGATCAGGTTATCAATGCTTAATTCAGGATTCAGTGCAATCACGGCGCCGACGATTCCAAAAGCAAGAATGTTCATCTTACTGTGCTCCTCATCAATAATGCGCCGTTCTCCCTCATGCAGTTCACGATACTTTTGAAGATTCCTATCGGTCTCTTCTTTGACACGAGTGATAATCGCGTAATGTTCATCGATGGTGCGCGTTAGTGCCATAACGAAAGTAGAATACACGATCATTCCCTGCGAGGCTGTCCGACTCCTGTTAATGGCTGTTCCCGTCGGAAGGCGGTTATTGTTCGTCTCCTTTCAGGCGACGATACTCCTCCATGCTCATGGAGCAGGAATCGCCCAACGTACCATCGGCCCCTACATGTTCAGGATTGAACACTGTCACTACTTTCCCACTGATAATCTCAACAGAATTCTTGGAACCACGATCGAAGACGAAGAGTTGGCCGTCCTTCAGAATGACAAGCAGGCCGGCTCGTGAAACGCCGCCTTCGCTTTGAGGGGGTGGCGGCAAACGAGAAGGAACCGAAACGCCACGAACGCCGTTCACTTGAACACCGAACAGTTCGGATTTGCGAAGGTTTCTCCCGAGTATTGCTGCCTCACCGTCTCGAAGACGAATATTTCGATTTCCCAATGCAATCGTTACAACCCCATCGGCAGCCGCAGGGGAGACTTGATAGGACACACCGCTGTTCATGATGGTATGGCTCTCCGACGTTTCGAGGGCAAATCGCTCTGTAGGATCGAGTGTTTTATTCACTGCGTTCTTGCCGAAAGGATAGGCAACACGCGTCATGAGCAGCGCATCCTCACGGAAGAACGGTCGCTGCTGGAGACCACGAAGCAGACTCACTGCACGCTCAAGGGCAGGCGGCGGAGCATTGGGAGGAACCAGTGCATGGTCTCCACGATACTGTTCGAGAAGAGCATCCGCGCTTTCATCGAAATCCAGTCGGCGGTCTTCCCGCAAACGATGGAGCAAATCCACGAGCAGGAGATATTCCTGGTACGAGAGGCTGGAAATTACTTGCGCAAGTTCTCGAACCTTTTGCTGAACAGCTTCCAGATGTCTTCCACCTTCGTGATCTCCTGAACGGAGAAGATCCCTTATGCTTCCGAGTGACTGTTCCGAGACACTCTCAGCTTCATCCCGTATTGATCGTGGAAGTTCTGCTGGTACCCTGCTGCATTCTGAAGGAGAGCCAATGGAAGAGCTTTGCGCCATTATGTATATAATAACATAAAATGTACTATTTAAGCAAATCGCCGCCTTAAAAATGGACTGGCTGCACCAGATCAGGAATGCTCGGAACATCGTCGCCGGAGGACACGTAAAAGTTTCGGATTGCCTCTACGATGGGCTGCCATCCGGCTTCGTGTGGCTCACTTCGTTCGCCACACTACGCCGTGATTTTCCAAGAGAAATGCTCACTGGAACGAGTAGGATGGCAGGGGTGGGAAGCCGCGGCGGAGCGCAGCGAAGACGGGCCGTGGGGCTGCCACTACGTGCACATGACCGTTCTGCCTATACGCTACAAATTCTTCATTCCATCCAGGTTCGACTCCCCGTTGGGTCGATCCCAAGTCCGTGGTGCCTTGGGGTACAACTTTGTCTCAAGTCCAGAGCTGGACCAGATCATATTAACCTTTTCAGCATGTCGATATTTCTATCTCCATAGCCGTATTTCTCATAGAAGGCATGAGCATCGACGTTCGGTGCGAAACATGCGACACGGGCAAACTTGCATCCTTCCTGGAGGAAATACTCTTCCATGACCTTCATGAGTTCAGAGCCAAGACCGGATCCTCGCGACTTCTCCGAAACGATTAACTCCAGAATGGATCCTTCTTTCATGGGATAGGATTCGAGCATATCCGCATCAGACGGATCAGGGATACAGCCGATGATGCAGCCGGAAATTTCTCCATCTGTCTCTGCCACAAAGATTGCACCGTGCTCTTCCTGCACCTTCTTCAACGTCTTCTTCACATACGCCTCTGCATCAAAATCACTTCCGCTCTTCTGGCGATGATAGTGATCCAACGAAGCGATATGTTCCTGAAGCTGCACGATGAGACGTATCAGGTTCTCATGGTCTTCCTGCCTGTAGGGTCGAATCATCTTCATCTTCTTCATAATAAGCCTCTATTTGCTTTCTGTAAGCAAAATAGAGCATATAGCCGATTATTATGCTATAATGTAGACGTGACCTTCGGCACAGGAATCCCTCTCCGGCAGCACTCCCCCTCTCTCCGCAGTAACAAAGAACGGGCGGTGCGCATCGTCGATGCTGCGGAGCGCAACAGCGTCATCGAAGGCCTCCCACGCTTCGGGAAACAGCGGCGTGCGCAGATGATCCGGAAACTCACGAAGGCTTCGTAGCATTGGTAAGAGCCTCGTGAATGACTGCCTCCATGAGAAGGTAATCCTGTTTTATCAGAGCAGCTTTCGCAGCGGCAATGTATCGTTTCTTCCCGGTGGGAGTCATGTTGTACCGGAGAATCGGTCTCTTCGTCTGTGCGGAGAGAAGATCGGTGAGGAGTTTGATCGAACGAGCATTGCCTTCCCGGAACGGATGAATCGCGAGAAATTCGCCTTGGATATGCGCGAGAGCCTTACAGAAAGCGTCATCATTCTCTTGGATGCTCGAGGCTGGGTACTTCCTGAGGACATCCCGTTCATACTCTTTCATCGCCTGATCAAGATAATCCGGCGGAGGCCATGTCACCCCTGGCTTGCTGATGACAACCGTTCGGAAGCGTCCGGCCCAATCGTAGAGGTCGCCGAAAATGGAGTGATGGATATGCTTGAGCAGGGCATTGCTCATGGGAGTGTCGGATCGCACTTCTCCCAATAGTGCTTGATAGGCGTGCACGAGTGCATCTTCTTCTGCTTTTTGTAGTTCCTTGAGGACGATGATGCCATTCAAGTTTCTCATGACTCTTCGCCCCGTATCCATGTATGCATTCTCTGATCCACCGACGGAGTAGCGCGATGTGCCCAGGTGATCATTAGTCATGTCAACATCGTACCAAAGATGCGTACTGCAAGCTCAAAAATGGCTTACTTGTCAGGCGACAAACTTCACAATATATCCAGGTTCGATTGTAATCGCCCCTGCCACCCTGCGCATGTGACCGTTCTGCCTATATGCTACAAATTCTGCATTCTATCCAGGTTCGACTCCCTCTTGGGTCAGGCTGGTGTCCGTGGTGCCCTCCCGCAATAAATTGCACCTATACAGGTGCAATTCCCGATGATAACTACTGTACAGCAGGTGCAAGGTATTGGATTTTTTTTCTGAAGGTATCAAGAAGACATGGGATCCCGATAGGGATCGTTGCCAAAGGATCGGTATGGCCAAAATCCACGTTAGCGATGATCGGATAATTCGTTCCTTGTGTCACGCGCAGGAGAAGTTCACGAAGACGATTTTCGTCAAAGCCGACGATCGAAGGAAATCTCCCAAATAGCAATCCCCTTACATCTTTAAACATTCCTGCGAGTTGCATGTGCGTAAGAACCCGGTCGATATCGTGCGCTTTCATTTCCTCAGAATCTTCTAAGAAGAGCACCTTTCCTTTTGTAGTTGGTAGATACGATGTGCCGATCAGTGCTTGCAATGTGACAATATTTCCGCCCATGAGTGCACCCTCTGCTTTACCTTCGTGGATGATTGTCCATCCTGGATTCTGCTTTAATGCTCGAGTTTGTGGATCTTCCGGGCTTTTGAACCATTCATCCTCTGCAAAGGTCGGACTCTCGGTGATGTCTACAATTGGCTTTGGGTCGCACAGTACTTCATCAAAATAACGCACGGTGTAGTCCATGGGATGGGGTTGTCCAAGAGTTGAGAAGTGAGGGCCGGAGAATGTGACGAGTCCGGTTTTCGCGTGGATACCGTTGTGGAGAGCTGTGATGTCACTATAGCCAAGGAAGATCTTCGGATTCTTCCGAATAGTTCCGTAGTCAAGGTGAGGAAGTAACTGATTGGAATTGAAGCCGCCGATAGCTGTGATGATTGCCTTGATCTTGCGATCTTCAAACATTTCCATCAGGTCGCTGACACGGTCTTCGATCTTCCCCCCTGTCTCATTCCAACGATCGGAACAGTGTGGCGCAAAACGAATGTCCATTCCGCGATCACGAAAAAATTGCTGCGCAATCCCAATCCATTTCTCATGCACAATCGACAGCGATCGTGCAGGCGCTACGACTCCAACGGTGTCGCCTTCTTCGAGTCTTTTGGGGATCAACATAGTAAGATATGATGCCAATGTTTCTTGTCTTATTCCAGTCATCTTATGACCTTTCCTCGGAGACTTCAGCAGGGTGACACGGTCGGTGTCATTTCACCATCGTCTCCCTTGGCCTACTTCTGTCCAAGACGTCTCGCGCGTGGTGTTGCAGCAATGGAGCAAATGGGTTTCACCATATGCTTAAGCCAAAACGCCACGGCGAGAGAGGCGCACACCGCAGGGTCTATCTCACAACGTCTCAGTGATTTCCACTCTATGGTTGCAGATAATGAGGTGAAAGCAGTCATCGCAACGATCGGAGGGCTCAATGCGAATCAGCTCATCGATCATCTCGATTACGCGCTCATCGCGGCTCATCCGAAAATTTACCTCGGATATAGTGACATCACGGTTTTGCTGAATGCGATCACTGCGCGCACCGGACTCGTGACATACCTCGGCCCTACCGTTCTACCTCAATTCGGAGAGTTTGGTGGTTTGCTGCCTTTTACAAAGAATGCTTTTCAGCAGACACTCATGCAAAGTGAGCCCTATTCACTTCCAGTTTCCGAGAAATGGACCGACGAACTTACGTTGTGGGATAAAGAGGACGATCGTCCGCGAACCATGAAGGATAACTCCGGACTTACGGTGATGAAACCCGGGCAGACGGAGGGTCAACTCCTTGGAGGTAATCTCGGAACGTTCCTTCTCTTGGCAGGCACGGAGCACATGCCGAATCTCGATGGTGCCATTCTTTGTGTTGAGGAGGATGAAGTGGAAACACCTGCAACGGTTGATCGCTTGTTTTTCCATCTTCGTCAGATAGGAGCATTCCAACGCATCCGCGGTATGCTCATCGGTCGGTTCCATAGCAAAGTTGGTTTCAATGATTCGGACACTCTGGAAAAAATTGTTCTCTCTGCAACTGAAGGGTACAGCTTTCCCATTCTCTCCGGTCTCGATTTCGGGCATACAGATCCCATGTTGACCCTGCCGATCGGTGGGCATTGTGTGATGGATACTGCAAAGAAGAGCATTATCCTTTCTGAATTCATCGGATGATCAATCGCGCAAATTGAAAAATTCCACAGCATTCTTTCCGAGAACTTTCCGTTGATCATCTGGACTAAGAACACGACGTATCCGTTCAATGGAATCCCAACGTAAATCATCCCAGTCATTCTCTGCGCCGACATTCCAGCGGTAATCCGTACAGTGGGAACGGAATGCCAAGCAGGAGGAAAACAGGAAGGTTGATCGTCGAAGCGCCCCCTCCCGACATCGCGCTCAGGAATGTGGCGAAGAGCGTCACGCAGAAGATAGCGAGGAATTTCATGAGTACAACATATGCCTTTTGTCGCTGTGTCGCTATTGTGCGCAGACGATAGCGAGCAAAAACGCCTTGTTAAGAAATCCGTCATCCTCTATTGACGGATATATTTACTTTCGCTATCCTGCCTCTATGACATTCGATCCTCACCATCTCCGGCGACTACGGAAAAAACGAAACATTTCCCAGGAGGAAATGGCCGGGGAAATCGGCATTTCGCGCCCTACATACCTTCAGATCGAGAAGGGGGAGCGCGAATTGACCGTGACCGAAGCGCAGAAGCTTGCCGGGATTTTTGGTATGAGCTTGGAAGATTTTCTCGGAGGAAAAGAATCGCAGTTTGCGTTGCCGACGTTGCCTTCTCATCGGAAAATGGTGGAGGGGAAGACGGATATGCGCATCAATGTTCCGCAAGAACGGATGGAGAAGTTCAGGGAGGTGCTGCTCTACATTTTGCAAAAAATCGGGGCGAAACCGAATGTCGGGGAAACGGTCATTTACAAAATCCTCTATTTCATCGATTTTGATTTCTATGAGAAGTTCGAAGAGCAATTGATGGGGTTGAAGTACATCAAAAATCATCACGGTCCGTCCCCCGTCGGTTTCACTGAAATGGTTGCCAGGATGGAACAGGATGGAGATTTAATGAGAGTGAAAAGCAAATATTTTCAGTATGATCAGAAGAAGTACATGCCGCTGCGCGCGCCGGATCTGTCGAAGATTGATTCGCGCGAATTGCAGCACATCGATGTGGAGCTATCCCGGTTATCGGATATGAATGCGGCGCAAATCCGCGAATTCTCTCACGGGGATCTTCCGTGGATCGTGCACAAGACAGGAGAGCCACTGGAATACGAATGCGCATTCTATCGTGAGCAGCCCTATTCCATGCGCAGCTATGCAGACGATCCGCTTTGAATTCTTGCTTGCATTTCAGAAAGAATTTGCACGATTATCACGCAAATTTCGTTCGCTTCCCGCGGATTTCGAATATTTCAAGCAGTACATCATCACTCCCAATCCCGCAGGACCCAGCCAGCACCGTACAGTCCTTTATCGCGGTGAGGGGCTGTGTATCGTCAAAGGACACTTGTTCTGCAGGTCGCTGCGGCGTGATTCCCTGCGCATCATCTATGCATACCACGCGGATCGCATCACGATTGTGTGGATCGAGGTGTATCACAAAGCCGAAAAGGCCAATGAGGACCGGGCGCGTATCGCGGAATATGTACGATCACTCGGCTGATCTCCATGTAGGTTCATGCGCACATTTTTGCCGGGTTCAGAGCCTCCTGCAGTTTCTCGAGCGGGATCTTCGTCTTCTTCTCCGCGATCGCGAGGATGGTCTCTTTTTTTGCGAGTGCTTCCTTCACGATGGCAGCGGACTGGTCGTAACCGATGAGGGGGTTCAAGGCCGTCGCCAACATGGGATTCTTCCCCGAACGTTCGGAGATGAGTGCGCGATTTGCTTCTATTCCCCGGACGCACTTCTCTTCGAAGACCGCACTCACATTCGCGAGGTGTCTGATGCCGGAGAGGAGCGAATGCGCAATAACCGGCATGGCCGTATTGAGTTCGAACGCGCTCCCGATCGCGAGGCCGGCGTGCACGGTGGCGTCCATCCCCGTGATTTCCATGGCGACCTGCAGGACACTCTCGCACAGAACCGGGTTCACTTTCCCCGGCATGATGGAGGACCCGGCCTGGAGGGCCGGGAGGAAGAGTTCGGCAAGTCCCGCGACCGGGCCGGATCCCATGAGGCGGATGTCGCTTGCGATCTTCGTAAGAGCAGTCGTCGTCTCTTTGAGCGCTCCCGCTACGGACGAGAATGCGAGTGGACAGCTCTGCGCTGCGATGTGATTTTCCACTTCCCGCAGGGCTAAGCCTGTTTCCTTGGCAAGGCGTTCGATCACAGCCGGAGCGAAACGTTTATCCGCGTTGAGGCCGGTTCCCGCCGCCGTGCCTCCGAGCGGCAGCACGCAGAGATCAGAGATTGATTGCGTAAGCTTGTGCATCCCCTGACGGACGAGCGAGGCGTACGACAGAAATTCATCTCCCAGACGCACGGGCACGGCATCCATGAGGTGTGTGCGCGCCGTTTTTATAATGTCCCGGAATTCCGCGCCTTTTGTTTCGAGTGACTCCGCGAGGAGCGTGAGGGCGGGGAGGAGCGCGTCCCGCAGCCCCTGCGCGCACGCGATCTGGATGGCCGTCGGGATGACGTCGTTACTCGACTGGCAGCGGTTCACGTGGTCGTTGGGGTGGACCGCCTGTCCGTCCTTCGAGGCGAGATGGGCGATCACTTCGTTCATGTTCATATTGGTCGACGTGCCCGATCCCGTCTGGAAGATATCGATGGGGAACTGATCATGATGTTCCCTTCTCCGTATGGCCTGCGCCGAAGCCTCGATCGCTTCCGCACAGGATGCCGGGATCAATCCCAGTTCTCCGTTGACCGCCGCCGCATGTTCTTTGATGAGGGCGAGAGCACTGAGAAATTCGGAAGGCATCTCTATCCCCGAGATCGGGAAGTTCTGGATGGCGAGGGCCGTTTCTTTGCCGTAGAGAGGGGGGGGCGCTGCGACCATGTACGCACCATCATAGCACCCTCTATCGGACGGTTTCCGTGCGTGCAGACGTTGATTTTTCCACGCCTATTGCGGGGGGAGTGAGCTCGAACTCCAGAGGATGTGCGTATGGCGGCCGCCCTTTGATCCGCGGCGGCAAAGGGCACTGTCGAGCCTGTGACGGGTTTCGATGTTACAAGCGTCCAATTGTTCCCCAGGATCATCGTCACGCTCACGTTGCCTCGCCGTTTGTCTGTCCATGCTTTCGGGCGTGGTTGCCTCACGGGCAAGCTTCATTTGCTCTGCTGCCGCAGAGAAGACATCAACGAGAGGACGATCAACGTTCTTTCCGTGTGATTCTCTCAGCAGGGGGAAAATGTCGTATTCAACAACACTTTCCACCATATGCCCGGCAACGTGCAGATTCAATCCTCTGTTCACTTCATCCATCCACATTCCCAGAAGTTCCCGGGTGCACAATTCTATGACTCTTTCTCCATCCGTGTTCCCGCGGAGGACAGGTCGCAGTTTTTGCGCGATGCCGCGCTTCAATTGCTCTCTCTGTTTTTCCTGTTCTTCGTGTTGCCTGTGAACATTCGGGCCTCGTCCTTGGCGGCCTGTTTCATGAGCATGGGAAGGCATAGTGTTTCTCTTGGTATTTAATACTATTATACATTAATTACTTGTTTATGTAAAACATCAAAATCGCGGTTTCCTTTCAGACGAAGAGCTCCTTCGTTACCATTCTCGTGTTCCATGGCTCTCACTTCCTCCCAGGTCCGGCACATCGCTGCGCTCGCGCGCCTCACGCTTTCGGATGCCGAGGTTGAGCGGTTTACTGTGGAGCTCTCGTCCATCCTCGACTACGTATCCAAACTTCAGGAAGTGGATACGTCGTCGGTCGAAGCGTCCGCGCAGATCACGGGTCTCTCCGGCGTCGTGCGTCCGGACGCATTGATTCCTTCTTCATGCACGACGGACATGCTCCTCGGCACCAGTCCTTTGCCGATCGTGGAGCAGCAGATCGAAACGCCTTCCGCTCACGGATCACCTTGAACTTTTAACTATTAACCATGAACAATGAACCCGAACCATTCACTTTGCTTTCTTCCCTCTCCATCGCTGGGGCACATGAGAAACTTCGCAAGAAGACGATCTCTGCCGAAGAACTGACGCGCGCCTGCATCGAGCGAATCGAACAGGTGGACGGGGCGCTGCATGCCGTCGTGCATCGGAATTTCGAACATGCTCTGAAAGAGGCTAAAACAATCGATGCCAAGGGAACATTTGATCATCCGCTCACGGGGATCCCCTACCTCGCCAAAGATATTTTCTGCGAGGCGGGCGTACCCACGACAGCGTGCTCCAATGTTTTGCGGGACCCCTCTTCGCCCTCCGGGCTCCGCGGGGCAGGTAAAGATTACATTCCTCCGTTCGATTCCACGACGACGAAGAGACTGAAAGCGGTCGGTGCCATCAGTCTCGGCAAGGCGAATACGGATGAGTTCACGATGGGCTGCTCCACGGAAACCTCCTGCTTCGGCGTCACGAAAAATCCGTGGGACAAGAGCCGTGTTGCCGGAGGATCATCCGGGGGATCCGCGGCGGCGGTCGCGGCGGACGAGTGCCTGTTCGCACTCGGAACCGATACGGGCGGGAGCATCCGCCAGCCGGCGCACTTCTGCGGGTGTGCGGGGCTGAAAGTCACCTACGGCCGCACCAGTCGATCTGGCGTCATGAGCATGGCGAGTTCGCTGGATTCCATCGGAACGCTCGCAAAAAACAGCGAGGACGCAGCCATCGTTCTGTCTGCGATCGCCGGGCATGATCCGCTCGATGCGACGACGGGGGACGTTCCCGTTCCTGCGTACAGGGCAGGCCTCGCGAAAGGCGTCAAAGGGCTGAGGATAGGGCTCCCGAAGGAGTACTTCATCGACGGCATGGACGGCGATGTCGAGCGTTCCGTCCGTGATGCGGCGGAGACATTCGCCTCACTCGGGGCCGAAATTGTCGATGTGAGTTTGTCACACACCC
Source organism: Candidatus Peregrinibacteria bacterium (assembly GCA_043798355.1). Lineage (GTDB taxonomy): Bacteria > Patescibacteriota > Gracilibacteria > Peribacterales > Peribacteraceae > JAZDOT01. The sequence continues at coordinate 116,565 of JAZDOT010000010.1, forward strand.
CCTTCGCGCTCGCTGCGTACTACGTCATTTGTCCGAGCGAAGTGAGCTCGAACATGGCGCGCTACGACGGGGTGCGGTTCGGGCGGAGCGGCGGTGATGCCAAAAGCTTAACGGAATACTACGAGCGCGCGCGGTCGGGCGGTTTTGGTGCCGAGGTGAAGCGCCGCATCATGATCGGGACGTACGCGCTCTCGGCCGGGTACTATGACAAGTACTACCGTCAGGCGCAGAAGGTCCGCGCGCTCGTGAAGCGCGATTTTGAAGAGGCATTCCGCGTAGTCGATGTCATCCTCGCTCCGGTCGCTCCCACTCCGGCATTCACGATCGGCGCACACCAGAACGATCCCGTGCAGATGTACCTGGAAGATATCTTCACCGTCACTGCAAACCTTGCCGGTATTCCAGGTATTTCCATCCCATGCGGAATGACTTCGAAGCGGGCAGAAGCCCATTCGACAAGCTCAGGGCAAGTGCCAGCTCTGCCGATCGGCATGCAGCTCCTTGGGTCGCAGTGGGGGGAAGAAACAATTCTGCGTGCTGCGTACGCTTTCGAGCGGGTGACCGAGTGGCACACGAAAAAACCGCTGTTATAAGACAGTCGAATGGTGACCCTGGCGGGAATTGAACCTGCATTTATCCCTTAGGAGAGGATTGTTCTATCCATTGAACTACAGGGTCACGTCCCAAAGCGTACCTCATTTTCAATGATCCATTACCAATTATCAATTTTTCTTCAAGACCACGACCTCCCTCCCCTCCTGCGGCAACGAACTCTTCCCCTTCAGTTTGAACTCGGGAACGGATTCTTTGCCTACCGCTCCGCATACCTTCAGAACCTCGCGGAAATCGTCCTCGTCTTTGGTTTGGAGCGGGATGAGGACGCGGGGGTCCACTTCGTCGATGAGCTTCTGGACGATCTTCAGGTCTTCGGCGGGGAGGCATAACACGTCGATGTCCCCGAGGAGTTCGATTTCATAGTCCGACCATTCGTGGAGCGGGGGGGCGATGAAGGCGGTGCGCACCCCTTCCAGTTCCACGACGAACGATACCTTGGCTCCGTCATTGTGTCCGATGCCGCGGATAGTCATGCCGTCCATGTCGTACTCTCCCGGCCATGAGATGGTTCCCTCCTCCGGAACCTCATCGGGAGACGATTTCAAAATGAGCGCGTCCTTCGGGGAGGTTTTGCCCGGGAAGACCACGATGGTCTTCTTCCCTCCTTCGAGGGAAATGGTCGCGGAGCCGAGGGAGGAGTAGGTGAGCATCGGCGCGTATGGTAGCGGATGCGTAAGGCGAAGGCTAGGGTTAGGGTTAGGGTTAGATGAGGAAATATGTAGGCATCTCCAACCGGCCCATTCCCGCGAGGGGGGATGAGCCGGAGTTGTCTGTGATCCTACAGGGGACAACCATCACCTCAGTGCTGCAAGAAACATTACCCATGAAACGACTCCGCCGATGACGTAGCCGACATCGAAGCCGCCCACAGCCATCAGCGCTTCCCCAATCCCGCCTGGGACCAACTTGCTCATCCTTTTGGTCGTCTTCCAGGAGGCCAAGACCATGAAGACGATTTGTGCCACGGCAACGATACCCATTCCGACGAGAAGATCCCCTGCCAACAACCCGATGAGACAGCCGATGAGCCATCCTGCGAAACTGTTGATGGTCCATCCGATGATGCCGCCAAAAATGGCCATCATCATGGAAGTGAACAAAACAGCTGACCTTCTAGCGTTCATTAGCGCTCTCCTTGTGAATGATCACAGACACAGACGCCCGCCGGGACATCCGGCGAGTGTGCTATCGTATATTAATATGTAGATTGTGTCCATCACTCCCCCGTCTCAATCTTCTGAATTTTTGCCCCCAAAGATTGAAGCTTCTCATTCATGTGGTCGTACCCCCGCTCAATGTAGCGCACGTCTGTGACGACGGTCTCCCCTTCCGCGCACAAGGCGGCGAGGACCATGGCTGCGCCGGCGCGGATGTCGTTACTGGCAACCTGCCGTCCTTTGAGGCGCGCGGGACCGATGATGAGTGCCTGATGGGAATTGAGCACTTCTATCTGCGCGCCCATCTTCTCCAATTCGTAGAGGTAGGCCATGCGTCCCTCGTAGAGGCACTCGAAGATGCGGCTCACGCCCTTCGCCTGCGTCATGAGGACGCCGACGGGGGGCAGGAGGTCGGTCGGGAAGCCGGGGAAGATGTTCGTCTGCACTTTCGCCCCCCTCAGTGAAGAGATCTCTCCATCCACGAAAAGCGTCTTCGCCTCCGGATCGTACTTGGTCACGGCGCCCATGCGCGAGATGACATTGAGGAATGCGAGCAGGTGACTCTCTTCGATTCCATGGATGCGGATCTTCCCGCCCGTGAGGATGCCCGCCGTGATGAAGGCGCCCGCCTCCAGGTAGTCCGTCGTCACCGTGTGCGTGACGGGCTTCAAATACTTGTTTCCGCGGACGGTGACGGAGTGCGTACCGATGCCGGAGACCTCCGCGCCCATCGCCTGCACCATACGCTCCACTTCCTGCACGTGCGGCTCCGCCGCTGCGAGCTCGATCAGGGTTTCCCCGGGGATGGCCGCCGCCGCGAGGATGGCATTCTCCGTCGCCGTCACCGAGAACTCGGGCAGCACGATCCGGCCTGCGCGCAGATCCCCCTGCAAATGGAGCACGTTCTCCGAAGAGCTCATATCCACTGCGCCGAGTTGCGCGAGTGCCGCGAGGTGCGCATCCACCGGGCGTTTGCCCAGCACGCAGCCGCCCGGATAGGCCATCTCCACGATGCCAAAGCGCGCGAGGAGCGGACCCAAGAGCACGATGGAGCCCCGCAGGCGCGAAACGAGTTCACACGGGATGGGCTTGTTCTGGAGTTTCTCTGTGCGGATCCGGACCGTTCCCTCGTGGGAGGACGTCTCGGCACCCAGGAATTCCAGAATCGCGAGCATGGCCTTCACGTCCCTCAGCCACGGAACGTTCATGAGGACGGTCTCGCCGCTGGTGAGCACGCTCGCCGCGATGAGCGGGAGCACGGCATTCTTCGAGCCGCTGAGGTGCACGTCTCCCTTGAGGGGGATGCCGCCCTGGATGCGGTACTGGATATCCATGAGGGGCTCAGTGTAACCAGAGGGGAGCTTTTGCGGTAGTGATTTGAAGACCTTATGGAGCTATGAGCTATGAGCGGTGAGCTATGAGCCTTCGCCCATATGACATCCACCGTTTTGTGGTGCTCAAAGCTCAAAGCTCAAGACTCAAAGCTTGCGTTTCCTCGAGACGAGCACCTCCAGCAGTAAAATCGCTACTCCGATGGAAATACAACTATCCGCCACATTGAACACCGGAAACGATCCAACCTGAATGTAGTCCGTGACGAGGCCGTCCATTGCGCGGTCGAGGAGATTCGCCAGCCCGCCTCCCATGATCAGCCCGTAGCCGGTCTGATCATTGATAATTGATAATTGATAATTGGCATTTTTTCTGGGATCGACGGACTGTAGTGCGAGCCATCCGACAACGATCAGCGCAATGACAATGAGGATTGTCTGAAGGAGGGGGGGCAGGCGCATGCCGAACGCGATGCCGGGATTGTGAGAAAGTTCGAGTCCGGCAAAAGATCCGAGGAGGGGAACGCGGTTTTTGAGAAATATCTCGAGGAGAACATTCGAGAGAATGCCTGCGAGGAAGCTCATGACGATGGTGAGCGCGAGGGGGCGCATGGGAGCATCTTACACTTGCTCTTGCCAGGGAATGCATCTACAATAGGTTCGTCATTGTGAGACTATTCCACTACCCTGGGAATGGTCGCCTTTTTCTACCAATCTCTACCATGCGCGCATCGTTCATCGCCGCTATCAATCAGATTTGCACGGAGAAAAACGTCAGTCCGGATCAGGTGCTGGAAGCCGTGAAGCAGGCCATCGCGACCGCGTACCGCAAGGACTTCGGCAACAAAGAGCAGGAGATCCGCATCGACCTCGAGGAGGGGCACGACATGCCGACGGTGCTCCTCGTGAAGGAAGTGGTAGAGGAGGTGGAGAATGAGAACTTCGAGATCAGCCTGAAGGATGCGCGGAAGATCAGGCCGGATGCGGAACTGGCCGACGAGATCACCATTGATGTCACCCCTGTCGGTTACGGGCGCATCGCCGCGCAGGCCGCGAAGCAGGTCATCCTCCAGAAACTGCAGGAGGCGGAGAAGAAGAGTCTCTACGAGATGTTCAAGGGCCGCGAGGCGGAGCTCCTCACGGCGACCGTGACCAAGGTGGAGCCGAACTGGGTGACGCTCGAGATCGAAGGCATGACGGTCAGTCTGCCGTGGAGAGAGCAGATCCCCGGCGAGCACTACTACACGGGCAAACGTCTGCGCGTGTACCTCGATAAAGTCGAACTCACGGGCAAGGGGCCGCAGCTCAGGATCTCACGCACGCATTCGAATCTCGTGAAGAAGCTCCTCGAGCTCGAGATCCCGGAAGTCAGGAACGGGGATGTGCTCATCAAGGCCATCGCGCGCGACGCCGGGTTCCGCAGCAAGGTGGCCGTGCAGAGCAACGATCCGCGCATCGATCCCATCGGGGCGTGCGTCGGGCAGAAGGGCGTGCGCATCCAGGCCGTCATGGAAGAACTCAACGGCGAGCGCGTGGATATGATCGAGTGGTCGGAGGATCCCATCCGCCTGATCTCGACGGCTCTCCAACCGGCTGCCATCTCCGCGGTGATCATCGTGAATGCCGAGGAACACATGGACGAGCAGGAGCGCCGCATCAAGAAGCGTGCAGCCGTCTTCGTGGAGGAGGCCCAGCGCCCCATGGCCATCGGGAAGAAGGGGCAGAACATCCGTCTCGCAACGGAACTCACCGGCTTCGAGCTGGATATGTACAACTACGAGGAACTGCCGGCATTCAAGGCGAAGTTAGCGGAACTGAAAGGGGAAGAGGTCGTTGTGGAAATTCCGGCAGTTTCTTCTGAGGTGAAAGAGGAAGTGCCCGCCTCCGCTGAAGCTACGGTGGGTAAACAGGAGGGCAAGGAGGAAAAAGAGGGCAAAGATGGCAAAGAGGGTTCTGCGGAAGAAGTGGTCGAGAAAAAAGAAGAAGCTCCTACAGTTGAGAAGAAACCAAGGAAGCTTGCCCTGAGGAAGGAAGGGAAGAAGGCGGCCAAGGCAGAAGAAGCGGTTGAACCGAGTCTGGAGACGGCGGCGTGAGGGCGAATATTTGCCTCACCCCCTATCCCCCTCTCCCATGCCACTCCACACGCCTCGGGAGAGGGGGGATGTCTTTCTCAATACAATCGCTATCGAAGCGTCACCCCTCTCCGCGTGGGCATGCGGAGCTGGTATCGGAGAGGGGCCGGGGGTGAGGCAAAAACGGGCAAGCAAGGCAAGCACGTAGTACACTCCCCCCAATGAAGTTCCCTTCTCTCCCCTTCATCGTTCTCGATACTGAGACGACGGGGTTCGTCCCGCGCGTGAACCGCATCATCGAGTTCGCGTCCGTGCGATACGAGAACGGAAAGGAGGCTTCGCGTTTCTCTCAGCTCTTCGACATTCCGGAGGAGATTCCCATGACAGTGCAGGTGTTGACCCGCATCACGCAGGAAGCGATCAAAGGGCAGCCTCTGTTCGGGCAGATGCGAGAAAAAATTCTCGAAGAGATCGGATCGGATACACTCATTATCGGACAGAATGTCAGTTTCGATCTCAAGATGCTCCGTGGCGAAGGCATCGATTTGTTTGATCATCCGTGGATCGACACGTCCATGCTGGCCTCCCTCGTGTATCCGGAACTCAAGAGTTATTCGCTCGGATACGTGAGTTCCGTTCTCGGACTCAATCACGAGCCGGTACACCGCGCTCTCGGCGATGTCCGTGCCACGTTGGAACTCCTCGGGCGTTGCCTCGAGCGGATAGGGGAAATGCCGGGTGATCTTTTCAAGGAAGCGCTGTCCGTGATGGAACGCGGACCCGAAGGCTACCGGTGTCTCTTCGCTTCTCTCCCGGCCCCCAAGAAGAAGACGCGGCCTCAGTGGCTCAAGAAACCCGTCCCCCAACCGGTTGCCGCCAAGGATTCCTCTTCTTTCGCGGAGGCGGTCTTCGCTCCGCCACCTGTTGGTACCGTGTCGGTTGTCGAAGAAATCCTCGATCCCTCTTCACTCGCGAATCTTCTGACATGGGCGAGCACGGACACGAAGAGCGTGCAGTGGGTTGCGGTAAAAAATCTCCCTGCATGTCTGCGCCGCACGTTCGTGCCCGCAGGCGTACGGGTGTTGCATCCGCCTTCCCACCTCCCCGATCCCTCTGCGGTTGCGTCTCTCCTGAAACAGGATCACTTCACGGCGGACGAAGCGACGCTCGCTGTGAAAATGCTCTGGTACGCACCGCAGCACATCAACGCACTCCCGCTCCATGGGGACGAACGGGCCGTCTGGCACGGGAAATTGGCGTGCAGCTCCGCTTCGAGAGCGTACCGTTCCCAATTCGAACATCTTCCCGGTGTCCTCCTCCTCGACCAGCGTCAGTTACTCTCCTTCCTGCAGGATCCTGATCACAGCGCACATGGCGCGCTTACGGAGAGGGCACACATCATTCTCGATGACGCCTCCATGCTGGAGGATACGGCCACGCAGGCTTTCGGCTGGGCGTGTCCCATCGATGAATTGCGTGCCGCCGCGGAACGGGACGAAACGCTCACGCGGTTTCTGGATCTTCTCCAGATCTGGGCCGAGCGCACGAGGGTTACGCAGGATTATTACAAAATCAAACAGGACGATCTTTCGTCTCCGGAGGCGGGTGCGCTTCGGGAACGATTGGAGAGTATTCTGCAGACAGCCCACGGAGACACAGTGACATCTCACCTGAAGGATCTCGCGCACATGCTCTCGCCGAAAGAATTTCACGGGCGCATTGCGTGGATCGAGCAGAGGCAGAACGGCAGCCAGTTCCTCAAATCCGTTCCCGAGTTCGTTTCGAACATCCTTCGCGATGCCCTCTACCGGCGATTCCCGACGACTCTCATCGCCCCGCCGGGAAGCGCTCCCGCCCTCATCGAAATTCTGCCCGCGGCTTTCCCCGTCAGAGAGCATGGAGCCCAACAGCAGGCGCGCATCCCCTTCCGCTTCGAGCGCGAGATGCAGCTGAAAGATTTCTTCTCTCATCCTCCGGAGGGCAGGACCGTGCTCCTCATTCCCAGCCGCAGGGTCATCGAAGAGTGCTTCGTCATGCACACCATTCCTCTCGAGGCGCGCGGAGTCAGGCTGATCTGCCAGAATCTGAGCGGCGGGCAGGAGCGGATGCAGGCCGAGTTTCTCGCTGCCGGTTCTCCCTGTCTCTGGCTCGTTACGCCGTGGACGTACGAGCAGGTGGAGCTGCCGGGAGGCAGTATCGATCACCTCTTCCTCATGAGCCTCCCCTTCGACCAGCCGTCGCATCCTATCGTCTCGAAGCGCTGTGAACATTATCAAAATGCCTTCTCTGCCTACACGCTGCCGCGCATGGAACATCGCCTCTTCCGTTTGTTCCGCACATTCGCGCGGCACAGGACGCATGATGGAGATATCGTTCTCTTCGACCAGCGTCTCGCGACGAAAGGATATGGAAAGGATGTTCTCTCCTATCTGAACCATTTTTGCGAGACGCCGGACAGCCGGGATTCCGCGAAGGAGAAGAAGGGGGAGAAGGGGCAGATGGCACTCTTCGCATAGTGGTTTGTTTGTTGTTTGTTTTTTCCCTCTCCCCTTTCCCCTCCCCCGGAGGGGGAGGGGAAATCTCTTGAAGCCCCCTTCCCCCACTCGCAGACCCTGAGCCGGGTCGAAGGGCGGGGGAAGGGTTGGGGAAGAGGGAAAAAATACACATTCACTCTCGTCTTCGCTTCAAAACGGCGATCGGCGTCCGCGCCAGAATCCAGAGATCGAAGGGGAACGACCACTCCTCGACGTACTTGAGGTCGAGGCGCACTTCTTCATCGAAGGGAAGAGAGCTCCTGCCGGAGATCTGCGCGAGGCCTGTCATCCCCGGTTTCACGGCGAAGACGCGCCGCTGGTAGGGGGCATAGCGATTCACCTCTTCCGGCAGATGCGGACGGGGACCGACGAGCGAGAGGTGCCCGGCGAGGACATTCAAGAGCTGCGGGAGTTCATCGAGATCGAATCGGCGGAGGAGCCGTCCGACCCCCGTGACCCGGGGGTCATTCTCTATTTTGAACAGGGGGCCGTCCTGACGGCGGTTCTTCTCCTGCAAATCTTTGCGCAGGGTGTCGGCATCGCGGACCATGGAGCGGAATTTGAGAACGGGAATGAATGATTGCCCGTGCTCCCCCACTCTGCGCGAGACGTACCACACCGGCAGGCCGGATTCGAGGACGATGGCGAAGGCGATCAGGAGGAAGAGCGGCGAGAGCAGGACAAGGAGCAGCATGCTTGCCGCGATATCAAACGTGCGCTTGAGGACGCGGCCCCAGCCGTCCAGTGTCGTCGGCTGGAAGCGCAGCATGGGGAGCATTCCGAGGTGCTCCACAACGAGGAGGTGCGGGACATCCGCAAGGACGGGGGGGAGGAAGGCATAGCCGATGTGAGTGCTTCGGCAGTAGTCGATGAGCGAGACGGTTTCTCCGCTTCCCGGGTTCGCGTCCGTCTGGAGGACGAGATCCGGTCTGCAGTGGCAGCGGAGTCGTTCGAGAGACGCGAGGTCGGTGACATGGCCGAGGTACTCGTAGCGCACATCGCGTGCGAGGGTTTCGCGCGCGGAAGCGACGATCGGCTGTCGCCCCATGGAGACGACGAGGCGCACGCCGATGCCGAGACGAAGACAGGCACGTTGCAGGAGGAGGACGGCTATTCGTCCGAGGATGACGAAGGCGGCAATAAAAACGGTTGCGAGGACGAGCAGCGCCCGCGAGTAGAAGAGTTGCTTCTCGATGAGGAAGTACCACACCATGACGGCGAGGGTCCAGAGAGCGCTGGCGATGAGGATGCGGCCGATCTCGCTCCAGCCGCTCGCGGTCGTTTTGAGGGCGTACAGTTTGAGCATGGCCGCGATGACGACGAACGTGAGGACCCCCGGCCAGACGAACGTCGAGAGGTAGTAGGGCATGCTCGGCAGGCTCTGCGCGGGCTCCAGTAGTTGAATGGACGGGAGGAGATCGATGTTCGCTTCGCGCAGCCGGTAACTGAGGAGCAGCGCCGCAACCACCGCGAGGATATCCATGGGGATCCTAAGCAAGCCGAAGATGATCTCGGAGCGCTTCATCTTGGATAGTGTACTACGGGCTTGCAGTGCAGGAGAGTGGATGGAACGGATTGCGGAATAGTTCATTCATTGCCGTATCCTCAGGTGCCATTCGACCTCATCCCCAGCCCTTCTCCTCTGCGGAGGAGAAGGGAATTGTTTTGTATAGTGTATGTGTATTTCTTCTGAAAAAAACAAACAAGAACACAAACAGTTCCCCTCTCCACACTCGTGGAGAGGGGACAGGGGTGAGGTCGTTGAATGATGCGTCACGGCACGTTCCAAGTGCGACAGGTTCTTCGCAAGAGGAGGTGTACATCTGATTGAGACCTCTTCGGCTTCCTCTGTTTCTTCTGCTTCCTCTTCTTCCTCAATCAAAGAACCTGTGCTTCAGCTGCATCACATCCCTGTGCGGCACGACCCCGAGGAGGTGGCCGTCTCTGTCGACGACCGGAATGGCGCGGTACTCGTAGCGCGAGAAGAGGGAGAGGGCATCCCGGAGCGTTGCATCCGGAGACAGCTTGATCACGTTGTCGAGCATGATGGAGCGCAGCGTTTTTTCGGGCTCCGCCCTGAGGAGCTCTTTCAGGTTCATCACACCAACGAGGTGATTATTCGCATCGATAACATAGAGGTACATCACGACGTCGCGGTCCTTCGCTTCAGTGAGAAAGCGGGGAAGGGCATCGCGGACAACGGTGGTATCCGGAAGATCGATGAGTTTGGGCGTGGTGAAGTTCGCGATCTTCTCTTCCTGTTTGCTTAAGATGGCTTCAATCTTCTTTACGCTCTCCTGATCGGTTGACCGGAGGAGCTTCAGGATGGCGCGCGCCTCCGTTGCCGGCAGCACCGATAAAATGTCCGCCGCCTGCCCCGTCGTCATTTCACCGAGGAGCAGGGCAACGCGTTCTTTCTTGAGCGCCGCGACGAGGTCGCGCTGCACGGCGGGATCGATCTCTTCGAGCGTATCGGAAGCATGGCTGGTCTCCAGTTCGCTGAAGACCGCGAGCCGCTGCGACTCGTCCAGCTCCTCGAGGATATCCGCCAGTTCCGCCGGGTGGATCTCGGAGAGTTTCTCTTTGAGGACTTTCAGTTTCACATCACCCCGGAAGCTCCCGATGGCGGGCGGCAGAGGCTGGATGAAAGTCCAGGGGATCTTCTCGTCGCGGAGATCTTTCCTGAGGAACGTGAGGGCTTTCGCCAACCACTTGAGTCCGAGACGCCTCAGCAGCCTGTACCGGCTGATGTTCACGTCGCTCACAAAGAGCACGTTATTTCTGAGAATCAGCTTCACGTCGTAGACCACTTCCACGTCGCGGTCTTCCACATCGATCACTTTCTTGTCGAGGATGTGGTCTTTGAGCAGGATGTCCCCTGGCGCGGGATTGTCTTCGAAAGAGCGCACGTCTTCGATGTGCACGACGATCTCGCGGTTGCCGAAGACTTTCACGCGTTCCCACGGGATGAGGAGGGCGGGGTTTCCGAAGGATCTCCGGATGTGGAGGAATGTCACATTGGGGAGGTGCTCATTCTCGACGATGATCATGTCGGACAGACGTCCGATTTTTTTCCCGTTTGCAATGACCTTCGTCCCCAAAACATCTGTGAAGTAGGTGACGTTCTCCGTGCCGATGTGGGCGAGCTTGCCGATCATGCGATGAGGGTGAAGAACTTGTAGAAGAGAACGGCGATCACGAAGAAGAGGTAGAGGCGCAGCACGAGCAGGGAAACAGAGACCACCCTTCGTGAGACGATGCGCGGGTGGGCGTAGCGCTGATTGATTTCGCGGATGGCCGCGAACCGGATTCCGAGGAGCGTGCCGACTTTGCGGAAGAGAGAGGACATTGCTCAGGTGGGGAAGAGCTGCGGGAAGAGAACGCTTAAGGTGTAGAGCATGGAGAGCACGATGATACCCCC
>JAZDOT010000030.1:0-22379 GCA_043798355.1 Candidatus Peregrinibacteria bacterium
TTCTTCCTCTTCCTCTTCCTCTTCCTCTTCTTCTTCCTCTTCTTCTTCCTCTTCCTCCTCCTCTTCCTCCTCTTCCTCTTCCTCCTCTTCTTCCTCTTCTTCTTCCTCTTCTTCCTCTTCCTCCTCTTCTTCCTCCTCTTCCTCTTCCTCTTCCTCTTCTTCTTCTTCCTCCTCTTCCTCTTCTTCCTCCTCTTCACCATCCGGAGGCGGTGGAGGCGGAGGACCTGGCGGAAGAATAGGAGGAAGGACAGGGGGGGCGGGAGGAACAACAATGAACCCTCCGCCTCCACCGCCACCGCCTCCAGGAGGACGACCAGGCTCAGGTCTGCATGTTTTGAACTTGATCGGATGTGATCCTGGTGCCGCAGGAGGGGCAACCCCACAACGACCGATAGGCGGACCAATACCCCCTGCGACACTCGTCTTGAAGCACCCAGTCTTCTTATTCTTCAGCTCATCAGCACTCATGAGTTTCCCGTCGCTGCCATAGGCAGCACAGCAATCCGCCGAGCTGCTGCAGATATCCCCCGTACCGACGCAATTGGCGCATCTGTACATATTACCCCCTCCACCAAAAAGACGACAGATCTGGAAATCGGGATCTTCACAGTTATCTTGTACGGCACTGCAAAGAGTAGTCGTATCTGCCTCTATAAAACCACGCAAATTTGGGCACTGAGATATACTTGGATTGCGCACTCTCTCGTTCTTTCCCTTCACATTGCATGTATCATTCCAATGCACCTGTACAGGATGCGCTGCATCCGCGAGGAGATTGGTCGAGTCAATGAGATTGGCCTGAAGTTCATCCTCCAGGAGCGTGAGAGGATAGGATGTCGCCCCACCCTCAGAACTACTGCCATCCCCGGTCACATCAGCTCCCGCCGTGTCGGGATCGGTTGCCGGTTCGATGCAGCATATTTTCTCGTTGTCTCTGCCTGGAAGATACGTCTTGCAGGCATCTGCGAGCGGCGTCACCGAATCGATGCTGATCTTCCCCACACCCGGCAGGTAACCGCAGGTCACGTCCCATTCTTCGTAGCAACCGGGGTCATCCTCATCCGCAAATCCGTCGGCATTCCCCACGTCCCCGTCGTCCGCGTCTTCCCCGTCAGAACACGCCGGCGCCGTGCAGTCCGTCTTGCACCACTCCTTGGTCTCGTCTCCTCCGGGGGCACTGTCCATGTTGCACTGCGTCCCCATCGCATATTCCCTGCCCACCAACTGCGCGAAGAAGCGGAAGATGCCGGTGTACCAGTGCGAGGGACCCAAGGTTATGGAACTGCAATGCGTCGTGCCGCTCTCTCCATCATCGCACTCCTCGGGATCGTCATCCGTGTCCTCTACGCCGTCAGGCCCCACTTCCCGCATCCCATCCCCGCAGTAGCGCTTGGCGCAGGTGCGCGTGGTTCCGCCCGGAGGGGTCACCGTCACCCAACAGGTAGCAGTATTGCGGACGCTGCACGTCCCTCCCGTCACACTGCAATCTGCATCGGACGTGCAGGCATGGGGCTTGCACGTTCCACCGGTACAGACCATCCCCTCTCCCGTGCAGGGTGTGCCAGAGGAGCATGCCGGAGCAGGCACGATCGCATCCGCACAGGTCTTCCCCGGATCGCATTCTTCGCCCGTATCGACCACACCGTTACCGCAGGGGGTTGAGGAGGAGGAACTAGAAGAACTACTGGAAGAAGAACTGGAAGAGCTGCTGCCGGGTGAGGAGCTGGAGGAACTATCCGCCGAGGAGGATGAACCGGGTGACGAGCTCGCTGGCACCATGCACTTGAAACAGAGCTCACTGCACCCGGGAATGCCCGTACCGCATGATCCGGTGAATGTTTGTATCGTACCGGACGGGCAGCTGAAAGGAACTGCGGTGCATTCTTCGGTAATCAGGCATGTCGCCGCAGGATCGGAACAATGTTTAAAGCCGCTTGAGCTGGAGGAGGAAGAGAGGGAACTGGAAGAAGAATCACTCGAAGAAGATGAACTCGAAGAGTTGCTGCTGGAGGAGGAACTCGAGCTTGAGGAGCTGCTCGAAGAGGAGAACGAAGAGGACGAGAAACTGGAAGAACTGCTTGAAGAGGAGGACGAAGAGAATGAGGAGCTGGAAGAACTACTTGAGGAGGAGGATGCAGAGGAAATCGATGACTCCGATGAACTGGAAACGGGACAGCAGCACTTCATCCCGGCCACAGCAGCCACTTCGACCGGAGTTTCCTCTTCCTGATCGAATCCAATGAGCTGAGCGAGGAAACGGAAGAGCCGTGCGAACCAGGAATCGCCACCATCCGCAGGAGTCAGGAGCACATAAGTCGGGTCTTCTACCGTTCCGGTGCACGGAGCGGATGCGGCGATCAGACTGCAACCAACACCGCACTGCAGAGATGAAGAGGAGGATGAACTGGAACTGGAGGAACTGCTGCCAGGTGAGGAGCTCGAAGAGCTGGAAGAGCTACTTGAGGAGGAACTACTGGAGGATGAACTGGAACTGGAGGAACTGCTGCCAGGTGAGGAGCTGGAGCTGGAGGAGAAAGACGATGAGGAGAAACCCGAGCTGGAGGAACTATCCGCAGAGGAGGATGAACCGGGTGACGAGCTCGCTGGCACCATGCACTTGAAACAGAGCTCACTGCACCCGGGGATGCCCGTACCGCATGATCCGGTGAATGTTTGTATCGTATCGGGCGGGCAGCTAAAAGGAACTGCGGTGCATTCTTCGGTGATCAGGCATGTCGCCGCAGGATCGGAGCAATGCATAAAGCCACTCGAGCTGGAGGAGGAAGAGAGGGAACTGGAAGAAGAATCACTCGAAGAAGATGAGCTCGAAGAGTTGCTGCTGGAGGAGGAACTCGAGGAGCTGGAAAAACTACTGGAGGAGGAAGAGGAAAGAGAGGATGCAGAGGATGAAGAAGAGGAAGAGGAGGCCGAGGAAACCGAGGATGTTGTGGAAATCGATGACTCCGAGGAACTGGAGTCGGGACAGCAGCACACTGGCGTCCCCATCACTGCGATCTCCACCGACATGGGTTCTCTCTCCTCTGTCTCAAAACCGATCAATTGGGCGAGGAAGCGGAAAAGACGAATGTACCAGGCAATGCCCGACTCCGACGCGGACGGGAGCGGTGCGTTGAACACGAACCCTGCAGGACACGTCCCGAAGTGTGGAAAACAAGGAGGTGCACAGCTCAGGGAGGATGCAGAGGATTCTGAGGAAGCCGAAGAAACAGATGAGACACTCGAAGAACTGGAAGAGCTACTTGAAGAGGAGGTAGAAGAAGCAGAAGAAACCGAGGAGGATATGGAACTCGAAGAGCTGCTGCCGGGGGAGGAGCTGGAGGAGGAAGATGATGAGGAGAAACTCGAGCTGGAGGAACTACTTGAGAAGGAAGCAAAGGAAACAGAGGAGGCCAAGGAGCTGGAACCGGGAGAAGAGGGGGAACTCGAAGGAGTGGAGGAAGCTGGAGCAGAGGATGTGGGAGTGGAGGAGGAGCAGGCGATAGGCAAGTGATCGCATATCATTCCTGTACCCATTGGTATGCAGACATCGCTCGTACAGGGGTTTCCGTCATTACAATCGGGAGGTACGCAGGTGCTGGGCGGAACAGAGGAGGAGACAGGACAGCTGGAACCGTACCCGAAACAAACACTGATGGAAGATGAAGCGAATGAAGATAAAGAAACACTCGAAGAGCTAGACGGACAACGATAGCACCAACCCAACATACCTTCCGGGCACAGAACTTCTCCCGGCAATATCTCCGGCGTTCCCCCGTCTGGACAAAAAAGAGAGAGCGGATCACTCGCCCAGCAGTTATAACCTATGGGGCAGACTCCAGAGGAAGAAGAAGAGGAAGAAGAGGAAGAAGAGGAAGGCGGAAATGTATCCGGGAAGAAGAAATTGACGATGTCCTCGAAAAGAGACGCCGGAAGAGCGGAAGAGTCCGAGATCTTCACGAAAACGGACTGTTGGACGGCTACTCCGATGACCAATGCAACGAAGAATCCGGTGAGCAGTCGTCTCACTGAGAACATTATGGGAAAATGTATCACCGGATGGCGGTAGAACACAAACGATGACACATGGCGAAAATGTCTTGCTGCACTCCTTCCTTCCCGTAGACTAAAGGACAATGATTCCGCCCCCCTCCCCCGTAAAAAGCGATGCCGAACGCAGGAAGAGAGAAGGGATTCTCCTCTTCGTACTGGTCGGCGTTCTATCCTACTTCACCTTTGTCCACCACTACGCATCTCCTGCGGCGTTCTTCTGGGATGAGAACTACCACATCGCCAGCGCGCAGAAATACTTAAACGGCATCATGTTCATGGAACAGCACCCGCCGCTCGGGAAGATGCTTATCGCGCTGGGCGAAAAAATTGTCAATGCCAACCCGGCCGACAACCAGTTCATCGGAACGGATTACGCGAAAGATCCCCCTGCGGGCTTCTCCTTCGCCGGATACCGGCTGTTTCCTGTGCTGCTGGCCTGGTGGACCGCCCCCGTCCTCTTCCTCATCTTCCTCCTCCTCAGCCGGCGCGCCATCCTCGCCGCTCTGATGAGCTTTCTGTACGTCTTCGACAACGCGCTCATCGTGCACGCGCGGGGAGCCATGCTGGAGGGAACCCTCCTCTTCTTCACCGCACTCACCATCCTCGCCTTCTTCCTGATGAGAGAGTGGAAAGACCGCCCGAAACATTGTATGGCCGCCTCATTTCTTTTCGGCATAGCGTTCGGAGCGGCCTTCATGACCAAACTCACCGGACTCATCCTCATTCTGCTCATTCCCGCCCTCCTCTTCGTCCTGTGGCCGAGGAAACATCAGTTCTTCACGGCGCTTCCCATGATCCTCCTCGGCTTCTTTGCCGTCTTCTGCGCTGTCTGGTGGCTGCATTTCTCCATCGGCACATCCGTCAGTCCCACCCTTTCGAATAGCGGGTACTACGAGGCATCCGCGGAGTACAAGGCCATCCTCGGAAACGGTTCCACGGCTTCGCTCGCCTCCTTCCCGATTCTCCTCCGGGATTCGATTGCCTTCGTCGGCAAGTACAACCGCGGCGTCCCGCGCCTCGACCTCTGCAAACCCGACGAGAACGGAAGCCCCTTCTACCTGTGGCCCTTCGGCGGGCGATCTATCAATTATCGATGGGAAACACCCGATGGCAATGTGTACCGCTACCTCTATCTGCAGGTGAACCCCGTCATCTGGTGGAGCGCGACCATCGGGGTCTTCCTCGCGGCGGCGATGTTCCTCCTCTCGTTCCTCGTCCCCTTCGCCTTTCCGCTGAAAAACCGCCTTCTCATCGGTACCTTCCTCGCGCTCTATTCCGGCTACATGCTGACCATGGCCCGCATGACGCGGGTGATGTACCTCTATCACTACTTCGTCCCGCTCCTCTTCTCGTTCGTCCTCCTCGCACTCGTGCTCCTGGAGCTGCGGCAAATCGGCCGATGGGTCATCACAGAACAGCGGCGCACGACGGTCTGCTTCGTCCTGGCTCTCTTCGCGCTCCTCTCCTTCCAGTTCTACCGCCCGTTCACGTACTACGAACCGATGACGGACAATCAGGTGATGCTGCGGGCTATGTTCCCCTACTGGGAACTCCACTGCGTGAAGTGTGCAAAAGTGAGTCCCGTCGCTGTGCCACGGACGTGCGAACAGAAGTGAACAGCCATCAGCCTGTAGCTTTCAGCCTTCGCTGTAGACGTTCTTTGCATTCCTCGCTTTCTTTGCTTACTTCGCTTTCTTAGTCCCGTCCCGCATCCTCCTCCAGTAGATCCCCATCACCCGCCAGAACATTTCGATGCCGTCCGAGAAGAGGTTCACTTTGGATCCCGCAATGGCGTTCCAGCGCACCGGCACTTCGACGATGCGATCACCGAAGCGGATGGCAAGGGAGAGGATCTCGGGATCGTAAGCAAAGCGATCGATATGCTGGAGAGCAAAGAGACACTGTGCTCTGTCACGGCGGAAAAGCTTGCAACCACACGCGGCGTCATGAATCCCCGGAATGAGCGATGCAGTCAGCCAGTAGTACACGCGCCCGATGAAGCGCCGGTGGTGTTCCATGCGTACCTCCCCTGCCTCTCCAATGAGCACGCGCGAACCGATGGCGATGGTCGCCTGCGCTCTCTCCAGTGCCGCGATCAGCTTCTCCACTTCGCCGATAGGGGTGGCTCCGTCAGCATCGTAGAGGAGCACAAAATCCCCATGCGCTGCCTGAACACCTCTCCGCAGCGCAGCGCCTTTCCCGCGATTGTGTGGATGTTTCAAAACAACCATCGGGAGACGATTCCCCCAGGCAGAGGCCGTCTCTACCGTTCGATCCGTGCTCCCATCATCGACGACGATCACCTCACAAATCGACCAGGATCCTTTCCACGCATCACGAAACGCCCTGATCTGCCCGAGAGTGACCGGCAGTCTCGTTTCTTCATTCAGGCACGGGATGATGAGGGAGAGGGTCATGGAAAATTTGAGTCATGGATAGGAAATACAATAGACTGTAGAACGATCTTCCCTGAATCTTCCGTAAGTATGCCTTCCAATGACCTCAAGAAAAAAGAGCAAATTCATTTCTCCATGCACGAGGATGCTTCCGGCATGTCCGGACGAACCGGACCGCAAAAAACACAGAGGAGATCCCACGCTTTTCTTAGGAATACGGTGCTCTTCCTCCTCGGCATCGTGCTCCTCGGGCGCCTCTCGATCCTCGCTCTGCCGGACATCGGGCCTGCTCTGTACTGGTTTGAAGGCAAAGAGAAGAAGACTGCGAACATCCCCTTCTTCGTCCCGGCAGAATCTTCCCTGTTACACATCGAAACCACCATCACGCTCCGGATGCTGCATCCGCACTTCTTCGTGGTCGGACCCGATGATTGCATGCAGTCGATAATCATCAATGACAAACCGGTTCCCGATGCCATCGCGAAATTCTGTGACTATCCCAATGCACATCGACTCAACCTCGCTCCGTACCTCAGGGAAGGAACGAGCACCGTCGCCCTCACCGTTCTCGACAAAGGCGGCGGGGCAGGTGTCGATTTTCGTGTTTCCCGCCTGGACCCGCTGCACCTGACACTGATCATCCTCATGGCAGCACTCACCATCTGGTACGGAACCGTGCTCGTGCGGCGTTTCTCGCCGCAACCACTCATGTGGAAGTTGTACTGGATCCTTGTTGGTGGAAGCCTCCTGCGCATGATCTACACCATCATCACACCGCCGACCGTCCGGGCACATGACTATGGCGGGCATATCGAATACATCCGGTATATCCTCAGCCACTTCCGCCTCCCTCCGGGCAACGGATACGAGCTGCATCAAACCCCCCTGTACTACTTCTTCGCAGGAACGTGGTGGAAGGCTCTCGAAGCCATTTTCAAGACTTCCGAGGCAACCATCCTCTGGACCCTCCAGCAGTGGTCTCTCCTGTTCTCCATCATCACGCTCGCCGCCTGCATCTGGATCGCCCGCATCCTCTTCCCCAGGAAAAACGATCATGCCTCCGCTCTCGGTTTCGTCGCCATGATCGCCGTACTCCCGGGTCTCATCCTCTTCGCCCCCCGCATCAACAACGACGTCCTCGCGGCCCCTCTCGCATTTCTGGCTTTCGCCGCACTCCTCTCTTGGTGGAAAGGCGGCAACAACGCCCGGTGGTATCTCTTCTCGGTCTTCGTCGGCTTTGCAATCCTTACAAAAACCAGTGCGATCCTCCTGCTCCCCTGCGCATTCATCCCGCTCCTCCTCCGTCGATCTCTCCCCCTCCGGAAGAAAATTATGATGGGCGGCCTCTCGCTCCTCATCATCTTCTGCATCGGCGGATGGGTTCCCGCCTATCGCCTCGTCAGTGAAGGGCGTGCACGCATGTTCCCCTTCGGGAACTTCGATAACAGCACGGGGCTCCGTGTGACGAATACCGTTCCGCACTTCCTGATCTTCAACCCCATCCAGATCGTCCGTGTCCCCTACAATAATACATGGACGGACTCATCCCGCCGTCAGTACTTCCCTGAGTTCCTCTTCCGTTCGGCATTCTCGGGCGAGTATGAGTTTTCCTCCCCCCTGAAAGAAATCAGCCGCGTTCTCCTCTCCTGCGCCATCGTCCTCCTCGCCGTAGCACTCTTCGGCCTCTGGAAGAGTCTGCGTTTCCGTTTCATGGAAACACTTCCTCTCCTTTTATCCCTGCTCTTCCTTCTCCTCGGACTCGCCTCCGTGCGTCTGCGACAGGCCTACGCCTGCAATCAGGACTTCCGCTACATCCCTCTCCTCTGCGTCCCCCTTTCGTACTTCATCATGCACGGGGCAACGGCTCTCCCTCGTCTCCTGCGCAGGAGTGTCATCATCTTCATTATTGGATACCTCGTATCGAGCGTCACATTCATTCTCCTTTTGCCCCAGTACGCTTAAGAACCTTCCTCAGCGTTACCTGATGCCCGCAGGAACGGCGATACCCTACACATGCAAAGATGAGAAGAACCAACAGCAGGATATTCCGCAATACAACGATGATAAAAAGTAAGGGGGAAGGATACGTTCCATCAAACCATGCGAGGAACTGCGTGTAATGCATCGGATAATAGATCTGCGTGAGAGCCAGACTGAGCATAGCCAAAACAACAACGACCCACCGACTCTTCGGCCCATGCCATGGAGAGGGAATCCACGGAAGAAACACAACAAACCACCAGAGATACTGAGGATTGAGTACTTTCGAAAAAAACAGGAAGGTGAGGAGCACGAGGTAGGCAAGACCGGGGTCTGTATATCCCCGGGATCGTTTCTGCCAGAAGATGAAAAGAATCGTGAGACCTGTTGGTACCATCCAGATGAAATTCAGGACGGAAGAGGGCAGCAGAGGAAGATTGGACGCGAGACCATGGATACCGGATCCAAATGTCTTCTGGAACGGGATACGGGCAACCGCCTGCGCGATGGTGATGATCGTTCCCCAGACCCCGTCGAGACTGATCGGCTTGAGGTTGTGGACACGTACCCCCTGAATGATCTCGCTGAGTGATCCTCCGAAGGCAATCATGAATGCGACGGGAAGCATGAGTCCCAATCCGAAGAACAGAACAGTCATTGTGGCCTTCTTGAAGAGCCGAAGGCGAAGCGACTCTGCAACGAGGAGCGGGAGGAGAATGACGGGATAGACTTTCACACTCGTGGCAAAACCGAGAACAGCCGCCGCGGCACGGTCATCACCTCTCTGGAACAATCTCCACACCATGAGCAGAATAAGGCTCACGAATAATTCGAAGCGGAAGAGGAGGATGGGGCCCATCGAAAGAACAAGCAATGTGAAGATGATCGGCGCCACGCGGGAACCGTAATGCCGGAAAAAGAAAAAATGCCCGATGATGAGAGCGACATTGGCAAAGACGACAGTCGACAGAAATGCGTCGAAGCTGCCCCGGGCGAGTGAGAGCCATCCCAGCAACGCAAAGAACCACAGCGCACCGGGTTGGTACTCATTGTATGACATACCTTGCCATGTTCCGTGTGTCTGGAAAAACGTCGCACGATCAAAAAAAGTCCCGACATCGGGTTGCAGATGCCCCCTCCAGAGAGGAGACCACGCCTGGAGAATAAGAAGAAGAATCGTCGCACACAGCAGGATCCAATCACCGGAACGCAGAAGCCCCATAGCCTTTTGCAAGAAACGTGCTGACACAATGTGCCAATAGTAGCAGAGGGGAACGCCGCAACAACGATCGGGAGTTCCGCCGGGGAGAGTGACCCGATACAATGACGAGGTGCCTGCTCCTCGCCGCCGATCATTTCTCGTCATAACGTTCTGCATTTGCATGATCCTTCTGGGGATAGGGCTGCGCAGTTTCCAGTATGACCGTGTTCCGGCGCACAACTGGTCGGCTGATGAATACGCCTTCACCTGGAGCGGCATGAGCCTCATCCGGGAAGGCACCCCGACAGCCTGGAGCTGGCTCCCCGTCCAGAACACCCGCTTTAAGAAAGAGACCGTTCAATGGAAAGGAAACTCCTATCCATTGATTACACCCTGGCTCGATCACCCACCCCTCTTTTCCCTGATTCCGGGACTCGCCGCTCTCGTCGGGGGGAGCCGCACCTTCTTTGATGTCGAATTGTCTGTGATCCGCATACCCATGCTCGTTCTTGGAACCCTGACGCTCCTCCTCCTCTTCACCCTCTGCACAAAACTCTTCGACAGGCGTACGGCAATCATCGCATCGCTCCTCTACGCCACCAGCCCCGCTGTCGTCTTCCTGTCGCGCCTGGCAGTGGCAGAAAATCTCATCGTCCTTCTGATGCTCAGCATGATCCTCTGCTATGCGGCGTACAATGAAAAAAAACGGCAGCGCTATTTCATCGCGGCCATTCTCTGCGCAGGTTTTGCCTCACTTGCAAAAATCACCGGCATCAGCCTCATTTTCGCACTCTCTGCACTCTGCCTGTTACAGAAAAACAACCGGGGGGCGCTGATCGCCTTCGCAGGAGGTATGGCATTGTTCGGCCTGTATTTCGTGTACGGATCTCTCTTCGGCCTGAGTTTGCTCTGGGATGCCCTCCTGTCGCAAGCGGACAGGATGAAAGAGTACTTCCTCTTCAAACAACTCATCGGAGGAGATGGCGTGCCCTTCCTGGATTTGCTCCCTCTCCTCGGATGGCTCCTCTTCATCCCCGCATCCCTATCGAAAAAACCGCAGAAGATGCTCATCATCGTCCCGCTCGTCTGCTACGTCTTGACCATCCAACTCATGGGAGCTCAAAGCCATTTTTATGGGTGGTATCACATCCCGGTTTTCCCCCTCCTCGCAATCATCATCGGCATGGCATTCGCCGAGCGCACATTCTGGCAACAAGGAATTCATTCTCTTTTTCTTGTTTTGCTCCTTTTCGGTTGGAGCATGCACATGCTGCTCAAGCCAGGCATTCTCGCCTCCCAGCCACCCTCTATGATTGCAGTCTTCCTCATCGGAACGTTCGTTGTCTTCCTGCTCTGGCTTTTTTCGTCCACCGGACAATCCCGGCGTATGCGGATGCTCACCCAATCAACCTACGGCGTGCTCTTCGCCTCCTACCTCGTCACCAATATCATTCTCACTCTACGATTGGAGGCCCTCACATAAGCCCCTGCGGAAAACCTGCCTTGCTTCTGCTTACTCTCCCGATAGTTTCAATTGAGCATTTTTACTTGCGCATTTACTCCTCAAGTTCGTATGAGAAAATATCCGCTAGATCATTACCAACAGGATTATCGAGTGAAAGTGACAACCCCCTCCCCCTTCCCCATCAACACCCAGAGAATAGTGCCCGCTCCTGCCAGGAACAATGCATACAGGAGCAAACTCGCTTGTTCTCCGAAACCCGTGAGCATCGAAAGGAGATTGGGGACAATTTTCCCCTGAAGAAGTGCGGGGATGAAGATGGTAGAGAACGGAAACATGTTTCCCTCTGCAGGCGTGATATTGGTAAATGTCCCCATTCCCGTGAGCACGATGGAAATCACGGCGAGGACCGTACCCGTCTTCTTGAGTTGCATCATACCGATCCCCGAGAGTACTGCGAGAAACGGAACAATGGCGGAGAGATAGCGGGGGCCGAGCGCACCTCCGCCCGACGGCAAGTAGAATCCGCCGATGAAGCAAACATGCACCAGCGGGACCAGAAACCAGATCATGAGCCGCCATGGAGTTCTCTGTGGCAGCGCCCAGAGACTCGCAAACGAAAGAAGGAAGAGGGGGGTCAAGAAGAAGAGCCCGCGATATTCACTGAAGAGCAGAATGGAAATGCTATACGGCGACGGAGGGAAATGGATGCCGAAAAAGCCCTGCTTCGCTTCCTCCCAGCCGAGAAGATGCTCATACCCCACACTCCACGGCTTCCCGAAGGCCAACCAATTGAATGTCATAAAGAGCATGATCGGTGGAACCGAGGCAAGAGCTATGCGCAGGAAGCGCGGCCACCCGCGCAGGAGCGCAAGCAACGCAATACCGATAGCGGCGATGCCGGCGGTAAGTTCGCTCATCAGCGCCATGCCACAAGCGAACCCCGCCAGCGCATCCCGTGCCGAGGTACCTGACGAAGATAAACGCGCCAACGGCGCATAGTGCCACAGCAACCAATCCACGACATGCCATCCGTAAAAAGTGACCACTCCCCCGAGCATGCAAACGACAAAAAGAGGAAAGAGGGAATGGCGGTACGGTAAAGGAAGCACCAGCCATACGGAGAACAGAGTCAAACCGACGGTCATGAACACCTTCACTCCTTCCCCGAGAGGAAGTGACCGTGGATGGGCTTCGTGGACAACCGGATCGCCCGAGGGAGATTCCACCGCCCACAGCGCAATGGAGAGCAACCCGATCGTGCCCGCATGCGAAAACAGAGACGTCGCATACGGAAACGGCAACGACCCGAGGAATGTCCCAAGCGTTACGAGCAATGCAGAACGTCGTCCGATCAAATTGGTCAAGAGGGAGAATATTGCCACTCCGCCGAGCGCCGCGAGCAGACCGACCGAACCGGCAGTGGCAAACCAGTCGGTGAATCCCCATCCTGTTTCGGAATCAATCGAGGTGTGCGTGACGTAGAGCATCGCCGAGGCAATGGTGAATGCCGGCAGAGCAAGGAAAACTGTCCCCGGAACCTTATCACTGTAATAATGCCCGGACGTAAATGCTTTATCGCCCGTATTGTTGTGGTAGCGATCGGTATAAAGAGTCCCCTCCTTCGTCAGGGCGTGCAGGAGGTCCAAACGGGAATTGGCATTCCATCCTGCGTAAGTATGCACCGAGGCATACATCAGAAAGAGAAGGGAAAAAACACCGACGGATGCAGTTCTGTGGGACATGAGGATTCCATCGGTCACTGTAACAGAAGAAAGACCTGGGATACATTCCCGGCTACTCGATAAACCCCGCCTCCTCCGCCTCTCCCGTCGTCCGGAAATAGACACGATTCTCCGGAAGGATTGCAGACCCTTCTGCAGATTCGACAGAGTAATATTTCTTCCCGCGCCTGCTCGCGACGAAGCGCATGCCATCAGGAATGAAAACATCAACGCGGTTGAGGAAGAGGACATCGGGGGCGACGGCGAATGTCCCGTCCGGGGACGGGATGATGAATTGATCTCCAAGAAAAAACCGAACGGCTCCGCTCATCGTTCCGGTCAATGTTCCATTGCGAACGCCCTCAATGGCGATCACCGGAATGACGGAATCCGTATTGCGGACAATGCTCGTCACGGTGTGACGACGCACCTGCACGAACGTCACCATCCGACCGGCAACGTATGCAACCATACCGACCGTCAGGAACATGCTCACGAGCACCAAAAGGGTCAAAGAGATGTCCCGCCGAAGAACGCTCAGTATGCGGTGCATGAGAAGCAAAAGTGTAGCAGAGAAAAACGTATCGCAGAATGTCCTCTCCTCGCTTTCTTCGCTTTCCCTGCTTTCTTCGCTTTCTTCGGCCCTATGGCTGCTGCGGCGGTTGATCTGTCGCCGGAGGCTGCACAGGAGGCGTGGCGACCGGCGGCTGTGCCGGCTTGATCTGCACCGGAACGACATCGAGGATCATGTTGGTCCTCTCGCTGTACAGGATGGCCCGCTCCGGCGTGACAATGAGGAAGTCGCCGTTCTGCGCTTTGTTATAGAAGGGGTTGCGCTTGCGCAGCATTTCCACGTCAACGATGGTCGCAACCGTCGGCATGACCTCTTCGTTGATCTTCATGAGTTTCTTCACCTTTGCAACGATGCGCTGCGCCTCCACCTTGTTCTGCGCATTGCCGGTCTGCAGTTGCTCGAGACGCACGGTGAGTTGCTCCAGCTGCTTTTCGGTAATGCGACGCTTCATCTCCAATGCGCCGGCGAGAACAACCAACGCAACGAGTGCGATCACGAGGAGCGTCTTGCCGCGGGAAGGACAGGAAGGACACGCAGGACATTGGGTGGGGAAAGCATCCATGAGAAAGAGAGAAAAAAATCAGGGGGAAAACAGTGAAAAAACCGTGTTTCCCATCTAGCACAGAATAGCGTCCTTCGTACTCCATTCACAAGGGAACATGATAACGGGAGTGGAGCTGATGCGCCCACCTCTTCTCCCCATTCGGCTTCCACAAATAAAAAGATGTATCATTTTTCGTTTTCAGAGCGTGGGAAATTACCTATAGTAGCGTTACGCCGCCTTAGCTCAGTGGTAGAGCATCGGTATCGTAAACCGAGGGTCCGGGGTTCAAATCCCCGAGGCGGCTCCACCCTTCTCTGGCAAGGATCACTGAGGTATGATCGTACACCTTATGGATCGCTCCACCGCCCTCACGTTGTCCTGGCTCAATGTCCTCACGAAGAAGCGCTACGACGCGCTCCTGCAGGCATTCGGCGACCTTTCGCATGCGCGGGAAAAAATCTCCGAAGATCTCCTCTTCTCCCTCGGCTGCCGGACCGACACCATCCTCAAAACCATCAACCGTCTGGAAGAGTTCGATCCTGACATGTACGAGCGGGAGCTCTCAAAGCGCTCGCTGCAATTCCTCACCATCGAAGATGATCTCTACCCCTCCCGCCTCCGGGAGATCGCGGACCCGCCTGTTTTCCTGTATTCCAGAGGAGACCTGGAAATCCTCAACCAGCCGGGCATCGCCCTCGTCGGGACGCGGGAGATGAGCGATTACGGCAAACGCGTTGCCGAAGATTTCGCCGCGGCGTTCGTTCAGGCTGGATTGATCACCGTGAGCGGTCTGGCCCTCGGCATCGACGCGTGCGTGGCCAGAGAAACGCTGCGAGCCTCCGGCAAGACCGTTGCTTCCCTCGGCCACGGCCTCGGCCAAATCTACCCGCGGGAGAACTCCCACCTCGCGGATGAAATTGTAGCATGCGGAGGACTCCTCCTCACGGAATTCCCGCTCGATACGATGCCCGACAAGTACACGTTCCCGGCACGGAACCGCATCATCGCAGGTCTTTCCCTCGGAACCGTGGTGCTCGAAGCGCCACTCGGAAGCGGCGCCCTCATCACTGCGGATCTTGCCCTTGATTACGGCCGCGACGTCTTCGCGGTCCCCGGGCAAATTTACGACCCCAATTACGCCGGATGCCACCGGATCATCGCGCAGGGGACGGCGAAGCTCATCACCGCCCCGAGCGACGTGCTCGTGGAGCTCGGCATCGTGGCCGCAGAGAAGAGGACGAATTCTTTTCAGGCTGCCTCACCCGAAGAAGAAGCCATTTTCCATGTACTCACGCCGCTCCCGCAGCCGGTGGAAGATCTCGTACGCAAGAGCAGCCTGTCGGCAGGCACCGTCAACGGAACACTGACCATCCTGGAACTGCAGGGCGCGGCGAAGAGGGTGGGGAACGGGATGTGGGTGAAAACGTAGGGTTAGGGTTAGGATTAAGGTTAGGACTTCGCAATACGAAGTACTGATCGCTGCGCACTGGCCGCTGATGGCTAACGGCTCGCCCTGAGCGAAGCCGAAGGGCTGAAGGCTGATGGCTCAGTACATCTTCCTTTCGCCGGAACCCCCCGCTACAGTACCCACCGGTCCCATGCCTCAGTTCATCGCACTCATCAGGGAAACATGGTCGCTCCTCTGGAAACGGCGAAAAGCTTTTTTGATCGCCGCATTCCTCTTTGGCGTGATCCTCCTCGCCGTCCAACGCCCCATCGAGGCGAGCATCGACGTACAGATCCGGCGCAGTGTCATCACCGCGGGGATCGATGCCGGGAGGCTCGCGGAATTGAACCGGCGCATGGAGCAGAGTGACCCGCAGGCATTCGGCGAAATGCTTGAGGAACTGGAAAAGGCCAACCAGAGGATCGAGGCGATGAATGAACCTCAGCGGAAAACTTTCATGGAAGCGACGGACCGCTCTCTCCTCTCTGCACTCGGACCCATCCGTCTCCTCCTTCCGATCGTCTCCATCCTCGTCCTCCTTGCGAGCGGGACGTGTTTCCTGCTTCTGGCATCCGCACGGGATATCCGTCTGTCGACCTTGCGCTCGCTGCTCCGCACACGGGCCGTACGCGGCTTCCTCGCCCTCACTTCGATCATCCTCGCCTCGTTCCTCTGGCTTCCGTTCATCGTCCCGATCGTGCTGGACCGCTGGCTCAGCCCGGTGCTCGCTACCGGTCTCACCCTCTCCGCTCTCCTCCCTCCTCTCTTCCTCTTCCCGCGTCTCTCCCCCGCCTTTCCCGCCCTCATCGAAGGCACACTCCCCATCCGCTCCGCTCTCGGGAGAAGTTTCCACGCATCGAAGGGACACTGGGGAGGCCTCTTCCTTCTGCTCTCCGGTGTCATCGTCCTTCTCTGGGCATGCTCCATCCTGTTCACCATGGTCGCCTTTCCAATCCCGAGAGTCGGCGATCTCCTCATTGCCGTCTTCGGGCAGCTGGAATGGGCGTTCTTCTGCGTGTTCCTCTTCGTGCTCGGAAGAAGCGTAGAGGCACAACGCGTTGTGCCTCTACAGTGACGTTTTCAATGCGATGGCTGTCATCACGATGCTGCGGAATGCCGCAGGATCCAGTGAAGCGCCCCCGACGAGGAACCCGTCGATATCCGGTTTTCTCAGGAGCTCCTCGGCATTCGCAGGTTTCACCGATCCTCCGTAGAGAATGCGGGTGGATGAGCGCATATCGGCAGGCAGGAGCGACCTGATGAAGGCATGCATCTCCTCTGCCTGTTCCGGACTCGCGGTTTTTCCTGTCCCGATGGCCCAGACGGGCTCGTAGGCCAGAATAATGTTGGACTCGAGCGGCAGGCACGAAATCTGCTTTTCGACGATTCCCTTTTCCTTTTTATGATCGCGATCTTGCGCTGTCTCACCGACACACACGATGGGATGGAGCTTGGCTTCCAACGCGGCTATAGCCTGCGCGGCCACAATCTCGTTCGTCTCGCCGTGACCGGCACGCCGCTCGGAGTGGCCGCACAGCACGGAGTGGCAGCCGGCAGCCGCCAGCATCGGCATGCTGACATCCCCCGTATGGGCGCCGCTCGCTTCACTGTGCCCACACTGTGCGCCGACAATGAGCCCGGCATGGATGGCTGCGGGGAGATCGAGGAATGTCGGAAAGACGTAGATATCCACGGCACTGTGCGTACGGTAGGGCGAATCTTCGCTATACGCCCCGGCCGGGGCACTATTCATCTTCCAGTTGGCGGCAATCAGAGGCTTTCGATCCATAAGAAGAAGAGGGAAATAGAAACTACCGATAAACCCCGAGCGGAGCCGAGGGGTTGGCGGCAATCAGAGGTTTGCGATCCATAGAAAGTGAGGAAAAAGGGAAACTACTGATAAACCCCGAGCGAAGCCGAGGGGTTGGCGGCAATGAGGAATTTTCGTGGATGCTTCATGGGAAGGATTCTATGGCTTTCGAAGCGTAAGGTAAATTGGTATATGCTCATGGCGTCTTTCCCCATGCATTGATGCCGCAAAAAAGAGTTGTCCTCGCATCGGACCACGCAGGCTTTCCACTCAAAGAGAAAGTGAAAGCGCACATCATGAAGCAGGGGGCAGACGTGATCGATGTCGGAACATTCGAAGAGGAGAGCGTGGATTATCCCGCGATCATCCGTAAAGGGTGCGCCGTCGTTCTGGAACAGGGAATACCGGGAATCATCTTCGGCGGCAGCGGCAACGGGGAAGCCATGGCGGCGAATAAGATCCGGGGAATCCGGGCGGCTGTCGGCTTCAGCGAGGAGTCCGCCCGTCTCGCCCGCGCGCACAATGATGCCAATGTCCTCAGTCTCGGCGGGAGGCTCGTCGACCACTCCATCGCCATCCGCATGGTGGATATCTTCCTCTCGACGCCCTTCGATGGCGGACGGCACGAGAATCGGGTGAGAGATTTGGAATGATGTCATCTGCTATACTTGCCCTTATGGCCGCCCCAACCGTCCTCATCACCCCCTCCATCCTCTCTGCCGACTTCGCCCACCTGCAGGAGGAAGTGGATTCCATAGAGCACCATGCCGACTGGATCCAGCTGGACGTGATGGACGGACATTTCGTTCCCAATGTGAGTTTCGGCGCGCCGGTCGCGAGGTGTCTCCGGACAAACCTCCCGCTGGATGCGCACCTGATGGTGAGTAACCCCGGAGAGCGCATCGCCGAGTTTTTGAAGCTTCGAGTGAAAAATATCACCTTCCACGCGGAAGCGCTGACCGGAACGGAGGCACGAAAATCCCTGATCAAAGCCATCCGCAAGGGTGGGGCAATCGCCGGGATCGCAATCAATCCGGGGACCCCCCTCGCAGAAGTGGACGACGTCCTGCCGGAGATCGATCTCCTCCTCGTGATGTCCGTGGAACCGGGTTTCTCCGGACAGGCGTTCATGCCGGAGGTGCTCGAGAAGGTGCGCGAGGCGCGTAAGCGCTTCCCTCGGCTCATGATTCAAATGGACGGAGGAATAGACGATCTCACAGCGAAGCGTTGTCGGCAGGCGGGCGCGAATAACCTCGTTGCGGGGAAATTCATTTTTTCTGCTTCTGACAGAGCTAAAGCCATCGCTTCTCTGCGAAAATGAAGAGGAGGATCGTCGCCACCATCGGCATGAGCTTGTTCATCTTCGC
This sequence comes from Candidatus Peregrinibacteria bacterium, assembly GCA_043798355.1. Classification (GTDB taxonomy): domain Bacteria; phylum Patescibacteriota; class Gracilibacteria; order Peribacterales; family Peribacteraceae; genus JAZDOT01. The sequence continues at coordinate 18,556 of JAZDOT010000030.1, forward strand.
GGGATGCTCCGGCAGCATGCCCGAGAAGGTAATCTGGCTCCGCGGCCCTGCGGGGGAGGAAGTGATCATCCATGCTGAAATCGCCGAAACGCCAGCGGACCAGGAACAGGGGCTGATGAACCGGACCGCACTGGCAGACGATGCAGGCATGCTCTTCGTCTTCCCCTCCCCCTCCATCGTCTCCTTCTGGATGAAAGACACGCTCATCCCGCTCGATATCCTCTTCTTTGACGCCGAAGACCGCTTCGCCGGATCTCAGACCATGCAACCCTGCCCGGCAGAGGAGGAGCAATGTCCTGCCATCCGTTCAGCCGAAGCGGTGACCGCGGCGCTGGAGGTGAATGCGGGATTTGTGGAGCGAAACAAGATCGGAGCAGGGTGGAAAATTACACCGGCGCGAATGGATGATGATTCAAAGTAATTATCAATTATCCATTGTCAATTATCAATTCTCTTCGACGTATTCCCTCAGATTTTTCTCGATCCTCTCTTTCGCACTCACACGCTCCGGCAACACGAATGTCTGTCCCGTCACGCGCTCGAAGAGATCGATGTATTTCGCTGCCAGCATGAGCCGCACATCGTCCTGGATCTCCGGATGTTTGCCGCCGTATTCGAATCCCTGACTGCGCAGCCACAAGCGGAAAAACTCTTTATCCAGACTCTCGGGTTCCTCCCGTTTTGCGAAGCGTTCTTCGTAGGAGGATGCGACCCAGTAACGCGAAGAGTCCGGCGTGTGCACCTCATCGCCGACGGTGAGGGTGCCTGAGGAATCGAACCCCATTTCATATTTCGTATCCACGAGGATGAGCCCCCGCTCCCGTGCGATTTTTTGTCCTTCACGGAAGAGCGCCAATGCCTTGTCGGATATCTCTTCCCACTGCGCTGCCGTCGCATACCCGCGCTCAATAATTCCTTTGGGGTCGATGAGTTCGTCACTCTCGCTCTTGGTCGTCGGGGTGATGATGGGCTCGGGAAATTTCTGATTTTTTACCATTCCTTCCGGAAGGACATTCCCGCAGAAGTTCCGGACACCTTTGCTGTAATTCACCCAGGCCGACGTTCCCGTGGAACCCGTCAGGTAACCGCGCACAACGATCTCCACCTTCAGCATTTCGAGGTCTTTCGCCACGGTGACATTGGGATCGGGAAATGCGATGACGTGGGTCGGCATGATGTGCGCGATCCGCTCGAACCACCATGCAGAGATCTGGCTCAGGACCTGCCCCTTGAGCGGAATAGAACACCAGAGAATATCGAACGCCGACTGGCGGTCCGTGGCGATGAGGATGCGCCGGTGATGCGCCCTCTGGATGTAGACATCCCGCACTTTCCCTGTGTACTTTTCCCCGAGAGCCGGAAAATCCGTCCGGTCGAGCACGAGGGGGAGGTAAGGACGAAGGGCTTGTGGGTCGATCATGGCCGAATTCTAGCATGAATTGCAGGCTCAATTTCGGAGAAGTAAGGAGTATTGAGTTTTCCTGAAGAATTTGCTACAATGTCTTGATTTGAGCCTGAGTCTCCCTACCCGGAAACCCCATACACACAGACCACCCCATATGACCCCCCCTCCGCCAGCGCTGCGATCGGTCGACGAAATGAGGAATTTCCTCGCCTCGGCGTCGAAAAATACGCCAGTAAGGACTCCCCGCGGACAGGGAAAAATCATCAGCGATCATGTGCTCACCGACATTCATTACGACTCCCTCTCCCGCGATGAGAAAGGCGTGGTGCGTGCCTACCTCCAGGCGGCTCTCGGGTGCTCCCGCGCGCAGGTCGCGCGGTTCGTCGCCCGGCACCGCACCATCGCGCACGACGCGGAAATGCACGCGGGCTCCCCCATCGCCCACAGGGTCCGCACATGGTTGCCGGCAGGCGCCGTGCTCACGCTGCTCCTCCTCATGGGAGGAGGGATGATCATCAACCGCGGCGACGCGCTAAGGTTCCTCTCAGGTGAAACGATGCAGGCATGGCGACTCGATCAGCTCGCACGAGTCCTGCCGACGTCACTCAGAACATCAGAAAAGAATGGAGCACTCTCTCAGACCGTTTCGGTTCATACTGTCCTCCCTGGAAGCACGGGTACGGAGGCGCCGCTCTTCACACGACAAGAGGAAATCGAGAAGAACGGTTCTCTCGTTCTTGAGCGAACCACTCTCAGCCAAAACGGAAGCGAACTCGTGACCGTCACAGGAGCACAACAGGCTGCTGCCCTCGCTTCCCTGCTCTCAAACAGCACCAGACCACGCACGGTCGGCACGAGCCAACCATCGCCGGGGCTCACTGCATCCGAACAGGCATTCGTTGGTCGTGTCTCTTTGTACTCGAATGCGTTCCTCCTCTCGACGAAAGCCGAAGAACGAAGGAAAGCGCGCCTCGCCGCCCGACCGGCCGATTCCCTGTTCCACGGCGCCGCCCAGAAACCCGGGCAGAGCGAGTGGGCATGGGTGGGGACGCCGACGACGGTCGCTTTGAGCCCTGCGACGACGATGTGGGATGTTGCAGGCCCCGGCGTGGAGGGGCAGGTACTCATGATCGAAAATGGAAAACCATCGTGGAAAACACTCGAAGAGCGCGACATCGGGAATCCGGAAGTGGGTGTTGGAAGGAAACCAGTCGACCCGAATGGAAGCGGAGGAGGAGGAAGTGACGGGGGAGGGAGACGTTCCGGGGGCGGAGGAGGAGGCGGGGAGACGACCTCCACAACGACAACCACAACAACAACCATCGTGAACGAGGCCAATGGATGGACGGATAACGGCACGAGTGTGGTACTGACGACAGCGACAGACTTGGTTGGTATCGGACTCAGCGATCCTGAAACGGCACTCGAAATCGCCGACACCGCTTCGGGGCGCGCACTCCACGCACAGGATACTCTCACGTCATCGGGAACGCTGTCGGTGAATGGGTTGGTATTTCTGAATAACAATACGGTGGTCACGGGGAATCTGGATACGACGGGGAATGTGTCGGGATCGGGAGTGCTGTCCATCGAAGGAAATGCGTCGTTGCAGGGAGATACGACTGTCAAAGGCAGTCTCTCGGGGAATACGCTCTACGTCGCAAGCACGGTCGTCTTCGATAAGTTCTCGACGGCCTGTACGGCTCTCGAACTCGATATCAACGGCAACCTCGTCTGCGGGACGGACGATACCATCGGATCGGGAATGGACCAGACGACCGGCGATGCGCGCTACGTGAACACCGCTGGCGATACCATGACCGGCGGCCTCCTCATTCACATCGGAGGAACAAGCGCCGAAAGCATTGAGAGCGGTCTCGCATTCGAGGTCTCCGGTTCCGCTTCAGGCCGAAGCATCCATGCCCAAGACCTCCTCACGACTTCCGGTTCTCTGATTGTTGAAGAAGGACAGACCATGAGAATCAACGGCGTGACCTACACGTTCCCCTCCGGAGACGGCGCGGCGTCGGGGAGAGTGCTCAAGACCGATAGCGCAGGGCAGCTCTCCTGGGCTTCAGATGCAGGATCCTCGTACTACGCCGGACAGGGATTGGCGCTGCAGGGAACAAATACCTTCGCGCTGAATACGACACTCACGGGATCTCTGATCGATTTCGCGACGGTGTCGGGAGCTCTGGTAAGCGCGGAGAATCGCCTCACATCCTCGGGAACGCTCTCCGTGGATGGACTCGTGTACTTGAACAACAACACGGCGATTACGGGGAATTTCAATGCGACGGGGAATGTGTCGGGGTCGGGGGTGCTGTCCATCGATGGCGCGACGTACCTCAACAGTGCAACAACGATTACGGGCAATCTGAAGACGCGGGGGGACATGTCCGGTACCACTCTCAATGTG
>JAZDOT010000034.1:0-16621 GCA_043798355.1 Candidatus Peregrinibacteria bacterium
GCGACGGGCGCTCCGGCATCTCGAAAAGGGGAGGATCGTCATCTGCGCGGGAGGCACCGGCAATCCCTACTTCACGACCGACTCCGCCGCCGCGCTCCGTGCGCTGGAGCTCAATTGCGATGTGCTCCTCAAGGCCACCAACGTCGATGGCATCTATGACAAGGATCCGCGCAAATCCCGCAGCGCCATACTCTATGCCGATTTATCGTATCAGGAGGCCATTGAGAAGAACCTCGCGGTCATGGATCAGGCGGCGTTCAGCCTGTGCAGGGAGCAGAAGCTTCCCATCATCGTTTTCAACTTCGGGAAGAAGAGCAACCTGCTCAAGGCATGTTCCAGCGCAAAGATCGGCACCCTTGTTCATTAGTAATCATTTTTTATTTTCCATTTTTTTATGCCAGCAGACCCCCGCATCGTCTCTTTCCATCAGGAGTGTGAAAAAGTTCTTCAGTACCTGCGCACGGAGTATGCCAAACTGCAGACGGGCAGGGCGAATCCCACTCTCGTTGAGCATATTTCCGTTGAGGCGTATGGGCAGACACAGCCACTCAAGACGATTGCCGGCGTCAGCGTGGACGGCCGGACCATCACGATCCAGCCGTGGGATGCCTCCATTACGTCCAATGTCGAGCGCGCCATTCAGTTGGCGAAAATCGGGGCGAATCCCGTGAACGATGGCCGCGTGATCCGGATCACGCTCCCCGCGATGACGGAGGACCGGCGGAAGGAAATGACGAAGATCGTGCATCAGCTTGCGGAGGAGGCGCGCATCTCCGTGCGTCAGCAGCGGCAGCTCCTGCACGATTCCATAAAACAGGAGAAGGACGAGGACGTGAAGGAATTGCTCCTGAAAGAGCTTCAGAAGGAAACGGATGACTCGAATGCGAAGATTGTGGACACTGCGAAGAAGAAGGAGCAGGAGGTGATGACGGTGTGAGAATTGATAATTGATAATTGAAAATGAAAAATTCTTCGTGAGAGGGGGCATGCTTACTGATAGTATGTTCATGTGGAAGCCCCTCTTATTGCCGTCGTTTCGTTTCCCGGCAACAACTGTGAAGTGGAATCCCGCCGGGCCATCAAGGCGGCCGGGATGCGCGTCTTGTCATTCAAGTGGAATGATCCGCATGAGTGCCTGAAGGATGTGGACGGTTATTTCCTCGTCGGCGGATTCGCGTACGAGGACCGCGGGAGGGCCGGAATGGTTGCGGCGCGCGATCCGCTCTTCGCGTTCCTGCACGAGGAGGCCGCGCGGGGAAAAGTGATCATCGGCAATTGCAACGGAGCGCAGGTGCTCGTGGAGAGCGGGCTCATTCCCCTTGATCGGGGGCTCCGCATGAGCCTGGCGCGCAATGTGGTGGACGGGGAGGCGGTCGGCTTCATCAACGAATGGGTGTGGATCACGCCGACGTGCAGGCAGGATCGCTGTGCGACGTCTGATTGGACGGGAATCACTTGTGGTGAGGCGCCCCGAACCATGCATCTGCCCATCGCTCACGGTGAAGGGCGGTTTACAACAAAAGATCGCGATGTCTGGAAAGCGCTCAAGGCGAATGATCAGATCGCATTCTCGTATTGCGATGCCGCTGGCAATGTGTCCGATAGTCCTTGGGTGACACCGAATGGTTCCACATACGCTGCGGCCGGCATCTGCAATCCTTCGGGGAACGTCGTCGCGCTCATGCCGCATCCGGAGAGGACGGTGCATGGGCTGCCGTATTTCGAGTCCATGCGGAGGTGGATTGAGAGTAAACGAGGGTTAGGATTAGGGTTAGGGTTAGGCACGATGAGGGGAGAAACGAGCAGCAGCCTTCCAGGCTGCGGTCACGGTGCAGAAAAAAATATTTTATCGAGAATGCCAAGATCTGCAGAAATCTTCATCGGGACGATCATTACGAATAACGAGGAGCGGACGGTGGAGCAGGCGGTGCGCAGGATCATTCCGAAGCTGGCTCTCACGCAGTGGAAGTACGTTTTCCCGGGAACAGTGCGGCCGGAGGAACTGCTCTCGAAGCTCTCGTTCTTCAATCCGAATAAAGATACGGCCGTCGTTCGGAGAGAGGGGAAGTTCTACTACTTCGATGCTCCGAAAAAATCTCTGGTCACTCTTGACCGTTCTCCGCTCGATCATGCCATTGCTTTCCTGCGTCGGGATGAGCCGGATACGGGAGCGGCCGCATTGGGTTTTGGAGCGGAAACGGGCGTGTGCTACGTCTGCCGCGATTGCAGCGAAGTGGAGGTGATGAAGAGCGACGTGCTCGAAATATTCGGGAATCCGCATGCGAGCACCATTGAAGTTTTTCGTTATTAGTTTTTGGTTTTTGGTTCTTTGCATCCCATTGTCTGTAGGAGATGAAGAACGAAAAACAAAAAACGAAAAACCAATAACTTCTCAAGAGAAAAGAAGGTATAACATTCCCATGTCTCAATGTCGTATAGTCCTCTTCGCCCACAACATCCGTTCTCTCTGGAACGTGGGTTCATTCTTTCGGACGGCGGATGCATTCGAAGTCGAGAAAATATTCTTGTCTGGATATACAGCCCTCCCGCCGCGCAGGGAAATCTCGAAAACTGCGCTCGGAGCCGAAGAGTACGTGCCCTTCGAGCATGTCGTCGATCCCCTGAAGAAGCTGAGAGCTCTCAAGAAAGACGGTTTCGTGATCGTCGCGCTGGAACAGGCGAAGAACTCTGTGCCACTGAATGAATTTCAGCCGTCGCAAAAAGTGTGTCTCATTGTCGGGCATGAAGTTCTGGGGGTAGAGAAAGATTTTTTACGGTTTAGCGATGCCGTCGTTCACATTCCGATGTTCGGCAAAAAGGAGTCGCTCAATGTTGCGGTTGCGGCTGGGATTGCGCTGTATTATTTGCGATGTGCTTAAACAGGCAAAGCCGGTCCGCTACGCCTCATCCGGACCGGTGGGCAGTTGGGACAACGCGTATAGTCGCGCCTCCTCTGCGGAGGGGCCGGGCAAATCAACATCATCAAAATTGCCATGTAGCACTTGTTTCGCCAGATACCTCGCCATTCTTTCATCTGCAGCGCTCCCATTGCCCGAGGACGCAGGTTTAGGAAGATCGGCAGCAGCGATGGTACGGTCATGACATTCTAACGTACCCAACTCTCTTCTGGCCGCGGAATCATCTACTTCCGCTATGGGAGTCGGCGCAATCTCGCCAGGGGCAAGAGGATCCAATTCACTCATATAACGAATGGTATATCTCCGCGTGGTTTCATGCAACTTTCTTCCATCGTTCCATCTTCGTCTGGAGGAGCGCGCCGAAGGCGATGAGGACGGCGGCAACGACGGGAATCCAGCCGATGACAGGGATGAGGTCGAGAATCTTGAGGAGGAGGAAGCACCCTGAGGCTGCGAAGAAGAGACGCGTCTTCGACCAGGCCTTTCCGTATTTCTGATCGATGACCCACGCCGAGAGGACCGCGGTGACCGGCATCGCGAAGACGAAGGAGAAGATGTAGGAAACGCCTGCAAGCAGGGCGAACGGAATGCCGATGACCGTGAGGAGCAGGAGGAAGGCCGCGACCGGCATGATGGCGAAGTAGAGGAATCCGTACCAGAGATCCTTCCACGGCTGCTTGATGACGCGTTTCGCGGCATCTTTGAAGAAGTTCTTCGTGATGAGAACGAAGATGAGGATGGCGAGCAATCCCGAGAGGAATTTGAGTCCCAGCAAGGCAACCAGTCCTCCTGCGAACGCGGCCGCGAAGTCTGCTTTCATGCGGACGGCGGGCATGTGGGCCAATGACGGATCGAACGTGACGGTGCCTTTGACGAACGTGCCGAAGTCGCCCTCTCCGGATTTCAGCCAGTAACGCATGTCCCCGCCGACCATGGCGCTCTTGCCGAAGGTCACGGAGTCCGCACGCAGACGGAGATTGCCGAGGACCTTGTTACTGAGGGCCAGAACACCTCCGTTGATTTCTGCGTCTCCGTCCACAGAGCCTCCGATGACGATGTTTCCGCCGGAGGTCAGGAGTTTCCCCTTCACCGTTCCATCGATCATGAGTGTTCCGCCGAGTACGATGGCGTCTCCGCCGATCACGGAATTTCGATCGATGCGAACGGTTCCGCCGGCAACGATGAGATCATCGCCGATGCTGCCTGCGATGGCGACGTCGCCGCCAGCGATGCGCGCGTCGTCACCGACGGTTCCCTCGATGCGCACGCGCCCTCCGGCCACGATGACATCCTGTTTCACGGGGCCGACGATCGTGACATCCCCTCCGCCCGCGATGAGATCCCCGTCCACGTTCTCCGTGACCTGAAGATTTCCTCCGGCGGCGTAGAGATCATCTTCGATGGGGACGGAGATGATGAGCGTCTCCTTCTCCGATGTGCGAAATGTTGCCGCTGCAGCGGGGAGAGCGATTGCACTGAGAACGAGGAGGAGCGAGAGGGCTGCGACACGCTTCATGGGAGAGTGGGGAAGATTCGATAGCCAAGTGTAGTGGTGGAGAGGGAGAAAGACAATGACGTTCCTTGCTCACAAGGATTGCTTTGGTACCATAGAGAAGCCATGCCGATCGTCCTCACCAGCACACAGATGGAGCTCGTTGAGAAATTATCGCAGCATGCGAAAGATGCCTGTGCGCTCGTTGGTCTGAAATGTCTGAAGTGCGAGCCGAAACACTTCTACCTGACAGTACACCGCTATTACGGCCGCGTGCAGGGGATGACCGCCGAGGTTGATCGCTGCATTGATTGGTGTCTGAGCAGGGGGAAACTCGTCTTCACCGCGCAGCGGTTTGGAAACTGGTGCGCGAAGAAGATGCAGTGGGACAGGGAAGAGCAGATCCAGAAGAGCGAGAAAGAGAAGCTGCAAGCGGGCACGGTGTACCAGAAGGCCGACTTCGATCGGCGGTTTGGTGAGAAGTCGTGAGCTATGAGCCATGAGCGATGAGTGTATGCGGCGATCCACGCGAAGCTCACTGCAGGAGAGCGGACTGTGGTTGAGAATGCAGCTAACTCGCATTGTGGTCGAAGACCATGAGCGAGCGAAGCGAGTCGAATGGTCGGGGTGGCGCGACTCGAACGCGCGACCTCCTGCTCCCAAAGCAGGCGCTCTAGCCAACTGAGCTACACCCCGATTGTGCAAAATTCTATGCTACATCGTGTACTACGACCAGAGTGTCCGATAGTGGTGTTTGATGTGCACTGAGTATTTGCCAATTCTTCTTTACTCGCCATGGACGCAAGTGATTTCGTCAACGAAGCCTTTTTGTGTTATAGAAGACAAGAACATGTGCAGAGATGTCTTCCGATCGCTCTTCAATTTCTTTGGGAGAGCAATTCTCTAAAAATAGGGGCACTTCTTACTCTTTCCCCCCTCGACGTATGCCGGAAGAACATGAAACTGACGAACCTTTGGACACTGATCCGATGCCAGTCGTGGAAGATGCGGATGTTGAACGTTGGATCGACGCCGAAAATCGTGAGGATGTTGTCCGAGAAGTTCTTGCGCTCGAAACGTAGAGGGCGGATACAAACAGGAAAGAGGGCCGCGAGCCCTCTTTTTTTGCGGTGATTCACTTTGCTTCCTCACTTCGAAACGGTATTGCGCATTTCGTCCAGCTTGTCGTTAATACAGGTCAGTCTGTCTTTGGTAGGAACATTGCGGCAGGCGTGCTCGGCATCCTGCTTCTGCTGAGCCGAAAGCTTCTCCGCAGCGGAAATGGCCTGCTCTGCCGCGCGGGTGTTTCTCCGCTTCGCGGAGCGCACGGAGCGGAACTCTGCGTCACGGATACTCCACGTCTGCGTTCTGAAAGCGGTGGAGGCCTCTCTCAGTTTCACCTGTGCCTTCAGGGATCGTGAAAGATAGCGTTCGGATTGCTTGAGGAGATTCTGCGAATAGGGGAGAACGACATTCTTCTGGAGATCACTCGCGCTTTTCTGCTGCCGCTCAACCGTCTTCGTCGTATCATTCACTTTCGAGAGATCGGACAGGCAGCGCCTGAGGAAATAGAGGTTTGTGGAGGATTCCAGCATCACTTCGGTGTACTGGAGTTTTTCCATGCACTGCGTACGGGAATCCGGAGGAGTCGGGACTTCTATGGAGACATCTTCCCCTTGCGTGAAGAGGAGCGCGGAGTAGGCGAAGGATCCTTGCGGGATGAGCAGGGCAGACAGCGTGAAGGTCGCTGCAACCGTGCGGAGGGTGGGTATCTGCATGAGAGAATGATGCCTTTTGCTTGCCTGAGAGGCAATCAAAGGAAGATGACATCAGGCGGAAACATTTGCTGGCAAGTTCTATACTGTGGTCGATGCAGCTTACGACACCGCTCGCGGAAGTCCTGCGCACAACGCCGGAATACATCCGTGCCCTTGCGGATTTGCGCATCTATTCTGTCGGCGATCTTCTTCTGTATCTGCCCAGAGCGCACGAGGACTTGAGTCAGATGCAGACGCTTGCCTCCGCTCCTCTGGAGACGAAAGTGACGATCCGTGGAAGTATCGATCATCTGAAGATGAGCCGGATCCGGGGAGGGAAGTATCTTGTCAAAGGGACGTTCACGGACACGGAGGGGGGAATTGCCGCCGTCGTCTGGTTCAATCAGCCGCATATCATGCGTATGCTGAAGGACGGGGAAATCGTCGTCCTCACGGGGAAGATCGCCCCGCAGGGGCATCGTCTGCAGTTTTCCAGCCCCTCGTTCGAGTCGGCCAATCGCCCTCTTGTGCATTCGGGGCGTCTCGTCCCCCTCTATCCGCAGCACGAGCGCGTCTCCTCGAAGTGGTTACGCGAGAAGATGCTGCTCGTGAAGTCTGCGATTCGTCTCCTTCCCGAAACGCTCCCTTTGGATATCATTGCGGAAGAGCACCTGATCGGCAGGCAGGACACGGTGCATGCTCTCCATTTTCCGGAGTCCTCCGAGGATATTCGGCGCGCATTCGAACGCATCGCCTTCGAGGAGATGTTCCGCATGCAGGCGGATATCGTGCGGCGCAAACAGGAGTGGCAGGGCAAGCGTCAGGAGCGCCTCCGGATTCCCATGGACGTTGAGCTGATCCGCACGTTCTTCCGCTCGCTTGGCTTCACGCCGACGGACAGCCAGAGAATCGCCATTTACGAGATCCTGAAGGACATGGAGAGGGATATTCCCATGTCGCGTTTACTGGAAGGGGATGTCGGTTCCGGGAAGACGCTCGTTGCGATCGCCGTGATCTCAACGGTTTTGAAAGCGGGTCGCCAGTGCGCGCTGATGGTGCCGACGGAAGTCCTGGCCAAGCAGCATGCGGAGACGATTGCGCGTACGCTCCTGAAATTTCATGCGTTCGCACGGAGCGAGGGCATGCAGGTTCCGCCGCCCTCCGTCGCTCTCCTCACGGGTTCGCTCACGGCTTCGGAGGTCGTCCGCGTCCGCTCCGGCCTCGCCTCCGGATTCATTGGTCTCGTCATCGGCACCCATGCACTCATCACGGAGTCCGTGCGGTTCTCTGATCTCGGGCTCGTCATCGTGGACGAGCAGCACCGCTTCGGCGTCGAGCAGCGCGAGAGGCTGAAAGAGAAGGGCAACCCGCACTTCCTCGCCATGACCGCGACGCCCATTCCCCGCACGCTCGCTCTCACGGCCTACGGTCAAAACGATCTCTCGGTTCTCCTTGAGAAACCCGGGAAGAAGAGTCCTATTGCGACGCGCGTCGTTCCCCCCTCGGATCGCCTCACCGTGGAGCATTTCATCGATGTGGAGATTGCCCGGGGATGTCAGGCGTTCGTCATCTGCCCGCTCATTACGCAGTCCGTCAATGAGGAGATGGCGGAGATCCGGAGCGTGGAAGCCGAGGTCAAGCGCCTGAAGGCGGAATTCCCCCATCGGCGCGTTGCGTTCCTCCACGGGAAGATGACTCCGTCCGAGAAGGATGCGGCCATGCGCCGGTTCAAGAATCGTGAGGAGGATATTCTCGTCTCGACGGCCGTGATCGAGGTCGGCATCGATATCCCCAATGCGTCGATTATCGTCATTGAAGGGGCCGAGCGTTTCGGCCTCGCGCAGCTTCATCAGTTCCGCGGACGGGTGGGGAGAGGGGAGCGCAAGAGCCACTGCTTCCTCTTCACCACCACCGTCCAGCAGGCGAACTCGGTGCGCCTGAAGGCCATGGAGAAGTACGATTCCGGTTTCGCGCTCGCCGAGATCGATCTGCAGATTCGCGGGCCCGGGGAACTCTTCGGCTTGCGCCAGAGCGGCATTCCGGACATCTCCGTCCGTCAGATGTTCTCGCCGGAGCTTGTCGTCCGTGCGCGGAGGGCGGCGGAGAAAGCGATGCATTCTGCATAGCAGAAAGATCCAAGATCCAAGAAGCAAGATCCAATGTGCTTCTTGGTTGTCTCTTGGATCTTGTATCTTATCTCTTTTTTTGATTGCCCGAGCGGGAAACGCTGCTAGACTGACGATAATTTCTCTCTATTTCGCTATGGCTGACGATCAAACACAGCAGACAGGCGGTACGCAACCGCAGCCGCCGCCTCCGCCCCGTCCGGGCGATCCGGTTCCTGCGGGAGGATTGGATCCGACGCAGGTGTTTGCCGTTCCGCCAATGCCGCCACCCTCCGCGCAGGGGAAGGGCGCCGGTCAAAAAGGAACGGGCGGCGCGAGCGAGCCTCCGCAGGACATGGGACCTCCGCCCCCTCCTCCGGGAACCGTTGCGACGAAGGAAATGGGTTTCGACGATGAAGATCTGCGCATCTTAAAAGAGGTCGGCGATTACCGTTTCGGCAGTATCACCGTCCAGCTGACGAATGAAAATATTACTGTTCCGGCTCATGGAGGAACGGTGTTCGATGAGCAGCGTTTCCTCACGCTTCTCCGAGGGAGCATCTCCCTCACGCGTGACGAGAAGTGGCGTATCATCCAGGCCATTCCGAAGCTGAGCCAGTTCCAGGTGGATGAGCTCCAGAAAATTCTCGACGAGGAGAGGAAGAAGTTCAGCGAACTCAGCCCGAAGCATCTGCTCCAGCTCATGAAACTCGAGCAACGCCATGCGGCGGACTGGAAGGATCTGCAGGCGGTGACCGTGCAGGAGGGGGCGAAGAAGGTCGAGCAGAATCAGGCGGAAGAGATCCGCAAGCAGCTGGGGTTATAGATAGCCCGTCCCATGCGCGTCTCGCGCATGGCATGGAGCAGTACCTGCTTCCTCTTTTGTTTCCAACGGAATGTGCAGAGAAGGGCAGAGCACAGTTCGGGCATGGGCTGGAAGCCCATGCGACGCTTCGTAGGAAGGCGCGAAGAAGGTCGAGCAGAATCAAACAGAGGAGATCCGCAAAAAGCTATGTCTATGGTTTTGCTTACGTGTTGAGCCGATACAGGGCGAATGTTGCAATGCCGAGGAGGGTGAAGAGTACGCCGAGAAGTTTTTGTTTTCCCGTTGCCCGGTACAGTTCCGTGACGAGGAGGAAGAGGAAGGCTGCAAGGGAGAAGCTGAGCACGAGAGGAGAAACGACGAAGGCGAGGACGAACGGAATCTCAAACGGCAGCGGCTTGGTCCATTGGTAGGAGCCGAGGGCATACGTGAGGAAGTATCCTGCGAGCAGCCAGCCTGCGTAGAGGCGGATCGTGTCGATGAGAGGCATATATGTTTTTGCGGACGGGTCAGGACGGAGAGGAACCGAAGGCTCTGGCTCCATCGGCTCATCGATGACCGTCCAGCCGGGAGGTGGCACGGAAGAGGGGGAGGGATCCATTCTTTGTTCCGAAAGACTGACCTCTCCCAATCCCATCTCCTTCAACGTCGCCATTGCAGAAGGTTCATCGGGGGCATCCACCGTTCCCTGAACCGTGGATTTCGAGGCGTCTCTCGCGGAGTAGGAATACTGAGGCACAGGTGTAGCGTAGCAGAAGCGTCAACTCTCGGTATACGTTGCGATGGTACGGATCATGTACTGCACAGCTTCCTGCAATTCTTTCGGGGCGGAAATCTCGAAATGCCGGTTCTCACTCCAGTCCTTGAAGCCGATGACGGTGTCGCCCTGTTCACGCACCTGCCCGTCGATCGCCTTCTTCGAAGCGGCATTTCCCGCAAGCAGATCGATGCGGATCGGTCCGTCGCCGGGAGAGTCGATTTCTTCGGAGCTGGCTTCCACATGCCAGAGGGAGCCTGTCGTGGCTCCAAAGGATTTGTAGTACCAGTTTCGATGGATGGGCACGCAGAAACCGATGTGACCTGTGCAGTAGTTCTGCGTCCATTGGTCCGCGGAAACACTGTGTCTTGCCATCAAAGCGGTCCGCTCCAAAAATTCCGGTGATGGTGTCCCCCGGTCGATCATCGCGATGGAAGAAGAGGAGAGTGCCGGAGGCGGGGGAGGAGGGGGAAGCGCAGAGGCGGAACTCTGCACGGGAGGGGGGGGGATGGACGACGGTTGCTCTTCGGCAGATGAAGCCAGAGAGGAAACGGCAATGGCTTCTTCTCCCGCGCTCTCCACGCTGTCGGAAGAACCGAGGAGTGCGATCTTCTCGACGCGCATGATGATGCCCCCCGCTTCAACTGTCGGGCGGATGGAACCGGTCACCTCCGCCAGCTCTCCTACATAACCGTTCAGGTCGACGACGGAGCTCTCCAGAAGAATGAAGCGTTCGTCCGGCAGGAGCAGACGGTGACTGCCTTGCTGGTAAATGCTGATCCCGGCGGGAGCGATTGTCCCCTGATACGTCACATTCTTCGTTTCTCTGATCGTGTCGTCTGACGATGAGGCGGCACTGTCCATGGGAGCGGAGCTGCTCGTGTTTGAGTTGTCCTCCAGCGTCGATGATCCGATGGTGCAGGCTGCAAGGAGAAAGAAGAATGGGGTGAGGAGAAGGGGGCGGGACATAGGGGGGAGGAAAAGGTGACGACGGGAGCGTCAGTATACGTGCAATGTCTTCCTACGAAAAGGGCGGCTTTTGGCCGCCCTCTCGGAGAGAGATCTCAGAGATCACTTCAGGATGGCATCCAGTGACGTCTTGAAACTGGCGAACGGAAGAGCGCCAGAGATGAGCTTCGCCTCCTTTGTTTCGTTATTGTAGATGATGGTGGCCGGCGTACCACGGACCCCCGCCTCCTGTCCGCTGTCGAAGTCTGCTTTGATGATGGAAGCCGTCTCGCCGCTCGAGAGGCAATTCTTGAACTTGGTTGCGTTGAGTTTCAGTTTCTCTGCGTAGCCCGCATACTTCTCCTCACCGACCCCCTGTTCAAAGAGGAGATCCGACATTGCCCAGAAGGCGTCATCCCCTCCCTGTTTCGCCGCACATTCTGCCGCTTCCGACGCTTTCTGTGCGTCTGCGTGGAAACTTAAGGGGAAATGCCGGAAGACCATGTTCACATCGTTCGGATAGGTCTCCAGAATCTGTTTCATCGTGGGGGCATGACGGGAACAGAACGGACACTCGAAGTCGGCATATTCGATGAGGGTGATCTTCGCATTCTTCGCGCCGCGCACGTGATCTGTTTCACTGACTGGCTGGACAGTGACGACGGCAGGCTCATCGGGCGCCGTCGGAGTCGGTTGCTGCGCAGTCGGCGGGGTGCTGGTTCCGGCAGGAGTCAGGTTCAGACCTGCAGCTAATCCGTAACCGACGATGACGCCGACGAGGCCCATCGAGATGGCAAACCAGAGGGAGGAAGTTGGTCGCATATCCATGAACGGAGAGGGGAAAGAATGAAAAAATGCGGATGTAGGATACCATCCCGCTCCGGAAAGCGAAAGCAATCTGCTATCCCCTCTCCCCCCGAAAAGGGGGAGAGGAGGGGTGAGGGGGACGAGCGACAGGTGATGTTTTCATCGCAAATTGGTATCAGTTGCCGAGATGCGCGATAATTTCCCTTCCTTCTACCGGTGTCTGGAACTCCCGCACGAGGCTTGCGGGGAAATTGATGTAGCGGGAAACGATTGCATAGTCTCTCTTGGTGCCGTCTGCGTTAACGACCGTCTGCAGCCAGGCGATTTCATTGCCGGCTATTGCACCATGGGCGTCCGTGAGCTCCTTCGATGCCGTGGAACGGAAGTACGGGCCCGAGAGGGAGACTTTCCTCCCGTCGGGAATGCCGTAGATGGCAACGATGACATCGCCGGTCTCCTTTTCGGTGTAGGCCTGCATGAGGAGAGGGGAGGGGGTGTCATTGAGGAATGTGAGGTCCTGCGTTCCGGGATACACCGTCGCATCGATGCCGACGCCGAACTCTTTGTAGTACGTCACGTAGAGACTGTGCGCTCTGCGCTCAAGAACCGGAAATCCCCCGTTCACGATGGAGCGGTAGACGGTTGTGGATGCCTGACAGATGCCGCCTCCCGGGCGCATTTCCAATTGGTCTCCACTGACGATCACCTTTGCCATGCGCCAGCCGTTCGCCAGACTGATGGCGCCGCTCAGGGTGGAATTGAAGGAATACACTGCCCTTGCAGGGATGAGGACATTGTTGACATGATCATTGATTGCCTTTTGGACATTCCAGATGCGTGCATCCGGAGAGCCGCGGTAATTCGATTTCCCTGTTGCAAGAAGCTGCAGTTCCAGCGTGGACTCCTCGTCCCGCATGGTGATATGCCCCTGTGCCGTGCGGAGTGTGAGCGTGATCTGCCCGAGTTGATTATGCAGTGCATCCCGTAATTGCACGGCGGATGCCTCGTTGTCGAGGACGCGGCCGTTTCGCGCAACGGTATCTGTCGTGGCGCGCTCAATTGTTCCTTTCTGCTCAGTTCCGAGAATCGTCGCGTGGACGGGTTCCTGGACCTGCGGAGGAGGGAACCGCGTGATGTGCTCTTGGATGCGCTCTGAACGGAGAGAAAAATGCGCATCAGTGAGGGAGAACTCCGGAGCGATCCAGTGGGGGTATTGCTGGAGAGAGACGTACCATTCCCCGAGAGCGGTTCCGTTATCCTCGACGAAGGAAACATGCACCGATCGCTTCATGAGATCATGCTGTTCCCGGATCGCATCGATCAGCGCAGGGATCGGAGGGGACGAGAGCGTAGAGCGACGCAGGCGTTTCTGGAGACGCAGGGCGACACGCTCTTCAGGTGTAGATGGACGAGAGGCAGCACCGTGATTTCCTGCAGGGAGGAGAGACGCCTCCTGATTCTGCAGGATGAATGGAGCATGGAATACTTGTCGAAAGGATTGATCGTCTGAGACATTCGTCCTGACGTTCTGCATGCCAAACGCCCAGAAGAAAAGGATGAAAGTGAGTGTGAGTTTGTGTTCTCTTGTCGTCATTGTGTGATAGTGGTTGTTGTTATTGTAACATATTATAAATATATTGCAAGAGTCTTCTATCCTGAGCAGTCTCTCCTCTATTATCGGACAGGACGACTATGTCCCCCTTTTTCTTTTCCGGATGGAATGTGATCGGATCATTTTGACGATCTCGAGAGGGATGATGGTGAGAAGGCCGAGGAAGACAGCGAGCGCAACGCAGCGCGGCGAAAGGGGATCAAAGAGGAAGAGAGCGCGCAGGAAGGAGGATGAGAGGATCACGATCAGGAAGAGGGCGGCGCCTCCGATGACCCACAGGACGGCGCGATTTTTTATGTGGAAGCTTTCGAAGACCGTGCGTGTTTGCGATCTGAGCGACAGGATGAGAACGAGGTTGGCGACGACGAGGGAGACAAATGTCATGGCACGGGCTTGTTTCTCCGGCAATCCGTTCACGATGGCTGTGGCATAGATCGAGAATGTCACAGCGAGGATCACGCACCCGATGAGAATGCTGGCCATGACAGAGCGCCGACGGAACATGGGTACTTTCGGATTGCGCGGGGGCCTCAGCATGATTCCTTTCTCTTCAGGTTCCATTTCGAAGATGATGGAGCAGGCGGGATCGATGATCAGTTCAAGGAACATCACATGGACAGGCAGAAGGAGGAGCGGCCACCGGAAGAGGACGGGGAGCAGGGAGAGGCCTGCGATGGGGATGTGGATGGCGATGATGTACCTCATCGCGTTGTGCATATTGTCGAAGATGCGCCGCCCCATGCGAATGGCTTGGACGATGGAAGAGAAATCATCATCGACGAGGACGAGCGCGGACGCTTCGCGGGCGACGTCCGTTCCGCGTTTCCCCATGGCGATGCCGATGTGCGCGGCTTTCAGGGCCGGGGCATCGTTCACGCCGTCTCCGGTCATCGCGACGATCTCCCCCTGTTCCTTCAGCGCATTCACCAGGCGCAGTTTCTGTTCCGGAATGACACGGGCGAACACCGTGAGGGTCGGGAGTTTCTGACGCAGCTCTGCGTCACTGAGTGATTCGAGCTCTCCTCCGGTGATCATGCTGTTCTCTCGATAGAGACCGGCGTCTTTCGCAATCGACGCGGCGGTCATGGGGTGATCTCCGGTGATCATCATGACGCGGATGCCGGCCGTACGGCATTCTTCGAGAGCAGCGGGGACGGTCGGGCGCAGCGGATCGGCGAGGCCAATGAGACCGACGAACGAAAACGGGAAGTCATGCTGGATGCCGGGGAGCGTCGGCCCGCTGAAGAGTGCCCGGGCGACGGCGAGGACGCGGAGCCCGTCCTGTGCCATGGATTCCACTTGCTTATGGATGTGCGCTGCCTCTTTCCCGCTCAAATGGCAGAGGTCCACGATGGCTTCCGGCGCCCCCTTCGAAGCGATCACGAAATCCCGTCCGTCTTGCGATTTCCAGACCTCGGACATGGCGAGGAGTTCAGGGGAGAGGGGGTACTCCTGAACGAGTTCCCAGTCTGCGTGGATGTGTTCCGTATCCGAGAGGAATTCATTCCCGAGACGCAAAAATGCCTTTTCCATGGGATCGAAGGGATCCCGGTGGCTGGCGAGAATGGCATACTCCACGACGGCGTGGAACTCCTCGGGAAGGTCCGTTTGGGAGAGGGGATGACGGAGACTCTGCGATCCGACAGCAATGTGGTTCACCGTCATCTGATTCATCGTGAGGGTTCCCGTCTTGTCCACGCAGAGCACGCTCGCGGAGCCGAGCATTTCCACGGCGGGAATACGGCGGGTGAGGACGCCGCGCTGGGCGATCCGCCATGCCCCCAGCGCGAAGAAGATCGTGAGAACGACGGGAAATTCTTCCGGGAGGATGGCCATAGCGAGTGTGATGGCTGCGAGGAATCCGTGCAGCCAGTTTCCGCGCGTGAGGCCGTATGCCACGACGACGATGACGCAGAGGAGCGCTCCTCCAAGCGCGATCCGCCGGACGATCAAATTTGTTTCCTTCTTCAGGAGCGTCTCTTCGGGTTCGAGGGATTGCAGAGCGTGTCCGATCTTGCCGATCTCCGTCTCCGCTCCCGTTGCGTAGGCGCGGACAATCGCTTTTCCCGAGACAACGAGGGTTCCGCTGTAGACGGCGGTCTGATTCTCGCTCCCGGGGCGAACGGCATGATCCTTGCCGTCCGATGAAATGACTTTCGAAACAGGCACGGATTCCCCCGTCAGGAGCGATTCATCGACGCTGAGGTTTTGGGCGGAGAGAATGGTCCCGTCCGCCGGGACGCGGTCGCCCTCGGAAATGATGCAGAGATCACCCCGGACAACCTCTCTGCCAGGAATGCGGATCGCAGCGGAGTCCCGGATCACGAGTGCACGCGGGCTGGAGAGGTCGCGCAGTGCCTCGAGCGCGCGCTCCGTTTTGCGTTCCTGGTAGAGCGTGATGCCGATGATGATGAAAACGAAGATGAGGAGCATGAGCGCCTCTCCTTTATCTCCGAGGAGGAGGTAAAGGACTCCGCAGGAGACGAGGAGCAGGAACATCGGTTCCCGGAAGACATCGAACGCGATGGCGAAGATGCTGCGTTTCTTGGAGGTCGGAAGCTCGTTGAAACCGCTCAGCCGAAGTCTTTCTTTAGCTTCCAAAGCTGTGAGACCGGTGAGGGGGGAACTAGCAGCGTTGTAGGCGTTCATGAGAAACGAGGTGTTTTATAATGATAGGGGAAAGAAGAATGCGAGCATAGTCGAAAAAGCCGTGAGCTAGGCCGGATTCATTATTTCCACTCTCCTCGAATCAGTTTTGCCTTCTTGATGCTCGTCCAGCCCTTAATTTGCATTTCCCGCAGCCTCGCTGACGATTTGTCTTCGAAAGGCGTTGATACATACACGAGCGTTAACTTCCCTTGATCGTGAGCAAACTTAGCGCCTCGTTTTTCGTTATGATCAATAATTCTTTGTTGTGGATTCTCGGTGATACCTGTGTAGTAATGACCAGTTGGTGCCTGTGCAATATAGACATGCCACATTGGCTCAAAGTATAACAGCAAGGGCAGTTCGACTCCTCGCTATCGCTCGTCGCTCACTGTCATTCGACTCGCGTCATGAGGAAGAATGGCCGGAGCCCCGAAGGGGCGACGACCATGAGCGAGCGCCCCGAGCAAAAGCGAGGGGCGCGAGTCGAATGGTGGCCCAGACCAGGATCGAACTGGTGACACCTCGCTCTTCAGGCGAGTGCTCTACCAACTGAGCTACCGGGCCATACGGTCAATGTACCAGTTCCTTTCCTGCTCGAGAAGAGGCCGATACAGTAAATCCCCATTCCGCACCGTGACGACTGACGCTGTCCAGAGTCCGTAGCTATGCGGGCGATGCTCTCGCCCGGGCCACCTGCAGCTGCTGATCGAACAAAGACTTGCTGCTGATTCTCCACTGACGCACTTCCGCGAC
>JAZDOT010000035.1:0-23318 GCA_043798355.1 Candidatus Peregrinibacteria bacterium
GCCCACCACACTTCGCTCTCGTTCACTTCGTTCACGAGAGCTACGCGTGGCAGGCCACTTGCTTCCAAGCGAAGTGCGCCCCGCGAAGCACCGCGGAACGAAGTGGAGTGGGGCGAAGTGGGGCACATACAGATCTCCGATGCTACACTGTGACGGATGCAACGAATCTGCGCGAATCAGTGGTGTCAACAGCCATTCGAAATCACCGCGCGTGACCAAGCTTTCTTGGAAGAGCTCGCGCTCCTGCCCCCGAAGTGCTGTCCCGACTGCCGGTCGCTCCTGCGCTGCTCTCACCGTAACGAGAGGAGCCTCTCAAAACGCGTGTGCAGTCTCTGCAAGCAGGACATCGTTTCCATGTATAGCGCCGATACGCCCTTCCCCGTCTACTGCCACGACTGTTTCTTCAGCGATCATTGGGATCCGCTGGAGTTCGCCGTACCCGTGCAGAACGACACCCCGTTCTTCCGGCAAGTGCAGGAACTCCTGAACAAAGTTCCCCACCTCTCCATCATCAATAAGCAAACGGAGAACAGCGCGTACAGCAATTATTCCTATGCAAATAAGAATTGCTACCTCACGTTCGGGAGTCACTACGAGGAAGATTGCCTGTACGGAGCATACTCGACGAAGAATCGCGACTGCGTCGATTGCCTGTGGATCTACGGTGGTGAACTGCTCTACGAATGTCTCTTCTCCTGGAATTGCCATCACTCGCTCTATCTCGACCGCTGCGAGGACTGCTTCGATTGCGCGTTCTCCCGGGATCTAAAGGGCTGTAACAACTGTCTCTTCTCCGCCTCTCTGCGGCAGAAACAGTTCCATATCTTCAACCAGTCGTACACGGAAGACGAGTACCGGAAGCACGTTCTCGCTTATAGGCTCGACACGTGGAGCGGACTTCGGGAAGCCAAACGCATCTACACCGAAGATGTGCCGAAGCGCTTCCCCGTCCGCGCACTCATGCAGGTGCAGAGCGAAGCCTGCGAGGGCGGCACGATCACCAACTGCAAGGAAATGCGGCGTTGCTTCTTCTGCGCGGACAGCGAGGACTGCGCGTACGGCGTACAGATCGACAACACGTTCCATGCCGCGGATATGGACTACATGGGGTACGACCGCAGCGAACGTGTGTACCAGACCATCGGCTGCCAGGGGCTCTTCGATTGCGTCGCCTGCAATGCCTGCTGGCACGGGAGCGGACTCTCCTCCTGCCAATTCTGCTTCTCCTGCCACGATTGCTTGGGCTGCATCTCCCTTCAGCAGAAGAAGAACTGCATTCTCAATCGGGAGTACGCGGAAGAGGAGTACCGACGACTCTTGCAACAGATCAGGGAACGCATGGAGAAAGAAGGGATCTGGGGTGATTTTTTTCCTGCAGCCCTGAGCCCTTTCGCGTACAACGAGACGATGGCCCAAAACTGGTTCCCGCTCAGCGAAGCGGAAGCGAAGGAGCGCGGGTACCGTTGGAAGACCGGCGATGACATGCCCACTGTCGCGAAAGTGATCCATGCCCGCGATCTTCCTGAACGCATTGAAGATATCCCCGATGATGTTCTGAATTGGGCCATTCGTTGCGAGAAAACAGAGAGGCCATTCCGCATCGTGAAGAAGGAACTGGAATTTCATCGCACGATGCGCCTCCCCCTCCCGCACGAGCATCCGGAGGAGCGCCACCGCCTGCGTCTCCTCAGACGTCACCCCCGTCGGCTCTGGAAGAGAGCGTGCGCGAAGTGCGGGAAGGAGATGGAGACGACCTACCAGCCTTCGCGGCCTGAAATCGTGTACTGTGAATCTTGCTATCTGTCTTCCGTTTACTGAAATGTCACTCCGTTCAATCATCAACGGCTCCGCAAGATTCACCCTGAGCGATCCCGAGCGAGCGTAGCGAGTCGAGGGAGAGTCGAAGGACGAGGAGTTTCTATAATAAGCCTTCAGGAAACCCGTCCTCAGGCTGGCAGCTGAACGCTGATCGCTGTTCGCCCGCCCTCTGCGAGGTTCGCATCCGGCGACTGACCGCTCTCCTTCACTTCTCCTGTTTCACTGTCACCTTCAGCGTGAAGGAGGCCTCATTGGCGCGGATAGTCGCTTCGAACGTTCCGAGCGCTTTGATGTGCTCTTTGAGTTCAATCGTATCCGGGCTGATCTTCATGGCATGCTGATCTTCCAGGGCTTCCGCGATGTGCTTCTCCGTGATCGCAGCATAGAGCTTCCCGGTCTTCGTTGCCTTGCGCGAGAAGACGACCTCTTTGCCACTGAGGGCGGCGGCGGCGCCGGTCTTCAGTTTCTTCTCCAGTTCGCGCTCTTCCGCGCGCTTGCGGATGGCCTCGGCGTAGCGCCGACGGACGACGGGAGTCGCCACGAGCGCCTTCTGATGCGGCAGGAGGAAGTTCAACGCGTACCCCTCTCCGACGAGCAGGAGGTCATTCTTCTTGCCGACTCCGGGAACGTCCTGGAGGAGGATGATTTCCATAGGCATGAGAGGTTCGGAATCTTTGACACCCGAAAGGCCGGTGCACTCTACCGATCGAAAGATGCTCCGTCAAGGGTAAACTTTGCTTGACCCCGCTGAGTGCAAGAAAAGGACGCGGAAAGGGGATTGGTCCCATTTCCCGTGTCACGATGACAAACCGGTGAACGTGAGCAGCCAGGGGAAGAAGGAAAGCCATCCCTTTCCCGGTGCGAACGTGCGATCCTGTTTGGTAAACCAGCTGTGGAGCGTGAGGAACCTGTCCGAGTGAAGGGAGAGCGATCCCGGTTCCACACCGTGCACGTCCTTGCTGAGAGCGAACGTGTAGAGAGGGGAGTAGAGGAAGATGGCAGGGACATCGCTCGTGAAGATTTCGCGCAATTCCTGGAGGGATTCCTGGCGG
Organism: Candidatus Peregrinibacteria bacterium; assembly: GCA_043798355.1. GTDB lineage: Bacteria > Patescibacteriota > Gracilibacteria > Peribacterales > Peribacteraceae > JAZDOT01. The sequence goes on from JAZDOT010000035.1 coordinate 2,871, forward strand.
TCTTCCTCGCTCGCGGACTGCCGGATGAATTCCAGGAGGGTATCCGCCTTGAGGGAAGAGTACTGCGAGAGATTGTAGGCATCGATGCGGAGATCGCTCTTCTTCCCCGTGAGCTTCTGGATGCCGGCGCTGTGCCAGTACGGATAGCAGTCGAGGTTATCGAGGAGCGACTGGCCGAAGAGGAGCACGTCGTAGTCGCGCTGGAGAACGCGCTCCTCGAAAGCAGCGCGGGTGGGGGCGACTTCGACGACGACGTGGACGCCGAGTGCGGCCCACTGCTCCTTCAGGAGCGCGGCAAGTTTCGCGTACTGCGGAGGCGCATTGCTCGTGAGGAGGGTGAGAGACAGGCGTTCACCGGAATCGTTGATGCGGATATCGTAGGGGTCCGTAGAGAGACGTTGTCGGAGCATCCCGCGTTCCGTAGAGAGATTTTGCACGGAGATGTGCTGGTCTGCAGGAAGATCGGATTGTTCTCTGCGCGAGCGCACGAAGAGCTCGAGCAGGCGTTGCTCCTCTACTGCTCTGCGGTACTCACGGGGATCGGTCGTCCGCCAGACATAGCACGAATCGATGATTTCGCCCTTCTTCCCGACGAGTTTCACGAGGTTCTGCCCGAGGGAGAGGCTTCCCGTCCCCCTCTGCGTCGTCAGCGCGACGATCCACGTTCCCGTTGAAGAGGCGGAGTGCTGGAGCGGGCGGTCGGCCAGTGTCGCTCCCGTTCCCGCATCCGTGAGCGAGCCGGTCACCGTGAGGATGGCCCCCGTATCGAGGAGGATGACGGGATCGATGTGCAGGACGCCCACATTGTTCGCTTCGCGCATCTCGAGGAGTCTCTGGAGACGTACCTTCTCCGGCAAATTCCAGTTCGAGGAGAAGAGCGCGCCCTGGGCGGCTTCGGGGGTGTACTGGTAGCGCCAGTCTCTGAGCGTGAGTTCGAGGAACGGGGTGTCCACAATCACGGATTCGCCGATGGCTTTGACGAGAGCCTCCTTGTCCGTCCCCAGTTGCAACCCGAGCCGCAAATTCTTCTCCTGCAGTTTGGGCCGGTCGAGATTGAAGAACAGAGCCACGTACTGCGGCAGGGTGTACGTCGTTGCCCGGAAGTTTCTGGGGACGAGGGGGTCGTTGCGCTCGTTCCTCGGCACGAGGCGGACGCCGTCGAGGTTGCGGATATCGGAGAGGAGATTTTGGTAGTCGGGGAAGATCCGGAAGATGACGCGGTTCAACTGGTAGGGGGGCGGGAGGGTACGGTCAAAACGCTGGAGCGTCACTTCCGTCGAGAGTTCGGTTTCCATGAGACTCTTCCATGCGTACGGTCCGGCGCCGATCGGATGGGTGCCGAAATCAATCACCTGATCGAATTTTGACGGGGGGATTCCTTCAAAGGATCTCTTCGGGAGAAGACCCAATGTCAGATTACTGGGAAAGAAGGAATACGGTTCTTCCAGATGGAACCGGACCGTCCGGTCATCGATCTTCGTGATCGTGACACCGAGGAAGTTCTGCCGCAGCATGGCATTGGGAAACTCCGGATCCTGGATGCTCTTGAAGGTGAAGACGACGTCGTCCGCCGTGACGGGGTGCGGAGCATCGGGCGTGTGGTCATGCCAGAACAGGTCATTCTTGAGCTTCAGCGTATAGACCCGCCTGTCCGATCCCACCTGCATGGTGGCAAGATCGTCTTCGATGCGTTTCGTCTCGGGGTTGTACTTCAGGAGGCCCGAGAAGACGAGTGAAACGATATCGCGCGAGACATCGTTCGTGACGGTGAACCATGGGATGAGAGGGCTGAGTTCACCGACGGAGCCTTCGATGTAGGTACCCCCCGTTGCCGGTTCGAGCACGGTGGAGTCCACGTAGAAGCGGCGCAAGAGCAGGGCGAAACTGACGCAGAATGCAGTGATGCAGACGAGGATGAGGATGCGTTCCCAGCGTGAAACGGACGTGAAGACCGGTGTGGGCGAAGGCACGTTCACAGAAGAAGATGAAGAGAGGGGAATCGCTCAATCAGGTTGAAGTTCCCTACACGTACCACTGGACGATCGGGATGAGGAAGAAGAAAACGCACATCCAGATCGTGAGGACGTAGAGAACCCGTTCGGCACCTCTCCGTTGGACGAAGACCGTCCCGCCGCCTCCGAACGTTGCGGATAAACCGGATGCACGGTGCTGCAGAAGGATAGAGATGGTGATGAGGACAGCCAGCACGAGCTGGACAATGGTGAGGAAACCGCTCATAGAAATCAGTGTACGGATAGTCGCGCCCGGCGGCAATGCGTTCTACACTGTTTTTTGAAGTGAGCTTGGGTGGTTAGCTCAGTTGGTCTAGAGCGTCTGGTTTACACCCAGAAGGTCACAGGTTCGACTCCTGTACCACCCACCAACCTCCGCGCAGCGGAGGTTGCCCTCCGTAGCCCAGAGGGCGGAGGAGGGCTGCACATTTCTTGGGTCGCTGCGCTACGGTTGGCTAGCCACGTCCTTGAGAGTGCACTGTTGCTCTATTATTCATATAATGGCTCATAAAAGCCCCCATTTCCATGTTTCCTTATTTGCATCATCGCGGAATGAAATGCCACTTGACACAGACTTAAATAAAGTTTAAATTATCTCCCTTTCTTCCTTCCCCATCTTCGCGATGCCCTGTTTCCACCGCACGAAAAAGGTCTTCCTGTTTCTGACCCTCACGGCTCTCTGCCTGACATTCCTGCCGCTTTCTACGGGACCGGGTATGCGTGCGGAAGCCCGTGTTCTGCCGGAGTGCAGCGACGGCATCGACAACGATCGGGACGGGAGGTTCGATTACCCGTATGATTCTGATTGCGGATCGGAAATGGATGACACGGAGGGGCCGCAGACGGACGGTTTCTTCGTCGCCATCTCGGATGGAGAGGAGACGATTTCTCAGGAGGAACATCTGCTCTACACCGTTTCCATTCAGTCGGATTCCTCGGAGATGATCACGACGAACGTGTCTTTTTTGATTCCCGATTACACGGATTTCGTCACGGCGAACAGCACCTTCACAAAGCAGGGGAATCTGATTGTCTGGCGCGATACCGTCATCTTCCCCGGTTCCACCCGCACGCTGACGGCCGAGGTGGTTGTGCAGAAGGATACACGAGACGACACGCTGATCGTTGCGGAGGCAAGCGCGAAGGGTCTGACGGCGCTGGAGACCACCCGCGTGCTCCGGCGTGACGATACCGTCCCCGCGCCGCTCGCGCTCTCGATCGATGACGGAAAGGTCTTCGCGCAACCCGATGAAATATTGCGCTACCGCATCACGGCGGACAACGCAGACTGCCCGGATCGCACGTTCACGATGCGTCTGAAGCTGCCGCCGAACCTCACGTTCCTCGGCGCCTCGGGGCAGTACCGCATGGACGGGGAAACGATCGAGTGGGCCGATCAGCCGATCAGAGCCTCTGACGTACGCGAGTACACCGTCGATGCGGCTGTCGAACGGGATACGCCGGAGTTCACCGTTCTGAATGCCAAGGTCTCCGCCGGTCCCGCCATCGCGAGCGATGCCACCTCCGTCCTCTTTAAGACCGTACCGCCCTCCACCCTTGCCGTGAATGTGGATGACGGTCAGAGCGCCGTGAAACCCGGGCAGGAACTAACCTATGCGATTGTCATCAGGAACAATCACAGCATGCTGGCGACGAACGTGGAAGCCACCGATGCCCTGCCTCTCTACACGGAATTCGTTTCCGCAACGGAAGGCGGTGTCTGGACGGGAAAAGACATTCACTGGACGGGTCTCACCATCAGTCCGAACGGGGAGCGTTCCCTCTCGGTCACGCTGCGCGTCCGTTCCGATGCCCCGCTGGGGGAAACGCTCCGCAATTCCGTCACGGCTCTCGGGCAGACCGGCATTGATCAGACGGAGGTCTCCGATTCCGCGCTTGCCGAAGGAGCTCTGCGCGCACCCGTCTCCGCCGTCTTGCTTCGGAAACTTGCCGATCGCACTGAAGTGCGTCCCGGAGATACGGTGGGCTATGCGATTTATCTCCAGAACACGCTCAAGAATACGATTACGAATGTCGTGATCGAAGATCGCATGGATTCCCCCTATCTCGAAGTGCTCGGCGCCGAGCAGGGGCAGATGCTAAACGGCCAATTGGTCTGGAGAGTGCCGGAGCTCGGTCCCGGCCAGACGTGGACGATCCGCTACAGCGCACGCATCCGCTCCGATGCGCCGCATGGCGTGACGGTTCCGAACGTCGTCACGGTGTCCGGCAACGGCATGGAATCCGTCTCGCTCACGGAACGCGTCACGACGACCCGCATCTCTGTGGTTGGGTCGCTCCCGAAGACGGGTGTGGCCACCGATGCCATCGTTGCACTGCTCCTCAGCGCTCTCGCCGCAGTCCCGACGCTGGTCGTCAGCAGGCGCAGACTGCTGTTGCCCGCGTAAGAGGGAGGACGTATACTCCGCTCATGGTCGATCCCTCAACAGTACCGCAGGACATCCCGGGATATGCCTTTCTGAAGTTTGTCCTGGAGTCGATCGTGGAAGATAAGAATGAGCTCGTCATCACGCCGAAGATCGACGATCTCGGCATCCTCCTCACGGTGAAAGTGAGCGACCGGGACATGGGCAAGCTCATCGGGAAGAACGGACAGACCATCAAAGCTCTCCGCACGCTCATCCGGATCATCGGCGGCAATAAGGCTGAGCGCATCAATCTGAAAGTCCTCGAACCACAAGAAGCTTCTTAAACCCGTTTTCCTCCCCCCATTCCCATGCTGAGAGACCTCCTGGACAATGCGTCCGTCATCGAAATCATCGCCACGTTCGTCGCGTTCGCCCTCATCATTGCGACGGTCCTCTGCCTCTTCTACATCATCATCGGAGGCATCACGTTCATCCTCTCCGCAGGCAATGAGGAAAAAATCAAGAAGGCGGTGAATACCATCCGCTACGCCGTCGTGGGACTCCTCGTCTCCTTCATCGCGTTCTTCGCGGTGCGGTTCGTGACGGTCCTCCTCGACATCCCCTTCGAGCTCAACTTCTCGATGATCATCGATCTCGTGAACCAGATCTTCAGCAGTTTGAGCAGGTGACATACTACTCAGCTTTCTTCTCCGCCTTCGCTTCAACAGGCGCAGGAGTCGCCGCAGCCGCCTCCGCCGGTTTCGCTGCTTCCTCGTTCTTCGATTTCTTCTTCGTGTAGGTCGTAATGTACGGCTCCATGCCCTTCACCCCTTGATTGCGGAGCAGGCGCGCAACGGTATTGCTGGGCTTCGCTCCTTTCTTGATCCATGCCTGGATGTTCTCGACCTTGCACTCGAAAACAGGAGGAGTGCGGGAGGGGAGGAAATGCCCGAAGATCTCTTGAAACTTGCCTTTCACGGCTTCCTGCTTTTCAGCGAGCACGATCCGGAAGGCGCGATCGTTCCTCTTGCCGGTGATCTGGAGACGAATGGCGAGCAAAGTGTCGGCATAGTACGGAAGCCACTCCGTGCTTGCAAGCGAAAAATCGCGAAGAAAGACTAGCACCGTACGATCCTGATTTCCTTCACGCTCTGGTGCCCTCCGAGTTGCAGGAAAGACAGGAGATCAGGGGAGACCATCTGTAATTCCTGTGAAGCGACGGAATGCGGGCTTTTGATGAGGAGAACGCCATCGTGGAAGGATTGGACGGTAGCGTACGCAGCGAGGGTCGGATTTTGCTCCTGGAGCCACACTCTCGTGCGGTGGCACACGAGCGCCGCCTCGGCCTGGGCTTGCAGTCCGCGCTTCTTGAGGACGGCCGGGAGGAGATCGCGGAGATGTTCTATGGAAGATGGGAGAAAATGAGGCGCAGGATGCTTCCTGCAATCAGGCCGAATATTACATTAAGGAAGATGCGGTATGGAGAACAGCAAGCGTCTCGCGGGCGGTTAAGTCCCATGCGTAGCGCTCCCGTGCGAGGATCCCCGGTGTTTTCATCGGAGGACTGCGAAGGGCGGAACTAAGAGCTTCCATGGTCGGTTCAATGAGAACGGCTCCGGACTTTTCGACGATCTCCGGGATGGCGGAGAGGGCGGGAGCGATGACGGGGCAGTCGCAGGCGAGCGCCTCGAGAATGGGCAGGCAGAAGCCTTCGTAGAGGGAAGCCGTCACAAATGCGCGTGCAGCGGAATAGAGGGCGGGGAGATCCTCGTCGGGCAGATCGTTCAGGACGGTCACCTGCTCACCGAGGCGCAGATGCTCTGCTTCGCGCCCCTCCATGACGAGCACGAGCGTCATCTCGCTCTTCCACGCATCGTGGAAGGCGTCGATGAGCATCTGCACGTTCTTGTGTTCCTTGGCGTTGCCGACGTAGAGGAAGAACGGGTGCGCTATCCGGTAGCGCCTGCGCACGTCCGCGAGTCGCTGCGGCGGCTCAGCATGAAACAGCGGATCCACGCCTTCGGGAATCACTGTGATTTTATCTGCAGATATTCTTCCGTAGCAGGAAGCGATCTCCCCGGCCGTGAAAGCGCTCACGGCGATGAGACGACGGGCATGTCGTACGGTGGATCGCATCAGGAAAAGATAAGCCAGACGCTTCACGGGACCCGCCTGATTCGGATAGCGATGCAGGATGAGGTCATGAATGGTGGCAACGAAAGGGACGGGGCAGAACAAGGGAACAGTGAAATGAGGAGAGAAGAACAGAGAACATTTCGACTTTCGGATGAGAGAGGGGAGCGCGATCTGCTCACGGACGGAATAGTGTGGATAGGGCGCGGAAATGATCTGCGTTCCCTTCGGGATGCAATCCAGCCATGTGTCTGAGCGCGAGCGAACGAAGAGGATGAAGCTGGCCGGATCTTCGATTGCCAGAAGATGCTGCACGAGGGAACGCGTATAGCGCCCGAGACCGGAGCGGGTGGAAGCGAACCGACAATCGATGCCAATCGTCTGCATTGAGTGCATTATAGGGGTGTGCGCATCCACCATGCACTGCATTCGGCGAAGATTCCACTGATTGAGGCGGAACTATTACTTGCGCACGTTCTTGCTCAGGATCGAACATGGATCATTGCTCATGAAAACGATGATCTGGAAGAACTCCGGCTCCATGATGTTGAGCAATGTTTGGAAAGGAGACGGAAAGGCGAACCGATCGCATACATCATCGGCAGAAAAGAATTCTCCGGACGGGAATTCATTGTGAACCCCTCCGTTCTCATTCCCCGCCCGTCAACGGAAGGTCTGGTGGCTGCTGTATTGGAATTCATTCAATCCCACAAGCAATCCGTCCGTTCCGTCGACAGCGGCATCAGCGTGATCGCACTCCCGTTCAAGAAGAACATTCCGTCGGATCTCACGATCGTAGACGTGGGGACCGGCAGCGGCTGCATCATGATCACGCTCGCACTCGAACTTCCACATGCCCGTTTCATCGCGACGGATATTTCCCGTGCGGCGCTGGAAGTCGCATCGATGAATGCGAAAAAACACGGTGTCGCGGATCGCATTCAATTCATACAAGGATCCCTGCTGGAACCCCTACGGAATTTCCGTAGTCCATTTATTGTCGTGAGCAATCCCCCCTACATCCCATCCGGCAGGGACATCGAACCGGGAGTTCGGGATTTTGAGCCATCATCAGCGCTCTTTGCCGGAGAAGAGGGGATGGATGTCATCCGGATGCTCTTGGAACAGGCAAGGAGGCATCCGTATTGCTCCGGAATTGTTTTGGAGTGTGAAGATGAACAGGCAAAGCGATCCATCTGCACAAACTCTGGCGAAGTCCTAAGAAGCTAAGAAGCTGTTGCTACTTCCGCTCCATTTGATACTGTTCCTTCATGCAGAAGCTCCTCTCTTCTCTCGGTCCCGTCACCGCCGTCATCGGCGCGCAATGGGGGGATGAAGGGAAGGGGAAAATCGTCGATCTCCTCGCGGAACACTTCGACGTTATTGCCCGTGCGTGCGGTGGAGCGAATGCCGGCCACACCATCGTCGTCGGCGGGAAGAAGCATGTGTTCCATCTTCTCCCGGCAGGAAGTCTGCATCCGGGGAAGACGGTTGTCCTCGGTGCCGGCATGGTGCTGCACCTGCCGACGCTGCTCGAGGAGATCCGGACGCTTCAGGAGGCCGGAATTGATGTCATCGATCGCCTCGTCATTTCTCCCGAAGCGCACATGCTGTTCGAATACCACAAGGAGATCGATGCGGCACTGGAAAAACGCCGCACGGAAGCCAAAGGGCAGGGAATCGGGACCACGAAGCGCGGGATCGGTCCGGCGTACATGGACAAGGCAGCGCGCAGCGGTATCCGCATGGAAGACCTCGAAAAAGATCTTTCGAAAGAACTGCAAGCCCGCTCTCCTGAACTTGAACGAATGTACTCTATTCATGTGGACATCGGGAAGGAGATGCAGCAACTCAAAGAAGCGGCGAGTATCCTGCAGGGACGCGTGCGCGATACCGTTGAGATTCTGCATCAGGCCAAACGCATTTTGATTGAAGGCGCGCAGGCGACCCTCCTCGACCTCGATCACGGGACGTACCCGTATGTCACTTCCAGTGCGACGACGCTGGTGGGGGCGCTCCAGGGCTTGGGCATGCCGTGGAAACGCGTTACCTCGGCGATCGGAGTGGCGAAAGCGTACTGTACGCGCGTCGGATCGGGAGACTTTCTGATGGAGGCGGATCCAGAAGCGGCTGAGAGACTCCGCACGAGAGGAGGGGAGTACGGAGCGACGACGGGCCGTCCCCGTCGCTGCGGATGGCTGGACATCAAAGACCTCAAGCGGGGGAAGATTCTGAACGGGTTTACACACTGGAATATCACGAAATTGGATGTCCTCGATGAGGAGAACGTGATCCCGGTGGGGATGGGATTGTCGGGCGATGGCAAACCTCTCATTCGGGAATTCAGGGGCTGGAGAACACAGACAAAAGGGATCAAACTCTTTGAGAAACTTCCCAAGGAAGCGAAGGAATATCTCTCCTTCATCGAGGAACAAACCGGAGCCACTGTTTCCTTCATCGGTACGGGGCAGGAGAGGGAGGAGATGGTCCTCAAACATTAATCCTCCGCCTCATCGGCATGTTCGCCCCACTTCAGCTTGCGCCGGAGTGTTTCGAAGAAGGTATCGCTGCGCCGACGAAGGAACCGGATTTTCTTCGGTCCGAGCGTTACGCGGATGATGTCGCCGCACCGGAGCGGGACGTACACCTGTCCGTCAATCGTGAGGACGACTTCCGCATCGCGAAATTTGTTCTTCTTCGTCATCACTTCGACGGAGATCTTGGCCTGTCCCCCCAGCACGATCGGCTTCTGGCTGAAGCTGTGCGGGTTGATGGGGGTCAGGATAGTCGCTTCGATCCCGGGATGGACCACGGGACCGCCGGCAGCCAGCGAGTACGCGGTTGAGCCCGTCGGCGTCGCGATGATGAGCCCGTCGGCATGGAACGTGGTGAGGTTTTCGCCGTTGATCTGCGTCCTCAGATTAACGATGCGCGCGATCGTTCCCTGTGCAATGACGGCTTCGTTCAGCGCAAAACCGGAGAAAAGCTTTTTCGTTCCCCTGAGGGCTTCTACGGCGAGGAGGCTGCGCTCCTCGAGAGCGCCTCCGCCCGAGAGGAGCAGCGGAAGAATCTGATCTGCTTCCGAGAGATTTGTTTCTGCGAGGAAACCGACGGTTCCCCAATTCACCGAGAGGATGGGGATGGAGAAATCGTCCATTTCACGAACGGTTCGTAAGATCGTCCCGTCCCCTCCGATGACGAGCAGGAGATCGATATTGTTGAAGGATCGCAGTTGTTCCGTGCCTTTTTCCATTCTTCCATTCCTGCAACGTTTGATATCCATACAGACGCGCACCCCGAGCTTCTTCAGGATACCGACGATCTGATGTACGGCTTCATCCTTGTGAGTGAGACCGGATTTCACCGTGAGACCGATGCACTTGTACTGAAGCATAATTCAAGGATGCACCGCTGCGAGAAAGAGATCAACCGTTCGGTCCCACGAAAAACCTGCCGCTCTCCGGGGACCCTCTTCGCTCAAACGAGTGCGGAGGTCCGCATCCCGAAGAAGGATTTCCAGTCCTTGTGCAATGGCATGAACGTCGTCGGGATCGGTGTAGAGAGCCGCTTCCCCCGCCACTTCCCGCAAACTTCCTCTTTCAGAGGTGAGGACCGGGACACCCATAGTCAGAGCATCGAGCACCTGCATCCCGAACCCTTCGTCGTGCGAGGGGTGCGCGAAGAAGAGGCACGTCGAGAGGAGCCGGTCGTATTCGTCATCGGTGACGTACCCCTTCCAGAGGACGCCTGTCGTCCGACGAGCCGCCCGGATGATCGGTGCATCCTTCCAGCCGCGTCCTCCCGCGAGGACGAGGGCATGGCGGAGGCGCACCTCGCCGGGCAGAGAGGCGTAGGCACGGATGAGGGAAAGCTGATTCTTGCGCGGGCAGAGCGTTCCGACGGAGAGAATGAAGGATTCCGGGTTTCTCTTCGTGGCGTTGTTCCTTTCGCGGAACCCGGCAAAAATACTGTGGATCCGGGATGCATCGGTCTGCGGAAATCTCTGTAGAAGATCGTGTGCGGTGGAGCGGCTGACGGTGCAAATTCTGTATGCATTTCGAAGAACTGTCCGCAGGAGGAGCCGCTCGATAACGGTCGCACGGAGTTGGTGGGGATCGCTGCGCAGCGCGATGAGATCGTGAATGACCACGACAGTCCGGACACGCGACCTGAGGAGGAAAGGAACGATGAAGCTGGTCGGACTAATGTAGAGCGAATGTTCCATCGTTTGCCTCATCAGGCGGGCGACACGGACATGCCAGAGGATCCCGGGGGGAAAGAGGACATGAGACACATGCGGGAGGATCCACGCGGGCGGAAGGGGGGAATCCGAGAAGAGGGTAACGGGAAGAGAGCGTTTCAGAAGCGCTGTGATGAACCCGTACGTCCACTGACCTTTGCCCGTGCGACTTTGATGGCAAGCCTCTCGAACATCGATGGCGAAGTGCACGACTCTAGTCTAGAGGTCGGAAGCGTTCAATGCTATGATGCGCACATGTCGCCGAATTTCCTGCAGAAAATGAGGATGCTTCAGGTGGAAGAGCAGATCCTCAATGTGAGTGCCGTTGTCGCCATCATCGGCGTTCTCCTGCCATGGACGGGGGGGCAAATGCTCGGGAGCGACTCGACGACGTACTCGGGGTTGGGATTCTATACGTCCTTCATCGGTCTCGCCGTCCTCCTGCTTCACCTCACGATTGTTCTCATTACCCTGATTCCCCTCACAGGCGGTCCTGTGCTTATCCGGAAGCAGTATCGGGAAGTGGCTAAGCTCTTCCTCTCCCTCATTGCAACCATCCTCGTGCTTGCGGCTCTCTCGGTTCTGACCAAGGTCACCTTCGAGTTTTCCAGAATGGAAGTCCGTTTCGGCATCTACGTCGCCCTCATCGGAAGTATCGTCGTCCTCCTCTATGCGTTCCTCCGCGTGCAGGAACAGCGTAAGAGCCAGGTCAAAGAGCTCTTCCACCATCCGGAAGACACGGGATCGATCCCCGTGAGCCGGAAAGATCCCGAACTTCCTTTAAAACCCCCTCCGCCTCCTCCCGCCCCTCCGGCCCCGGAGGATCATCGACTCATTCCTCAGTGATCTTATGGACGACCCGTCTCCGCCCGTCTCCGCCGAAGCTTCGCCATTCGTCTACGTCGATCCGAAGAACCAGAAGGTGATCGGACCGGTGGAATGGGGCTCAAACGGTCTCGCGAAGCCACTTCCGATGGTTCTACAGGAAAAGCTAGAAGAGGAGGAGCCTCCGTCTGCCGCTGCCCCCCGTCGCGGCCGCAGGCCGGGAGTGCGCAAACCGCGGACGTATCCATGGGGAACACTGAGGTCTGCAGAGGGTATGTTCGGAAAGAAGAAGGAGTCGAAAGTGGAACACTACCAACCTCTCGACGATGCAATCGCGAAAGCGGTGAAAGAGCCGTTTTGGGACTAGGCCAAAAAAGAACACACCCTCTCCACTTCGTTCTTCGACCCGATGATGAGCGGACAGCGCTGATCGACGGCTTCGATGGGAAGGTCGAGCACAGGGATCACACCGTCGGATGCGGCCCCGCCGGCCTGCTCTGCCAAGTACGCGAACGGGCCGCACTCGAAGACGTGGCGGAGCTTGCCGCGCGGATACTTCGCTCCTGCCCCGACGTACGTGAAAATACCCTGCCCTTTGCTGAAGATATGGTGCACGTCCGCGACGAGACAGCCGGAGTAGCGCAGTGTGAGCTGATCTTTGAGCCATGCGTCGTGTGCGCGCTTGAATCCCGGATGCTCGGCGAGCGCCCGGAGGTTCCCCGGACTGAAGTTCTTCGCATCGTCTGCGATCCCGAGGTACTCCCGAAGCAGGATGAATTCCCCGACGTCATTGAGAAGGAATTCGTGCACGCCGTTCCCCGTGGAATACACGAGGATCGTCCGGGGACCGTAGAGGACGTAGAGCGCAGCTACCTGTTCCCTTGGTTTCCTTCCAATGACGTCTTTCCCCTTGTAGATGCCGAAAATCGATCCAATAGCGAAATTGACATCCACCAACGACGAACCGTCGAGCGGATCGAAGACGACGGCGTAGGGGGCGTGAGGAGAGATCTCGATGATCTGCGGCTGTTCTTCGGAGACGAAGCAGGAAACGAGGTGGCTCTCGGTGAGGTGCTCCTGGAGAATCTGGTCGCTCAGGACGTCCAGCTTCACCTGCTCTTCCCCGAACTGGTTCACGGTGCCGGAGAGGCCAGCCTCCGTGGTATGGATCGCATAGCTGATGTACTTCGCTGCTCTGGCGATATCGAGGATGAGATGGCGCAGCGAATCCGGAACCTTCGCATGGTCATAGAGATGTGCATTCAGGCTGCGTCGCTCGGGCGGGGCACTTGGAGAAGACATAGAAAAGGGAGGGGAGAGCTAACGGAAACACGCTGCAATCTTTTGGGTCAGTTCCGTCACGCGCATGGCATAACCCCATTCGTTATCGTACCACGAGAGGATCTGCACGAGCGTGCCGTCGATGACGTTCGTGGATTCGAGATCCACGGTACTCGAGTGGGAATCGGAGACGTAATCGGAGGAGACGAGCAGTCCCTCCTCGACAGCCAGAATTCCCTTGAGCTCCTGATCGGAAGCTTCCTGCAACAGCCGGTTCACTTCTTCGATACTGGTTTCCTTCTGAACTTCGAGTGCCATGTACGCTGCCGAGACGTCAGGCACCGGAACGCGCAACGCCATACCGTCCATCTTGCCTGCAAGGTGAGGAAAGATTTTGCCGACGGCTTTGGCAGCACCCGTCGTCGAGGGGATGATGTTGAGTGCTGCGGCGCGCGCGATCCGGAGCTTGGAGCTGTCCGACGAGTTATCGAGGAGATTCTGGGAACTTGTGTAGGAGTGGGTGGTGCACATGAGGCCGCGCCTGATGCCAAGCGAGCGGTCGAGCACCTTGATGACCGGCGCGATGCAGTTGGTGGTGCAGGAAGCCGCGCTCACGATGGGGAGAGACTTGGCCAGCTTGTCATCGTTTACCCCCCGCACGATCATCGTCGTGTCATCCTTTGGAGGTGCAGTGATGAGAACCGCGCGCGCTCCCGCCTCAAGATGGCCATGCGCCTTCTCCTTCGTGCGAAATTTTCCCGTTGCCTCGATGACAAGATCGACGTTCAGCTCTTTCCAGGGGCAGTGCGAGGGATCCTTCTCTCTCACGACGCGCACGGGTTTCCCCCCGACCACGAGAAGGTCACCTTCCACGGTGACGGTCTCGCCGAAGCGCCCGTGGAGCGAGTTGTACTTCAGGAGATATGCGCGCATTGCGGCATCGCTCGAGGCATTGATGGCCACGACTGCGGTCTGATCGGAAAACCGTTCCGTGAGCTGCCGGTGGATCACCCTTCCGATGCGTCCGTATCCGTTGATGGCGATGTTAATCATGCTTCAATGATAAACATTGTTAAGCGGTTGGCAAGGTTACCCCTCCACCCCTGACCCCTCCTCCCGAGGAGGAGGGGGACGGTCATTGGCTTATACGACGGCTCCCCTTCCTCCTAGGGAGGAAGGGGATGGGGGATGGAGGAATACTATCCAAACACCCCAATCACGATCCCGAGGAATGCCGCGAACGCTCCGATGATCCAGAAGCGCATGACGACTTTGCTCTCTCCCCACTCCAGTGCTTCGAAGTGATGATGAATGGGTGCGGCGCGGAACACCTTCTTGCCACCTCTCAGTTTCTTACTGGTCAGCTGAATGATGACGGAGAGCATCTCAACGACGAAAATGAAGCCGATGAAGGGCAGAACCAGCACCTGATCGATCATGAGCGCGATGACCCCCAGTGCGCCGCCGAGCGCCATCGAACCCGTGTCTCCCATGAAGAAGAGGGCCGGCGGGAGGTTGTACCAGAGGAATGCCGCACAGGCGCCTACACATACGGCACAAAAAGCTGCGAGGACAGAGAGATTGGTCATGTATGCGAGGAGAGCGAAAGCGCCGAAGGCGATGACGAGGAGCCCGCCGGCAAGCCCGTCCAGTCCGTCTGTGACATTGACCGCGTTCACCGTGGCGGTGATGATGAAGATGAAGAGGGGAATGTACCAAAGGCCGAGTGACAGTGTTCCAAAAAATGGAATGGTGATTTGGTTGTAGTCCAGTTTGAAGTAGAACCACAGCGCTCCGACGGTACTGATCAGAAGGAAGGAGAACATCTTGGGGAGCCATCCGAGACCGCGCTTCTTGGCGCCAATGATATTGAGGTAGTCGTCGAGCGCGCCGAGCGCGCCCAGCGAGAGCATGACGAAGAGCGGCAGGTACACTTGTCCGCGCTGGAGGATGGAGTGTTGCAGAATGCCCGTATACGAGAGGAGACGCGAGAGGAGAACCGTGAGGACGATCGATCCCCAGATGAGGATACCGCCCATGGTCGGCGTGCCGCTCTTCCCTTCGTGATATTTCCGGAAAACGGCGGGCTCCCTCCCGTCGATGGTCTCCAAACGAAGTTGTTTTCCGAGCTTGTTCGTCTTCAGAAATGCAACGAAGGACGGCGTGAGCGCCAGGCCGATGAGGAAGGAGAACAGCGCGTAGAGGAGAATCCACGCGATGGAGATTTCCGGACGAAAGGGGAGGGTGATGGGCATGCGTTGCAGATTACTGACTACTATGTGCCTTGTCCACGTCGTAGAAGCGCATCTGCTCCTTCTTGAAGAGGAGCTCGATGCGTCCGACGGGGCCGTTTCGGTGCTTGCGGATGTAGAGATCGGTCATCCCCGGCCGGTCGGAGTCTTCCTCGTAGTAGTCCTCGCGGTACATCATCATGACGACATCGGCATCCTGTTCGATGGATCCCGATTCGCGCAGGTCCGAGAGTTGCGGGATGTTTCCGGGACGGCTCTCCACCGCTCGGGAGAGCTGTGAGAGCGCCAGAATGGGAATGTGCAGCTCGCGGGCAAGTTGCTTGATGGAACGCGAAATTTCAGAGATCTCCTGCACGCGATTCCCGGCGAAGCTCGGATTCTCCGTACTCATGAGTTGGAGGTAATCGATGATGAGGAGATCGAGGCCGTGCTCCATCTGGAGACGCCGCGCCTTCGCGCGCATCTCGGGGATGGAGGAGGCGGAGGAATCATCGATGAAGATATTCGCCTTGTTGAGCTCGTCCATGATGGGGCCCATGTTCTGGAAGTCGCTATCGTCCAATTTTCCCCGCTGGAGTTTCCAGGAGTCGACCCCCAGCATGGAAGCGAACAAGCGGTCGACCAGCTGCTCCTTGCTCATTTCCAGCGAAAAGATGCCGACGCTCTTCCCGAAGCGAATGGCGGCATTCTGAGCCATATTGAGAGCGAGACTGGACTTTCCCATGCTCGGTCGCGCAGCGATGATGATGAGATCGCTCGGCTGAAGCCCCGAGAGTTTCGCATCGATGGCATGGAAGCCCGTCGGCACCCCCTTGAGCACGTCTTCATCTTTGGTCTCGTGGAGTTCCGCAAAGCGCTCGTAGCGCATTTCGAGGATATCGCGGATGTGCACGAACTTGTCTTTGAGAAATGTGTTGGTGATTTGGAAGATGGTCTTCTCCACTTCTTCGAGAAGATCGGGGACTCTCCTGCTTTCTTCGTACCCCAGCCCGGCGATCTTCTGCCCCGCGGCGATAATGCGGCGATGGACTGCCTTGGTCTTCACGATCTGGCCGTACTGGTACACGTGCGAGGATGTAGGAACGTTCGCAGCCAGGTCCGCGAGGAACGCGCTCCCGCCGATGTCCTGGATTTTCTTGTTGTCCGCAAGCTTGGTCCCCACCGTCACGAAATCCACCGGCTCATGCTGCTGGTAGAGATCGAAGATGGCCTGATAGATCTGACGGAGCGTCGGGTCGTAGAAGTCCTCCGGCCGGAGGAAGTCACTCACGCGGATGACGGCCTCGGGATCCATGAGGAGCGCGCCGATGACGGTCCGTTCCGCCTCGAGGGAGTGCGGCTGGGTCTGGAGGAGGGGGCTCAAGGCTGTCGGCATGGGGGGTGATTGTAGGGGTTCTCCGCTGCGAAGCAAAGGAACATCCTTGCAGGGTGCGAAGGATGTTCCGCTGTCTGATCAAACGCACTTGACCCTGAGCCCGACTGCCCTGTGCGAAGCCCGCCCGGGCACTGGCCGGATCGGACGGCCAAAGGGTCGAAGGGTGATGAATTGTGGAGACGGTGTGGAAAAGGATTTTTAAGTCGTCTTCATAGCGATTCCCGTAATCTCCTTGCTGACCTCCTCAAAGAACTTCGGGTGCTGAGCGAGGTAGAGACGCGCCTGTTCCCGCCCCTGCCCGATGGTCTCCTCGCCCCTGCGATAGAAATTCCCTGCTTTCTGGAGAGCGCCGTACTTCACACCGAGATCGAGAACGTCGCCTTCTTTGCTGATGCCCTGCGTGTAGAGAATGTCGAACTCCGCCTGCCGGAAGGGCGGGGCAATCTTGTTCTTCACGACTTTCACGCGCGTGCGGTTTCCCACGATCTCCTGACCTTCGGCTCCTTCGCCGGAAGCGCGTTCGAGAATCTTATCGATCCTGCGCACATCGAGACGGACGGACGCATAGAACTTGAGAGCGTTCCCGCCGGTCGTCGTTTCGGGGTTGCCGAACATGACGCCGATCTTCATGCGCATCTGGTTGATGAAGACGACGGTGCAGTTCGTTTTGCTCACGATGGAGGTCAATTTCCTGAGTGCCTGGCTCATGAGGCGGGCATGCAATCCGAGGTGATTATCGCCCATCATGCCTTCGATCTCCGCTCTCGGCGTGAGGGCGGCCACCGAATCGATGACGACGATGTCGATACCGCCGGACCGCACGAGCGTCTCCGTGATTTCGAGCGCCTGCTCGCCGTCATCCGGCTGGGAGAGGAGGAGATCATCCACGTTGACGCCGATCTTCTTCGCATACTGGATGTCCAGCGCGTGCTCGGCGTCGATGAATGCCGCCTTGCCGCCCCGTTTCTGCGATTCCGCTATGCAGTGGAGGGCGATCGTGGTCTTTCCGGATGATTCGGGACCGAAGATCTCGATGACGCGTCCTTTGGGGATGCCTCCGCCGAGAGCGATATCGAGGGAGAGGGAACCCGAGGGGAAGCGGTCGATCTGGATGGAGTGACTGTCATCCATGAGCATGATGGCGCCCTTCCCGTACTGCTTTTCGATGTGCGCGAGAGCTGCCTGTACGGCCTCGGCGCGCGGATCTTTCAGGGGTTTCTGGGTCTTGTCTTGCGTCTTCATTGTTTTTGCCGGGGAAGACTCCCCTGCGCTCTGCGAGCTATGGGGGGCGAGAACTGGAGTCATAATGGTAGTAGGGGAAGAGGATTTGTAAAAGGTGATAGAACGTACACCATTGTATGGAGAGGGAAGAATTGATCAAGAAATTGCACTTGATCAGGCAAAGGAATGATGGTGGTGTATTTGCGTACACCTCCTCGCGAAGGTTTTTGGTTGATGGTTTTTCGTTTATGGTTCTTCATTCCTATGATGTCATCCTCATTGCGAAGAACGAAAAACCAGAAACAAGAAACTAAAAACTGCCATTCAGCAGGAATCCATCCAAAAAAATCCCCAGAACTGATCACTTCATCCTCCGGCACTTCCCGATGTTCTCCTGCAGATTCGAAATGTCACAGAAGAAGCCGGTCGGGCAGAGGATGCCCGCAGGCCCTCCGCAGAAAACGACGGAGCCGGTGCCGGACTGGACGGAGGAAACAGAGGAAGGAGAGGAAAAAGAGGATGAAGAAGAGTCAGCGAAAAAGGAAATTGAACGAAGCAGCGTGAGCCACTGGGATTTGAGGAGATCCATCTGTGTGTGATTGCGCGGAGTGAAGAGAAGGGTGACGGCGCCCTCCTGCCGGAGCAGCGAAACGGATTCCTCACCTGTCGCATCATTCATCGTACGGACGGCCGGACGCCCCGCGACCACGATGGCGACACCGGTCTTCACGGCCGACCGGTCCTCGGAAAAGACGGAAAGGACGGGGAGAAGAGACCCCGAGAGGAGGAACTGAACCTCGGAATCAGACGGGTGCTCCTCGCTCCATCCGGAAGGAATCTCAAAGGAGAATCCAAACTGCATAGAACGAAAACGGGTGGCTGGTTCGTCAGTGGAAGAGGCAACGATGGAGCGCACAACGAGGACGGGGAGGTCGGAAGCTTCAATATTCCGTTCGAAGACGCCCATCACCGTCACGGTCCGGTTCGCATAGCTCTGCAGATTCACCGTCGTACTCTCGAGATAACAACATTCCTGCTCTCCCTGCCGTAGGAAGTGGGATCCGCGACGCACGGCGGAGAGCTCAGCGGGAACGAGGAGGCCGGTCACGGATTGTTCTCCTAGAGGAAGCACGCGGTCCGGTGGACGTCCGCAGGAGTAGAGGGTTACCGCAGAACCAGCGAGCACGAGGATGATGCCGACTGAAAAGAGGGAATGTTTCATTCGCTGAGGAGACCATGGTAGTCCACGAAACATCACATCCCCACAATTTCCAACCTCAATCCTAACCTTAGCCTTAGCCTTAGCCTTTATTTCTTCGTTCCATCGAACGCGTACACCGCGCGGCCAACGCGCTTGAAGTATGGCATCTTCTGGAGGTTGAGGGAGATGGTTCCGACCTTCACGGTGCGCTGCTTGGCGACTTCCGCGATGATCTCCTTCTTCGAGAGGGGACCCTTGTCGCGGAGAATGCGCTCAATGACTTCGGAAACCGTGCCTGGCTCGTAGCCCCACTCGCGCAAGGCATAGAGCCCGCGACCGACGAGGACGAACTGCGGGTAGCGGATGAGTTCGTTGTGAACGGCCTGCACTGTGACGTTCTTGTGGTCGAAGCGCGCTTCGCGGATGCGGTTGGCGATATCCATGAAGTGGAGCGGCTCGCCGATCTTCTTCAGGATGATCTCCACTTTGTCGCGGATGCTCCTGGGCCGCACGAAGCGCCATTCGGTCAACCCCCAGCCTTCCGGAATCTCCTTGAGACGTTCATCGATGGACACGCAGCTCATGATGAGCTCCTTGCTCGGGACGCGGCCATCGAAGAGATCGAGCCCCTGGATGGCGACGACCAGCTCGTCCGTCTTCATGCAATTCTTGCGTTTCTTCAGGATCTTCACAATGCCGCCGACCACTTTGCCGATGTCCTCCATCGAGAGAGACTCCAATCTCCAGAACGGAAGGAACGTATTGCTGCGGACACCCGAGGCCATATCGCTGTCGATGGAGAAGGAGAGCCGGAGAATGGCGCCGTCGATGTCCTTGCTCCCCTGGATGTGCATGAGCACCTTGGAGATGAGTGCGTCCTCCCGCATGAGCCCTCCCGCACCGTTGAGGATCGACTTGGCAACCTGATTCACTTCGTCAAAGCGCGTCGTACGCACCGTGCGCCGGAGTTTGCTCAAAGCAATCGATTCGATCTGGCGGATGCGTTCGCGCGTGACGTTGAAGTGCTTTCCGATTTTCTCCAGTGTCTGCTTCTGCGATCCCTGCAATGCAAAACGTTTCTGAATCACTGCAGATTCTTTGTCGGTGAGGACGAGGAATAAATTACTGAGCAGCTCATCGAGATGAATGTTGGTGAGTTGCGTTGCAGACTTCTGCGCGGTCATGGTGGAAGAATTGTCGGTAGGCATGAGTGGAGGCGGGGTAAGGAACAACCACATGTTCTACCAAACATTTGACAGATGAGGAAGTAATTCTCTCTGTTTGAGTGGACGGCACAAACAGGATATTGCCAATTACTTCTTGGTAGAACGGAGTTGTCAAAAGACCAAAAGGATCATACTTTAATGATATTTATACAAATGTCAACTACTTCCTTTTAGTAAATCCCCATTCCGCACCGTGACGACTGACGCTGTCCAGAGTCCGTAGCTATGCGGGCGATGCTCTCGCCCGGGCCACCTGCAGCTGCTGATCGAACAAAGACTTGCTGCTGATTCTCCACTGACGCACTTCCGCGAC
>JAZDOT010000041.1:0-38339 GCA_043798355.1 Candidatus Peregrinibacteria bacterium
CTGCGCGTGACTACGCCGAAAGTCTCATTCGCCTCGTCGCCCTGACGTGGCGCATCGAGAGGGAATACAGAAAAAGGGACCCGCCTCGGACGGAATGATCTCCGTCTGTGCGAATCTCTTTTTCCTCTCTTGAACTATGAAAAATCCTACTCCACCGGCTCTCTCACAGCAATGCGACCCCGAGGCCTTCCTCAAGGCTCTGCACCGCCTTGCGGATGCATGGGGCGCGACTCTCGTCACCGATTCCGATGATCCATCCTCAGGCTATGACGCACATTGATTGCTCCGAATTACGGGCTATCCCCATTCTGCGCGTCGCAGACGCGCTTGGCATGGCGCTCGTCCCGCGTGGGGCGGGCGTCTATGCCCTGCGCGAGGATCGGCAAATCACGTCTCTCACCGTCTTCGAGAAGACGAATAGCTGGTATCGCTTCTCCGGCAAGACATCCGGCGGAGTCTCCGGCGGGTCCCCGATCGACCTCGTGATGCACATGCAGGATTGCCCTTTTCAAACCGCCATTTCATTTCTTTCACAACGATTTCCATGAACAAAGCTCCACCATCACTCCTCGTTCTCCCATTCCCGGAGGACATCCTCGCCTCCCTTCATGGACGAGGCATCACCGACGATAGTATCGCCGCCCTCGGTCTCTTTTGGACCAAGCGCGGGCAGTACGAGTGGATCGCGATGCCGATCCCTGACGCAGAGGGAAAGCCACTTTTCTACAAGCTCAAGCGGCCTCCACATGCCCCGAAGGAGCAACCGAAGAGCGTCGTCTTCCCGAAAGGAAAAGAGGCTGCCCTCTACCCGCTCACATACCTCCATAGTCGCCTCAAGCGCGTTGTTCTCTGTGAGGGGGAGCCCGATGCCTTGGCGCTCCTCTCCCGTGGCATAGAGGCCGTCTGCTCCACGGCAGGAGCGCAGACGTTCAAAGAGGAGTGGCTGGAATACTTTCCCCAAGGGATCACCGTCGTCCTCTGCTTTGATCTCGATGCCGCAGGGCGGAAAGGACAGGAGAAGGCCGCAAAACTCTTCCGCAAGCATCGCCCCGATATCGCCCTTTCCGTGGTCGAGCTGCCCGCGCGTCTCGGCAAGGGCGGTGACGTGACGGATTTCCTGCTCCTGTGTCAGTCACAGGAGATCGACTTCGAAACGGCCTTCTTCGCGCTGGAAAAGCCCTATGGAGAGCGCATCGAGCCGAATCCGAATGCATTCAGGCTCCAAAAGGCACAGACGCCGGATAGCCCGATGAATTTCGTCGAGTGGCGGCGGATCGTTGCCGAACAGTTCCCCGAGCTTGCGCTCGCGGCGGAGGCGATTTTGAGCGTGACGTGTCAGCTCCTCATCCGGGACATCGGCAACTGCTTCGCACTCGTTCTCATCGATGTTCCAAGCGCCGGGAAGACCATCACGATCAACTTCTTCGATGAAGTGGAGGGCATCACCTACTCTTCCGATACCTTCACGCCATCCTCTTTCGTCTCGAATGCGGCGATGGTGAAACGCGAGGAACTCTCCAAGATTGACCTCCTTCCGCGCATTCGCCGCAAAGCTTTCCTCGTGCGTGACATGGCCACGATCTTCTCGGCACGGGATGACGATCTTCTCAAGAACATGGGTGTTCTCACGCGGGTTCTCGACGGCGAGGGACTCTCGACCGACACGGGCGTTCACGGGCGGCGGTCGCTGCGGGGCGATTACATTTTCATGTTCGTTGCAGGCTCCACCCCGATTCCCCGTCGGGTCTGGCAGACGATGGGGACCCTCGGGGCGCGGATGTTCTTCCTTGGCCTCCATACCCGCGACAAATCACATACCGAGCTTGCCGAACAGCTCCGCAAGCCCGCTTACAAGCGCAAGGAGGAACTGTGCAGAAGGGCAACCGCACGGCTCATGCAGACGCTCTGGACGACGTATCCCGAGGGCATCGAATGGAAGACCGGCGGGGACCCGATGGAGCTCCTCGAAGTCATCGGACGCTGCGCTCAGCTCCTCTCGCGCCTGCGTGGGCAGGTGCAGGTGTACAGGGAGAAATGGGATGGAGACGATAAGCAGGAGATGGGTCACACCATTCCAATTGTCGAAAAGCCCGACCGCGTGAACCAGTGCCTCTACAACCTCGCGAGAGGTCATGCGCTCGCCATGGGGCGCACGAGCATCACGCCGGAGGACATTCGTCTCGTTCTCACGCTCACGTTCGATTCTGCCCCCGGACATCGCGCGCACCTGTTCCATGAACTCGTGAGACGGGGCGGCACACTGAAGACGGGCGAGATTGAGGAGTATCTCCATTGCAGCAATCCGACGGCGCTGAAGGAGATGGCGACCATGCGGGTCCTCGGGGTCGTGGACGAAATCGAGGCGGATGCCGGGAATTTCGAGCCGTCGAAAAAGATTGTGCTCAGGAAAGACCTTCAGTGGTTTCTGAGTGACGAATGCCGTGCATTTCTCGGTGCTACGGCGTCAGAAACGGCTTGAGACCCTCTAACCTTTTCTGACCCTGTATATCTTCCCTTGTGCTATGATGTCCTCGCTATCACATCACCGTCTCTTGCGCCTCTCGTTTGCGTTCGCCGCTCAAAGGGCGGTCCTGCACTGAGGTCGCAAGACTGATGTGATAGCCGGGACCGCCCTTTGGGCATCTCTTTCCCCCCCTCACTCCATGAAATACTTCATCTATTGCCGGAAATCGCAAGATCGTGAGGACAAGCAAATCCTCTCCACCGACGCGCAGAAGCGGCTCCTCACGGAGTTTGCGCAGCGATTGCATCTCTCAGTGGTTGATTTGTATGTGGAGAATCAAACGGCGTACAAAATCGGTCGCCCGCTCTTCAATGCGATGCTCACGCGTCTGGAGGCGGGGGAGGCGGATGCCATTCTCACCTATCACCTCACGCGCCTCGCACGGAACAGCTTCGACGGAGGGCGCATCATTTACCTCATGGACGAGGGAACCGTGAAGGAAATCCGTACACCGGAGAGCGTCTATGTGAACAAATCCGATGACAAATTCATGATGCAAATCCACTTCGCCATGGCCAAGAAGAGCTCGGATGACACGAGCCAGTTCGTCTGCCGCGATATTCAGAGCAAGCTTCTCAAGGGGGAGTATCCGGGAGTAGTGCCACTCGGGTATGTCAACGTGGACCGCGCCGGTCGCATCGCGCCGTCGCAGTACCAGCCCGAGAAGCAGCGCCTCCTTGAAGAGCTTGGGCGACCGCTCAAGCGGGAGGAGATTGACCCCGTGGATAGCGTGATTATTAAAAAGATATGGGAGGAAGCGGCGAAGGGAACGCGGACATTCCTCCGGCTCGCGAAATTCGCGTATGACTTGGGGCTGCGGACCCGCTCGGGGAAGAAAATATCGAAGTCTGTGATCTACTACATGCTCACGAATCCCTACTACTACGGCGCGATTCGCTTCGACGGGAAACTCTACACCGAAGATGTGCAGCATGAGCCGCTCATCACGCGGGCACTCTTTGAGCATGTGCAGGACATGATGTGTACGGCGGGAAAGGGAAACCGCCGGAAGCATGATTTTGACTTCAAGGGGATGCTCAAGTGCGGGGAGTGCGGCTGCGCGATCACCGTAGAGCGGCAGCGGGGGCATGTGTACTACCACTGCACCCGGAACCGTCCCTGTACGCAGAGCGCCTGCTCCAAGGAAAAAAACCTTGAAGAGCGCATCATGGAGCGTCTTTCGGAGTTCCGCATCATCCCGCGCGAGTTTCTCGTTTACGCTTCCAAGCGTGTTCGGGTCATGCACAAAGAAGAAGCGGGGACTGAGGATGCTCTCCGTCGCAAACTTGAACGGAAGTTCGGAGACCTGAAAGAACGCCTCGATGCGCTCCTCCAGCTCAAGCTCTCCACGAAGAATACGGACGGAAGGCTTCTCTCCGATGATGAGTACATCGAGCAAAAGACGGCTGTCCGAGGAGAAATGCAGGGGATTGAAGAGCAGATTCGCTCGATCAAACAGGCGGGGGACAACTGGATGGATGATTGCGAGCGTTTTGTGGAGTCGGCGCTCTGCCTCGATCAAACACTGCAACACGCCACCATGGAACAGAAGAAGGAACTCCTTGTGATGGTGGCTTCGAACATTCTCTTGAAAGACGGAAACGTGGCTATCACATACCGAGAGCCTTATGCGGGCATCCTTTCGTTCGCCAAGGAGTACAAACCCGCATTCGAACGCGGAATATGGCTTAAAGAAGCGGAAAAAGGCAATTTAATGCAGAATTGGCTCCCCCGGTAGGACTCGAACCTACAACCAATCGGTTAACAGCCGATTGCTCTACCATTGAGCTACAGGGGAACGTTGATGAAAAAGAACAGTCGGTTGCTCCCTGCCCTGAGCGACTCCGCGCATGCGGAGGAGTCGAAGGGTACCATTGAGCTACAGGGGAACGAAGGGCGTGGGAGGACAACCTACGGTTTTCCCCTCACGGACACCCCTTTCCCTCATAGGTGTCCTCCAGCGTTAGTGCCCGCGAGACCCAACGCTTCGGACATTTTTTATTGAGGGGGCTTTGAGAGGAAAACGAGGTGTGCCGAAAGAACGCGGGCACAGTATAGGGAAGATCCCGAAGAAGATGGTAGTGAAAATTCACGATCTTCTTCTGGTGCCCATTGCAAGGCGTCACCCATCTCCCGGTGGGGAAGTGGGTAGGGTGGGAGCCTCCTTCGCTCCTCGTTCACACTCGGAGCTACGGACGGCCAGGGAGGGGCCGGGGGTGAGGTCTACTTTTTCCTCGGCTTCAGCAAAACGATCTCCCGTCCCACGTACTGGTCCGGACGGCGGTAGAAGAGGGAAGGGAAGCGCGGATGATCGGAGGGGATGCCAGGGGGGAGGACGGCTTGGTACCCCAGTTTTCCGAGGACATCCCAAACTTTCTCGAGGCGCACCCACCCGTCGCGCTGCCGCCACGCCGGCCAGATGCAGACCAGGGGGATGCCCGGGAGCGAGGACGAGGCATTAGCGAGGAACGCCGCCTGCATCCGCTCGCTCTCGCTCTTCAGGTGTGCCACCTCTTTCATCGGCGGTCGGTCGGTGAGCGCGGGGCCGAGGCTGGATTCTGTTACCACGATATCGGGGAGTTCTTTCAGCTCGAACGGTTTCGCAGCGTCCTGCTTCCAGATGAGGGCATCGGTGTCCTTCTTGAAAATTTTTTCCTCTTTGCGCAGCCACTCGATGTTTTTCGTGCACCCGTTGACGGCCTTGAGGGAGAGATCCGAGGCGAGGACGGGCCACCCGCGGCGAAGCGCCTCCATGGGGATGACGCCCGTGCCACAGAAAGGATCGAGGACGGTGAGCTTTGAGCTTTGAGCTTCTTGCCCCGAGTGGTATCGAGGGGTGAGCTTTGAGCTTTGCTTCGGAAGAGAAGGATGGCATTCGCGGACGAGAAAGGCGCCGAAGTTGAGGAGGATCTGCGCCAGTTTTGGCGGGAGGAGGCCGACGGTCGTATCCCGCACGGGTTTCTCCATATCGCGCTTCGTGTAGGCGTCGATGTCCTGCGCGGCAATGGTCCGGCCGATCCAGAAAGTTTCCTCTTTCATGAGGAGCACGAGTTCGCACCCGCGCTTGCCGGAGAGAATTTCGCTGTCCCTGAGCAGCGCTGTTGCGGCGGGTTTGAATTCGTTCCCCACGTAGCGCGCTGCCAGTCCGCGCGCCCTGATGGCCACCTTGCACGTGCGGAAGAGCGACCGGACGGCTCCGCGGGGAACACCGTGGGCGCGGAGAGAGAACGTGACGTGCTTGCGGACATTCGCCGTTTCGTTGCAGAGGAGCTGCGAGACATCCTCGAGGGTGACGGGAGCCTCAGTGATGCGCCGGGCGATGAGGATGGTTCCCCCCAGCGAGTCGAGGAATGCCTGGGAGAGCTCTTCGGCTGTTTCGAAGATGGCGACGTTCTCGATGATCTGTTTCTTTGTGAAGTCTGGAAGGACGGCGGAGAGTTCCGCGAGACTGATATTCGGCTGGTGACCCAGCACGGCGGCGTAGGAGGGCATAGTGATGCTTAGGATAGCCGCGGTGGAGTGAATTGGGAATTGATATTGGGCATGGGGTTCCTCGTTGATTGTTTTTCGTTCTTCGTTTTGAGTACGGCTTCGTTCTGGCGTAGAACAAAAAAAACCAAAAACAAAAAACCTTCTATTGCAGCTCTGAAACCTCCCGTGCAGTTTCGATCTCCTCCGGTCCTCCCCCGACGATTGCCTTGATGCGGCGAACACCGGCGGAACTGGCTTCCTCCTTGAGGATCTTGAAACTGCCCAACATCCCGGTGCGTGCGACGTGCGGGCCGCCGCAGATTTCGAGGCTGAATGGCCCATCGGGCCATTCGCCTCGCCCTGAGCCTGCTTGCCCTGAGCCTGCCGAACGGGTCGAAGGGCCCATCCGATACACTTTGACCGTTTCGCCGTACTTGTTCTCGAACACTCCGATGGCTCCTTCTTTCTTTGCTTCCGCAACGGTCATGAGTTGATAGTGGATGGGAGTGTTGGCCTGGATCGCTTCATTCACGAGGCGCTCCACTTCCCTGATCTGCTGCTCCGTCATTTTCTCTCCGTGGGAGAAATCAAAGCGAAGGCGTTCGGCGGTGATATTGCTTCCCTTCTGAAAGACGTGATCCCCGAGGACGTTCCTGAGGGCCGCATTGAGGAGATGCGTCGCAGTGTGGAGCTTGGTCGTCTGAGAGGAATGATCCTGCAGACCTCCCTTGAACTTCCCTTCCGCTCCCGTGCGGGAGAGGTCCTGATGAGCCTGAAATGCCTTCCGGAAGCCCTCTTCGTCGATCTTCAATCCTTTCTCAGAAGCCATCTCTTTTGTGAGTTCGATGGGGAATCCGTAGGTGTCGTAGAGGTGGAAGGCGCTCTGGCCGTCGATGACGGAACCGGAGAGATGGTTGACGACTTTCTCGAACTGCTTCAGTCCCTCACACAGCGATCGGCCGAACTGCTGTTCCTCGTGGCTGAGAGTTTCGCGCAGGATCCTTTCCTGTGTTTTCAGATGTCCGTAGACGTGCCCGTACTGCGCGATGACTTCCCCCGCGATGACGGGCGTGAACGTTCCGAGGCACTCGAGGCCGAGTTGCCTAGCAGAGCGGATGGCGCGGCGGATGAGACGCCGCAGAACATAGCCTTGGTCGACATTTGATGGGGTGATGCCGTCGGCGACGATGAAGCACGCGGCGCGCAGGTGATCGGTGATGATGCGGGCATGATGGACGGCATCGGCATCCGTCCGGTTCTGTGCGAGAGCCAGAGCGCGGTCGAAAATCGGTTTCATCCGGTCCGTCTCGTAGACATTGCGCGCGCCGCTCTTCCTCTGGAGTACCCATGCCAAGCGGTCGAGCCCGAGGCCTTCATCCACATTCGGCTTCTGTAAGGGCTCAAACGTTTCCTCTTCGGTCTTCCGGTACTGCATGAGGACGTCGTTGCCGATCTCCAGCCACTCCTGTTCATGGGTGGCAGGATTGCCGCGGGGGGAGCCCTGTCCCACCCAGAAGAACATCTCCGTATCCGGTCCGCACGGGCCGGTCTTCCCGGCTGGTCCCCACCAGTTCTTCTTGCTCTCCGCGACACCGCCCTCCAGAAATCCTATTCGTTCTTCGGGAATGCCGAGTCGTTTCCAGATCGCCGCGGATGCATCGTCCCTCGGGAGAGCAGGAAACCGGACGTCTCCTGCGAAGCACGTCACGGCGAGGAGTTCTCTGGGAATGCCGAGTGCTTGAGTCAGAAATTCGAAGCTCATCGTGATCGCGCCTTCCTTGAAGTAGTCGCCGAGGCTCCATCTTCCGAGCATTTCCAGTAACGTCAGGTGCGATTCGTCTCCCACCTCTTCGATGTCCTGCGTTCGGATGCAGCGCTGCACGTCGGCGAGGCGTGTCCCCTCCGGGTGCTGTTCCCCGAGGAGGTAGGGGACGAGCGGGTGCATCCCCGCGGTCGTGAAGAGGACCGTCGGGTCGTTCTCGGGGATGAGCGATGCGCCCGGGATGATGGCATGCCCGTGTGCCGCGAAGAAGTCGAGGTAGGTCTGCCGGATGTCATCGGTGGAGAGCGGTTTCACGTGAATTGCATCATAGCAAGCACTGCTTCCGTGAGCGAAAAAGAAGTGTGTGGGATACTTGCTACAAAGTGCAAATAGTTATATAAAATCGATAATGGAAGCAGACTTGGAAGAAGCGGCAGATCGGTTTGTAGACGTCACAAGCGTTGTGGAAAACATTCTGGCGCAGGATGACCTCGCTGCTGCTGTTCAGGATGAAGAGGATGAATCGGAAACAGCCGGAACTGACGAAGAATTCCAGAAAGCAAGAAAACAAAGAAAAGCGCGCGATCCCGAATACGATGCCTATTTGCAGTCGATCAAGGGAAAACCGGAGTACCAACTTTTATCACGTGCAGAGGAACTCCAAATTGCACGCGCTATCTTCCGTGCACGCTGGAAGTATCGTCGGCAGGTGCTTCTCTGCGGGTTTGTTCAGGGTGACCATGCTCTCCACCTCCGGCAATTGCAGGCGAAGAGGAGCGCGCCGAATGAGAAAGCCGCGCAGGCAATGCCTGGTACGGGGCGCGTTTCCAACGTGGTGGAATTTTCGGCTCAGGAACATAGAACGGAAGATCACGCAAAAAGGCGTCTTGAGCCGCTCCTCGCCACGCTCTGCGGGAATGAGCAACAGATGGGGGGGATGCTCGGGCGGCAGCGCACTCTCTTCCGTGCGGCGCTTTCAAAAAAGGATCCCGAAACCGGCCATCCTATGAAGAGGGAGGATAAAACACAAGCATGGGCTCAACTGGGGAGAAGCCGTGAACATGCGGCACGATTGCTGGAAGAAGTGGCCCCCAGAATGAAGAGGGTCGATGCCTATGCGGATCTCATGATCGTGCGGCAGATGCGCCTGGAGGAAATCGCGGCTGCATTGAACGTCCTCCCTGCCCCTTCTCCGGAAGAGTGTCTCTCTCTGCGGCGGGAACGTCGGAGCATCATCGTGGCGTGTCAGGAGACTCCCAGGAGTCTGCAGCGTCGCGTGCAGCGACTGCAGGACTATCGTGCGGACTATAAAGAGCAGAAGAGAATCCTTGCGCAGCGGAATTTACGCCTCGTGATTAGCATCGCAAAGATGTACAGGAATCGAGGATTATCATTTATCGATCTCATACAGGAGGGGAACACGGGTCTGATGCGAGCTGCGGAAAAATACGAACACATGCGCGGATACAAATTCTCCACGTATGCCACGTTTTGGATCCGGCAGGCCATCACCCGCGCTATTGCCGATCAGTCCCGCACCGTGCGCATCCCGGTTCATATGATCGCTGTACTTTCCGTGATACGACAGGCGGAGAAAAATCTGGAGCACAAATACGGACGGAGTCGCTTTACCGATGCAGAGCTGGAGAGCGAGGTTGCGAACGTCTACAAGCAGAAAGCCGAAGAAAACAAGAAAAAGCAGCAAAGAATGAAAGGGGGCGCTTTACCTGCGCCAGTGTTCCCCGGAGACGTTGAGGGAAACGGCAAGAAGCCAAAACGCCCCCAGAAAAAATCTCCTTCCGGGGAGGAGCTGCGTCGCATTCGCGACAGAGGACGACCATCTATTTCACTGGACCGTCCGCTTGGAGATCCTGACGAGGGGACGCTCGGGACGATTTTGGAGGAAAAAGAAACCTCTGTAAGCTGGCAAGCCGATCATTCCATGAAAATGGCGAAGGCAGTTGAGTTGATGCAGGGACTTAATTTCCGGGAACGCGCAATCCTGCGGATGCGCTACGGATTACTCACTGCTGAAGAACGGAAAGCCATTGCCGGGGAATTTGGTATCGTTCCCACTGGTCTCTGCTACACCCTGGAGCAGGTGGGCAAAGTTTTTAGTGTGACACGCGAGCGCACCCGGCAGATCGAGGCGAGGGCGGTTCGGAAATTGGCGGCGGCCGCAGCAGAGAGAGAGGAATCTCCGGATCCCGAGGTGATTGCACGATCCAAGACTCCACGGCGTATCGCGAGGATATTGTTTGCTGATGCTATCCTTCCCACCACTCAGGGGCTTGCTGCAGAGTTAGGACTTGAGCCTAGCACGGTTACTGATGTGCTCAGTCGTATGCAAAAAGTGAGATTCATCACCAAGAGTGTGGAGGCAAAAAAGAGGTGGGCGCAGAGAGGCGCTGCAATAGCCACGAACACGCCATTGTACGCATTGACAGATTCCGGGGCGAAAGTATTCGGTTTGGGATCGTGTACCGGTATGCAGACGGAGCCGGAGAACGCATTGGCGGCGGGGCGTATGCCGGAGTGTCCTGCGCCTGCGCACGATCCTGAAGGTTCAACGGAAACGGAACGGGGGAGCGGCGAAGAGTTCATTCGCCTCTATCATCATCGGGTTTTGATCCTTGCTCTCTCGAGTTGGGAGGGGAGTCGTGTGGCTGCCGCAATTGCAGAAGTTACCGGGATACCAACGTTTTCCGTTGAAACATTTCTGATGCATTTACGTTCAAAAGGGTACACTGAACAACGGGAGGGGAAAGAGTGGTATCTCACGGAGAAGGGATATCAGGCGTGTACGATGCTGATGAGCGAAATGCTCCCGAGTTTCGCATCACCATCAGGCCAGTGATTTCTGGGATCGAGGGGGCACCGCTGGACGAGCGGTTTCATGCCGTTCGCATGATAGCAAGCACTGCTTCCGTGAGCGAAAAAGAAGTGCACGGGATACTTGCGGCAAAGCATAAATAGTTGTATAAGATCTATAATGGCAGAAGACGTTGAAGATACGGCAGACGATGCGGGTGACGATGTTCTGGGCGATGCTGAAAACCTGTTGGATGTCCTGACGGATGTGCTGACACAAACGGGCGTGGACGACGGATCGGATGATTTTGATCCGGATGCGGAAGATGGCACGGAGGGCGAAGGTTCCGATCTCGAAAGAGAGGCCGATACGGATCTGGAGGAGATCCCCGTAGACATCGCCGATATGCTGAGGAAGAGGAAGGAGGGCGATCCGGTGGCGACGTACCTCATGCAGATGGGCAAGATCCCGCTATTGGAGCGGGAAGAGGAAATCGCCATTGCGCGGGAGATCGATACGTGGCGCGTGCGCTACCGCAGGGCGGTCTTCCGGATGCACTTGGCCCGCGAGGTTGCCGTGCGGCGCATGCGGCGCCTCCTTGAGCACGAAGCGGCGGGGAAGGGTAAGAAAGGCAAGAAAGGCAAGAAGGAAGGCGCTCCCCAGGAGCGCATGGCGCTGTTGGAGATGATTTCCACATCGGAAGTGCACGATCGCACGGAGGCACAGGTGCGTGGGCGGTTACCGCAACACGTTTATACACTGGAAGGCATACGGGAGAAAAATCATGCGGATATGGATTTCGTACTCCGGAAGAGCAACGCTCGGGACGAGCGAAGTGCAGTATGGCGGCAGATCGGTCACAGGCACGGCCATGCGGCGTCGCTCATGGAAGAGGTCGCTCCCCCCATAACATTTGTCGATGCGCGGGTGAAGGAGCTCCAAAAAGTCTGCGAGCAAATGCAGGCCGATGATGAGCGCAGAAGCGTGCTTAAGAAGGCAGGAGACACATTCTCGGACGAGTATCTCAGGCTCGGGTGGCAGCGTCTCGACAACATCGTCAAGTACCAGGAAACGCCGCGGAGCTTCCGTCGCCGCATGGAGGAGATCCTCCATGCGAAGAAGCGGTTCGAGGAGGCGAAGGGGAAGATGGTGGGAGGCAACCTCCGTCTCGTCGTCAGCATCGCGAAGAAGTACCGGAAACGCGGCCGGGACTTTCTGGATCTTATCCAGGATGGAAACGTAGGCCTCGCCCGCGCCACGGAGAAGTTCGAACATCAGCGCGGGAACAAGTTTTGCACGTATGCGACCTGGTGGATCCGGCAGGCCATCACGCGCGGCATTAAGGATCACTCATCGAAGAGGCCGGCGCGTGTTCCCGTGCATGCGGGTCACGACGGAGATTCCTTTGTGAGCATTGAAAGTGCTTTGATACAAGCGACAGGACGCACGGATATCCCAGAGGAGGAGATCGCAAAAGCCGTTCAGGAGAGGCAGGAGGCCGGGAAGGGGGCGGACGTGTCTCCGTGGCGCAACGATAAAAGAAAAAAGAAGAAAGGTCCAGCCGGAAAGAAAAAGAAGAAGAAAACGAAAGATCCAGGAGAACTCATCGATGACATCCGCCGGTGGAGGGTTTTCCAGAGGGCTAAAAGCCTGGAGCAGCCGGTGGGAGACCGGGAATGGAATGAATTTGGAGATTTATTGCCTGATCTCAAACAAGAAAAACCTGCAGAGAGTGTGATCGGCAAGGAATTGAGAGAGAGGGTGGTGAAGATTCTTCAGACGCTTCCGCAGCGCGATCGGGAAATCCTCCGGCTGCGGTTAGGTCTCGATGGTTCTGGTGATTGGACGCTTAAGGATGTGGGCAAGATTTTCAGTGTGACGCGGGAGCGGGTGCGGCAGATCGCGGCGAAGGCGGTCGAGAAACTGCAGCAGCCGTACAGGAGCGGAGAACTCGCGCCGTTCCGGGAGGATCATCCTGCCTGCGAGGATGCTGACGGAGAGGTATCAGGGGGAGAGGACTCGATACGCCGACTTCAACAACAATCCATCGTCGGATCTTCGCAGGCGCAGCGTATCGCAGAGGCTTTGCATCAGGGGGAAAGCCCTTCCTACATCAGAGACGTGTCCCAAGCGATAGGGATCAATGATCAGGCGGCCAAGCAATGGGTTCTGCAGATGGAGAGGGTAGGCTTCATTGTGCGGGATACGAACGGGACGCTGCGGCAGGAAACGTGGAAAAAGGGGTGGAACGGGAAAGCCATTGAATTGACTGAACTGGGGAGGGAAGCATTTGGGCTGAAAGCCGTACCGAAGCGCGGGCGTGCTCCGGCGGGAGGTGGGATGGCAGAGAAACGGGTTCCGAAGGGTGTTGCCACTGCCACCGTGCGTGATAAAGAATATTCAACCACATCGAAGTTCTTTGATGAAGAGTTCATCCGTCGCAGCCACAATCAGCTCCTCCTGCTGGCTCTCTGGGAGAAGAACAGAAGTTTTCCCGTTGCCGATCTTGCGGCAGAGGCGGGGGCTCCGCTGGCCGAAACGAAGCGGTATCTATGGGATTTGCGCGTGATGGGGTATGTGGGAGAACGGGAGAACGGATGGCATCTCACGGAGAAGGGACGGCAGGCGTGCAGTGATCTTCTGATGTTGACGGAGTGAAATTGCCGTGCGTTTTTCCTGCCGGGAGACAGGAACGTTGTTTCGAATTGAATCAAAATGAGCGGAGAGTGTTTCTTCATTCCATTCCAAGCACTTGCCTGTGATTACCCGTTTGAATCAAGAGGAGTACCAGATATTTCTCATCTTCCGCATACCGAAGCAGCCAATCGGAGCCGATATGGCACTCGCGTGTTCCTTGAAGATTTCCTTTCAGTGCGTGATCGTGTCGTGCATTGGGCAGCGTTTTTCCGGAGGCTAATGTATCGATGATTCTTTCCAGTTTGCTGAGATCACGGCCTGATTTGCGCAAGCGCTTGCAATCCTTTTTGTACTGCTTCGTTGCTGTGATTGCATAGCGTCTCATTCATTCAGTATATCATCGTGCATTTCTTTTGCGGATGCGTATCTCTTCCCATGTTTCTTTGCCCATGCAAGCTCTTTGAGGATCTTCTCCTCTTCTGCTGGCGTGAGCCCGTTTTCCGTCACCACCTCGAAAGGGATTCCCTGTTTTTCAATGATTTGGACAAGATAGATATTGATCGCAGTGCTCAAGTCCAATCCCAGTTTTTCCAGGATCAGTTGAGCGGTCCTTTTGGTGGTTTGATTCGTCCGAACCTGAATAGTGGTTGTCATGGAGTCATTGTACTCTGTGTACGAACAATGTCAATACGTTGTAATGATGGTTTACCACGAGCGAAGTTCGCCGTAGGCGACGAGTCGAATGGGCTCTTCGACTCGCTTCGCTCGTTCATTGTCATTCGCCTCGCGCTTCGCCAAAGAATGGCCCGAGCCCCGTAGGGGCGAGGACCATGAGCGAGCCCCGAGGCGCAGCCGAGGGGCGAGTCGAATGGTGGAGCATGTGCGGAAATATTGGAACCGGCTGGAGGAGCTGATTCTTGGCTGGGGTAAGCTGTTTGCGTGATCTGAGTGAGCGTGGTCCGTCGAGAGGTGGAACACGCCTGCCTCGGCGCGAGCAAAATGACACTCCTTTTTTCCGTCTGCGCGCGCCGGACCCCCACTCTTACTTTCAGTCTGGGTCCCATCTGACTGAGGACTCCATTGTTGGTACCTGGCATGCAAAATAAACCTGCTAAGCAATTCCTACGTGGGAAAAAATGGCGGACATGGTTATTTCTCTCGGTCTATTCTCCCATCTCCCTATCCAGAGCGAGGATAACTTCGATTACCTGTTCGATACCCCTGAGGTACGTTTTTATCTCCATTTTCTCCTCGAGCGAGTGGGTTGCGAAACCGTTACTCGCGCCCAGGGTGACCGTCGGGATATTACGGGCGAGCGTGACATCGCCATCCGTATTCCCGGTCTTGAAAAATGGCTTGATACCTAGGGAGTTCTGCGCCCTCTGTGTGATCTCGAATATGGAATGGCTGTCCGGAAAACTTGCCGCTTCCGTAACGGCGAGGACATCGAGTTTGCACTTCACATTTGCGTTCTGTTCAGAGTGGAGAAAGTTTTCGAGGCGTCTGAGCAGTGTATCGATGTTCTTCTGCTCCTTAGCACGGAACTCGAGGAGGCAATGCGCTTCGCTGGGGATGGAGTTGATACTCTTCCCCCCCTGAAAAGCAGTGATGTTGTAGGTCGTTCCTTCCGACAGACGCAGCTTCGAGAGATCGTGGATGATCGAAGAGAGGATAACAACGGCATTTGACTCCCCGAAATTCCTCCAACTGTGTGCGCCTTTTTGTTTGGTTATGACTGACAATCTGGCGCGGTACTGCCCTACGCACGCGTTCGTCACACGGCCGATGTCGTGACTCTCGATATTCACCACATATGAAACGTTCTTGCCATGATCAGCGATGATTCTTTTCATTCCACGCTTCGCTCCCAGGCCTTCCTCACCTACCGTGAAAGCGATCAGATAATTCTTCTTCAGTGGGATGTCCGATGTATGCACGAACCTTAGGAATGTCAGAAGTGCAGTCACCCCCGCAGTGTTGTCGCATATTCCATGAGCGTAGAGGTATTTGCCATCATCTTTCACTTTTATGGGAGGTGGAGCATCACAGGCAGTATCTGCATGAGCAGAGAGAAGTACGAGCTTTTTCTGCTTGGGTTGCGTGATAAGGAAGCCCACCGCATTTCCTTCGGGATCGATATGCACTTTTTGCAATCCAAGAGAGGAGAGGACCCCGCTGAGGTGCCGGATCTTCTCTTGTTCGTGAAAAGTTGGGGCAGGAATTTCGCAGACCTTTTTGAGTGTACGGAAAATTTCATCTCCGTTTGTCTGGATAAAGGAACCGGAGGAACTGGAGGTTTTCATCAGGTGAACTTTAGGAGCAAATCTGAAAGTGGGTCAAGAGATGGGCAAATCCTTGGTGTGATGAGGGGGGTTTCCATGACGACACAGAACGTATTTTATCTCTTTCATAAGCGAAAAAGTCTTCATCACGGAAACAATCTGTTCAATAGACAGGAAAATGCAATTGACATTCGTTATGGGAAGCGGAAACTAGTCCTTTTTTCCGCCTCAGTCTCACTATGCTGTCTTTCCGGCGAAAAATGGTGGCAAAATCAGTTTTCGATCTCCTCGAAGAAGAAGGAGCTATCGAGGTCATGGGGTGCCATAGCCCGCTTTCCGCGCGGATTGCGGAAGCTTCCGGCTTTCCTGCGCTTTGGGTAAGCAGCTTTGAGCTTTCCGCACTCAATGGAGTGCCGGATGCGAATTTTTTGACGATGTCTGAGAACCTGGAAATGATCAGGAATATATGCCAAGCCGTATCCGTTCCGGTGATAGCGGATTGCGACAGCGGCTACGGTAACGAGCTTAACGTGTATCGCATGGTCCAGCTCTACGAACAGGCAGGAGTCAGTGCTATTTGCCTTGAAGACAATGTTTACCCGAAAAAATGCAGTTTCTATGAATCCGATGCGGATGAATTAGTAACGGGTCAAGAGCATGCGCGTCGAATCGTTGCCGCAGTACATGCCCGCAGAAATGGGCTGTTCATCATCGCCAGAACAGAAGCGTTTATCAGAAATCTCGGTATAAAAGAGGCATTGCAGCGTGCTCATTTGTACGAGGAAGCAGGAGCAGACGCAATTCTTGTGCACTCCAAGAAGAGAACCGATGAGGAAATAGTTGCTTTCGCCAAAGCATGGGATGGTAGGGTGCCTCTCGTCTGTGTTCCGACAGTCTATAATCAGTACACCTCAGGAGAACTTCTAGAGCGAGGATACAAGATCGTCATTTTTGCGAACCACGGTCTGCGGGCAAGTATCGATGCGATGAAGAAGACCTTCTCCCTTATCCGGAACAACCATTGCACGAAAGAACTGGACGGGCAGATCGCTTCTCTTCAGGAAGTTTTCGATCTCACCGGCGTGTCGGCAATGGAGCAATTAATCGCATCTTTCCGCAGTCCCCATGACATACGCTGAATGCAAAGCCATGGGCTTCGACTTCATTGTGGGGGTTCCCTGCTCCTCTCTCAAGCAGTTCATCGAGGATCTGCAGAAGGACACGATGATCGACTACGTTCCTGCCCCGCGTGAGGATACTGCCGTTGCTCTTGCAGTAGGTGCATATTTCTGCGGCAAGAAACCGCTTGTTTTCCTGCAGAACAGCGGCCTCGGCCACATCGTGAATATCGTTTCATCACTCCTCATTCCCTATGACATTCCGTTGCATTTCATGATTACAATGCGCGAGAAACCCTTCGAACATACGCATATGTTCAAGATCACGAAATCACTTCTTTCCATCCTCGGTATCGAGTCCCGCACTTTCCTCATCGACTCCTCCTCCCATGGCTGAAACGACGCGATTGCAGGCCGTCCGGTCCATGCTCGAGACTCTGACCGATGAACTCCTCGTCGTGACGACGGGCTATCTCTCACGTGATGTGTTTCATCTGGGTGATCGCAAAGAGAATTTTTACATGTGCGGCTCTATGGGGAATGCCTATCCCATTGGAATGGGGATCGCTCTGAATAATTCGAAGTGCAAGGTCGTCGTTCTTTCGGGTGACGGGGCGGCACTCATGAGCCTCGGGAGTCTGGCACTCGGAAACAGCCTGAGACTTCCGAACCTCCGGCACATTATTATCGATAATGGGAAGTATGTTTCCACCGGAGGACAGCCGACGTGCAGCGACGGCATCGAATTCACACAATTCCACAACACGCAGGTTATCAAAGTGAAAGATGATGAACCGGCCTCCCCGCGCATCACACTCGATCCCGTCGAGATTGCCCGTCGTTTCCGTTCCTGTATCCAATGACACCAGTCACCCTCATTTCCGGCAAATGGACCTCCTCATTGCGAACACACGAAATACTGAACCCATTTACAGGAGGCGTGGCAGGGAAGGTTCCACTCCTCGAGCGGGAACAGATCGGCAGAGCCATTGAGGATGCTACGGAATTCCACTCAACCCTGACTCCGTATGGCCGCTTCGCAATCCTCCGGAAGGCCGCAGATCTGGTTCTGGAGAGGAAAGAGGAGATCGCGCGCCTGATCACATCTGAATCGGGTCTTGCACTGAAAGATACGAAACATGAAGTGGATCGGACGCATAACGTGTTGCTCTTGAGTGCAGAGGAAGCCAAGCGGCAGCGGGGAGATGTGTATCAATCCGATGTCGTGCCGCAAACGACCGGACGAGTAGGATTCACGATTCGGGAGCCCGTAGGAGTCATTCTCGCGATCACCCCTTTCAACCACCCGCTGAATCAGGTTGCACACAAGGTAGGCCCGGCGATCGCGATGAATAACACCATCCTCCTGAAACCATCTCAGAAGACGCCTCTCTCCGCCATCCGCCTTGGGGAGATCCTCCTCGAGGCGGGACTCCCGCCGCGCATGTTGAGCATTCTCACGCTCGACATCGCAGAACACTCGCATTTCCTCCTCGCTCATCCTGCAATCGATATGGTGTGTTTCACCGGCAGTACGGAAAGCGGCGAAAAGATCCTGAAGGAGACCGGAGTGAAGAAGACTCTCATGGAACTGGGAGGGAACGATGCATGTATTCTCTGCGAAGATGCCGATATCCCCTCACTCATTGATGTGATCCTCAAGGGGGGTCTGGGCAATTCCGGACAGCGCTGTACGTCGATCAAGAGACTGCTTTGCCACCACTCCATTGCCGATTCCGTTCTCTCGCTACTGAAAGAGAAAATCTTAAAGCTCCATGTCGGCGACCCCCTGCAGGAAGACACGGATATCGGAACAGTGATCGACGAAGATGCCGCCAAGGTGATTGAGCACCGCATCAAGCAGGCATGCGACATGGGAGCAAAGCTTCTTATTGGGGGAGGGAGAAGGGGCGCTCTCATCGATCCAGCTCTCCTCGACAGCGTCCGGCCGGAGATGGAATTGGTGCAGAAAGAAACATTTGGTCCCGTCATTCCGCTCATGCGCTTTGGTTCCGATGATGAAGCGATCGGCATATGCAATGACACGCACTTTGGCTTACAGGCAGGCGTTTGTACGAATGACCTTCAGAAGGCAATGCGTTACGCGCGGGCCATACGCGCAGGTGCGGTTCACATCAATCAGGCTCCGGGGTACCGGGTGGAATCCTGGCCTTTTGGCGGGGTGAAGAAGAGCGGGATCGGGAAGGAAGGAGTTGAACGGGCATGTTCGGAGATGACCGTCGAAAAACTTATTTCTTTTCCGTTTCCCCTTTCCGCATGACGACCACGAAGGAAATCATCGATGCCGGACAGAATGTGGAACGCCAACTCGGATGCACGCTCTTTCCTGATCTCCAACTCGAGGATCTTCGCCGTCTTCCCATTGAGGAATTGCAACGATGCTACCGGCGGGAAATGGAGAGCATTATGACGCTCCATGCGATGCTCGCATCAGGAGCAACCCCGGCAGACCTCACCTCGCTTGTCCGAACGATCAGCATCCACGGAAGAGAACGACCGGGGAGCCACAGGGAGATCCTCGGATTTCCGATCAAGGCGATTTGCTCGAATATCAGACGACAGGATGTGGACTGGAACCAATTCAATTTCGAGCGATCGGGAATAGGGGGCGAGGGGGATATCGTCATTGCAAAAGCCCTGTCGGATAGGGGATCGACCAACCATCTGGAGAGCCAATCCGGTCGCGAAGTGCGGCTCTTCAAAGGTGATCATTTTATGACGGTGATGGGCCACCGGCACTCGGGAACATCCGAGTATGGTGAATTGCCGGGCGGCCAGATGGAACTTGGTCAGGATACCGAGGTTGACCTCCTCTGCCATGGGGGCATTCTCGGACGTGGGATTTGCATCCCGCACAACAAACCGGTGAAAACATTCTTCAAAGCTCGTGTCGCGGCTCTTCTGAGGAATGGCGACCGCAATCTCAACCTGCTGGACCTGTATCCCTCATGGGATCAGGAGATGCAGCCGTCCGCGCCGATCATCTTTAACTGCGGGACTTCCGCCGAGATCGGGAAGACGACATCCGCCTCCTCGATTATTCGGGCGCTGAAGAGAAAGGGAATGACGATCGGAGCAGTGAAACTCGCGGGGACAGGACGATACCGCGATCTGCTTTCCCTGCGCGATGCCGGTGCCGACCTCTACTTCGATTTCCCGGACGTGGGCCTGCCGTCAACGTACACGAGCCCCTCCCGTTCCTATCCTGCTGCAATTACTCTTCTCAATAAATTGAATCATGAGGGGGTGGGCGTCATCGTTGCGGAAATGGGAGGTGACATCATTGAGGCAAATATCCCCTCGATTCTCCGGTCGCCGGAAGTCATGCGTTACGCAAAAGGTATCGTGCACTCGTCCGCCGATATTCTGGGAATTCTGGGGTCCCTCCAGCGGTATAGAGAATTCGGGGTCCATGTGCCTGTGAAGCTCACGTTGCCCAAAGACCGGAACAACGCAGGAACACGGGGACGGCTTCAGCATGAGAATCTCTCTGGATTTGACGTCATGGATGAGCGGGAGTGTGACGCTGTCGTCGAAGAATTATTCAGCCAAGATGGAATGGAATAATTGAAGGACGTGCTACTATGTTCCCTTTCTTCTCTTACATCCCATGAAGTTTCGAGGTTCCGACATCCTATCGGTCGATCAATTCCAAAAAGAAGATCTCCAGCCGCTCTTCGATACGGCTGCTCAGATGGAAGTGTATGCGACGAGGCAGAAAGTGACGCGTGTTCTTGAGGGTTCTGTTCTCGCCAATCTGTTCTTTGAACCAAGTACCCGCTCGCGCGTGAGCTTTGGGTCGGCATTCAACAGGCTTGGTGGAGAAGTGCGGGACACGACGGGATTCACGTTCTCCTCCATGGCAAAGGGCGAGTCGATTCACGACACCAGCCGCGTCATTAGTGGGTATTCAGATGTGATGGTCGTGCGTCATCCGGAAGAGGGTGCGGTAAAGCAGTTTGCAGATGCAACGAATATACCCGTCATCAATGGCGGCGACGGGCCGGGCGAACATCCGACACAAGCACTCCTCGACCTCTACACAGTCATGAAGGAACACGGGAAACGTCTCGAGGACATTGACGGGCTTTCCATCGCCATGATCGGCGATCTCAAATACGGCAGGACGGTCCATTCTCTTGCAAAACTGCTCTCTCTCTTTGAAGGCACCTCTTTTTCGCTCATCTCACCCAAGCAATTGCGCATGCCACGGGAGATCATCGAGCGCATTCGAACTCGTGAGCACCAGGTTCGGGAGACGGAGAATCTGGAAGTAGGAGTGAAAGGTGCGGATATCGTGTACATGACACGTATCCAGGAAGAGCGCTTCAAGACAAAAAGAGAATTTGCCCGCTACCGCGGGAGATATTCAATTGACCGGCAGTTTTACGAAAATCGGTGTAAAGAGGGGGCAATCCTGATGCATCCGCTCCCCATCGACAGCCGACCGGGTGCACAGGAGTATAGCGATGATCTCCACGGACACCCGCAGCTTGCGGTGTATCGGCAGACGGACAATGGTATTCCTATCCGCATGGCTCTGTTCGCTCTGGTTCTCGACGTGGCGGACAAAGTCCATGACACCGCAAAGGATGCGCTTTGGTATCACCCTAATGTGATTGATAGCAACTGATCTTATGCACTTTGAGATTCCCGGCGTCGGCCCGATAGACATCGATACGCTCCTCCTCGATCTGAATGGAACGCTGCGGGTGGGAAAAGAGCTTGTGCCGGGGGTGGCGCAGAGGATTCCGCTGCTGCGCGAGAAATATCGTCTTATTCTTCTCTCGGGTGACACGCATGGAGATGCGGCAGCACTAGCAAAGGAACTCGGCATTGAATTTGTTCTCACGCCAACGGGGACGGATAAGGGTACGATTGTTGATCAAATTGGGGCGGAACATTGTGCGAGTATCGGCAACGGCCTGATCGATCTTTCAATGGTCGAAAAGGCTTGTGTCGGTATCGCTGCTCTTCAGGGAGAGGGGGCTCACAGGAAAACGCTGAATGCCGCCGATATCGTTGTAACCAATGTCAATGATGCTCTCGATCTTTTCCTAGACGAGAATAAATTGATTGCGACGCTTCGTGGTTGAGGACAATAATGCTCTTGATCAAACGGGAATGATATCGAATATTTTGGCTTGTAGAAGCCGTGGTGGAAAGGATTCGAAATGGGTGGAACCAGCTAAAAGAGATGATTCTTGGATGGGCGGAGGAACTTTCTGCAACGATTCCGCTACACTTCCACATATGATTTATCTCATTGGAGGCGCACCGCGCCTCGGGAAAAGCATCTTGGCAACAAAACTGCTCCATGACAGAGGCATACCCTGGCTTTCCACAGATAGCTTGTGTGCGATGTTGCGGTCGGGAACAGAGATGCAGTTTTCGGACATCATGCACCTTGGGACCGCAAAAATAGTAGAACGTGAAATGTCCGAATCGGAATCCATCACCAAATCACTTGGTATTTTTATTGAGCGACAACTCGAATCAGGTTTGGATTTCACCCTGGAAGGCGTTCATCTGCTTCCCACTCTTGTAGGCCACACGCAGAAGACCCGACCTGCCGAAGTGAAAAGTGTGTTTGTGGTCTCGACTGATAGGAAAGTCGTGCTCTCAGGCCTGCATTCGGATACGCGTGAGCAAAACTGGATGCGCGGAGCATCAGAAGAGATGCAGCGTTCCATGGCAGATTTTGTTGTGGGATACAGCGTGGAGATAAAGAACCACGCAGAGAAGGAAGGCTTGCCTCTATTCGAGAGAACAGAGAATTTCCAGCAAGACATAGAGGCTATGGTGCGTCTGCTGCAGAAACGCGGCTAGCTTCAGATGCTCTCTTGTTCGGCACAAGATGTCTGTATCGAAATTCAGTTCCCGAACCTGATTTCAAATATTTCTCATATGCCAAAGCCTGTCCCTTGGAGGGAAACGATGAAGCATGTGCCAGCTTCCAAGGACGGAATTTCGAAGTGTGCGAAACCTCCCCATGATTGTGTTTAGCCAATCGCAGTTCGACATTAGAGGTCGATCCTACATACTGTCTGCCTTCTGCGTTTTCGAGAACGTAAACGTAGTGCCACATAGCAGGCAATAGTAGCATGATTGGCCTGCCAACCGTAGTCGCAGCGTCCTGCGAGAATCAAACAGCCGACCTCCGCCCTACGGGCTACGGTCGGCAACCTCCGCTGCGCGGAGGTTGGTGGAGCATGTGCGGAAATATTGGAACCGGTTGGAG
The DNA here is from genome assembly GCA_043798355.1 of Candidatus Peregrinibacteria bacterium. Taxonomy (GTDB): domain Bacteria; phylum Patescibacteriota; class Gracilibacteria; order Peribacterales; family Peribacteraceae; genus JAZDOT01. Next base: position 22,869 of record JAZDOT010000041.1, read on the forward strand.
GAGCTGATTTGTGGCTGGGGTGAGCTGTTTGCGCGACCTGTGTGAACAGAGATCGGCGTGCGCAAAATGACACTCTTTTCCCGACCACGTGCGCCGCCCCCCAACTCTCGGATCGGGTCCCATCGGTGCGAGGATTCCATTTCATACACTATGGATATATGTGTGTAGGTAAGATTAATTCTCAACCGAGACAGCCGGAGGTCTGATCTTTGCTGCAGGCGTTGTTTTTGTTGATTTCGAATAGACCTCCATTATATTCGCGATAATTAGGTACACATGAAGGACAATTGTTTCTGCTATTTCTTTGGATGGCCGGTCTTGATGAGCTCCGCCCTGTGTCGTTTTTGTTACATATTCCAGAACGTTCTTCAATTCTTCGAGATATGTAATTTGAAGGTCCTTGTGAGAATCACTATCGATCTTCGGGGAGATAAAATCCTTAAGCCGATTAATAAATCGTTGCTTATCAGCAGCAGTCTTTGCGGGATTCAAAACATCAGCTAAATCCATCAATAGTGTCCTGCAGGAATTAATCGCATTCTTCCAATCTTCGGGGTTTATGCTTCGTAGGTTTTGCTCGATTGAATTTAGTCTTTCGTTTGCATCCTTGAAGACACTTTTTAAGACCTGCTCAGCCGATGCTCTTTTTCTCTCAAAAATGGATTCCGCGATATTTCCAAACTGCCATTTGGCATAGATATTCGAGGCGTATGTATAGGTTGCAGATCTCAGCTCCGAAAGTTTATTTACACTTAGTGCTGCTGCAGCCTTAATGTTATTTCTCTCAGCAAAATTGCCTATTGGTGTATATACATATTGGCTTGGATTTGAACTTGAAACGGCAACACTATGATCTCTCGCAGCATCGATGCTTGCGGCGAAGGACCCAACCGCAAAGTCAGCATTCTCAGCAATCTTTGCATTTTCAATAAACCATTTCGTCCAATCGGCTTCATCAAGAAGTTTGGAAAGCCTTGAGGATTTTAGCATGATCAAATGTAGAGACGATCTGTTTTCGGTAATATCAAGCATGATCGAATTGGCCAATTCTGTGATTTCGGCATTACGTTTCATGCCAACAGGCTAGCACAATGTTGAACGGTATATTAATCAAGAAAATTGTGTTAGAAATGACACTCCTTTTTCTGGGTATGCGCGCCGATCCACCACCCCCACTTTCGGTCAGGGTCCCATAGAGGTGAGGACTCCTGCATGGTACCCAGGTGAGACATATTGGCAGTACCATCTATCCAAACTGACCTCCCAGAAATCCGGCGCACATGCATAGACAAACCATGATTTATTGTCTACAGTTTTAGACTTTCCTTCAAAAAGTTGCTCTCTCACTTACTGCACATATGAAGAATATGCCTCCCGATCCACTGCAACATGTCCCGACGGACGACGAGCTTGGACGCAACTTCCAACAGTTCCTTGACATAGCTACCAACGTTCCGGAGTCATCGCCATCGCGTGGTATCGGGATCAATGAAGCAGGTATTTTGAACCAAGAGATCTACATCCATGTACGTGATATCGAAGGGAAAAACGAGTACAAGCCCGTCCTCTGCAAATTGCAGATTGCCTCGAATCTTGAAGGACATCGCGGTGTACACATGTCTCGTTTTGAGGAAGCACTCTTTGCAATTGCACAAGACAGGCATGAATCCATCGACGAGTTCACGCTCGCGCTTGCCCGAGCAGTACGCGACGGACAAGGGAGCACGGGGTCAGTTATTCGGGTAGAGGGGATCTACATCCATGATCACCGTACGACAAAATCGCAGAGAATCTCGCATGACAAGCTTTATCTCCTGGGCGAAGCGGAGATTAATAAGGATAACGAAAAGGTACGCACAGGCATCCGCGCGTACAACATGAATGCCTGTCCCTGCACGAGAGCACATACAAAATACGCTGCGGTTCCTGACCTCCAGCAGGCCGGTTTCAACCCCGATCAAATCCGTGCAATAATCGACATTATGCTCACGGGAACACATACCCAACGCGGGTTGGTCACCGTGGTCATTGACAAAACAGCTCCCGCAATCACAAGCGGTAGCCTCTTCGGAGTCATCGACCGTTCTACACATCTTGTTTATGAATTACTGAAGCGTCCCGATGAATATGAGCTCGTTTCTCGAACGCTACGTGACTCGCAGTATGCGGAGGATGTTGTGCGGGAGACCGCGTTCAATGTGTATCAAACGTTTGCTGCCGTGGCCCCGGAAACAACGCACGTCGACGTCGAGTCACTCCTGCATGACAGCATCCATATCCACGACGTGCGATCGATCATCTCCGCCACAATCGGAGATCTCGCGAAAGATATCAGGGCATCAGGGGCATCGGTAACTACTTGATCAAGAACTTCTGGTAGCCTCTACATCATTCTCTGTGATCCTGAAGAAAATCGCAGCGATAAGGATAATGCCAGCCATCAGAACAAACCCGTAGCGAAGATCGATGTCAGCGAGCACGCCGATGATCGGGCGCATGATTACGGAATAAAGACTACCAGCCAGAGAAATGATCGAGAGCACCGTCGCTCGGTTCCGTGAATCGATATGCCTGTTCAAATAATCGGAGAATATCGGATCGCGCAGGTTGCCCGTTGCGTCATTGAGGATATACAGGACAACGGCAAACAGGGGATTAAAAACCACGGCCATCGTCAACCAAACCACACCGGGAAGGGCGGAAACAAGGAACGCCCCTTTGGCGACGCCGCAGAGCCTCTCAATTCTATAGGCGGAAATTTTCATCACGAAGGAGAGAAGCGATGCAATAGATACCGCTACCCCAAACCACAGTGGAGAGACGCCCGCTACTTTGAAGTACGGCTGGAAGATATACACCAGCACAAAGGAGAATGGCAGGGTGAAGACTGAGAGAAGGAAGATTCGTCGAAGCTTCCTGTGATGCAATAAATGCTTGAGACCGTCGAGGAAGAATTTCATAGATTTCTCGGTTTGATGTTCTTTCTCGTATCCCTCCTGCGTCAGCTTCGCTTCGCGCACGGTAAGCAATACGAGAAAACCAATGCATTGCATTATCACGTTGAGCGTATAGAGGACGTAGAACGCACCAAGGTTTTGTGATGCGGCAAGGTACCCCCCAATAAGCGAAGCGACCGCAGTCGCGAGAGTCATGCTTCCGAAATATTTCCCGATCACTTTCTGCATCTCCTGCTCATGTCCTTCCTCTTTCAGACTGTCGAAGATGAGGGCTTGATCACACCCGGATTGGAAGGCAATGGCAATGCCGAAGAAGAAGAAGGATATGGCAAAGAGTGTGAATCCATCCGCGAGGAACCAAGGAACCCAAGCGATGAGCCCGATCAAGGCACCGCTAACGAGACTCCACTTTCTGCCGATCCTATCCGCGATCATGCCCGTAGGAACCTCGAAGAGAAGAATTCCGATGAGTAATACAGACTCCAGAAGCATGACTTCGCTGAACTTGAGTCCCTTGGCGAAGAAGAACAGCGTCTGAATGGGCACGGTGAAGTACAAACTGCTCAGGAATTTCGCCAGAATGAGTCTCCGTATGTTCTGCACAGGCAGAATGTAGCGTTTTCTCCTAATACACAGAAGACCCGAATGTCTTCTCGAACGATGCAATATCGGGGGAGATGACGGGGAGACCTTTGATGCGCTCTGTAAAAGCGCCCGTATCCTTCAGGCCACTGCCGGTAACAAGCAGCAGAACTTTCTCATTCGCGGCAACAGCACCGGCATCCAGAAGACACTGTAAACCGGCCAACGGAGTGCTTCCGGCAGGTTCGGCGAACACTCCCGTCGTTTTGGCAAGGAGTAGCTGAGCTTCTTGGATTTTTGCGTCGCTGACTTCGACGAACGTACCATTTGATTCACGTACTGCCGCCAATGCTTTCACGTCATCCTTCGGCAATGCGACCGAGAGACTGTCAGCGATCGTGCGAGGCTGGATTGTGTCTGCCCTGGCACAATGCCCATGGAACGCGCGGCACAGGGCATTGGATCCTTCCGGCTGTACGCCGATGATCTGCGGCAGCTTCGCAATGAAGCCCATCGTGTGGAAATCTTTGAATCCCTTCCACACCGCTCCGATCACGCAGCCGTCCCCCACAGGAACAAATACCTTGTCAGGAACTTCCCAATGCATCTGTTCACAAATCTCGTAGCTCACGGTTTTCTTTCCTTCCGATAAGTATGGATTCCGCGAGGTGTTCCTGTTGTACCAGCCATACCGATGGCATGCTTCCTCACAGAGTTCATAGGCCTGATCGTACGATCCATCGATGCACACCACATGTGCGCCGTAGGCGATGATCTGCGCGAGCTTCGGTGCAGGCGTTGTACGAGGGACGAAGATCACCGAAGGCAAACCGACGGAAGCGGCGATGCCGGCTAGGGAAGATGCAGCATTCCCGGTGCTTGCCGTGGCAATGACCTTCTTGTCCTCTTCTTGGGCGCGCACGACCGCGAGAGCGGATGCCCGATCCTTGAGCGATCCTGTGGGATTTCTCGTGTCATCTTTAATGAGCAGATTGGGAAGATGTAGTTTTCTCGCCAGCAATGAATCCGTATACAATGGAGTGCAGCCGATATGAAGCGGGGGGAGATAGCGGCTTGTATCTGCACCTCTGGAGATCGGCAAGAGCGACCGGTATCTCCATATGGAATGGTCGCTGTCATTTTCAAGTTGAGCTCTGGAGATCAAATGGAGAATGTGGTCGTAGTTGTAGCGCACATCCAAGATCCCATGATCGACCGGGCAGGTGTATTCCCCCCCTTGCGGCATAGCCCGATAGTCGCAGGTTGTACATCGCAAGTCATCAAGCCGATTTCGATCCATTGCCGTTTGCACACTTCTCGTGGGAACACGATTGACTGTATCAGCAAAAATGGTATATGTAACACCTTTTCTATGAGAATTAACACACCAAGAAAGGCTTTCGAACTGGAAGGGAAAACCGTCGATCCAAGCATAATGGATCGCTTCGTCTACCAGAATGACCCTGAGAAATTCCGTGTTTCCGGCGATGGAGCGTTCTATACCCTCCAAGGGGAAGGGACGACGATGGGGAAGCCTGCGACTTTCCTCCGCTTACATCATTGCAACCTGACCTGCAATTGGTGCGATTCTTGGTACACGTGGGACGAGCGCTCGAGAGAGTTCTGGACCGAGAGCATGCTTTGGACTGTACAGGAGACGCGGGATCGAATCTCGGCAGCATGGGGATGCGAAGACCCTGCCATCCAGAAAAGGCTGGTCATTACAGGAGGAGAACCGCTGCTCCAGCAGCAGAAAATTTCCAAGCTGATTGAACCAATGGAGCGCTGGGCCATTGAAATCGAAACGAATGGGACGATTATGCCTGTCCCCGAACTGCTTTCTCGATGTCGTTTCAACTGTTCACCGAAGCTTAGTCATTCCGATATCCCTCGTTCAAGGAGGATACGCGAGAATGTCCTTGCTGTTCTCAACGAGGCATCGACATGCTTCAAATTTGTCGTAGCGGACGAAGGAGATGTCGAAGAGGTTCAAAATGATCTCGTCGAACCTCTCGGTCTTGACCGGAATAAAATCGTCCTCATGCCGGAGGGCGTCACGGGTGAAGAGATCGCACGGAATGCGCTCAAGGTCGTTGAGGTGGTGAAACGAAAAGGCTATCGGCTTCTCGGCAGATTGCACTGTGATCTCTGGGGCGCAGGGCGCGCGAAATAATTTCCTCATCATGCTTATGGAAGAATCTCCCTCTAAAACTCTCTGGCTCTCGGATGAACAGGTGCAGGATCTCCTGACGCCGGACGAAGCGTACGCAGCCGTAGCCAATGCACTGGCGTGTCATGCTCGCGGCGATTTCCAACAACCTCTGAAGCCGTACATTCGCCCCAAGGGGAGAGAGCAGGAGCGTACGGGAGGTCGCTTCATTGCAATGCCAGCCTACCTCGGCGGCGATCTGCAGGCAGCCGGACTGAAGTGGATCGCGGGATTTCCCGCGAATATCGAAAAAGGTTTGCCTCGGGCCTCCGGGCTCATGGCACTGAATTCGACGGAAACGGGGCGGTTGCTCGCGCTCATGCCATGCGAGACACTCTCAGCCCGCCGCACCGCCGCCATCGCAGCTCTCAGTTTCGATCACCTTGCTCCGCCTCCTCCGCGCAAAGTAGCCGTCATCGGAGCAGGTCCCATTGGGCGATCGGTACTGGAGGCGTTGGTGTCTCATCCTGAACGAGGCATCGTCGAGGCGCGGCTCTGCGACCTTCGACGACAGCGGGCCGAAGAAGCGGTCCACCTACTCTCCGGTATCAGCCTCCCTCCCGTCCGTATTTTCACCGACGCGCAGTCCTGTGTGCAGGACGCGGAGGTCGTCGTCACCGCGACAACCGGCTCACGCGACTACCTGCAAAACGAGTGGCTCTCTCGGGGGAGACTCCTCGTTGCGTTGAGTCTGGATGACTGTAAACCGGAAGTACTCCTCTCCTCTGACAAAGTCGTTGTGGACGACTTTGACCAGTGCTGTAGGGAGGAGAAATTACTACATCGTCTGGTGCAGGAAAGACGCTTCAGCCGTGAGCGCATTGCCGCGACCCTCGGAGAAATCATCAATGGAACGAAGACTGGCCGGACACAGGCATCTGAGAACATCTACGTGAATCCCATGGGTATGGCCATCGAGGATGTTGCAGTGGCCCAGACCGTTTTCCGGAAAGCTCTTCGAGAACATATCGGAATTTTTCTGCCCTGATGTATGAAAGTAGCTCATTCCGTCTCGGATCTTATCGGGGAAACGCCGGTTCTCCGCTATCCGACAAAAGCGCCGGATGCTGAACTCTTCCTGAAACTCGAGCAGAACAATCCAAGCCACAGTATGAAGGACAGGATGGCCGTCAGCATGATCGACGAGGCGGAGAAGCGCGGGCAGCTGCGACCCGGCGGCACGATTATCGAGTCCTCGTCCGGAAATACAGCCACGGCGCTTGCCATGATCGCGGCCGCAAGGGGCTATCGGTTCATCGCGGTGGTAGACAACCAGATCTCCCCCGAAAAGGTCGGCATGCTGAAGGCTTTCGGTGCCGAGTTGGTGTTTGTGGAGGGCGGGAGCGAGAAGAGAGCGGCTCCACAGACACGCCGCGACATGGCCGAACTCCTCAGTAAACAAATTCCCGACGCCTTCTATGCGAACCAAGCGCACAACCCCAACAATCCAGCGGGATTCCGGACACTCGCCCGGGAAATCGCGGATTCCGTCCAAAATGTCCGATACCTCATTGGAGCGATCGGCACGGGCGGGTCGCTCTGCGGCAGCGGCCGGGTTCTGAAGGAATTGAAGCCCGATCTCCGCATCATTGCCGTCGAACCGAAAGGCTCGACGATCTTCTCGGAGGCGGGAAGCGCATTCTACCAGACTGGTACGGGAAAGACGCCGGGAACGCGTACGCCCCAAAACATCGATTACGACGTCGTGGACGAGCATTGCGCCGTGACGGACCGTGAGGCCTTCAATGCCGCTAGGTTTTTCGCGAGGAGAATGGGAATGCTGCTCGGCGGATCAGCGAGTGGAGTCGTCTACAAAGCTCTTGAGCGTATCCATGCAGGGCAGCACCCTGAGGGGCCGACCGTAGCGATCATTCCTGACGGCGGAGAGAAATATCTGCATTCCATTTTCAGCGATGATTGGATGACGAAGCATGGACTGCTAGACACGAGTGTAGGGCTTCGCGTACGGTTGTGGACCGTATTGAAGAGTGAGGAAAACCATGATGGAGAAGTTGACTAACCAAGCAATATGATGTAATTTGCACATCTTTCCATTCTTTCACGATGGCACCTGAATCTGATGACATTTTATTTCTGAGGGGAGATGATGACTTCCGGAAGAGACTCCGTGGCAAATTGAAGAGAGGAAAGCGACGGGAAGTAACTCAAAAGCACAAGTGGAGGAACCAAGAGCCCGAACAAAAAATCGGAGAGCCCACTGATGTTATGAATCTGGCGCCCAACTCGGAGGAATCCCCAGCCTCATGGCAGGATATCGATGCGTCATCTCTTTCTCCCTATGCCCAGAGTATCGTGGCGAAAATTCAGAGAGCCGGAATATTTGCAAAGACGGACAAATTCGATCAACACTTCCTCATTGATCAAGACGCCATCCGAACCATTGCCGACGCAGCGGGTATCACGCCTGGGGATTCCGTGCTCGAGATTGGTCCGGGGCCAGGAAACCTCACTGAGGAGATTTGGAGGATTTGCAGGGAGACACGAGTGTCTTTCTCTACCGTAGAACTCGATGCAGCATTCCGGTCGCTATTGGAGGAGCTTCCAGAAAGTCAACTGATTCGCATGGTCTGGGGGAATGCTATCGGCGTTCTACCGGAAATCGCGAAAGAACAGGGCGTCAACAAAATCGTTGCGAACATCCCCTATTCGATTCTAGAGCCGTTATTACAGCAAATACACACCAGCAAATCGATCCAATCGGCGGTGCTCCTCGTGGGGAAAAGATATGCCGAGAGGGCAGTTGCGGACTTCCGGGACGAGAATCCGAAGGGGGAACGTTTCAGCAAAACCTCCTTGTTCAGTCAGGCGCGATTCGTTCCGGAGATCGTAACGGAAGTGCCGCGAGAGAGCTTCATTCCGCAGCCGAGGACGGAGAGTGCAGTTGTGCGCTTGAACTCCCGGAAAGGAAAGAACATGAATCTCTTCACCGTAGCTAATCTTCTCATACAGAAGCCGACCATGCGTGTAAGAGCACTGCTTCAGAATGTGCTGCAGCAGGGATTCGATAAGAGCAAACTGCGACAGATTCAATCCGCCGAGGATGCAGTGGAGATGCAGGGTGTCGTTCCTCCACGCATCGATCAATTGGGCTTTCCTGATACGCTCCTGAATGCCTCTCTAGGAAGCCTGACGAATGACCAACTGCAATCGCTTCTCCTGAAACTCGATTTCCTTAGCAAGAAGGGACGGCGCGACAGGTACATCGGAAACATCGAAGACTGCGACGATGAGCAATGAACATGAACACCTTCCGGCTGTAAGTGGAGAGCCTAATACGGGGATCATCTCCAAACGGTACGGTCATGACCGCTATGGTATGACCTGTGCCGATGGCACAATCATCACCGTTTCAGCTGTGCACGATCTCGACTTGGTTGTCGGCGATCGTGTCGCATTTATGTCGAAAAAGGGCGGAGAGAAGGTCATTGTTGAGGTCTATGAAAGAAAAAGTGAGGTTCGGAGAGTGGTCGGGGATACGAGAAAACGGCTGAGGAAGACGACTCAGGAACTGACGATTGCGGCCAACGTGGATATCGGGGTCATTGTCACGTCGGTGCGACAACCGAAGTTCCAGACCCGCTTCGTGGATCGCTACCTCGTCGTTCTCCAGAATGGGAATGTTCGTCCAGTTTTGTGCCTCAATAAAATAGATTTAGAGCGGGTGAAACCTTCCGGACTCGCAATGTATCAACATCTGGGGCTGGATATCATTGAAACGTCGGTGCTCCTCCCTGAAGGCCTTGATGATTTAAGAGGAGCGATTCATGGCCGCATCGCGATACTCATCGGTCACAGTGGAACTGGTAAGACTTCCCTGATCAACACGCTCTTGCCGGAAGCGCATTTGCGAACATGTGAGGTGAATGTGAAGACGGGGAGCGGCAAACATACGACCAGTTCCACTGATATGTATCGGTGGGAGGCGGAATCGTACATCATCGATACTCCGGGCATTCGCTCGCTTGGCGTAGGTAATATTCCGAAAGTACAATTGAAAGATCTTTTCCCTGAGTTCGGGGAAATCGCTCAGAAATGCCGTTTCAATGATTGCAGTCACGATCACGAACCAGACTGCGCCGTTAAGACTGCGGTCGAGCGCGGCGAGATTGCGATCTCCCGCTATGAGAGCTATCTGAGGATGCTGTATGAATGAGCGGGTTTCGGAATACGGTCAATGCCTTGACGTCAATAGGAATACATATAGCATTACCTGTCCACTATGGAACGGTCTGCAATTCTTGGCGTATCGAATCTGGATGTGCGATCGCACGACAACGCGGCTTGTCTGCTTCTGAATGGGAAACTGATTGCTCAAGCGGAGGAAGAGCGATTTTCGCGGCGCAAGCACGCCTACGATGCGCTGCCGGTAAGCGCGGTACGCTACTGCTTGGAAACCGCCCGCCTCTCGCCTCGTGATATCGATACAATTGCCATAGGGTGGGACCTTCCGAGGACTTCGTTCGATAAAAACGCAACCCCGGCACTCGCCCATGGCACGGAGGAGATAGTCAATCGATTGTTGGGCGAACCGATTGACGGCGATCGCATAGCGGCTCTGCGGTTTGTTCCGCATCACCACGCTCATGCCGCGGTCTCATACTATGCGAGCGGGTTCCGCAGCGCAGCGATTCTCGTGGTTGATGGAGCGGGAGAGACCGAAGCGACAACGCACTGGCACGGCCGAGGCCCCGATTTCTCTCCGCTACTCTCGAGGGGACAGGACCCTGATTCGCTTGGCTTTATGTACGAGGGGGTGAGCGAATATCTAGGATTTACCGGCAGTGAGGCGGGGAAGGTTATGGGACTTGCCGCATACCACAACCAGAAAGTCGCTCCTTTCGACGCCGTGCGGCTCGAGCATGGTTATCACGTCGATTTCCCACCGGAAATTCGACAGGCGGCGCTCCGTGATCTCGAAGGACGGGAGAATTTCTACATCATGGATTTGATCAAGCAGTACTGGATCCGGTACTGCGAGTCTCTCTTTGGTCCGCACGAACGGTACCGCAGCAGAACGATGAGAATCGGAGATGAGCTGTTCCGGGAAAAGAGCAGGATCGCCGCTATTCTCCAGACGTCCCTTGAACAGGCGCTCCTCAGCTCCGCCTGTGATCTACGGGAGAAAACCGGTGAAGAGAACCTCTGCCTCGGAGGCGGTGTTGCGCTCAATTGCACAGCGAACGGCGCACTCGAACGTTCCGGCATTTTCAAGAGAACGTACATCTATCCGTCATCCAACGATGCCGGCGTCGCTCTAGGTGCAGCTCTTCATGCACTGAAAACAGATGGAGATGCTCCATTTGAAAGCGAGCAGACCCGGAACATTCCCTATTGGGGACCGGAATATTCGGATAATGAGATCAAGACGATTCTGACGTCGCTCGGAATTGAGTTTTTCCCTTGCAGGGATGATTTCGCGGACATTGCCGAATTGCTCTCCCGGGGAGATATCATCGCTTGGTTCCAGGGGAGAATGGAAATTGGGCCCCGCGCGCTGGGGGCGCGGAGCATTTTGGCGGATCCACGCAGCGCCGCCATGAGGGATCGCGTCAACCAGATCAAAGGTAGGGAACCGTGGAGGCCTCTTGCCCCATCCGTGCTACGAGGGTACGAAGGCGAATACTTCGAACCGAGCGTATTTTCCCCTTTCATGCTCCGTGCAGCCATCGTGAGGCCGGAGAAGAGGGCACTGATCCCCGCAGTCGTCCATGTCGATCATTCGAGCAGGTACCAGAGCGTCACCCGCGAAGCCAATCCCCGTTACTGGGAACTCATCGAATCGTTCCTGCGCACCACTGGCATTCCCATGGTGCTCAACACCTCCTTCAACTTCAAAGAACCGATCGTATGCAGTCCGCAGGATGCGCTGAAGACATTCTCTGAGCGCGCCATCGATCACTTGATTATCGGACGATGCCGTGTCAGTAAATGTTCCCCTACCACCCATGGAAACATCTCTACAACATGAGCGAGGCGTTCTGCTTCTGAGCGGCGGTCTCGACAGCGCTGTCGTCCTTGCAATGGCACAGCGCGAGTGCAGGGATCTTTATTGCTTATTCTTCGCCTACAATCAAAAGACACTCTCGAAGGAAAGAGACTGCACGAGAGCACTCGCAGAGCATTTCCACGCAAAATTGCTCCAGGAAGTCGACATAGGCTTCCTCGGCGAGATGACGCATGCAGCCCTCTGTACGGAAGCGTCGGTAGTTAGCGGCGGGAATGAATACGTGCCGTTCCGGAATGCGATTTTCCTTTCCATTGCCACTGCGCTCGCCGAGAGCGTCCGAGCGAAGGTCATCTACATCGGCTCCACAGGAGGAGATCGCATCTGTCGGGACAACAGTCCAGAGTTCCGTGAGGATTTCGAAAAAGTCATCATGAGCGGGACGAACGCTGGAGAACGCATCGAAGTCGCTGCCCCCCTTGCGGACGTCGACAAGGTTGGTGTGGTTCAGCGCGGAATACAATTCGGCGCGCCGTTCGAGCTTACGTGGTCCTGCCATAACAATACTGATACCCCCTGCGGAAAATGTAGCAACTGCATTGCTCGAGAGAAGGCATTTAGCATTGTTGGCATTGGTGATCCTATCCTAAAATAACCAGTTTCTGTTATGTCGGTTTCCGCCGTCATTCACTGCCATCGAGACGAAAGGATCGTCAACTGCATCGATGACCTGCGTCGCAATCATGGCAACCATGAAGTAGTGGCAGTGCTCACTGAAACTTCACAAAATGTACAAAGACTGATTGAGGGGAGGAAAGTGAAGATTGCATGGGCTCCGGTTGGCAACTTGTCACGCAGCACGAATATCGGAATCGCAGCCAGTACCCATGATCACATCGCAATCCTTGATTCAGATGTTCGCTGTTCCGACGGCTATCTCGACATCGTCGATCGCGATCTGGAAAAACACATGCTCATCAGAACACACATGGATTTCCAGCACAGAAATGTGCTGGAAAGTCTTGTCGCGGAATTGCGCTCCTATGTGTACTCCAAGAACGTCTTCTATTGTCCGGCGATTGCCTTCAGGAAAGAATTAAAAGACCATATCGGAGGATACTTTTTCAATGATCAGGTGTGGTGGACAGAGGATGCGGAAATTGATCACCGTATTCAAAAAGCAGGGTTGCCCATTCACAGAGAACCTGATGCGGTTGTGACGCATGACCCCGAAAGCATAAGCCATGATTTAAGGGGAGCATACAAAATAGGCCGGGGCAAATTCGCACAGGTGCTCTATGCGAACAGAGATACGTTCGAAGAGAAAGTGGGCAATGTTCTTAAGCACATACTCTCTGGCGAGAGTGTTGTTGCGTTATTGGAGTTGGCACGACAGAAATCTGTGTCTACGGCTCTATATTCGGTTGTCTGGCAGACAATTTATCTATTGGGATACCATAGGGAAAGGATAGGGCACCTATTGCACACACAAAACTCCGGTCCGTTTGTCATGAAGGACTGAAATAAATTAGTTCGCCATTCCTTCTGGACCTGTTCTCGACGATGACTTACTCAGCGATACTCAGGAAATGATTGGGCAGTATTAATCATGGAGAAACGTACGAGTTCGGGAAACCTTGGCGCTGGCCAAGGGGGAACCCCGCTTCCTCGCGCACCTCGGCGCTGGCATCTACCATAGAGCCATGGAAGATATCGAAGAGATATCGCCGAGCAAAGCGAAGGCCATAGCCTTCGTCGAGGCATACCTTGACGAGGGGTTCAATGCGACGGCTGCTGCGAAGCGGGTATGCAAATTCGGTGTGCGGGGCGGAGAGAATCCGCAGCGGAGCGCCGAGGTCGTCGGGAGCCGGATGTTGAGGAATGTTGAGGTTCGGGAGGTTCTCGCGCGACGACTCCAGGATGAACATACGGACCGTGCCTATGTTCTTGAGAGGCTCTACTACTTCTCACAGCACGCTGAGAGCGAACGGAGCAAGCTGAGGGCCACAGAGATGCTCGGGAAGGCTCTGGGGATGTTCAGCGAGGGCCACAGGCTCGAGATAGTCAATGTCACCGCCCTCATCAATACGATCGAAAATGGGGCACCCCGGGTGGACTGGGACCGCACAGGGGAGGCATCAGCTACTTCTGTCTCTGTTTTTGATACTGATCAATAAAGGACCATATCATCATGCCGACGACAATGGAGAGGGCAAACAGGAGAACCTTTCCCCACTCTATGTAAAGTTCGATGGGAGTGTCATGACACAGATTGCCGAGGATATCATATTGATCTAAACATTTTCCACCCACGTAATAGAAGAATGGACTGGTGAGATCGATGCGACCTGATAGGGCGAGGATAAGGAGAACTAAAGCCGCAAGGAACATGATGCGCTTGAGGATTGGCCAGACGGTCGGGAGCCATTTGCCGTTCATTGCGAGAGAGGAGAGGGCATCACACGAGAGGTTAATCTACCCCGCAGGAATACACTTTCTGTTTGCCATCGATTTATAACCAGCAGGGCAAGTGCAAGGATTCCTTGTTATACAAGACACCGCCTTTCGGCTGGCACCATAATCAAAGATGCACTCATTTCCATTCTTCTTGTAACCACTCGGACAACCATCGAATACACATGCCCCTCCAATCGACTTGCGATAACCTCTATCGCAGACACACGCATTTCCGGATTCGTGCATATAGAGTGGGCATTCGGAGAACATGGATGAAGTAACAGACGAAGCTGACACACATGAGGTTTTGCTTGTATTGGGCACATATCCTGTGTCGCATATACAGAAAGTTCCATCGGATGAAGTATGTGAATTGGCTTTGCAGTATATTCCGGAAGGCGTTGCTGGTGTCGATTGTTGAAAACAGGCTGTATTGGAATGGGTAGTGATCTGCTTCATCAGATCATAAACATATCCTGTATTACACACACAAGCACCGATCCCGAAAGAGTAGGAGTTTGCCGGACAAATCTCTTTACCAGTGGAGTCCTTCCCTAATGAGAAAAATGCCTCTAGACCGTTGGAGCGGAGTCTTTTTATAAACAGAGACTCTAGATTTTGAATGTTTCTTATGGAGTCGAGTGATCGTTGTAATCTAATTCCACTGAGCTGCGAATCGATATTTTGAAGATTTCTGTTCACGTCATTCAGTTGCCATTGCAGATTGTCGGAGTCCATGTTGCGTCTAAAATTCTGCAGAGTGCTATCGACATGGTCATTGAAGTTACTGATGTTGTTATCCACATCGTTAAAACTGGGGGGAGTGCTGATGTAGACAGCTGCCGCACTCAAGGGCAATAGCACCATACTGGCAGCCGTCACAACAAGGGGGATTGCCCTGAACCTGCCGATTCTCAATAGTCTTATACTCATCTTCGTAATCACAATTCAGATTATAATCTGTAGAGCTATAGTCTACAAGAAAATAGGGTCTTCGTGTGACGACACGCAAGACTAAACCATCGTTGACGAAGGAATTCGGCATCAGTTTACGGCTGGCACGGACCAAAGCCGGTCTCTCTCAGGAGGAGCTTGCTGCACGGGCGAGGCTCCACAGAACATACATCAGCCTTCTGGAAAGAGGGGTACAAAGCGCGACTCTAGTGTAGTGTCCCCAACACAGCTTTACACCGATTCACCTTTTCGATGATCTCATCCGCCTTCTTCGTCCAGACGAAAGGTTTGGGGTCGCTGTTGTTGTGCACAATGTACTCTTCGATAGCCTGCACAAGTTGATCGAC
>JAZDOT010000014.1:0-39538 GCA_043798355.1 Candidatus Peregrinibacteria bacterium
CCATTGCGTTGCCTGAGAATGACGCAAAAATTGTAGAAGAACGGTTAATGAAGAATATTCACAAAGCAAGAATTAGTTTCCATTGGGAACTGTATCAAATCGCGAATAAAATCGTGAAAAAATAAGAACGGGCGGCGAAAAAGAAAACAAACAAAACCCACGAAAACAAAAGCGCAGTCTCCCGCAGGAAGGAGGAGGGAAATGTATTTCCTATAACTAGCGATTATGCGGCATTTCTTTGCTATAACTGGGAAAATGTTCATGTTATGCGGATAACTCGGTGTTGCGCCGTTCTTCAGAGGGTGTACAGTAGTGCACCTATGCAACAATATCTTGAGCGCATGCGCACAGAGCTGACACTTCGCAGGTACAGCCCACTGACCTGCGAGAGCTATCTCTCTGCACTCACGGCGTACTTCCGGCGGAAGGGGCACGACATCGAACGACTGGATAGGGAACACCTCCGTTCGTACATCCTTTCGATGGTGCAGCGCGGTGCCGCATCGCAGACGGTGCATGTTCATCTCAACGCGATAAAATTCTTCTACCGGGAGATCTGCGGCGTTGCTGCACCGATCAACATTCCCTTTCCCCGGAAGGAAGGACGGCTCCCTGTCGTATTGTCGCACGGCGAGATCGAGCGCATGGTCGCGGTGACTCCCAATGGAAAACACAAGCTCGTCATCGCCCTCGCGTACGGATCCGGGCTGCGCGTCAGCGAGGTGAAGGACATCAGGCTCGGGGACATCGACTTCGACCGCGCATGCATCAATGTCAGGAGAGGCAAAGGGGCCAAGGATCGCATCACATTGCTTCCGGAACGCATAGTTGGCACTCTCCGCCGTCTCGCTGCTGCCGCCGATCCTGCAGAGCCGGTCTTCGCGAGCATGCGAGGCGGTAAGCTCACGACAGAGACACTGCAGAAAATCGTGCAGCGGGCGCTCCTTCGGGCGGGGATCACGAAGCCTGCGACGTTCCACTCACTCCGCCACAGTTTCGCCACGCATCTTCTGGAGAACGGAACGGATATCCGGTACGTGCAGGAACTCCTGGGACATGCGAACATCAGGACGACACAGCGCTATACTCACGTCACGACTCCCGCAGTCCGCGCCATCCGCAGTCCTCTATGAAGATCATCCTCGCTACAGGCATCTATCCCCCGGACATCGGCGGTCCCGCCACCTATGTCCGTGCCTTGGCGCGTGAGCTGCATGAACAAGGTCATGTCCTCACAGTGATCACCTACGGGAAGATCGATACGAGGGTCACAACGGTCGGGCAGGATGGCGGTTGGCAGGTGGTTTCCGTTCCGTGGAAAGGCAAGCCCGTTCTCCGGTGGTTCCTGTTCGCGCGCGCGCTTAGAAGATTCGCCGTGGTCGCGGATATTATTGAGGCATTCTCCTCCGTCAGTGTCGGTGTTCCTTTGATGCTGGCTCGGCTGAAGAAGCCCAAGAAGATCCTGCGGCTCGGGGGGGATTTCGCATGGGAACGGTATACGGATCGTGGGGGGATGCTTTCCTTGAAGCGGTGGTATGAGGAGCGTTTCCACGGGTTTGTTTACTCGTTTACTCGTTTACTCGTTACTCGCTTACTCCACACGTTCGATCACATCATTTTCTCCTCAGCATTCCAGAAGGAACTCTACGAACAACACTATTCCCGTTTACCGGCACACTCTGTGATCGAGAACGCCCTCCCTAACCCTAACCCTAATTCTAACCCTAACCTTAATCCTTCCGCCCCGCAGGACCGGCCGCACCATCCGCTGCGTCTCCTCTTCGTGGGGAGGTTCGTCGAGTTCAAAAATCTTCCCTGTTTGCTGCGCGCCCTCGCAATGATTCCCGCTGTCCGCCTCACGCTCGTCGGCGACGGACCGATGCGGCGCACGCTGGAACGCATCATCGACGAGCTTCATCTGCGTGATCGTGTGATCTTCGTCGCTCCGCTCGCGGCGCATGAACTCTCCGCGGTTTTCGCCTCGCACGACCTCCTCATTCTGCCGTCCCTCACGGAGATCAGCCCGAATACCGCGCTCGAAGCGCGTGCGCACGGGCTGCCCGTCCTCCTCACGGAGGAGACGGGACTGAGCGATTCTCTTCGCAAGGGCATTGTCGTTCGGCCGCTTCGTTCACCGGAGGAGATCCGCTCTGCGGTGGCCTCCGTCCGCGAGACGTACGCGGACATCGCACTGGCCGCCACCGAAAAAATCCATGAACGTTCGTGGGCGACGGTGGCCGAAGAACATTTACAATTATTCCGTGCTACCGCGGCCGAGAATGGCCGCTCCTGATTTTCATTCTATGAAGCTCCTCATGATTTCCGGCGATCGCAGCGTCTCGCAGGGCAAGCGCGGGGCGTTTTGGTACACGCTGCAGGAATTTTCGAAGCACTGGGAGAGGATCGATGTAGTTTGCCCCCTCTCCCCCGGCTCCTCCCCCATTGGGGGAGGGGAGCTTCGCCTTGCGAATGTCTTCTTCCATCCCTCCCCGCACACGTTCTGGTACCAACCGCTCTGGGTTTTCAGGAAAGGGAGAGAGCTCATCGCAGAGCACCGTCATGATGTCATGACTGTCCACGAGTATCCGCCATTCTACAACGGCGTCGGAGCGGCTTTTTTGGCTTGGGCGACAAAAATCCCCTTCGTCATTGAGATCCATCATGTTGTGGGACAGCCGCGCGCCGCATCGTGCGCGGAATGGGTCGGGTGCATTCTCTCCCGCCTGTATGTCCCCGTCATCGCGCGCTTCGCTTCGGCTGTCCGGGTGGTGAATGCTGGCGTCAAACATTTGCTCGAACGGTGGGGCGTGCCATCCGGGAAGTGCCACATCGTTCCGTCCTTCTATCTCGATAGGGAATTTTTCCGTACGCTCAGGCCGCAACCCGTTTCTTATGACATCGCGTTCTCCGGGCGTCTCGTGCCGAACAAGGGGTTGCCGGATCTGCTGCGAGCCATCGCGGGGATTCCGGATTGCCGCATGGTCGTGATCGGGGATGGAACAATGAAGGGGGCGTATGAAAAGCTCGCAGCTACATTGGACATACACCGGCGCGTTACATTCCTCGGATGGCTCTCTATGAAGGAGACCGTCATGGAGGCAATCATGAGCGCGAAGATCTTGGTCATGAATTCCCTGAGCGAAGGCGGTCCCCGCGTCGTGCTCGAAGCGATGGCGGCAGGTCTTCCCGTCATCGCAACTCCGGTGGGGATCGTCCCCGAGGTCATTCGGGACGGCGTCAACGGCGTGCTCACCGATGGTTCCGTTGCCGACCTGCAGAAAAAAATTACAGTCCTTCTCGGTGACGAGCTCGCCCGGAAGCGCATGGGGGAAGAAGCGAAAAAAGTGCTCGACCGGTTCGAACGTGTGAAACTGATCAAAGCCTATGCAGACTTTCTAAAATCCTTTGTCCCAAGTCCCGAGTCCTAAGTTCTCCTATGCGCCTCCTCATCATCACCCAAAAGGCGGATCAGTCCGATCCTATCCTGGGATTCTTCCATCGCTGGATCGAAGAATTTGCGGCGAAATGCGATTCCGTGACCGTCATCGCGCAGAAGACCGGGGAATTCCATTTCGAAAGCAATGTCAAAGTGTTCTCTCTTGGAAAGGAAGACGGCCGCTCAAAAATCCGGCAGGTTCTGCGTTTCTGGATGCTGATGTGGAACAACCGGAATTCCTATGACTGCGTCCTCGTCCACATGACTCCCATCTGGGTGATCCTCGGCTGGCCGATCTGGTTCGTTATCCGAAAACCCCTCTTCCTTTGGTACGAGATTCGTCGCGGGAGTCTCAAACTCTCTCTCGCTCTTCTTTTGGTTGAAAAAGTGTTTTCGGCGACGGTACACGGATTGCCTTCTTCCTCCAAAAAGCAGGTTGTTACGGGTCACGGCATTGATCTTCAGACATTCATACCCGACCCATCCAAGCGCGAGCGGGGACTTGTCATTGCCGTGGGGCGCATCACGCGCTCCAAGCATTTTGACGTCATTCTCAAGGTGTTTGCACAGTTACCCCCCACCACGCGCTTGCTGATCGCCGGCGGGATCATCACAAACGCCGATTCGAAAGAATCCTCATCTCTCGAGCGTCTCATGCGGGCACTGGGGATTACAGATCGTGTCACAATCGATTGGGTCCCTCCGTCCCGGATAGCGGCCATCCTCCAGCGAGCCGATCTGATGCTCCATGCGTGCGAAGGCGGTCTCGACAAAACCGTTCTGGAGGCGATGGCGTGCGGCTGCCCCGTGGTGTCCTCATCTCCCGCGGCTCAGGAGGTTCTTTCCGAATCCTGCCAAGCGACCGGGGAGTCGATGGGGGAGCGGGCAGGCGCCATTTTGGCCATGTCGGATGCGGAGCGATCCGTTCTCTCTCTGGATCTGCGTCGGCGCGTTGAAGCTTCCCACGACCTTCGTGCCCTCATCCGGAACATGGCGGGGATCATGGAGCGGAGTTCGTGACTCCCGATCTCCTTGTCGGTACGCTTCCGCTGATGGCCAATGAGTTACGCCTCAGCATCGTCGTGCCCGCCTACAACGAAGAGCGGACACTCCCCGCACTCATCGATCGTGTGCAGCGATCCTGCGCCGAAGACTCCGAAATCATCTTCGTCGATGACGGTTCACGCGACCGCACGCTGGAAATCATGCGTGCGAAGGCCCGTCCGCAGGATACTGTTCTGACGAAGCCCAATGGCGGCAAAGGATCCGCGGTACACATGGGTTACGCCCGAGCCCGCGGCCGGTACACCATCGTGCAGGATGCCGATCTCGAGTACAGTCCGGAAGAGATTCCTCTGCTCCTTCGCTTTGCGGAAGAGAATTGTTACATCGCGGTCTTCGGCTCCCGTCGTCTCAAGCGCCAGAGGCAGTACGCGCACCTGTCGTTCTTCATCGGCGGCAGTCTCCTTACGTTCATCGGGAACTTCCTCTACGGAACGCATCTCACGGATCAGCCGACGTGCTACAAACTGGTGCGAACGGATGTACTGCGAACGATTCCTCTCCGGGAGAAGGACTTCCGCTTCGATCCCGAATTGACGGTCATGCTCACGCGCAGAGGGGTTGCGATTATGGAGTATCCCATTTCCTACATGCCGCGATCGATTCATGATGGGAAGAAGATCGGGTGGAGAGACTGGTTCCGTTGGGTGTGGGTTTTCATCAAGCTGCGCTTCTGCCCCGCGAGCGCGCTTGTCCGGAAGGACTGATACGGCGTATCAGAGCGCCTCACGCAGGCGCTCACTCGTCTCCCAGACGCTCTCGAAGTGTTCTTTGCGGCTGATCGTCTGCCAGTGAGCCTGCCGGATTTTTTCCAGCTCTAAGAGCGGCGGGAGGGAGGGGAGCGGGAAGGGTTTTCCTGCGATCTTTCCGGAGAGTTCTTGGATGGTATGGACGGCCATCAGCGCCGAGAGCGCTCCGGAGAGCATGGAACCGCGCCACGCGTTTTCGGGTGGTGCAGCGAAGTATGCGAGCGTTTCGTCCACGGTCCGGAAGTACGAGAGGAGCATCACCGCGCCGCTCATGCCGCTGAATCCGGCGACGTATTTTCCGCGTTCCTCTTCGGGCACGATGAAGCAGCGATACCCCTTTCTGAGGAGGATTTCATTCGCTCTGTCACAGGTGTCATAGCGTTTCGGGGGTTTCCCGATGACGGTCGGGTGCGTATTGCCGTTCGCCGGTGCGAGGGAAAGATTTTCCCGTTCGATGAGGATGTGTCTGTTGAACGCGATGCAGTAGCTGCTGCTGGGGGGGATTTTTTTTCCATCAATGTCGAAGGTCCACCACGTGCGCGGCCGGAAGCTCACGGAGGCGGTACGCTCTTCGGCCAGTTCCCGCGTCACGACATCGGCTGCGCCGGTTCCCACGAAGAACATGTCGTCGTCGCAAATCCATCCAATAGATCGATGCCGTGCGATCGATCGCAGGAATTCTTCCGACTTGGTTGCGGCGTAGAGATTGAGGAACTTCTGCACGCGGGCACCCGGAAATCTCCCGGGATCCAGATGCCCCGAACAGTCGAAGATCACGATGTCCACGTCCGTCCCCAAATATTTTCTCGCGAGGTGATACCACAAAAGAGCCATGGGCGGGAAGATATTCATGGTGAAGAGCGCCGGACGGTCACTCGGGGGGAGTACGGGTCGTCTGCAGCAGTACCAGAGAGTCGGGAGCAGCGTACGGGCAGCGCTCAGAATAGAGAACCGCTTGAAGACGAAGGGCAGGAGCTCGGCGTAATCGCGTGCGATGTCTCTATCATAGAGGATGCCTGCTTCGGCGTTGAGCATTTCCTGATAGCATTGGTGCCATGCGGCAGATCACCCGGTGGCTTCTCATCCTCGGCTCGGTGTGCGTAGGGATCGCTCTCCTCATGGAGGCACCCCAACTCCTCCACATCGTGCACCCCGGCTGGAAGGGTATTCTTGTGCAGCTCAATTCCGATGAGGATGCGTACCTCCCGCGCGTGCAAGAGGCGCTGAGCGGACGACCGGAACAGGCGGCCGAGGCGATTATTGGAGATCCGAACGCCGTCGGGCTGCAGGGTGCTGCAATCGAACGGCTCTTCGGGTCGCTCTTCTCCTTCACGGGGTGGCGGGCGGCGACGGTGCTCCAGATCATGGACGGCATCGTGCCCCCGCTCCTCTTCCTCTCGCTCTTCGTCTTCTTCGTGCTCGCGGGATTTTCGAAGAGGCAATCCCTCCTTGGTGCTCTGCTCTTCGTCTTCCTCAATCTCTACGGCCTCAACCGTCCCATTTACCAAGCCGCGAGTTTTCTGCCTGTCGTCGTCGCTTTGGTGGGTATCATCATGGGGTGTCGCGGTCGTCTGTTTTTGGGCATTCTCGGCGGCGTCATTCTTGGAGCGCTCGTCGGCGTGTACTTCTGGAGCTGGACGTTTGCCTGGGCGTGGACGGGAGTCCTCTTCCTCTGGCTCGCCGGAGAATGGCTGTTCGGGCGGAGCATGGAATCCAGGCGCATGATGCTGCGCCTCCTCCTCTTTGTGGCGGTTGCTGCCATGGCGGCACTCCCGTCTCTTCTGGACATCCTCCGTGCGGCACAAGATCCTCTCTATCCGCTGGGCGTGTTCCGCAGCGGTATGCATGCGGGGCATCGGCCGGAGTCCCTTCCGTACGCCGTCCTCTTCCTCTTCATGGCGGGAGGCGTTCTCCTGGCGATCGCCGAGAAGCCGCGCCTTTTCCTCCGCTCCCGCATCGTTGCCGTCACGATCCTCACCAGCTTCCTCGTCAGCAACCAGCAGGTTTTCCACGGCGTGATCTTCAACTTCGTTTCCCACTACCTCTTCGCCCTGGCGTGTTCCGCCGTGATGGTTCTCCTGTTCAGCATTCCGCTGCGTTCCAAGTGGCTCCTCCTCTCCCTGCTGGGGTCCGTCGTGTACCTCACGACGTTCGCATACGACTTTCTGCCTTCTCTCGTCGGCCAGTGGAGTGTCGGGGATGAAGATTTCTCCGAACAGCACCTTGCGACCGCGCTCCCCGTTTTCGATGTCTTGCCCCGCGCGACCGTTCTCTCGGATCCGGCAACGCAGTATCTCGTTGCGGGATCGACGCATCACGACATCGTCTATTCCATCTACCTCAAAAATGTACTCGTGACTCACGATGAATTGGCATGGAGGCTCTGCATGACACTCCTGCCGATTCCTGCGGAGTTGCGGGATCTTGCCCGTCTCACCATCTACCCCGACGCCGTGGGCGCCTTCCCCGACCCAGCCGTGCGACGCAGTGAGACAGCGCTCATCACGGAAGCGTGCCGACAGGTGGACCGGGATCCGGGGTATTGGCTGCGGCGTTTCGGTGTCTCGTATGTGCTTTGGGATGAGAAGGGGCAGCCTGTATGGGATCTTTCGCGGCTGCGTGTCGGATTGGCTGCGGTCGGCAGAGGGGAGGGGTGGTCGCTCTGGCGGGTCACTCCGGCTTCTCCGCCCGGATGAGGTAATTCAGTTGCGGGTCATGGAGAGGAAGATCGAGGTGGAGCCGCGTGGCATGGACGAAGCCGATTTTCTCGAGGAGATCCATCATCCCCTGCGCCGGGAGCAGCCATTTGTGGAGGTCCGGGAGCTCGGTCTCCTTCGATTTGAATTTTCCGAAGAGATGCTGGTTGATAACGTTGATGTTTCCGTCGGCAAGCACCAGGCGAGCGATCGCTTCGATGTCCGGTGTGACGACGCGCATGACTCCCCCCGGTCGCAGAACGCGCAAGCACTCGCGCAGCACGTGTTCTCCTTCTTCCTTGTGCAGGTGCTCGAGGGTGGCAAACGACACGATTTCGTCGATGACGTTTGATGGGATGGGGAAGGTTTTCGTGATGTCGAATGCCAGATCGACCTGCGGGAATGGGACCTGGTCCACATTCAGGTATTCTCCCGGCTTATACGGATTGCGTCCTCCGCAGATATCCAGCTTTGCCCCCTGAAATCCCTTCCTCTTCCAGTCTTCGGCCCGCGCAGAGCACTGCGCCCGCGTCCGGGCATCTTTTGCCCAACCGTAGAGGAAGCGAAACGGTCGGATCAAGCGGTAATAACGGTCGATGATGCTTGGCACGGTGACTATGCTAGTCTCTCCCCGGATCCATGAAAACCGTCTTCACGCGTATCCTCCCCGGCCGCCCCATCATTCCCTTCCTCTACCCCACGGTCGGGACGGAAGAGCGTGGGAGCATTCTTTTCCTGAGGGATGCCTTCCAAGGTCTCGATTCCCCCTTTGTCCGCATCACGGATGATCCTGCAGAGTGCGATGCGCTCCTCCTTGCGCACAATTTTCCATCCATACGACACGAGACGGCCTCTCTCGAGGAATTTGCCGCTCTCTCGAAAAGAACAGGGAAGAAGATCGTCGTCTTCTGGCACGGGGACAGCGACAGTGAGGTTCCTCTCCCCAATGCCGTGGTGCTGAGAACTTCTCTGTATGGCGCAACCAGACGCCCGAACGAAATCGCGATGCCTGCATACAGTCCCGATCTCTTAAGCGGTGCACCGCTCCCCCTGCGCGAGAAGTCCGCCGTTCCCACTGTGGGGTTCTGCGGGTGGGCCGAATACCGGAGCCTCAAGAATCTCCTGGGGACACTCGTGATGAATGCGCTCACGGAGTCCCGGGCCATCCTGTCGGGAAATTCTCTGCTGCGTGCCCGGAAGAAGGGCCTCAGCTTCCGCCGCCGCGCCATCCGGTCTCTTCAGGAGTCCTCTGCTGTCCGGTCGAATTTTCTCATTCGCAGGAGCTACTCCGGACACCGCGACACCATTCACCTCGATCCCGAGCAGGCACGGAGGGAATACATCGCGAATCTTCGCGACTGCGATTTCGCGCTCGTGGTAAAAGGGGATGGGAACTATTCGTACCGCTTTTATGAGGCGCTCAGTCTCGGCCGCATCCCGCTCCTGCTCGATACCGACTGCGTGCTTCCGCGTGCAGACAGCGTCCCGTACGATGACATCATGGTTCGGGTGGATTTTCGGGAGATCGGGTCCATTGCTGATCGGGTACGGGCGGCATTCGATGCCATGAGCGCGGAAGAATTTGTCCGCAGACAGAAGAGAGCGCGCGAGGTATTTGAGAAGTTTTTGAGTGTGAAGGCGTTCTTCCGGTATGTAGCGGAGCGATTGATCTAGGACTTAGGACGAAGGACAGAGGACTAAGGGCGAAGGTGAAAGAGCTTTTCAGTGAGTTCCAGGATTTTTTTTGCGAGATCTTCCGGATTACCCGCTTCGCACAGGATGACCTCTCTTCCATCTTGGAATTTTTCTAGGATAGCGGGAGAGCGCATGGTGATGACCGGTTTTCCGCACGCGACCGCTTCATAGACTTTGTGCGGGATGACGCGGGCGGCCTTCGCGCTGGTACCGAAGATCCCGAGGCAGATGTCCGCTCTGCAGATCCGTTCCGGGAGTTTCTCAAGATCCATCCACGGTTCGAAGGTAACGTTCGGAAGCTCCAATTCCTCCGCCAATTTCCGCATGGCGCCGTAGGTCTGTCCCGATCCGAGGAGGGAAAAATAAATGTCTGTGCGGGATGCGAGCATCTTCGCGGCGTGCAGGATGACAGAGATGCCCTGCAGCGGGATGAAGCTCCCGAAGAAGAAGACATCCATCGTTTCCATTATTTCTCGTTTGCCCCCCTCATCCATCTTCTCCCCCTTCTGAGGGGGAGAAGGCAAGCGGAATTTTATTGTACGCGGGCACGGCCGGAAAAGATCATGCCGTGCGGTTAAGTAGATGACGCGCACTCTCTCCGGCTTGAGATGAAATGCCCGGACAAAGAATTGCCGGTGCGCTTCCGTATCGAGGATGACCTCGTCGGCGAGGTGGCAGCTTACGAAGTCCACGATCCAGAGGAAGAGTGCTTTCGGGCTCCACCGTGCGACGAGGCGGCGGTCAGAGACAAGGGTGTCGTGAACCGAGATGAACGCGTCGAAGACGAGACGGCGTCGGGGAAAGCACGTGAGAAGCCATGCCAACGGCATGAGATGATGGCCGGGGAACAGAACGACCACCGTATGCGCATCCTGTTTGAGGAGCCGGTACGTTCGGACGAGATCGAGACACTTCCTGAAAAAGCCCGGTGCTTCCGTGTGGCAGAGCACACATTGATTGCCTTTCCCCTCAAACGCCGCGCGGATGCAGTGGGTGCGGGGGGCTTCGATGGGGAAGGCGCCGAAGAGGAGGACGAGAGAGGGCAAAGAGGGGAATGAGGGGAATGAGGGCAAAGAGGTTCGCCAGCAGCACCCTTCTTTACCCTGAGCGGAGCCACGTCGTTCGCGAACGACTGTGGCGGAGTCGAAGGGCAGGGTGCGGTGATCATGAAGCATGATAGCGTGTCATTGCCTCACCCCCTAACCCCCTCTCCCATGCCACTCCACATGCCCCGGGAGAGGGGGAAGCCGTTCTCCTGCCAAATCAAAATCAGCGCGACACCCCTCTCCGCGTGGGCTGGCGGAGTTGGTTTCGGAGAGGGGCCGGGGGTGAGGCACACTAAAAAAAGCCGGCGTCCCCATGGGGGTCGTCGGCTCGTGCCACGCGGCTTTCCACGATCACGTTCTTACCGTGATGTGGTGTTCAGCCACGCGGCGTACCGTCAGTTTCATCAGTGTGCGCGGGACCACGGGCTTCATCGTCGTCGTTGCTCCATATGTGAGAAGTAAGCCCGGGCTCGTCATCGGACAGGTCGCTGTCGACGGGGCGCGTGCCCGGGCCAGAGAGGGGCTCCGGCTCGTCGGTGCCGAGGTCGACCGCGCGTCCGGAAAGGTCTGGTGTGGCGAGGAACCGGCTGGCGTACATCGTTGCGACTGCCAGCAGATTTGCCAGGAAGAACAGGCCGAACCCGATGGAGAATGCGAGGACATTCCGTTCCACCCCAACGAATGCGAGAACACCCATCGCTACTGCTTGTATCAGCAGGAGTACTAATGGGCAGGAGTAAAATGTGAGGAGCGCCTCACCCCACCGTGGCCCCTTTCGCATCCGGCTGATCCCCCATTCTTGAACGAAGGGGATCATCATTGGGAAAAACGGAAGGATACCTCCTACAAGGCAGGCGATTTGGTCCTTCTGCATACCCCAAACAAACAGCGCCAGCCACCCACCCCACGCTGCGACAAGCAGCGTTACGACCAAAATCTTTTTCCAGTTCTTCATGGTTTCCTCCCCCGACCCGCTTTTAACGGGACGGAAAAAACGAACGTGTGAAAGGTCGACGGTACAAAGGATAATTTACATTAAAATACAAAAAGGTCAAATACATTCAAAACATTCGCCAGAGCCACAGAAGAGCGCTATTCTCTGTTTCAATGAAGATCACCTACGTTTCGCAGGCGCGCTTTCCGACCGAGAAGGCGCATGGGCATCAGATCGCTCAGGTGTGTCAGGCGATGGTACGGTTAGGACATTCCGTCACTCTCATTGCTCCCAGCATCAAAACGGGCGTCACGGAGGACTTCAAAACGTATTACAGTCTCACGAATCC
Organism: Candidatus Peregrinibacteria bacterium; assembly: GCA_043798355.1. Taxonomy (GTDB): domain Bacteria; phylum Patescibacteriota; class Gracilibacteria; order Peribacterales; family Peribacteraceae; genus JAZDOT01. The sequence goes on from JAZDOT010000014.1 coordinate 11,968, forward strand.
CTTCTCGTTCGTACGGATAAAAGTTTTCGATGCGCTGAGCGCATGGTTCGTCCCCGGCGCTCTCGCATTCCACGTCACCATGTTTTCCTACCGGAGAGCGCTTCAGCGATTTTTCGCCTCGCATGGGGCGGATCTCCTCTACACGCGCTCCTCCGCTCTCCTCTCCGCGCTCCTTCGAACCCGTCTCCCCGTGATTCTCGAGCTCCACACGCTCCCGCGCCGCACGCAGAGTTTCGTTGACCGGTGCAATCGTTGTCGGCGCATCGTCTGTCTCACGACCATTATGCAGAGCGAACTTCGGTCATGGGGAGTGGAGAGAGCGCTGTGCACGGTGGAAGGGGATGCGGTGGATCTCTCGCTCTTCCATTCCAACGTATCGTGCAGTGAGGCGAGACGGGAGTTTCCCGTGCGCTCTTCCCGTCCGGTCGTGGGGTACATCGGCAGGTTGAATACCATGGACATGGAAAAGGGGGTGGCAGATCTGCTTCGATCCCTCTCGCTTCTGAAGACGGAACATCATCTCTTCCACGGTTTCATCGTCGGCGGACCTTCGATCGATCAGGAGAAGTATCGCCTCCTCGCGCGCCGCCTCGATCTCCATGATGACGATGTGACCTTCCTGGATCCCGTTCCCCACAAGAGTGTTCCCCAGGTCATGGCGGCATGCGACATCCTCGCCATGCCCTTTCCCGATTTGCCGCATTATCATTCGAACATGTCGCCGCTCAAAATGTTCGAGTACATGACGGCGTTTCGCCCCATCGTGACGTCCGATCTCCCCTCTATCCGCGATGTCCTCGACGAAACGACGGCGTTCTTCTTCCCGCCGGGGGATATCCGCGCGCTGGCGGATACGTTGGTCATGATGGCATCACATCCATCCGAGAGTCTCGCGCGGGCGCAGGCGGCCAAAGAGAGGGTTCAGCATTATTCGTGGGAGAAGAGGATGGGGAGGATTTTAGTATGAGGGTTAGGGTTAAGGCTAAGGTTAAGGCTAAGGTTAAGGTTAAGGTTGGGTTTTTCGGTGTGGCCGTATGAATCGTTTGATTCTCCACAGTACATAGGCGACGCCTTTCAAGAAAAGCATGAAGCGATTGGTCAGAGGACAACCGCGACCCTTGCGGGCGTAGGTGATGCCGTGGACGAAGCCGATCGAATGGAAACCGGTTCCTTTGTAGAGCTTTTCCTCGATCACGTTCGCGGGTCCCGGCATGCTGGAATCGTGGAAGGCGATGGTTCCGCCTTCAACGAGAAACGGAGACCAGGCGGAGAAGTCTTTGCGGACGAACTCCTCCTCATGCGCACCGTCGATCCAGAGGAGTTCGATAGGCGTGTTCCAATTTTTTGCCGCTTCACTCGATGGCTTCGGGATCGCGGTGACCTGTGCGGAGACTCCGGCACGCGAGATATTTGCCTGGAACTCCGGCAGCGTGAACACGTTCCCGTGCTCCGAGGATCCCGTAAACGGATCGACGGCGAAGATGTGCGCACCCGCACCCGCGCGCGACCCCAAAGCGAGACAGACGGTGGAGCGCCCCTTCCACGACCCGATTTCCAGGATGACGCCGCGTCCCCTCCCGCGCTTCGCGAGGCGGTAGAGCAGCTTCGCTTCTTTCGCAGAGAGCCATCCTTCGATGCCGCGGAGCTTCTCAGTGTCGAGACCGGAGGGGAGGGGGAGGTATTCCAGCATAGGGATTAGGGTTAGGGTTAGGATTAGGGCAAAGAGGTTCACCAGCAGCAGCCGTTCCTGGCTGCGGTCAGGCGAAGACAAATTTCATGGATTGAGAATCGTGAGGAGAGGCTCCTTGATGAATGCCGCTGCTTTCCCGATGGAAGCGGGGGTGGGGTGGACCACGTCGCCTCTGGCGGTGAGCGTCTCGACATTGTTGCCGAAGAGCTCGTAGAGGTCGACGACGGTGAATCCGGCTTCTTCCGCCGCATTCTTCAGCGCAGGGACGACGCGCGGGTGGATGGAATTATCGGGCCAGATCACAAAGAGACGCGGGAGGTTATGCGGCAGATTGGTTGTGAGTGTGAGGAGTTCCTTTCGGTAGTTCATGACGCCATCGGTGCTCTCTTGTGTGTTGGGATGTTCTCTGGACTGCACGCGGTCTTTTTGCGATTGAATGACTCCTGTTCGGGCGTTCACGATGATCTTGATGGCTTTGTAGATGACGCTGTGGGTATCCAGCCAGCATGCCCCCGGAAGCCACCCGAGGATCCCCTCTCTGATCGGTGAACATTGCAGGTCTTCCGGACGCCAATTTTTCGGCCGCAGGGTTCCGTCTTCGGTGAGGCGGGCGGCTTCTCCGGCGCCGAAATCATTGAAGAAGAAGACGAGGATGAAGGCTCTCGGATGGAGCGGGACGATTTTCCTTTGGTACGTTCCCATTTCCTGAGCGAGGTTATAGCCCGGGACGCCGGCATTCATGAATTGGAACTCGGGAAGAAGCCGTTCGAGTCTGGCGGCGAGAGACTCGTCATCTTCGACGCCGAGGCCGAAGGTAATGGAGTCGCCGAGGACTGCGATGAGCGGCCGGGAGGGGTCCCTCTCCGGCGAGCGGAAGCCGAGGCTGTTCGTCGTGACGGTGGACTTGAACGCTCGCTCGCGTATGAAGGGGATGAGTTCGTAACTGATCTCAGGATATGCGCTCTGTTGGTAGATGTGCGGCGGGTTGGGGGCGGTCGTGAGGATGCCCGTCACGCGCGGCAGGATTTCCATTGCGGCGATGAGGAACACGACGGATCCGATAGCGAGACTGCCGTTGATGAATATTTCGCGCAGACGCATGGACTTCTTGGAGGATAGCCTATGGAGCTTTCCCCTTGAAGCGATATATCCATTGATCTCACCTTGTGGTTTTTTTCCACCTTTTTCCGGCGACACCTCTGTTCTTTCTTTCATAACTGAAAGAAAGAACCAAAGAAAGGTTTCGTTCCTGTGATTGTTCGCGGATCAGCCTATCCAAATGCTCCGCTGCAAAAATGAACCTCCTCCGCTGGCTCCTCCGCATTTTTGCCACGCTTCGCATTTGGAGGCTGAAACCGCTCGCAATCAGGGGAGCGATTCATACCCTTCTTTTGAAGGGAGGGGTGGCGCGCCACGGGGGGTGACGGGGAAGGCCCTGCTGCCGCAGCAGATGGCCGACGAATCAGCTCCGAATCCTTGTAGGAGCTGATGAGGAGGCGCAGGGCCGGGAGGAGGGGCTTTGGCGCGCCGGCGTTTTGGGCCACCTTTTTCGCCGGAAAAAGGTGGCAAAGAACATCAATCGAGGGCGAACTTCTTCAGATACTCTTCGCTATCCCTCTTCACCGTTTCCGGCATTGCGGATTTCGAGAGGAGGCAGTTCCCCAGGACGAGGTAATCCATGTGGGTATGGAGGAAGCAGTTGATGGCGTTCTCCGGCGACTCGACGATCGGTTCGCCTCGGACATTGAACGATGTATTGATGATGACGGGGCAGCCCGTGCGTTTCTCGAAGGCCTTGATGAGATCGTAATACTTCGCATTCTGGCTACGATTGATCGTCTGGATCCTCGCCGATCCGTCCACGTGGGTGACGGCGGGGATTCCTTCCCTCTTGTCCGGATGCACGTCCGCGACGAGGAGCATGTAGGGACTCTCGCGGTCCAGTTTAAAATAGTCCTTCGCGCGCTCTTCGAGGACGGTCGGGGCAAATGGCCGGAAGGATTCGCGGAACTTGATCTTCAGATTCACCTTCTGCCAGTTCTCGCGGTTCCGCGCATCGGCGATGATGGACCTGTTGCCGAGCGATCTGGGTCCGTACTCCATCCGTCCCTGATACCACCCGATGACGTTCTCGCCTTCGAGGAGCAGAGAGATTTTCTCGATCAATGCTTCGCCGGAGAGGTGCTCGTACGGAAGGTGTTTCGCATCGAGAACGGTGCGGATGGCATCATTGGAATACTCATTCCCGAGGAAGACATTCTCCATACGCTTGAGGCGTTCGCCGTGGAAATGCTGATGCCAGACCGTGAGGGCCGCCCCGAGGGCTCCTCCGGCATCTCCGGCTGCGGGCTGGATGAAGATATCTTCGAAGAGACCGCTTCGGAGGATTTTCCCGTTGGCGACGCAGTTCAATGCTACGCCTCCGGCCAAACAGAGAAATTTTGACGGGGCGATCTTCTTCGCATGGGCGACGATCTTCAGCATCACTTCTTCGGTCAGTTCCTGCAGGCTCCGTGCGATGTCTTTGTGGAACTGCGTCAGGGGGGACTCGGGCGTGCGCCGCGGTTGCCCAAGGAGTTCTTCTATCGTCTTCCCGGTCATCGTGAGGCCGTACTCATAGGTGAAGTACTCCATGTTCAGTGCAAAACTCCCGTCCTCCTTGAGGTCGATCAGGCGATGCATCTGCTCCATGTACTTCGGCTCGCCGTAGGGGGCGAGGCCCATCACCTTGTACTCGGCGCTGTTCACGCGGAAGCCGAGGTAGTACGTGAGTGCGGAGTACAGGAGTCCCAGTGAGTGCGGGAAGTGGATTTCTTTCAGGATCTTGCACTCGTTTCCCCGCGCGGAAGCGATGGTCGTGGTGGCCCATTCACCGACCCCGTCCACGGTGACGACGGTCGCATCCGGAAAGCCCGAGGCGAAGTATGCCGACGCGGCGTGCGATGCGTGGTGGGGAACGAAGAAGACGGGGCCGCTGTAGTCCAATTCCCTGCGGATCAACTGCGGCGTCCAGAGCTTCGTCGTCATCCACTCCTGCATAATCATGTGAAACTGCCGGAACCCCCGCGGCCAGACCTTGATGGATGTCTGCAGGATGCGATCGAAGAACTTCAGGAGCGGCTTTTCGTAGAAAGCGACGGCGGAGAGATCCGAAGAACTAATCCCAGCAAATTTCAACGCTTCGCGGACGGCATTCTCCGGGAATGCATCGTCATGCTTGTTCCTCGTATAGCGCTCTTCCTGCGCGGCGAAGAGTACTTCATTGTCTTTCAGGAGCACGACGGCGCTGTCGTGGTAGAAGCAGGAGATGCCGAGAATGTAGATCGGCTTTGCCACTCTTTAAAATTGGTACCGCAGTCCGTTTTCCACTTCCTCCGGCGGATTGACCCAGTACGTTGCAGGGGAGGGGTGATGGCGGAAGAGTTTCGCGATCTTCAGTGCAATCGCGTAGAGAGCGATGATACTCACCCAGGCGATTGTGAGAAGAATGAAACTCAAGACCCGCCCGATGGCATGACCGATGTTCTTCCATCCTTGCCAGAGGATGCGTACGAGTGCAGGCATGGATTAAAAAATCGTATAGATGAAGGGAGCCAGCGGGGAGCCCTGCGCGAAGATGAGGATGAGCCCCAGGAAGACGAGTGTCAGGATCATGGGGAGCAGCCACCACTTCTTGCGTACGCGCATGAATTGCCAGATGTCACGGAAGATCGCGAGCTTCTCAATTCCGCGTGTGAGGAAGGACATGGGTGGAGTATAGCGAAGCTTTGAGCTATGAGCTATGAGCTCTGAGTAACTTCGCACTGCGAGAATGTAGGGGCGCAGCGCGCTGCGCCCTTTTCATAACAATCCTGCCACAGTGTTCATTGCGCTCAGGACAACGGACATGATTCCCCCGATCCAGCCGAAGAGAATGGGGATGTTCAGGAACTGGTCAACAACAAGGAGAATCAAGAGAATGACCGGCCCCCGGCGCATGAATGTCTCATAACGGTCGTCGTACTTGAGAGGGATGAAGAGATGGAGCACCTTCGAACCATCGAGCGGGGCGATGGGCAGGAGATTGAAGGCCATGAAGCCGAGATTGATGAAGATGGAGGTGCGCAGAATCATTTCGACGACTGCGAGAATTCCTGCCGATGTTCCCGGTTGCAGGATTCCCATCGCAGAAGAACCGACTGTGCCATGTACGAAGAGCAGCAAGAGCGCGAAGGCGATCCATGCGAGGAGGAAATTCGAGAGGGGCCCCGCGAGGGAGACTACAGCGGTATCGCGCTTGGGGTGGCGAAAGTAGTGCGGGTTGATGGGGACGGGTTTCCCCCAGCCGAAGCCGACGAGGACGAACATGAGGGCGCCGAGAGGATCGATGTGCGCGAGGGGATTCAGGGTCAGCCGCCCTTCGTACTCGGCCGTCGGATCGCCGAACATGCGTGCCACGAATCCGTGCGCCCATTCATGCACGCTGAGTGCGATCAGGATGGAGATGATGGCGGGAGGGGAGAGGAAAGTTCCCATGCGTTGTATTGTAGGGAGTTTTGATCGGGGAGGGAAAGGTACCAAAGAAAAAGAGGAAAAAAGAGGGCAAAGAAGGAAAAGATGTAGAGACGAACCGCGGGTTCATCTCTCTTCTCTCGCATACGCCGAATTGTACCGAGTGAAGAAAATGCCGATATCCGTTTGACGATGCATCCTCTTCTTCAGTAGGCTTCGGAGCACTCATGTCACGACGATGCGTCAAGACCGGTCGGCAGACGGGCCGCGGGAACACCCGCAGCCATTCGATGAGGCATACCCGCAGGTCCTACAGGGCGAATATCCAAAAGAAGCGCGTTTTCGACCCCAAAACGGGTTCCTATACAACGATGAAGGTGTCCGCCGCGTACCTGCGGACACTGGCCAAGCGGTTACAGCAGGGGAAGAGCGTGTAGCCTTATTCGTCGCAGAAGTTCTTCAGAACCTCCGGCGGAAAGCCGAGGGTATTTTGCAGTTCTCCGCAAGGCACAGCTCCGTTTCCGTCGAAGGCAAGGGTCCAGGCATTTTTGGTTCTCTTGGCGAGGAAGATTCCGCCTTCAGCACCCGGAGCGAACGAAACAGATCCGGTTGCAAAATCGCCTTCCTGCATCACGATCCGTGCAGTAACGCTCCCGGACTGCTTTTTATATTTCTGCTCGAGGAGCTTGCCGATGGCGGACGCCGCCTCCGGGTTGCAGGGGTCTTCCCAGATGCGCAGGCATTTCTGCGCTTCTCCGCACCACGAGTATCCAGCGGATCCGATGCATCCGTGCACATCGCGGTCGCCGCCGACGACGGGGGAGGAGGAAGTTTCTGCGGGTGGCGGTTGATTGGCTGCGGGGGGCGGAGAGACGGTGCATCCGGCGAGCAGGATGTTTCCGAGGAGGAAGAGGGGGGAGAGGCGCAAGGGTGTTGGCATAATGTGGAGCGGAAAAGATATGTATATCATAGGATTTTTTCTCAAAATAGCCTTTTTTTGTAGGGTTTTCCCATTTTTATAGTTTGATATGATTTGACATGGTAAATGTATTATATTACATAAATATTTACATATAATTATATGTATATTAGAATGAGGAGCATGAAAACTATCCTCCCCATTATCACCATGAGCGAATTACAGAGGAATGCAAAAAAGGCACTTTCCTCTATTCAAGACTTCGCGCTCATTCAGAGTCATGGGAAAGATGTTGCGGTCGTGTTGAGTGCTCCATTGGGGCATGTTCTTCTTAAGTCGGATAACTTGATGGGATTACTCGCCGCTGTACCGGATAACGAGAATATCACCGCAAAGCTCGATGCCATGATTGGGAATGTTATTCGTGAATTGAGCAAGCGATGATCCAGTACCCCACTCTTCCCGTCTGCGTTAAAATCCTTTTTCCTTTTATCAGGGATCGCATGGCTGCACGCGAGCCTGTACCACGATACGAGTATGAGGAGGTTGGAATGAAGAAGCTCGCTTCCACACTGGAATTGATGAAGAGATCAAACTACTCACCTCTGCTTGCAAAGGCAGCCTACCTCTTCTGTTCGATTATTGATGGTCATCACTTCAGTAACGGCAACAAGCGCCTCGCCGTAGCGCTCCTTACATACTTCCTCATGATGAATGGCTATGACGTTCACGTTCCGCTCCTGGCGGAACTGCAACGACGTATGAAGCGTGTTTTTCCGAAGCTGATATGGGAACATATTGACATATTTGCCCTGGCGGAAGAGTACTTCTTCTACCATCTGGCCCTCGTGATCGCTGACAGGAATCAGAAAGGCAATCTCACGTTCTCTCAGGAGCAGACGCTCGTCCGAAACTTATTGAAGTACATTACGCGGTAGAAATTATTCTCCCCCCAAATTTTCATGCAGCGCACTGATCCGTTGCTCTTTGATGGAACTGCGGTGATGTTTTTGTTTGAGCATCTTTTCTTTTGCTTTCCTGCTGCGCCGCGCCCTCTGTTTGCGAATCTTGAATATTTCTTGCTGATTCTTGGACTCTTTGCCCTTCACCTGCTCTTCGATTTTTTGGATGAGGAGCTCATAGGCAGCGATACGATTCAAGTGCTGTTCGCGGAACCGCTGCACGCGGACGAGGGTGCCGGTCGGGCGGTGCGTGAGTTCAACGCAACTTTCTGTCTTATTGATCTTCTGCCCGCCGTGCCCGCTCCCGCGCGTGAAAAATTCCTCGATTTCTGTAGGAAGAATCTTCAGCTCCGTTGCGAGGGCGAGGATATGCGGTGGAAGTTCAACGGGGAAAGACATATTTGAATTGATAATGGAAAATGGATAATTGATAATTCTTCGGGCAGAGAAAGGATACAGGAAGAATGAGCGTTGTTCACTTTGCCACGAATGCTGTCGCACCCAACCAGGCGAGGTCAAAGACCGCCTTCATCGTTCGCGTGAACGTAGCGCTCTCCACGATGATCCCGAGGAGTTCAGAGGGATTGAGCGAGACCACACCTACGGCATTGCCGAAGAGGAGGATTTCATTCTCGAACGGGAACTGTTCGCGGTTCACCAGCAGGATTTCAATCAGCGCGGGATCGTACCCTTTCGGCAGGAACGGCTCGATGGCGCGCACGCTCTCGACGGTATTCGGCGAGAGGTAGCGGGCTTTCATCTTCTTCTCGAAGCGTTTCCGCGTGTACTCCCGGAAGAAATCCGGGAAGAATTCGGTCACCTGCTTCAGGTTCGTGTAACCGAGGAGTTCCCCTTTGGCGGTGAGGGATTCCAGAAACACGCGCTCCACGCCGTCGCGGCCTTCGTAGGAGCGCATCTTCGGACGGAATCCGTGCGGACTCGTGAGTGCCTTCAGTCCCGGGATGAGGGACTTCGCGATGGCGGTCTTCTCCAACATCAATTCTTGCAGCCGTTCGGGCGGTTCAGGGGCGAAGCATTTGATGCCGTTTCGGTTGTACTGGCTCAGGAGTTTTTTCTCGAGCAGGTTCTCCAGTGTGTGGTAGCAGCTGACGCGATGCACCCCGGCCTTCCGCGCGATCACGGAGACCGGGCCGCCGTTTATTTCCAGACAGGCAAGATAGACTTGAGCTTCTTCATTGGTGAGGCCTAATTTTTGCAGTTCGAGCATCATGTGGTGCCAACCATAAACAATTAACTTTTAACAATTAACTTTTTTTCTGAGCGGAGTGTTTTGATGAAACCACCCAGTTGTTTCACAAGGTGTTCTGCCTCCTTTTCAATATCCGCCCGCATTGCTTCCGTAACAAGTTTTTCATCGAATGCAGCATCAAATCCTGCAATGCACTCATTGAGTGATCCTATGGATATTTCAAGAAAACGGGCAAAATCAAGATCGGAATGCTTTGCAGATCCCTCTGCAATATTAAGAAGGACAGAGAGACATGAGCGATGAATTTGATCGACTAGTCGGTATCGTTCTGTCGCGGGGAATGTTTTTATCACAGAAGCTACCTTGCTTCGGAATGCTCGTGCGTCTTGGTACACTTGGAAATCGTGGAATCGAAAAGTTTTCATAAAGTTAATAGTCAATTGTTAATAGTCACAGGTTATCATATCACTGTTGTAGAATATTTTCTACAGAATATAGATATTAATTTTTGGCTTCAGTATGTCCAAATAAGTCGTTTAACAGTGATACTGTTGGACAAAAATGACTATACAGTTCAATCTAGCAATGCTGCGGCCAGTTTCTATGCCCAGCATTTTTTGTATATGGCCACTTGTACACAATACTCATCGGCATTTGAGATTACCAAAGATGACCTCGCGTTCTACGAGAAAGTTTCGCCTGTCTTTTGTGGAAAGAAGGAACTCATTCCGCCGCCGACCCTGTGTCCGGATTGCCGCCAACAACGGAGGCTTGCGTTCCGTAATGAGCGGTCTCTGTATCACCGAAAGTGTGATCTTACGGGGAAGCAGATCATTGCGATGTATTCCCCGGAGAAGCCATGTACAGTCTATGACCGCAGCGCCTGGTGGGGGGATGGATGGGACCCCTTGAGCTTCGGGCGCGACTTTGATTTTTCGCGGCCGTTCTTTGAGCAATGTGCCGAACTCCTTCTGGCTGTGCCGCGCATGAATCTGAACAACGAAGAACCGGAAAACAGCGAGTACTGCAATTTCGCGGTGAAGAACAAGAATTGCCACCTCCTCTTCGGGGGGCTCGAGAACGAGGATTGCCTCTACAGCAACCGGATCCTCTACAGCAGAAACTGTTGTGACTGTTCGGGTGTCGAGCGGTGTGAACTCTGCTACGAATGCGTCGATTGCCAGCAGTGCTACCACTGCCGTTCCCTCCAGAACTGCAGTAACTCTTTCGATTGTTTTCTTGGCTACGATCTCCGTGGCTGCCGCAACTGTTTCGGGTGTTTCGGCCTGCAGAATGCATCTTTTTGCATCGGGAACAAACAGTATGCGGAAGCCGATTATTCCAAGGCCATTGCGTCGATCACAGAGAATTTCGAGAGCATGAAAGGGAACTTCGATGCGCATAAGCGCACACTCCCACGGAAGTACATGGATGCGATCAATGCAGTCGATTGCACAGGGAACGCGATCCTCCACAGCAAACATGCGCGTGATTGTTTCGAGGTGATGAACCTGCAGGATTGCCGTTTCCTCTGCAATGCGACGTTCATGAAAGATTCCTACGATATCAATAACGATGATCACTCCGAGCTCATCTATGAGGCCATCGGCAGCGAAACGAATTCCATGGATCTCTTCTGCGATATCTGCTGGTACGATCGTGATCTCACATATTGCAGTCTCTGTTTCCATTCACAGAACCTCTTTGGCTGTGTGGGGCTGAAACGCGCGAAGTATTGCATCCTGAACAAGCAGTACACGAAAGAGGAATACGAGGGACTCGTGCCAAAGATCATTGATCACATGAGGAAGACCGGCGAATGGGGGGAGTTCTTCCCCATCCCACTCTCTCCATTCGCCTACAACGAATCGATGGCGCAGGATTACTATCCTCTCACTCAGAACATCGCGGAGCACAGTGGATGGTCGTGGAAAGGGGAGGAGGAGCAGAAGCAATACCTCGGCCCCGACTATGTCGTTCCAGGCACCATTGCGGAGGTGGACGATGATATTACCAAGCAGATCCTGCGCTGCTCGGTCACCGGCAAGCCGTACCGCATCGTTCCGCAGGAGCTCACGTTCTATCGTTCTCTTGGTATTCCCGTTCCCCGGAAGTGCCCTGACCAAAGGCACAAAGAGCGGATGGCTCTTCGCAATCCCAGGAAGCTCTGGAACCGCCAGTGCGCCAAGTGCCACAAGCCAATTGCCACAAGCTATGCCCCCGAACGCCCTGAGATCGTCTACTGCGAGCAGTGTTACCTCTCCTCCGTCTATTGATGCAAAAGACCTGCCGCCAATGTTCGGCCCCGTTCGAAGTTGCCTCAGAAGATCTCGTATTCTACGAGAAGGTCTCGCCTGTATTCAATGGCAAGAAGGAACTCATTCCGCCGCCGACGCTGTGTCCGGATTGCCGCATGCAGCGACGGCTGGCTTTTCGCAACGAGAAGTCGCTGTACCATCGCAAGTGCGATCTGACGGGAAGGCAAATTATTTCCATGTACCGGCCGGACGGCGGATACCGGGTCTTTGAAAAGAAGGAATGGTTCAGCGACAAATGGGACGCTCTCGAGTTCGGGCGAGAGATCGATTGGCAGCGGTCCTTTTTGGATCAGTTCAAAGAACTGCAACGGACGGTGCCGAGAATGTCGATCATCCAGCAGGGGACGATGATCAATTCCGACTTCTGCAATTGTGCGAGCAACGACAAGAACTGCTTTCTGATCTCCGGCAATTTTAATGAGGATTGTTTCTTTGGGAAATGTAACAACTGCCGGTCTTCCCTCGATTGTGAGAACATCTACCGTAGCGAGCTCTGTTACGAATGCATCGACTGTTTTGATTGTTACGGTTGCTCGTGGGCGAGTGAGTGCCACAATTGCAGTGCGTGTCATTTCTGTAAATCGTGCATCGGATGCTCCGAATGTATTCTCTGCACGAATTTGCATCAGAAGAAATTTTGCATCATGAATGAGCAACTGAGCGAAGAGACGTATCACCAACGAATGAACGAACTGAAGCTTTCAAAATATTCGGTGCAGTCCGCACTCAGGGGCAGGTTTGCAGAGCTCAAATCCGAAATGATCGTCAAGGAGATGTTTGGAACGCAGAACGAGCATTCCACCGGTAATAATCTCAATCATTGCCGAAATGTCAGGGAGTGCTACGACTGCAGGGACCTGGAAGATGGTGCCTATTCACAAACCGTGATGGAAAGCCGTGATTGCATGGATTTCAGCTTCTTCGGGAAGGGCGTGGAGCTGATCTATGAGGTGATGACGTGCGGGTATGCATGCCAAAGGATTCTCTTCTGTGTGGATTGCTGGGAGAACTGTAGTGATCTCCTGTACTGCGCTCTGTGCATCGGAGGGTGCAAGTCTCTCTTCGGTTGCGTCGGGCTTCGTCACAAGGAGTACTGCATCCTCAACAGGCAGTACACGAAAGAAGAGTATGAGCATCTCGTGCCGAAGATCATCGGGAAGATGCGCAGGGACGGCGAGTGGGGCGAATTTTTTCCGTTTCCTTTTTCAACATTCGCCTACAACGAAACCTTGGCACAGATCTATTTCCCCCTCGATAAATCATCAGCTGAATCCCGGGGTTTCACGTGGGCAGATGCTGAAAGTCAGCAGGAACATTATCTCGGTCCCGCGTATGAGATTCCGGATGATTCGGTCGATGCCACGGATGAACTGACAAAGCAGATTTTGCGGTGCTCCGTCACCGGCCGGCATTACAAAATCATCCCGCAGGAAATGAAGCTTTACCGGCAACTGAACATTCCGATCCCGCGAAAATGTCCGGATCAGAGGTACAGAGAGCGCATGGCGCTTAGAAATCCCTACAGGCTCTGGAACCGCCAATGCGCGAAGTGCCAAAAGGGAGTAGCCACGAGCTACCAGCCTTCGCGTCCCGAAATCGTGTACTGCGAATCGTGCTATCTCTCCACTGTTTATTGATGGTGCCACTCATCCTGCGACACACCGGCCTGTCTCAGAAGACGCTTCAGGAGCGCGACTCCGAGATCCGTCTGATGCGGGTTCGGAATATGAACATCGATGTCATTTCGCGACATGAACTGGTGTTTGCCTCCCGAAAATGGTCCGTCAAACCCCAATGCCTGCAGTCTCGTGATCAGTTGGCGGCGCGAGAGCGGGGACAGGCGTTTCATGCGGAGAAGAGCGCGTTGAGGTCGTACTGTCGCACAGACGGGACGAACTGCCGTTTCCGCACTTTCAGGAGCAGCCATTCTTCCAGAACTTCTTGGAGTTCCGCGAGTGCTTCTTTTCTTGTTCTTCCTTGTGCCCAGACGCCCTTGAAGGACGGGAGTGAGGCGAAGTACGGCAAGGGATCGGGGATTTTCTCGACGTTCGCTTTGGCCATGATTGCTCTGACATATCGCGTGAACATGGTGCCATTGTACCACATCCCAGGATGAATCGCATCTGCCGCCAATGCTCGGCCCCGTTCGAAGTCGCCTCAGAGGATCTCGCGTTCTGCGAGAAAGTCTCGCCTGTGTTCCCCTCGACTGCGCTCGGGGCAGGCAATGGCAAGAAGGAGAGTATTCCGCCACCCACGCTGTGCCCGGAGTGTCGGCAACAGCGAAGGCTGGCATGGCGCAATGAGCGCCGGTTCTACCAGAGCAAATGCGCACTGACCGGAAAACAGATGATTTCCATCTATGCACCCGAGAAGGGTTTTACCGTGTACGGGCTCGATGCCTGGTTTTCCAATCGCTGGGATGCGGTCACTTTTGCACGGCCCGTCGATCTCTCCCGGTCATTCTTCGAGCAATTCGGAGAGCTCCTCAAGGTGACGCCGCTCATTTCGCTCCTCATCGGCGAGTGTGAGAATTGCGACTACACGAACTACAGTTTTTCCAACAAGAATTGTTATCTCCTCTCCGCATCGGATTTCAACGAAGACTCGTACTTTTCGAGTTATATTTTCAAGAGCCGCAACTGCGTGGATTGTCTCTTCGTCACGGACTGCGATCTGTGTTACGAGTGCATCGATTGCGAGCACTGCACAAGGGCATCGTTCAGCCAGGACCTGAAAAATTGTTCCGATTGCATGTTCTGCAGCAGCTGCCAGGGGTGCACGGATTGCATCGGCTGCGTGAATCTGCGCAATGCCCGCAACGTTGTGCTCAATCGGCAATGCACGAAGGAAGAGTACAGCCGGAAGAAGGCGGAGCTGCTCGAGACCTGTGCCTCCAGCAGGGAAGTTCTCGAGAAACGCGTGCGCGACGCCACGGTGGAGGAGCCGCGTCGTGCAGCCAATCTCCTCGATTGCGAGCGCTCCATCGGGAATAATCTCTTCCACTGCAAGAATTGCTTCCGCTGTTTCGATCTCATCGAGAGCGAGGATGATCGTTATGTCTATCAGGGCATCAAGGCGCGTGATTGCATGGATGTGAACGGCGTGCCGGACAGCGAACTCCTCTACGAATGTGCCGCGACTCCGACGGTTTCCCGCAGCAATTTCTGCGCTTCCGTGTGGGTCGGCTCGCATGATCTGCAGTACTGCTACCTCTGTCGTGCCTGCGAAGACTGCTTCGGCTGTATCTCGCTGCACCGTAAACGCCATTGCATTCTAAATAAGCAGTACACGAAAGAGGAGTACGAGGCTCTCGTTTCCCGGTTGATTGCAGCGATGCGCGCACGGGGCGAATGGGGTGAATTCTTCCCGGTCTCCCTCTCGCCGTTCGCCTATAACGAGACGAGTGCGCCGGATTATTTCCCGTTGGCTCGGGAGGAGGTCCTTCAGCGTGGATGGCCGTGGCGTTTGGAAGAGGAGGCAAAGCAGACGTACCTCGGGCCGGATGTATCCATTCCGTCGAATATCGAAGACATCGATGATTCCGTCACGAAGAAGATCCTCACGTGCCGCGTATCCGGTCAGCCCTATCGCATCATTCCGCAGGAGCTCAAGTTCTATCGCGCAATGGGTCTCCCCATTCCCCGCAAATGTCCCGATCAGCGTCACAAGGAACGCATGCAACTTCGCAGTCCCCGTAAATTGTGGAATCGAACGTGTGCGAAGTGTGGGGAGGGGATCGAAACTACATACACGCCCGATCGTCCGGAGATCGTTTACTGCGAATCATGCTACCTCTCCACAGTGTATTGATTCCCTTTCCTTCTTTTTCTTCCTCTGTTTCCTTTGCTTCCTCCGAAAATGCCCTCCTGCACACAATGCTCATCGGCATTCGAGATTACCAAAGACGATCTCGCGTTCTACGAAAAAGTTTCGCCGGTGTTCAATGGCGAGAAGGAATTGATTCCACCACCAACGTTATGTCCGGACTGCCGCAGGCAGCGGCGCTTCGCGTGGCGCAATGAACGCAGTTTGTACCATCGGAAATGCGATATGACAGGGAAGCAGATCATCTCTGCGTATTCCCCTTCGAAACCGTTCAAGGTGTACCAGCGTGAGGAGTGGCTGAGTGATCGGTGGGATGCCATCACGTACGGTAGGCCGATGGATTTTTCCCGTCCGTTCTTCGAACAATTTGCGGCGCTCCAGCTGTCCGTGCCGGCCATGGCGCTGTCCGAGTACAACAACGAGAACTGTTCCTACACGAATTACGTCGCGACCTCCAAGAATTGTTACCTCATCTTCGGGTCGGTCTATTGTCAGGATTGTTACTACGGTAGTCCGTACTACTCCGTTTCGTGCGTCGACTCGCTGCTTATCCGCAACTGCGAACTCTGCTGCGACTGCATCACCTGCGAGAAGTGCTACGGCTGCGCTGCGTCCCAGGATTGCGTGAACTGCTCGGGGTGCCTCTTCTGTACGGATTGCGAGAACTGCATCAGTTGCGTGAACTTGCGCAATACCGAGTATCGCGTCTTCAACGAGCAGGTTGCACGGGAAACGTTCGAATCGCTTCGCAGAGATCTCACCAAATACTCCGCGCTCCAGGCGCTCCGCGTCCGGTTCATGGAATTGCTCCGTACCCAGCCGCGGCGCTTCGGTATTCTCGTGCAATGTGAGGCGTCGAGCGGAAATAATCTCTATCACAGCAAGAACACGCGCGACGCCTTCGATGTCCAACGCTGTCAGGATTGCTGTCATGTGGCGCAGATCGTGGATGCCAAAGATTGCATGGATACCAATTACACCGAGGAGGAAGAGCTCTGCTACGAGTACTTCGGCAGCTACCACAATCAGCGGCAGATATTCTCTTTCCTTAATTACAATTCTGCGGATACGGTTTACTCGACGAGCTGTCATTCGTGCCACAATCTTTTCGGATGCATCGGTTTACAACGGAAGGAGCACTGCATTCTGAACAAGCAGTATACAAAAGAGGAGTATGGAGAATTGGTGCCGAAGATCATCGTGCACATGCGGAAGTCGGGAGAGTATGGCGAATTCTTTCCGGCACAATATTCGCCATTCGCCTACAACGAAACCGTGGCACAGGACTATTTCCCGATGATGCAGGAGGATGTCCTCCAGCGCGGGTGGAAGTGGGAGGAGCAGGAGAAGGTCGAACAGAATTATCTTGGGCCGCAGGTGAGCATTCCCGATGATATGGCCGATGCGTCGGATGATCTCTGTAAGGCACTCCTTACTTGCGAAACTTCGGGCGTGCCCTTCAAAATTATTCCTCAGGAGTTGCGCATCTACCGTCAGTTACAGTTGCCGCTTCCCCGCATCTGTCCCGAACAGCGCCTGAGAACACGCATGGCGCTGAGAAATCCCCGCAAGCTCTGGAACCGTCAGTGCGCCAAGTGCCAAAAGCCCATAGCGACGAGCTATCAGCCTTCGCGGCCGGAGATCGTTTACTGCGAGCATTGTTATCTCACTTCCGTGTATTGATGTCTTCTCCTGTTTGGCATCGGCTTGCATGTTCACATCCGTTCGATCTCTTCGCGAGAAAGCTGCAGGTGTTTGCGCAGCAGATTGTTCAGAAGACCCGTATGCAGAGTGGCGTTACCATGGAGAGGGACGACGGCGATCCTTCCATCGGGAGAGCGCAGAATGTGGTGGCTCCCCTGCACGCGCACGAGCAACCATCCGTGCTTCCGGAACAGGCGCAGAAGGGTTTTGCCAGAGAACCTACGCAGCTTCGACAAGGTCACGCAGTGGAAGAGACAGGGACTGCACCGGCGGAGACAACTCTTTCAGGAAACGTTTCCGGCCCACGGACTCCACATACAATGACAGGGCTGACTTCAGGTCAGCGAGGGCTGCTGGAGGAGATTTGCCGACGCCGTACGCCGCGATATCCGGCACCCAAGCACACCACTGCTTCTTCTTCCCATCGAATGACAGTGTCACCGAGATTATGGTTTCCATATGTCTTCAGTATAGCACACTTGGCCTCTCTCCACCCTTCTTTCCGTTAAAATGTCACGCATCTGCACGCAATGCTCATCGGCATTCGAGATTACCAAAGACGATCTCGCGTTCTACGAAAAAGTTTCGCCGGTGTTCAATGGCAAGAAAGAGCTCATTTCGCCGCCGACATACTGCCCGTCATGCCGTATGCAGCGGCGGCTCCTGCATCGCAATGATCTCTGTCTCTACCATCGGAAGTCCGACCTCACGGGCAAGGCGATGATCTCCATCTATGCGCAGGACAAGCCGTACAAAGTGTACGATCAGGACGAGTGGTGGAGCGACCGGTGGGACTCGCTCTCTTACGGGCGGGATTTTGATTTTTCGCGCACGTTCAGCGAGCAGTTCCAGGAACTGTCTCTGGCCGTTCCCCATCAGGGACTCTTCACGACGAATGCGGAGAACAGTTACTACACCAATCACTCGCTCAATACCCGTAATTGCTACCTGATTGCAGGGGCGACCAATCTGGAGGATTGCCTCTTCGGGCGTTTCGTCATCAGCGGTCATGACGTGGTCGACGGTCTCTCCCTCTTTGCGTGCGAATGGTGCTACGAAGGGGTGGCATCCCAACATTGTTATCAATGCATGTTCTTCCGTCATTCCCGGAATTGCTCCAGTTGCGTGATGGTGGACGATTGCCAGTCCTGCCAAAACTGCTGCATGTGCTTCGGATTACAAAACAAGCAGTATTGCTACCTCAACATGCAGTACTCAAAGGAAGAGTACGAACGGCTGCTCCGTGCGCACTTTCCACTCACGGTTGCGGGAATCAGCCAAATGCGGCAGAAATTAACGGACCTCTCGGTGGCGCTGCCGCATCGCGCGCTCAATGTATTCGGCTGTGAAGACTGTACGGGCGACATGCTCTTCAATAGCAAGCGGTGCGAAGATTGCTACGACTGCACCGACTGTGAGGATTGCAAACACCTCAGCAACACTCCGAAAGGCATCTCCAGCCAGGATGCCAACTATACCGCCCCCGACGGGGTGGAGCTCTGCTACAACGTAGGTTCCACCGTCGGTGTGCCGCGTGCGATGGGGACGTTTCTGCTCTGGTACGGGTCGGATGTGTACTACAGCCGCGAGTGCCATCACTGTTCGAACCTGTTCGGTTGCGTTTCTATGCGGCAGAAGCAGTATTGCATCCTGAACAAGCAATATTCCAAGGAGGAGTATGAGGCATTGGTTCCCAAGGTCATTGCTCACATGCGCAAGGATGGTGGTGGCGATGCCATGAACCCGAGCGGAGCGAGTGGTTCATGGGGTGATTATCTGCGACCGGAAGTTTCTACAATGGGCTATAACGAAACGCTCGCTCAGGAGTACTTCCCGCTCGAGAGAGATGATGTGATGAAGAGGGGCTGGAAGTGGTATGACGAGGTCGATGCGAAAAATCAGTACCTTGGCCCTTCCTTTGAGATACCGGAGACCATCGCGGAAGCTCCCGACACGATTACAAATCAGATTCTCACCTGTTCCGTGACGGGGAAGCCATACAAAATCATCCCGCAGGAGCTGAAGTTCTATCGAACGATGGGGATTCCCATTCCGAGGAAGTGTCCCGAGCAACGCCACAAGGAACGGTTGGCGCAGAGAAATCCCCGCAAGCTGTGGAGCCGGAATTGCGCGAAGTGCGGGAAGGGGATCGAAACGACATATCAGCCTTCGCGGCCTGAAATCGTTTACTGCGAATCATGCTATCTCTCAACCGTTTATTGATCTCCTCTTCCTCCTCTTCATCTTCTCTTTCCTCTTCCTCCTCGCATAATGCCTGCCTGTAAACAATGCTCATCGGCATTCGAGATTACCAAGGACGACCTCGCGTTCTACGAAAAAGTTTCACCGGTTTTCAATGGCAAGAAGGAGCTCATTCCTCCGCCAACTCTGTGTCCGGAGTGCCGGTGGCAGCAGCGCTTCACCTGGCGCAACGATCGCAAGCTCTACCACCGCAAGTGCGATCTCACGGGGAAGCAGATTATTTCGATCTACGCAGCGGAAAAACCGTTCAAGGTCTATGAGCAGCGCGCGTGGTGGGGAGACACATGGGATCCCGGTACCGCTGCGCGTCCCTATGATTTTTCCCGTCCGTTCTTCGAGCAATTCTCCTCCCTCCTCCACGATGTTCCCATTCCCAGTCTTCACACGGAATCGTGCGAGAATGCCGAATACGGCAATTACAACTGGGGGGTGAAGGATTCCTACCTCGTGTTCGCCAGCGACCAGAGTCAGGACTGTTTCTACAGCCACCTCCTCTTCGGTTGTCATGACTGCATGGACTGTTCCTATTGCAAGGATTGCCAGTACTGTTACCAATTGCTGGATAGCGAGAAGTGCTATCGCTGTTTCTACAGCAAGGAACTCACCAACTGCGACACCGTGGATTTTTCATTCGATTGCAAAAAATGTCGGCACTGTTTCGGGTGCGCCGGGCTTCGCAATAAAGCGTATCACCTGTTCAATGAAGCGGTCTCCGAAGAGGAATACGCTTCAAAATTGCGAGAGCTCACGCTGACGGACAGTGCCATCGGACAGGCGCGGGCAAGGGCGATCAGATTGTGGCAGAAGCTCCCGCGCTTGGCTGCACACCTGCTCCAGTGCGAGGAGTGCACCGGTGACAACCTCGCCCAGTGCAAGAATTGCAGGGAGTGTTTCGATGGAACAGGCGGCCGCGATTGCGTACGCATGCAGAATATTCCGGGCAACACCAAGGACTGCCACGAGATCTACGGTGCGGGATATGCGGCTGAGTTGAGTTACCAGGGGTATTGCATCGCGGCGCAGAGGACGCTCTTCTCCTTCCTCGTTTATCCTTCGGGATCCAATGTCCTCTACAGCGCCTACTGCCGTTCGAGCCAGCATCTCTTCGGGTGCATCGGTCTTGCGCACAAGCAGTATTGCATTCTCAACACGCAGTACACCAAGGAAGAGTACGAGGAGCTGATGCCGAAGATCATCGAGCACATGCGGAAGTCCGGAGAGTACGGGGAATTCTTCCCAGCTGCGTATTCTCCCTTTGCCTACAACGAATCGATTGCACAGGATTTCTTTCCTCTCTCCAGGGAAGAGGCGGTTGCCCGGGGATTTTCCTGGCGGGAAGAGAATGAACAGGCAAACTATCTCGGGCCGGTCACCGTTGTCCCTTCGACGATCGGAGAAGCGGACGATGCGATTTGTGCGCAGATCTTGCGCTGCTCCGTGACCGCCAAGCCCTACAAAATCATTCCGCAGGAGCTCAAGTTCTATCGCGAGATGGGCATCCCTCTTCCCCGTATATGTCCCGATCAGCGACACAAGGAACGGTTGGCGCAGAGAAATCCCCGCAAGCTCTGGAGCCGGAATTGCGCGAAGTGCGGGAGAGGGATCGAAACAACATACGCGCCTGAGCGCCCCGAGACTGTTTACTGTGAATCTTGTTATCTTTCCTCCGTTTACTGATGCCACACACCTGCACACACTGCGGCGAAGCATTCTCCCTCCATACGAAGGAGGTTGAGCTGAACCACGCTCTCGACATTCCCGATCCGGTGGAGTGCCCGAGCTGCCGTCGGCAGCAGCGGCTCATGTTCCGGAATTTCTTTCACCTCTACCACCGGTCATGCGATTCATCCGGGAAGAAAATCATTTCCATGTATGACAAGGGAACGTTGTTTCCCGTATACGGCATTCAGGAGTGGTGGAGCGACCGATGGGACGGCCTTACGTACGGCATCGATCCGGATTATTCCTGCCCGTTCTTCGAACAACTCGCTTCGCTCCACCGGACCGTTCCGCGCATCGGCTTCATGAACGTGAATTGCGAGAATTGCGACTACTGCAACATGTCCAACGGCAGCCGCAATTGCTATCTCGTCTTCGGGAATGTGGGGAACGAGGATTGCATGTACGGCCACATCGTCTGGCAGTCCAAGGATTGCTACGACTGCCTCTATACCTACCGGTCGGAGTTCTGCTACGAATGCATCGATTGCGTGCAGTGCCACTCGCTCTCCTTCTCCCGTGACTCAGACAACTGCACTTCGTCCATGTTCCTTGTGCACTGCGTGGGGTGCAGTGATTGCTTCGGTTGCGTGGGGTTGCACAAGAAGCAGTACTGCATCTTCAATGAGCCGCACACGAAGGAGGAGTACCGGACGAAGATCGCCGCACTCAATACGGGCAACCGTCATACCATCGATCTCTCTCGCCGGCGTGTCCAGGAGCTTATCGGGGGCGAGATCGTGAAGAACTACCACGGTTTCGACTGCGAGAATGTCACGGGCGATTACCTCTACAACTGCAAAAATATCACGGAGGGATACGACCTGAAGAACTGCGAAGACTGTTTGTACGGGGCCACACTCGACAGTTTCACGGACAGCATGGACTGCAACTTCTGCGGCATCAATGTCGGCAAGCGCGCAGAGCTCTGCTACAACTGCCTCACCGTGGGCCCCAATTACCGAATGTTCTGCTGTCACGCGTCGCAGAATGACAATGCCAATCTCTTCTACTGCGATACATGCCACGGGTGCGAGGATTGTTTCGGTTGCATCAGTCTGAAGAAAAAACGCCATTGCATTCTCAATAAGCAGTACACGGAAGAGGAATATAAAAAGATCACTGCAAAGTTTGTGGAGCTTATGAAGAAAACAGGCGAGTGGGGGCAGTTCTTCCCGCGTGAGATGACTCCCTTCGGTTATAACGAGACGATTACGCAGGAATATTTCCCCCTCACGAAGGAACAGACGCTTGCGAAGGGCTGGAAGTGGAAAGAAGAGACGAACGACGAGGAACAGCAGTACTTGGGGCCTACAGTCGAAGTCCCGGATGATATCCGGGACGTCCCCGATTCCATTTGCACACAGATCCTCACGTGCGAGGCGACGGGCAAGTTCTTCAAAATTATTCCGCAGGAGCTCGCTTTCTACCGCCAGATGAATCTTCCTCTGCCCCGCGCAAGCTTTATGGAGCGCCAACGCCGCCGCTTTGCACTCAGGAACCCCCGCAAGCTGTGGAATCGCCAGTGTGCTAAGTGCCAAAAGCCAATAGCAACCAGCTACGCTCCCGACCGCCCCGAAATCGTCTACTGCGAAACCTGCTACCTTCAAGAAGTGTACTGATGCGGTTTTCGCTCTGAGCGAAGCCGAAGGGCGAGGAGTGCTACCTCTCTACCGTGTCCTAGCGCACACCGGTTGCCTTCTTCAGTTTCGGGATTTGTACCACCTCAAGGTCATCGAGGCGCTCGTCGATGTTGTCGAGCTGCACAGTGAGGAGCGAATGATTCTGGTCGACTTTTTCATTCAACTGGTCGAAGCGCTCTTCCAGACGATCAAAACGTGTATCAACCTGTATGAAACGGGCCTCCATTTGTATGAAACGTGCATCCACCTGTTCGAAACGTGCATCTACTTGCATGAACTGTTCATCCACCTGCGCGAACCTTTCATCCACCTGCGCAAACCGGGCATCCACTTTGGTGAATTGTGCCATCATCTTTTTTTCCAATGCCCGGATATGCTCGAGGATGATTTTCAAGGTGATGCCGGCACTACGCTTCTTCTTTGTCATGGAAGGGGAGAGGAAGGTTAGGGTAGGGCGGCCACTTGGGTCGGGCAAGCAGGAGCCCTTGCCGAAGAGAGAGTTGTTGCTCTGACTGGTGCGGGGGGCTCTGGGAAGGCCCGAATGGGCAAAACGGAGATATCCCACCTCCCTGATGCCGACGACCACGGGTACTCTCGCGGGAAACCGCAGAGACCTTTGCGGACGGGGCTGACGTGAATGAAGTGCAGGGCATCCTGCTCGTCTTCAACTTCCCTCCATGCGAAGTTCTGTTCCCAGACGGTCCATCCCAGTTCGAAGTGGACGGATCGGTAGTACGCCTGCACGATGCGACGGGTGAAAGAGCCTTCGGGGCAGCGCAGGAGGATGTGCGCTTCTGCGGGCAAGATGACGAAGGCGAAGAGGAAGAACGGATTGAAGCACTGGATGCGGTACAGGCTCTCGACGGCCTGTTTGGCGCAGGCGGGATTCCGGAAGACGGGGATAGCGTCCATTGTTCGAAGCGTAATGAGGAGGAGGCGCGTGGGGAGGGGGGAAACTGCAGTCATAGGGGCACTACTCTAGAGACCGCTTTGCTCTCTTCGACGGGTTCTTCTGCAAATAGAATGAGTCTCTCCGTATTTGTGGCATCGAGAAGCCGTAGAATAGGTTCTATGAGAGGACGGAACGGGGGCGGGTTCTGCCTCACCCCCGGCCCCTCTCCCATTCCACTCCGCTTGCCCCGGGAGAGGGAGCTTCTCTTCATGATGGTGTTGCATTGCTATTCCCCCATAGCACCTCGAACCACGCGCGGAACGCATTTGCGATGTTCTGGTTTTCGATGCGCACGATTGTCCGCTCGCTGTCGTAGGAGAAGAGACAAACAGTGTCGGCGAAGATCATGATATCGGTCTCAAATGCCATGCCTTTCGGCAGGAGCCGCGTCTCATACTCTTCGTCTTGTATCACCTCTTTCAGGTAACGTTTCGCCCCCGCATTATTGACGAGGAGATCCCGTCCCCGCAGACGGGCCTTCTTGCCGAACAGTTTCGTGACGATATTTTCGCCGAACGCCTTGTACATCGCCTCGGCATTGAACGCGCCGACAAATTTTTCCCTCAGAATGTGCCGGTAGACCTTTTTCATCCCGTCCATGCCGGAGAGCAAGGTCACTCTCGGCTGGTCCACGAGCGGTTGCGTGAGTGCTTTCAGCTGCGGGAGCGCACCCTCTGCGATTGCCCGGATGCTCCGAAACTCCTGTTCGCGGTCTTCGAGGTAGGAGAGGAGGGATTCCGGCGGTTCCGCGACGAAGTGGAGGACCTTCCCGCGGTCCAGTTCCGAAATGAGCCCGCGGTTTTCCAGCGACCGCAGCATCAGATAGGCATGGCTCCTGGATTGTTTGGCGAGACGGGCGATATCACTCGCTCTCGCAAATTTAAGCGTGAGGGCAGCTAGGTAAATTTCGATTTCTTTCTCCTCGAGACCGATGCGCTTGAGGAGAGCGCGGAGGGAGGAATCCATAGGGACATGGGGGGTATCCGAACTGAAAAAAGTTGTAAAAATCTTTAGACAAAATGAATTATAGCACGCTAGAAGCCCTTATATAAGTATAAATTTCATTGAATTAATTCTATGTACAAAATTGTATTTCATACCAATACTGGTGGCATGCAACCATCTTCATCCTCTACCGGCGAACAGGCAGACATATGCGATATTGGCAGCAACTTCGGCGCTGCAGACATTGAGCAGGTATTTCAGGATACGGAAAGATTGGTTGCAGCACTCTTTTCGCCGGAGAGGCAGCAACGATGGCAGCGCCAGATTGCGCTTCAGCGTAGTGACCTCGAGTTTCCCGTAGGCACCATAGAACATTATCGCCAGCTTCTCTCTCAAGGACACAAATCCGGTGGAGAGTTGTTGTCTGATGCAAAGCGTGCATGGATGGGCAAGCAAATATCCGATCAGCGGGAGTGTGTCAGAAAAGGACTCGCGGAATTGCTTGCGAGGATGAGATATGAGGCGAAAGAAGGAGCCGTTCGGATCTCTCTGGAGCTTCCGGATGATCGAGGCTGTCAGTGGAATGTCTTGCCGGTTCCAAATGACCGCACGATCGATGAAGTATTGCAGGCAAGGCTTGCCGGTCTCCTCCGGACATTCGGATGGCCGGACGTTGGAGTGAAATTCGTGGTGACACGCGATGCGGGAGGGGTACTGCTCGTCGCCCTTTTTGATCCTGAATGGCAACATGTGTACGTCGCAAACAAATATTTAAAGAGCGGTCACACACTCGAAGGGGCAGGCAAAATCAAGAAGGCGTCTCATGAGGAGGGGGACCCGGCGCATGTGTTTTTCGACTCTCGTACTTGTCGCGAGGACTATGGATTCGATCGGCCGGATGATCCCGTCTTCCGTGCAGAACTCCGTGCCACCATCGAGGAGGAGTGGACTCTGCTTGTGAAGAGAGCTTCAATGCCTCAAGCATGACTGCCACTCGCCGCTGTCCACAGTGCCAATCTTCCTTCGTCTTCTCGGACGGGGATCAAGCGTTCCTCGATCGGGTCGCACCCATGATTGCTGGGAAGATCATTCCTCTTCCTCCCCCCACGCTCTGCCCCGACTGCCGTCTGCAGCGTCGCCTCGCGCACCGCAATGA
This sequence comes from Candidatus Peregrinibacteria bacterium, assembly GCA_043798355.1. GTDB lineage: Bacteria > Patescibacteriota > Gracilibacteria > Peribacterales > Peribacteraceae > JAZDOT01. The sequence goes on from JAZDOT010000014.1 coordinate 37,764, forward strand.
GAGGAATCTCTACCGGCGCAAGGACGACGCGACAGGATCGATGATCATTGCGGGCTATCCAGCAGAGACGCCCTTCCCCGTCTACAATCCCACCTATTGGTGGGGCGATCGGTGGGATCCTCTCTTGTTCGGGATGGAAGTGGATCTGCGTCGATCATTCCTGAAGCAGTTCCAGTCGCTCCGCATGGCGGTTCCGCGGATGGCGTTTCAGCAGGAGCGTAACGAGAACAGCGAGTACACGAACAACGTATCCAATTTGAAGGATTGCTACCTCCTCTTCTCCGCCGATTTCAACCGGAACTGTTCCTATGGAACGTGGATCGAGCACTGTAACGATTGCATCGAAAATACGCAGCTCGTACGTTCGGAACAGGCGTACGAGTGTCTGTTCTGTCACAACGTCTACGCAATGATCATGGCGATTCTGTGTTCGCAGTGTCACAGTTCCGCTTTCCTCTTCGATTGCCGCGGCTGCAGCGATTGCTTTCTCTGCTGGAACCTGCGCGAGAAGCGCCACTACATCCGCAACGTGCAGTACAGCGAGAAGGAGTACCGGCGGTTACGTGCGGATATCGACCTCTCATCTTTCAATGTCTATGCGCAGATGCACCGTGAATTTCTGGAGCACCTCTCCAGAGATGCGGTCCATCCTCCGGTTTGGAAGCGCGGTACCGTTCTGGACTCGACTGGCGACATGCTCTCGGATGCCGCACAGTGCAGGGATTGTTTTCAAGTGGTGGATGCCAAGGACTGCGCTCGGGTCTTCGGAGCTTTCCAGATCCGCGATATCCACGATGCGTGTTACATCAACGGCGAACTGGCGTACGAGGAATGTGAGTGTTTCCCGACGCCGATGCATTCCGCATTCAATCTGAATACGTATTCCGGGAGCAATCTCTACTACTGCGATCTCTGCATGAACAACTGTCAGGATTGCTTCGGGTGCATAGGCTTACGGCACGCGCGCCACTGCATCCTCAACAAGCAGTATTCCGAGGAAGAGTACGCGACTCTGCTGCCGAAGATCATCGATCGCATGATGCGTGATGGCGAGTTTGGCGAGTTCCTGCCGGCCTCTCTTTCTTTGGTGAGCTACAACGAGAGCCAGGCAGGTGATCATTTCCCGCTGACGGAGGAGGAGGTGAAAAATCGGGGTTGGCAATGGTGGAGCCGGACGGAGGAGATTCCCGCCGTTCGTCGGACCATTGCGGCAGCCGAGCTGTCTGATGCCTTGGATGCTGTTCCTGATGACATTCTCAACTGGGCGATCCGTTGCGAGTTCACGGGGCGCCCTTTCAAAATCATTCGTCAGGAACTCGCGTTTTATCGTCAGATGCGCCTCCCCATTCCGCGTCTGCACCCCGACGAGCGGCATCGGCGCCGCACCGCGCTCGGGAATCCTCGTCATCTCTGGAGCCGGAAGTGTGCAAAGTGCCAAAAAGCCATTGAGACGAGCTATTCACCAGAGAGGCCGGAGAGGGTGTATTGTGAATCATGCTATTTGGCGAAGGTGTACTGATAGGAACATTCAGGCCTCCATTACTTCCACAGCATGATTCACCCTGAGCGACGACCCCTAGCGTGTCGAGGGGGAGGAGTCGAGGGGCGAGAAGTGTTATTTAAAAGAGGTGTATTGAAGAATTTTTCCTCTCCCCCAGACCCCTCCCCGCCCAACCCGCTTTCCCGCCCGGGGAGGGGGGCACGCTTTCCACATTGCATACTGAAGGGGGGATCCCCGTCCGGCTCGCTTATCCCCTAGGAGTGGAGCACTTCCT
>JAZDOT010000022.1:0-34356 GCA_043798355.1 Candidatus Peregrinibacteria bacterium
ATGCGAGTGCGGATAACTTCTTTGGAGAGGGGCTTGCTCATGTACAACTCTTGTGTACACCTAAACACCTTCAGATTGCAAATCCAATCGCTTTCTCATGCAAGATGAGCACGAACGATGTCAGGGGTAGTGAGCGGTTACTGGTTGCGGAAACGAAAGATTACAAATCCGTAGGTTCCTCATCGTTACGCGTACATCACGAGTCAGTCTTGTCTATTGCAAGGAAGAGGGCGAACGGACAATACTTTCCTGATTTCTTCCCCAATTTACGTATGAGATCTTTCGCCCGTACATCTGCCATTCTCTTTGCAGGAGTCCTCATGGGAGGCACGGTCACCGCCGTTGCGAGCGTGACGCTCGGGTCGCGTCTCTTCATCGATGTTCCAGCAGGATCGTTCTACGACGCCGCGGTCGGCGAACTCTCCGAGCTCGGTATCATCAAAGGATACGGGGATGGAAGGTTCGGGCCGAATGACTACGTGACGCGCGGGCAGGTGGCTGTGATGATGAAGCGCCTCAGGGACGAATTGAAGATCTCCGGCGTTGCATCGTCCTCTTCATCGAGTTCCCGTTCCTCCTCTTCGAGTTCAAGCTCTTCTTCGGTATCCTCTGAGGCCGCTGCCAATGCTGCGGGGACCATCCGCTTCACGACGACGAACTACGCCGCGAAGAAGACGGTCGGCACCGCATCCGTCACCGTCATCCGCGCGGGCGGAACGACGGGGCCCGTGACGGTAGATTACGAGGTGACGGCGGGGACGGCGACGACGTCCAACTTCGAGCCGTCGACGGGGACGCTCCACTTCATCGCTGGGCAGTCGAACGCGGCCATCCCCGTGCGCGTCTACAATACGGGGGAATCCATCGCCGGGAAGACGGTGAATCTCACACTGAAGAATCCGGAGGGAGGGGCGGCGCTGGGCACTCCCGTGACGGCGGTGCTCACCATTTCGGATGACGGCACTGCCGGTACATCGGGGTCATCCTCTTCGACGGCGACCAGTGCGAATGCCGGCGCGATCGCGTTCGGCGCGAAGGCGTACGAGATTGCCGAGAACGCGGGAACTCTCATTGTGACGCTCGTGCGCACAGGCGGAACGACGGGGCAGGTGACGGTGAAGTACCAAATGGCCAACGGGACGGCGCAGGGGGGGACGCACTACACGATGGTCAGTGATGTGGTGACGTTCGCAGCGGGAGAGGCGACGAAGACCTTCGCAGTGGGGGTTGTCGATAATACGGACATCAATGGGAATAAGACGTTCACACTCTCTCTGAATACGCCCACCGGAGGCGCGGCGATCGGAGACCCCGCCAGCGCCGTTGTCACCATCGGTGACGATGAGATCGGCGCTCCCACTGCCGGCGCCTTGCAGTTCTCCAAGTCCACGTTTACAGCTCTGAAGGCCGACAAGAAAGCGACCGTCCTCGTGAACCGCGTCGGAGGAACCGTGGGGACGGTAACCGTCAATTTCGCGACCGTGGATGACTCCGCCGTTGCCGGTCTCGACTACACCGCTGCGAGCGGGACCATCACATTCCTGCCGGGGGAGTCCCAGAAGATGTTCACGGTTGTTGTCTCGGAGACCTCCACCAAGACGGATGCCCGCTTCGCAGTGAATCTCGCCAGTCCTACGGGCTCTGCGACGCTGGGGACGCCGTCTTCTTCCATGGTGGTGATTCAGTGAAGCGCGAAATGGCCACCTACGGTGTCCCTCTCGCGAGCTCACCCTTCCCTCATCGGATGCGCTCCAGGCAAGCAGAGCTTGCCTTCGCGCGATTGTTTCATTGCAGCAGCGCAGGGCACGGCTCTGTGTGCCGTTTAACAGGTGTCTGCACATCTCTCGGTTCCAGCCCAAGCGCCTGTCCGGAGAGAGGGAAGGGGGTTAAGGCTGCGTGTCTGACTTCTCCTCCTGTCGCGCGTATAATGATGCCACTGCCGCTGTGGTGAAATGGTAGACACGAGGGACTTAAAATCCCTTGCTCTCAAAAGGAGCATGCTGGTTCAATTCCAGCCAGCGGCACCACGTAAAAACGCTCGCAGTGCGCTGCTCGCGTTCACGTGGCGCTGCCACAATATTTGAGACAAGAATCACTTATAGAGCGCACGAGAAGCGTTTTTACGTGTCGCGTGGCGAGCAGAGCGAGCTTTACGCGACTATTCCCAATACGAACCTGCTACAATCCTTCGCTATGTACCACGTCTATCTTCTTGAAGGCGAAAGCGGGAAACGATACATCGGTTATACGACCGATCTAAATCGACGACTTGCTGAACACAACGACCATAAGAACGTATCCACAGCAAAAGAGCGGAAATGGAAGCTCATTTATAGCGAAACCTACGTGAACAAGATGGATGCACTTGGACGAGAGCAGTTTTTGAAAAGTGGTTCTGGATGGAGATTTCTCAAAAAACAACTCAGGCACTACTTGGAACAGACAACCGATCAGCCTCCATCAATTGCAAGCAACCTCAACGTTCAGCTTGGTGTTGATATTATTATTCGGAATCGCAAAGGAGAAATCCTGCTTATCAAACGCGCAGATGATGATTCATGGGGTATGCCAGGCGGTTGGGTCGAGATAAACGAAACTCCTGATAAAGCAGTACAACGTGAATTGCAGGAGGAAACTGGACTATCAGTCGACTCTTTTCGATTGGCAGATGTTTGCGTACGGGAATCAGGCACGGTGCATATGACGTATGTCGCATCGGAGTTCTCGGGAAAACCACGCGGTTCAGCAGAAGGCAGAGAAGTAAAATTTATGGATTTGTCTGCAGTCAGGCAGTGGCATGCTGATCATCAGGAAAGAGTGAGAAGATCGTTGGCTCTCTGATCAGTAGATATCCGCAATCGTATCCGGCAGATGATCGATCCCTCCGAATTCCAAAACAACATGAATGCGGATAGTTTTCTTCAGAGCCGGAGATACATGCGGCGATGACATCTCCCCTTCGCCCCCGATGCTCTCGCAAGTGTCTTCGATCAAAACGTCCGGCTTCACGCGTTCGATGACATCGGCGTACCGTTCACCTTTCGCGCGATAAAAGATTTGCCCTTTTGGAAACTTGTGATGCTCCAAAACTTTCGCATCTTCTTTTGCCACCTTCGCATCAGTATGAGAACTGAGATAGAGGATGTCTGCCCCCTGCTTCGCCCACTTTTGAAGTTTTGCGACTGCGTCATCGATTGGAATGTAGGAGCGATATTCGACTACCGAAGAGTCGGACGACAGGACTTGTCGCACCCGCTCCTTGCGGGTTTTCCCGCGTCCCGTCCGATGCATGAGGACCGTGCCGTGCAGGAAAACGAGGATGCGCATGGGGGGATTGTAGCTCAAAATTTGCCTCACCCCCGGCCCCTCTCCCGGTGGGGGAGTGGCGCAGGGTGGGAGAGGGGGAAGGGGGTGAGGCAGTTTTATATCGGTAACGCTTGAGGTCTCGACGCCGGCACCACCCGCTCCGTCGGTTCCCCGGGGGCGAGTGCGATCCCCGTGACGAGATCCACTTCTTCCGCGCTCACGATGAGGCGGCGCAAGGCCGTGCCGATGGGGGTGCAGGTCATGAGCGTCGCCATGCGCTTTCCGGCCGGTTGGTCGAGGACTGTGACATCGGTGGGGCTGACTTCCTCCTGGCTGCGTACGATGTAGCGATGCTTGTCGCCGCCGTAGTAGACCCAGAATTCATCGTTCGGCTGGAGCTCATGCAGCCGCGCGAAGACGGTCTTGTACTTCCCGGGCGACCACGGGTAGTACGAACTGTGGCCGGTGACGAAGAAGTTCCCCGCCTGTCCCGGTTTCGCGGTGCCCGGGTAGTGGATGACGCCGTCCTGGAGTCCCTGCTGGATATCCTTCTCGACCTGTGCCCAGTCCTCCCGCATCAGCGCTTCGAACGGCGTCGTGACGAGGGGGACGGAGAGGTTGAGCTTCGGGATGATGACGCGGTTCTCGGGCGGTCCGATCTCGGGGAGGAAGCTCAAGAGGTCACCGGCTTCCCCCGCTCTGGCGAGCAGAGGGGTGCGTCCCAGTTTTGCTTTGAGCGTCTCTTCGACGCTCGCGGTCAGAGCCTGGGATTCGCGGGCGTGTTCGAGAGGGTTTAAGTGCGTCACGGTGATTTTCCAGAAGCTCTGGAAGTTCAATGTGGCGAAGAGAACGATGAAGATGCTCGCGAACGTCGTTCCGAAGCGGAGCGTATCGAAGAGAAAGAGCGTTGCGCGCCGGTACTGGCGCGGCTTTTTGTTCCTCGAAACGATCCACACTGGTTGGAGCAGAAATGCACGGGAGCGGTCGAGTGCGCGCGCGAGGTCATTGCGGAGCCGCGTGAGCGAGAATCCGGCGGACAGCGCGCTGAAACGGTACTGTGCTGAACACTCTCCAAAAAGATCTCCCAGCATGACGGAGAGGGAGCGGCGCACGTGCCTGGTGACATCGGACGGGTCAGTGATGCCGTCGTCACCCGTTTTCCATTCTGATGCTTCTTCGTGGAAAGAACGTGTTTCCGGAATCAGCGTCCATGATACCTTTCCCGGTGTCTCTCCTGCGGGTATGTCCGTGTGTTCCTCATGGGCAACGGTGCCATCGCCTGTCGGAATGACGATGTTCCCGTCCGGATCGTAGAAGGCCTGGTGGCTGCTCGACATGGACATCATGTAATTATACCAGAATTCTCCGGAAGAGTGCAGGAGAAATGGAGAGAATGATAGCGCTCCCCATTTGTTCCGTCGAAGGTTTTTCAGGCTTCCTTCGCCATTCCTCCGCCCAGCACCTCCTTTCCGCGGTAGAGCATGACAGATTGCCCCGGTGCGACCGGTTCGATTGGTTTTTTTAAGGTGAAGACTGCTGATGTACCGTGTACGGCCACGGTTCCCCTATGGCGATTCCCCAGTGAGCGGATACGAGCTTCGACTGCCGGATGACTCTTGGGAGCTTTGCCGTTGATCCACGTGCAATCACGGAGAGGAATGGACGAGGTGAGTACGTCTCCGCGTGGAGCCACGATGAGGGCGTTCCTCCTTTGATCTTTCCGCACAATGTAGAGGGGGATTTTCAGGCCGCCGATCAGAAGTCCCCGCCTCTGACCGACAGTGTAGAAGGGGAGCCCCTCGTGTCGGCCGAGCACCTTTCCCTCTCTGTCGAATATCATTCCCGGGGCGGTTTTGATGGAGCGGTGTAAAAAAGGTCCTGTGTCTTTTTCCGGGAAGAAGCAGAGGTTCTGGCTTTCGCGGTAGCTCGTGCGTTCGAGCGGGATCTTGAATTTCTTTGCAAGCGCATAGACCTCGGTCTTCAGAAGATCACCGAGCGGGAAGAGAATGTTCTTCATCTGCTCCTGACTCAGGCGGTAGAGGTAGTAGCTCTGATCTTTCGAGTGGTCTCTTGCTTCGAGGAGGATGTGCACGCGTTTTCCGCTTCTCTTTCTGACGGCGGTTCTCGCATAGTGGCCGGTGGCGACGGCATCACAGGAGTACTTTTTCGCGAGGAGCAGGAGATGACGGAATTTGAAATGTGGATTACACAGCACGCAGGGGTTCGGCGTGAGGCCGCGGCGATAGTCGTTCACGAACGGATCCACGACCGAGCGTTTGAATTCCTTTGAGAGATCGATGATGTGAAGCGGGAGAGCGAGACTTCTGGCGACAGCTTTCACCCGATGGAGCGACTGCAGCGTGCAGCACTTCGACGGGAGAATTTTGGCGAGCGCGGGCGCAGACGGGTCCTGCCAGAGGCGAAGGTGCACGCCGACGACGTCGTGTCCCTGCGCTTTGAGCAGGCACGCAGCGACACTGGAGTCCACGCCGCCGGAGAGTGCTACGAGGATTTTTATTTTTCCTCCACCCCTAGCCCATCCTCCAATGGAGGAGGGGAACCGGCCTTGACAGGAGTGCGGGCTCCCCTTCCTCCTCGGGAGGAAGGGGGCGGGGGGATGGAGGAAAAGATGGTCGGCACGCAGTGTCTTCATACTTCGGCAATGGTAGCGCCATAAACGGCTCTCATGCTACCGTACCGCCGTGATTGCGAAGGTGCGCTCACTGGCTCGTGAGTACGAGGATCTGCAACAGAAGATGCAGGATTCCTCCGTCCTTGCGGACCCAAAGCAAATCCGCGTCATCGGCAAGCGCCTGTCCGAGCTTCGTCCCATCGTGGATCTTCTCGCCGAATACGATGCGTGCGAGAGAATCGTCGCAGAGGTTTCGAAGGTGCAGCACGATTCAGAGCTTCTCGTTATGGCCGAAGAGGAAGCTACCTTGGCGAAGGCGAACATGACTCCGATTATGGAGAAGATGCAGAAACTCCTCGTGCCGAAGGATCCCAATGATGACCGCAGGGTGATGATCGAGGTCCGTGCGGGGACGGGAGGGGAGGAGGCGGCACTCTTCGCGTCCGAGTTGCTCCGGATGTACCTGCGCTTCGCCGAAGAGCAGCGGTGGCCGACCGAGATCATCAGCAGGACGGATGCCGAAGCGGGGGGGATCAAAGAGGCCGTCATGCGCATCGATGCGCCTGTCTTCGGGATGTTCAAGTTCGAGTCCGGCGTGCACCGCGTGCAGCGCATTCCGGTGACGGAGAACAAGGGGCGCGTCCACACCTCCGCGGCGAGCGTGGCGGTGTTACCGGAAGCGGAAGAAGTGGATATCGAAATCCGTCCGCAAGATCTGAAGATCGATACGTTTCGGAGCGGGGGTGCCGGCGGGCAGAACGTGAACAAGGTGGAGTCCGCCATCCGCATCACGCACCTTCCCACGGGCACGGTCGTCGCGTGCCAGACGGAACGCAGTCAACTCCGGAACCGCGAATTGGCGATGAACTTACTACGCAGTCGTCTGTATCAAGCCGAACAGGAGCGCATCGCGAAGGAACGGGGGCACCTTCGCTCCGGGCAGATCGGTTCGGGGGACAGGAGCGAGAAGATCCGCACCTACAATTTCCCGCAGGATCGCCTCACCGATCATCGGATCAACCGGAATTTCAGTAATCTTCCCGGGATCATGGATGGGCATCTCTTTTTGGTGATTGAGGCGCTCCGCGAGCAGGAAACTGCGGAGCGGCTGGCGGCATCGAAAAGGTGATAGGATGGGTTTCCCATGGAGCGCACTTCCGGACAGAGAAAGCCGAGCGAGTCGGAGATCCCCCTCCGTTCGGACGGGTTTACCAACAAGGTTGCCGCGTTCGTTTTCGATCACGGGAGGACTCTGGAGAGTGCACGCAGGGCCGTCTGTGAGGGGAGGGGAGTATCCCACAGTGGTTTCGAGGAATTCTGCACAATCGTGGAAACGTGCCCGTGGATCTTCGGGATTCAGCCGAGTGATGAGCGTCCGCATTGGCGGCACGTGGAACCGCCTGCCCCCCTCACGGACGAGTCTGTGCAGCGGCTTCGCAGAACAGTTCTGCACTCTCTGGAACAGCTCCTTCAGACTGCTGCTTCGTTCTTATGAGGAGGTTCGCAGCGAGCGTATCATGTCGACTCGTTTTTGAATGAGAGTTTCCGTACCGATGTCACTGCGGAACCTGACTGGTCCCCGTACCTTCTTGCAGAGCTCTTCCGCAATGTGCTCAGCCTCGCGGATGGAGGCGGCGATGCCGACGATTCCGGCTGTCCGCGAGCCGCCGAGACAGAGGCCTCCCGATGCATCCCGGGCGATGTCACCGTAGTACAGCCGCGCACTCCCCGGCATCTCCGGAAAGGTGACCGGTTTCCCCTTCTGGTCTTTGCTCACGGGGTAACTCTCGGGCGTGATGTACTTGCAGACGGTTGCCTTTCTCTCGAATCGCACCAGCTGTTCCGAGAGTTCCCCTGTCGTGATTGCCTGGCAGATCGTGACGAAGTCCGACGAGAGAAGCGGCAGGACATTGAGCGCCTCAGGGTCGCCGAATCGGGCGTTATACTCGATCACGCGGATGCCGTCCGCAACCGCGATAAATCCGCCGTAGAGGATGCCGCGATACGGTTCGCCACACTCTTTGAGAAGTGCAGCTGCCGTGATCCGGTTGATCTCTTTTGCGCGAGCGAGATCACTTGCGGAGAGGAAGGGGAGGGAGTGATCGGCGTCGGTGTAGGTGCCCATGCCGCCGGTATTGGGCCCCGTGTCTCCGTCGTACGCCCGCTTATGATCCTGCACGGTCGGCATGTCGACAACCTGCCTACCAGAGACAAACGAGAGGAGACTGAATTCCACGCCGACAAGCTTCTCTTCGATGACGACGCGCCCACCCTCTTCGATGCACTCCTTCGCGTACGCAATTCCTTCTTCAATCGTTGCGAGGTGCTCGCCGCTCACCTTCACGCCCTTGCCGCCCCTGAGCGCGTCATACTTCACCACGTAGTTTCCCTGTAATTCCTGTTCTATATATTTGTTCAATTCTTTTGGCTCATAGGAAGTAAAAACACGATACTTCGGGACGGAATCTGGTACGGTTTTTCTGAGGAGATCCCGCGCGAAGGACTTGCTCGATTCGATGCGGGCGAGGGATTTCTTTGGGGAAACAGTCGGGATTCCTTCGGATTCCAAAAGATCCGCCAGCCCGCCCCCGATCGGATCATCCGGACCGACGATCGCGAGATCGGGTTTTTCCTTCTTTGCAACTTCCATTACCCACGGAAAATCGAGGATGCTTCCAGTATGGAGTCTCAGAGAGAGTTTCACGAGCCCGGGATTCTTCGTGCCACAGAGGGAGATGATTTCCGGTTTTGAGGAGCTGCGGGCGAGCGCCTCGGCGATGGCGTGTTCACGCGCGGTCGAAGCGATGAGGAGGATCTTCATAGAAGGAGTATAGCGTATTCAAGAGTTGCCTCACCCCCGACCCCTCTCCCTCCCCGCTCCACACGCCACGTCGGTCGCGACCGACGTGGCACGCCCCCTGGGAGAGGGGGAATATCTTTCAGGACATGAGCATAATAAGAGCGTCACCCCTCTCCATGGGGGCAAGCGGGATGGGATGGAGAGGGGTCGGGGGTGAGGCAAAAAAATTCAGTACACCTCCTTTAAATAGCATTCCTCGCAATACACAATTTCAGGCCGCGAAGGCTGGTAGCTCGTTGATATTGGCTTGTGGCACTTGGCGCATTCGCGATTCCAGAACGTGCGGGGATTGCGCAGGTGGAACCGATCGAGGTGACGCTGATACCAATGGCGGCGCGGGATGGGGAGATTCTGCTGGCGGTAGAAGGCCAGCTCCTGTGTCTGGATCTTGAACGGACGGCCCGTGACTTCGCAGCGGATTGCCCAATGCAGAATATCATCCGGAATATCCTTCTGGTTGTCGGGGAGTTGTGCGGCATCAATCGTGCGTTTTACCTCCGGCGGAGGAGTCTCTTTGTCATCCCATTTCCATCCCTTCGAGCGCACATCGGCTTCGTTCATCGGGTAGTACACCTGAGCGGATGTCTTGTTGTAGGCGAAAAGCGAGAGTTCCGAAGGGGGGAATTCCCCCCATTCCCCGGTTTGCCGCATATGCTCGATGATCTTCGGGATCAGCCGCTTGTATTCCTCTTCCGTATATTGCTTATTCAGGATGCAGTAGGACGCGCATGTCATATTCACACAGCCGAAGCACTGTTTCGCATTCTCCATGTACCAGCAGTAGAGAAGATCGGAGCAGCTCATGTTGCCTCCGAGTGTGAAGAGGAGGTGATAACTGTTCTCGCCCGAGATCGTGCATTCGAGGGATTCCTGGAAGTTCAAGCCGTACTGGTAGATATCGTAGAGATTCTTCGCTCCTGTGACGACCTGATAGCAGAACTTGCCGTGCTCCACGTTCTCGCAATCGAAACAGGCGTGCGTGTTTTTGCAATTCACGAGGTAATCCCCGCTGCAATTTTCAGTATTGTGGCCGTGAAATTCCTTGAAGGGATGTTTTGATTCGATATCCTTTCGGCGTGCGGCGTACTTCTGGTACTGGGCGTAGGACCGGAGGTCAATCGATTGTCTGCGCTTCTCGTACTCTTCTTTGGTCAGCTGCTCGTTCTCGAAGCAGTATTCATTATTCCGGAGTCCCGCGCAGAGGAAGCAGCTTTTACACCCGATGCAGTCGCGAAGGTACGCGCTCGAATGGCAGTTGATGCAGTCCTGACAGTGAATGAGTCCGTAGGAAGAGTGGCAGTCGACGCAGTCGTACATCAGCTCACATTGGAGGTTATAGAAGCCATCCACGCAGGAGCGGTCGTGCTTGAAGCCGTAGCCGTACATGCAGTCCTCGCAGAAATCCGCATGCATGATGAGGTAGCAGTTCTTGGAGGATCCGGCGTAGTGGACGTAGTCGCAGTTCTGCAGCTCGCCCTGCACATCGAGCGCCAGGGACGGGACGCTCACCTTGAGTTCCCTAAGCTGCCCGAAGAACGGGCGGTTGAAGTCCACATCCCGTCTGTACGAGTGAGCATCCCAGCGGTCGCTGTGCCAGCACTCGCGGCAGTAGTACGGAATGCCGTCCCCGGGGGAGAACTGCGTAAGGGTTCGTTTCTTGCAGAGCCCGCAGGTGCCCGGGGAGAGATTGAATTCATTGCAGAACGAGAGCCGTCGCCGCTGGCGACAGTCCGGACACAGGTTCGGCGGTGGGATCAGCTCCTTCTTCCCATTGCCTGCCCCGAGCGTAGTCGAGGGGAAGACGGGCGACACTTTCTCGTAGAACGCGAGATCATCCTGCGTGATCTCGAAGGGCTGAAGGCACCATGGATTGCGGCAGGTGCGTTGCATCGCAGGGAGAATATCAGAACGAAGACCAATACTCCAGTATTCCCGTACACCCATACGCCCGCGCTACACCAGCGCCATCATCTTCGACTTCTCATCCTCCTCCTCGCTGTTGGCTTCGATGAAGCTGTCGCGTGTGGCATTGCGTCCTTTCCCCAGCTCGCGGAGCACTTTCGGCGTGATCTCGGGTGTCGGATACTTCTTCGTGAAGCACCCCTCGCTGAAGTGCCTCAGGCGCGGATTGCCGTACTGGACGGATCTGCGCAGGTCAGCAATGGTTCCGTAGAAGAGGCCGTCGGCTTTGATGTACTTGCGGATCTGCTCGATACTGTAGTTCGCGGCGATGAGTTCATCTGTTGTCGGGAGGTCGATGCCGTAGGGGTCCGGACTGATGATGGGCGGAGCGGCGACGGCGAAGTAGACTTTCTTCGCGCCTGCTTCGCGCACCAGCTCCACGATCTTCTTTGACGTATTGCCGCGGACGATGGAATCATCCACGAGCAGCACGTTCTTTCCCTTGAACTCCAGCTCGATGGGGTGGAGTTTGAAGTTGAGGTTGCGCTTGCGCATGGTCTGTCCCGGCATGATGAATGTGCGCTGGATGTAGCGGTTCTTGATGAGGCCTTCGCGGTAGCGCACTTTCAGCTTGTCCGCGAGTCCCGTGGCGACGGGACGGCCGGTATCCGGGATGGGGATGACGGAGTCGATGTGGACCCCGGACCGCTTCACCTGTGCCGCCAGGTACTCGCCCATGCGGACGCGGGCCTTGTACACGTTGACGCCGTCGATGGTGGAATCGGGGGCGGCAAGGTACACCCACTCGAAGAGGCAAGGGTTGAGGACTCCATGGCGAACCTGTTGGCTGTACAAGCGGTTCTGAGCATCGATGAAGACCACTTCGCCGGGTTGGATGTCCCGGACGAACTCGAAGTCGAGTGCTTTGAAGGCGGAATTCTCCGATGCGATGATGTACTCCTCCTTGAGTCCGAATTTCCGCTTGCCCAGTTGCAGCGGCCGGATGCCGTGCGGGTCGCGGAAACCCACGATGCCCTGCCCGCCGATGAGGGCGACGGTGGAGTACGCGCCCTTGCAACGCTTGAAGACGCTCTTCAGGGCGCCGAAGACCTGCTGTGGCGTGAGCCTCCCGTGCGGGCGCTGATTTCTGAGCGCTACCGAGAGCATGTTCAGGAGAACCTCGGAGTCGGAGTTCGTATTCAGGTGTCGGTACTCCTTCTCGCGGAGGAACTTCTGCAGTTCGGCTGCATTGGTCAGGTTTCCGTTGTGCGCGAGCGCGATACCGAATGGCGTGGAGACGAAGAACGGTTGCGCTTCGAATTCACTGGCGCACCCCGCTGACGGGTAGCGGACGTGACCGATGCCCATGGTGCCTTTCAATCGAGCGAGTGATCTCTCATGGAAGACGTCCTGGACCATGCCATTGGCTTTCTTCAGGTGGAACTGGCTGTTGTAGGTCACGATCCCGGCGGCGTCCTGCCCGCGGTGTTGGAGGAGGATCAATCCGTCGTAGAGATCCTGGATGACATCGCGGAAGCCGGCGATTGCAATGATGCCGCACATGTTAGGGGATAAGGGGAAAGGCTAAGACTAAGGTTAAGGCTAAGGTTAAGAGAAAGAGAAAATGAGCGGGATGATGCCTGCAACGATAGCTATGTACATCAAACCCCGCCTTCGTTCCCAATTGAGAGAAGGCCGAAAATAAGGGAAACGGTGTTTCCACGGGAACAGTGTACTGACTTCAAATCCCGATGCAAGGAAAAGCACAGAGCCTTAACCTTAACCTTGACCTTCCTGTCTCTCCTTCGCCCTCACGCAGTTCCGGATCAGTGCAGCGACCGTCATCGGCCCCACACCACCCGGGACCGGCGTGATGGCGGATGCCACTTTCGATACGTTTTCGAAGTCCGTGTCCCCGCAGAGTTTTCCTGCTTCGTCCGTGTTCATGCCGATGTCGATGACGACGGCGCCCTCTTTCACCATGGGCGCAGTGATCATATTTCGCTTCCCGACGGCGCAAACGAGGATGTCTGCCTGCGCGGTGAGTGCGGGAAGATCCTTCGTCTTGCTGTGGCAGAGGGTGACGGTGGCATTCCTGTTGAGCAGCATGATGGCGAGAGGCTTCCCCACGGTGTTGCTGCGTCCGACGATGACGGCGTGTTTGCCTTCGACTCGAATGTTGTAATGCGCCAGCAGCAGGATGATTCCTGCTGGTGTTGCCGGAGGAAGATCTTCGAAATCCTTGGAGAGGAACATCTTTCCGATGTTGTACGCGCCGAAGCCGTCCACGTCTTTCTTCGGATCGATGGCCCGGATGATCTGCGGAAGATGTTTTTGCAGCGGGTCAGGGAGCGGGACCTGCACAATGAATCCGGAGACGTCCGGATCAGTATTCAGTTTTGCAATTAGTTCCATCAGGGATTCGAGTGTCGTCGTTGCGGGGAGATGGATGTGTTCACTGCGCATTTGGACTGCGGCAGAGCTTTTTACCTTTTGCCTGATGTAACTGGCACTCGCCGGATCATCGCCGACCTGTACGATGACGAGTTTCGGGTTCAGTTTCGCAACCACAGGTTTTAGTTTTTCGAGGAGCGCGTCTGCGGCGACTCGGCCGGAGAGGAGGAGGGCGGGCATTGCGGAGCCATGATACACCAATGAGAAATGGATAATGGATAATTGAGAATGGATAATTCTCAATTCTCAATTCTCAATTCTCGATAGATGGTCTTCGCCACTTCCTCCTTCTCTCCCGACGTATCGATCACGATGATTGCCGGATCTTCCTCCGCCATGCGTTGGTAATTGGCATAGACCTTCCCCTGGAATGCGAGGTTCTCGAGAGCGTCGAGACTGCTCCTTTTCTGCAGGCGTTCACGGCAGACTTCGATGGGGGGGAGGAGGAAGAAGAGTCGATCAGGTTGAATAAAATTCTTGTTCATTTTTTTTAGCTTATCTAAGGGGATGTCAAGTGCTTCGCCGTATGCGAGTGTGGAAGAGATGTAGCGGTCGGAGATGACGGTTTCTCCACGCCTGAGGGCCGGGAGGATAACGTGCTCGATGTGCCACGCGCGGTCGGCGCAAAATTTTTGTTGGAGCTCTGTGGAGTCGAAGGACTGATGTGACTGAAGGGCGGTGCGGATGGTGGAGCCGATCTGCCCATCGGTAGGCTCGAACGTCGTGATGACCGTCCGGCCTTCCGCACGCAATTTTTCCGCGAGGAGCGCGGTATGGAGCGTCGTGCCGCAGCCGTCGGGACCTTCGAGGACGATGAATGTGCCTGTCATTGCAGGGAAGGGTAGCGGATGCGATGCGGGGCAGAAAGGGTTTTTATAAGGGCAAAGAGGAAAAAGAGGGCAAAGAAGGGAAAGAGGCAGGAAGGTCAGCAGCCGCCTGTGGTGAGCCCTTCGACAGGCTCAGGACAGGCACAGTCGAACCATTCCCGGCTGCGGTTTGTGACAAAAACAGAGAAGGCAGGAATGTCATTGTGGTGGCAAAGAGGAAAAAGAGGGCAAAGAAGGCAACGATGTAGAGACGAACCGGTGGTTCGTCTCGCTCTGAGCAATTTCATCATCTAAAGGTGCGTGGCAAAAATATGCCTTTTCTGCTATAATTCGCTCTAAGAGAAGCATCGTTCTTCACCTCATTCATGCTGATCTCCGCCCTCTTCCGGCATCCATCCGTTCTGAAGAAGATCATTCTCAGGTTCCTGCGGTGGTACTTCGTGGAGGTCCCGCATCGGTTCATCGTCAATTTTTTTGCGTACATCGCAGCGCTGAATGAGATCTTTTCTTTTTTCTTCCTGATCAGAACGCTCCTGAAACCGTGGAAGAGCATTACGGACCGTTATCCTGATCGCGGGTTCAACATCGGCCGGATGGCGGAAGCGTTTGCACTGAATACCACATCGCGCATGATCGGGTTCATCTTCCGGATCACGGCCTTCGTGATCGGCATGGTGATTTCCTGTGCGTTCGTTGCGGTCTTCCTCGGCATCTTCATTGTGTGGATAGCGTTCCCGATCGTCCTCGTGCTTGATT
This sequence comes from Candidatus Peregrinibacteria bacterium, assembly GCA_043798355.1. Lineage (GTDB taxonomy): Bacteria > Patescibacteriota > Gracilibacteria > Peribacterales > Peribacteraceae > JAZDOT01. Next base: position 14,738 of record JAZDOT010000022.1, read on the forward strand.
TCCTCTATTTCCTCTAAGTGGAACAGCGCCCCCTCTCCCTTTCCGGCACCTGCCTTGCAATGGGGGTCTCCCTCTCCCGGTTCTTCTTCGGACCGACGGCGCTGATGGTCTATGCCGGCCTGCTCGCGATCGTGGGGTTGATGCTCTGGAGCGGGGAGTCAGCGATGGCAATGGTGGCAACGTCCGTCTTTCTGTTTCCGATCATCGTCCTCCATGCGTTCCTCGATCGGACGTTCGTGCAGGATCACGGGGCGCTTCCATGGAAAACCGTTGACGCCCGCGAATACATTTCTTTCGGCGTGGCGCGTCACCTGAACGCGATCCAATCGATCACCGTTCTCGATTTCCTCAAGGCTTCTGCCCAGACGAAGGGGGGAAAATTCGTGATCCGTGAAATGGGACTGACGCCTGCCGTGTTCCTCGCGAGAGCGCAGGCCATTCTTTTGCAGGGGCCGGAAGTCGATGCTGTTCTCTTCCTCACGCAGGCGAAAGCGGTCATGGACGACCTGAAGCGTTGCCGCATTTCCGCTCCGGTCATCCTCTATGCCGCCTGCCTCCACATCGAGCACATGCAGGAGCTTCTCAATGCGTGCGATCTGTCGATCGAAAATCTCCGGTCGCTCCTGGCATGGGAGTCCTTCCATGCCGACTACGAGCACCGCGATCCCTTCTGGACGCCCGAGCGGATGCTGGGATCGTTCGGAGGAGTGGGACGTTCGTGGGTCATGGGGTACACCGATGCGCTCGACCGTCTGACCCAGGACATCAGCGACACCATCCTCTGGCGCAGAAATCGCCGCGTGCACATCCACGTGCGCGAACAGGAGGAGGCGCTCAGGATCCTGCAGAAGTCCCAGCTCAGAAATCTTCTCCTCATCGGTCCTCCGGGCGTGGGGAAGAGGACGCTCGTCGAGAATATCGCGCTCGCCATCCGGCGCACGGAGCGCGACCGGTTCCGGGAATACACCCGCATCCTGCTCCTCAAGTCCGAAGAGCTCCTCTCCGGCGTTTCCAATCCCGATACGTTCCTGCTTCAGGCGCTCAAGAAGGCCAAGGAGTCGGGGCGCTTCCTGCTCGTAGTGCAAAATCTTGCTTTGCTCCTGCGGTCCGGGGGCGAGAAGCTCAGAGCCGTTCTCGTGAAGTTCCTCCGCGAGGAGAACATCCAGCTCATCGGTATTATCAGCAGCGAGGAGTATCACGAAACGGTGAAGAACGACGCCTCGCTCGAGACCATTTTCGAAAAGCTCATCATTGAAGAGCCTTCCGATGAGGAAACCCTCTCCACCATGATGGAGCGGTACTTCGAGCTGGAAGATCGTGGGAGCATCCATGTCACCTACAAGGCACTGCGCAGTATCGTGTCTCTCTGCAGGCGATACCTGGGTGCGGGCGCCTTCCCTGGGAAGGCGATCGCCGTGCTCGAGGATGCCGTCACGCTCGCGCACAGCGCCAGGGACACCTTCGTCCGCTCCGAGCACATCCGCGCCATCATCTCTCAGAAAGCGCGGATCGATGTGCGCGAACTCAATAAAGATGAACGGACGAAGCTGATCAATCTCGAGCAGTCCCTCAATGCCCGCATCGTGGGGCAGGAGGAAGCCGTGCGGTCGCTCGTGAGTGCGCTCAAGCGCGCGCGCCTCGAGATGAAGTCCTCTGACCGGCCGCTCGGGACATTCCTCTTCCTGGGTCCCACGGGGGTCGGAAAGACGCACACGGCCAAGGTGCTCGCGGAAGAGTATTTCGGCTCCGCAGACAGGATGATCCGTCTCGACATGAACGAATTCGGGACGGAGTCCTCCATCGCCGGCATCATCGGCTCGTCCGGTGCGGGAGGGGGGCAGGGATTTCTCGCACGAAGAGTCCATGACCAGCCGTTCGCGCTCATTCTCCTGGATGAAATCGAGAAAGCGCACCAGAAGGTTCTGAACCTCTTCCTGCAGGTTCTGGACGAAGGGTTCCTCACGGATGCCTCCGGGGTCCGGACGGACTTCCGCAATACCATCATCGTCGCGACGTCCAATGCCGGCGCGCTCTTCATTCGTGAATTCTTCAAGGAGCCCGAATCCGGAGTGAAGACGTCGTTCAATGATCAGCTGATCGATACCATTCTGAAGCAGCAGGCGTTCTCGCCGGAGTTTCTGAACCGTTTCGACGCCGTCATCGTCTACCGCCCGCTCTCGCGGGAGATGGCGGCGCGCGTTGCCATCATTCTCCTCGATCAAATCATCCGTTCTTTCCAAAAGGAGAAGGGAGTCACGATCCGGATGGAGAAGGAGATGGTGGATGCCATCGTCGCTCAAGGCTACAGCGCGGAGTTCGGCGCCCGCGAGATGCGCAGGGTCATCCTGGATACGGTGGAGAACTTCCTCGCGGATTACCTCCTCACGCACGATGTCCGGAGGGGAGAGGAGATCGTGATCAGGAGGGAGGATGTACGTATTTGAGCGCAAGAATGACATTGACAAATGTAGCAAATATAGTTAAGTTTAGATTGTGCCTATGTCGATTTCTGTCCGGGCTGATCCGAGAGACATTGAATTTGATCCGAACGACTCGGCATTATACATCTCGCCGAGCAGTATGACAGTTTCGACGATGTTCCTTGGAGGTGGCAGCAGGGGGCGATCGGAGATCCTCTGACGCGGACATTGAAACATCTTCGAGCCGGAAGCGAGGAGGCACGATTGCGAACAATTCCTCCGGGAGAAGGTGAAACAGTTTTTTCGAAGAACGGAAAGAATGCTTTCAAGGTTCTCCATGTGCGCGATGGGAAGGCGGAACCGGTGCTCACGCACATCCTGCGTGATCAGCTGAAGGTCAGGCATCTGATTTTCACCGGCGTTGCAACGAGCGTCTGCGTCGGGACGACGGCGATGAGCGCGACGGAGGAGAACTTCGATTCCATTCTCGTCGCCGATGCGTGTGCGGATTTCTTCCCTGACAGACATCAGAGAACTCTGGAGATGTTCGGACTCGGTAGATCCCAACGATCGGACTTGTTCGGCAGCGTCATCCATTCGACCAATGAATTGATCGAGGCTCTGGAGATTATGTGAGATCACCGATTGCATGCCCCTTCCTGTAGCTTTTCCTCGGACAGACCCCCTCCCCCGGGCCCCCTCCCGCCGGGAGGGGGAGGTCTTGGTGTGGAGATGCCAGGAATAGCAATGCGTGTTCACGCCTTGTCCCATCTGTTCCATCTTCAAAAAGAGATAGCCTATCTCCCTCCCCCGACGGGGGAGGGTTCGGGGAGAGGGGGTCACTCAGCAGAAAGAAAAAAAGCCCCCGCTCGCGGGGGCTTTTTTTGCAGGATTTCTTTTCGTTTAGAAATCTCCCATCCCTCCTCCTCCCGGCATCGGCGGGGTCGGTTCTTCTTTCTTCGGGATCTCCGTCACGGCGACCTCGAGGGTGAGGAACATCGCGGCGACGGAGGCGGCGTTCTCCAGAGCGGCGCGCGCGACTTTCTTCGGATCGATCACGCGGGCCTTCACCATGTCCTCGTATTTGGCCGTCACGACGTTGTAACCTTCGTTGCCTTTGAGGTTCTTCACCTTCTCAAAGACCACTTCGCCGGTGATGCCGGCGTTATCGGCGATCTGCCGGCAGGGGGCGGAGAGGGCGTTTCGGACGATGTCGACGCCGATCTGCTCATCCTCGCCGTTCACCTTCAGCTTCTCGAGAACGACCATCGCGCGGATGTAGGCCGTTCCGCCGCCCGGGACGATGCCTTCCTCGGCGGCGGCGCGCGTCGCGGAGAGCGCGTCCTCGACGCGGTGCTGCTTCTCCTTCTGTTCGACTTCCGTCGCGGCCCCCACCTTGATGACGACCACGCCTCCGGTGAGCTTCGCCAACCGTTCCTGGAGCTTCTCCTTGTCGAAATCCGACGAGGTTTTGTTGAGGGCGACTTTGATCTCGTTCACGCGCTGTGTGATGTCCTCTTTCTTCCCGCGGCCGTCGATGATGATGGTCTTGTCCTTGTCGGCGACGACCCTGCGCGCGCGGCCCAGATCATCGATACCCGCATTCTCCAGCTTGAGGCCGATCTCCTCGGAGATGACGCGGCCTCCCGTGAGGGCGGCGATGTCCCGCAGGATTTCCTTCCGGCGGTCGCCGAAAGCGGGAGCCTTGACCGCGAGCGTTGAGAACGTGCCGCGGAGCTTGTTCACGACGAGGGTGGCCAGCGCTTCGCCCTCCACCGACTCGGCGATGATCACGAGCTCTTTCTTCCCGCGCTGCGCGAGGGCTTCCAGAAGCGGAAGGATCTCCTGGATGGAGGCGATCTTCTTGTCCGTGATGAGGAGGTATGGATTTTCGAAGACGGACTCCATGCGTGCGGCATCCGTGATGAAGTAGGGGGAGATGTAGCCGTTCTCGAACTGCATGCCCTCCACGAACTCCTTCTCGATGCCCAGCGTCTGGCCGGCTTCCACGGTGACCACGCTGTCCTTGCCCAGCTTGTCCATGATGTCGGCGATCACGTCGCCGATCTCGGTGTCCTGCGCGGAGATATTCGCGACGGCGGCGTAGTCCTCCTTCTTACTGATCACTTTCTTCATGGCGTCCAGCTCCGCGTTGACGGCGATGACGGCCTTCTCGATGCCGTGTTTGACGGAAATGGCGTTACTGCCCGAGCTCAGGTGCTTGAGGCCTTCCTCCATGATGGCGTACGCCAGCACGGTTGCCGTGGTCGTCCCGTCGCCCGCGGCATCGTTGGTCTTGGTTGCGGCTTCGCGCACGAGCTGCGCGCCCATGTTTTCGAAGGGATCCTCCAGGTCGATTTCCTTCGCGACGGAGACGCCGTCCTTCGTGACGGTCGGTCCGCCGTACTTCTTCTCGATGACGACGTTGCGGCCCTTGGGGCCCATCGTGGCGCGGACGGCTTGGGTGAGCTTCAGGACGCCCGCGATGATCTTCTTGCGCGCTTCATTTCCGAAGAGGAGTTGTTTGGCAGCCATGAGGAGAGGGGTTAGGAATTAGGGTTAGGGTTAGGGTTAGGGTTAGGGCTAAGGTTAAGGTTAAGGTTAAGGGATTAGGAGATTTTGCCGAGGACGCCGTCGAGATGGAGGATTTTCACTTCGACGTCTTTGCCGTCGGCGCCTTTCAGCTTCACGTCGTCGCCGGCGTACTTGCCGAAGAGGACGCGGTCGCCGACCTTGAGGTACTTCGACGGATCCACCATGTCTTTGCCGGTGCCGCCCTTGCCGACGGCGATGACGATGCCTTCCTGCGGCTTTTCGCCGGTGGCGGTATCGGGGATGACGATGCCGGAAGCAGTGACCTGCTCCTGCTCGATGGGGTGCACGACCACCCGATCGCCGATCGGTTGGATCTGCACTGCGAGTTTCGGGACTGCAGTCATACGAGAGTGGGGGAAAGAAACAGAGGGGAGAAAAATCTGCGTCACTCGATCGAAGAGATCGGCGACGCCTGGTTGGCAGTCGGTATTGTAGAGTGCCAGACTCCCGAGTCAAGAGTGCTTTCGGAAATTCCCAAGTCCTTTGTCCTAAGTCCCAAGTCCTTCGCTCTGAGCCGCGGCCAACCGCGCAACCGGCACCCGCATCGGTGAGCAGCTGACGTAGTCGAGGCCGAGGGAAGCGCAGAATGCGATCGATGCCGGGTCTCCTCCGTGCTCCCCGCAGATGCCGATTTTCATACCAGGCTTGATTGCTCTCGCTTCGGTTACCGCCATGCGCATCAGCGCTCCGACCCCCTTGCGGTCGAGTGTCGCGAAGGGATCGGACGGGTAGATCCCCTGTGCGATGTAGACAGGGAGGAAACTGGCGGCGTCGTCACGGGAGAGGGCAAAGACCATCTGCGTGAGATCATTTGTCCCGAAGCTGAAGAAGTCGGCTTCTTTCGCGACTTCGCGCGCCAGCAGAGCGGCCCGGGGGACCTCGATCATCGTGCCGATGGGACAGGGGATGGAGACGGCGTTCTCCGCGAGGATCCGTTCGATCTCGCGCTCGAGTGCGAGTCGGTGCACGTGCAGCTCCTCGCTTCCGCTCGTGAGCGGGATCATGATGGAGGGCTGCGGGTCCATCCCGCGTTTTTTGAGGGTGCATGCCGCGCGCAGCAGCGCCCGGACCTGCATGAGCGGGATTTCGGGATGGAGGATTCCGAGGCGGCAGCCCCTGAGCCCCAGCATGGGATTTTCTTCCCGGAGCGCATGCACACTCTGCCGGATCTTCTCGGGGGACATGTGGAGCTTTTCTGCAGCGGCGTCGATGCCCTGTTCGTGAGGGAGGAACTCGTGGAGCGGAGGATCGATGGTGCGCACGGTCACCGGAAGGCCGTCCATGACGGCGAGGAGGGCTTCAAAATCGTTGGTCTGGAGCACTTCCAGCTCCGCGATGGCTCCCGTTCTGCTTCGATCGTCTTCCGCGAGGATGAGACGCTGGATGAGGGGCAGGCGGTCCGTGCCGAAGAACATGTGTTCGGTGCGCACGAGGCCGATACCGCGGGCACCGAACGCCCGGGCAGTGGTGGCCTGCTCCGCCGTGTCGGCGTTCGCGAACACCGAGAGAGTCGCGAGCGGATCGGTGATCGTGAGGAGCCTCTCGATGAGCAAAGAACCGTTCTGTGCTCCGGAGAAGGGGATTTCCCCTTCGTAGACTTTGCCGGTTGAGCCGTCGATGGAGAGAATGTCTCCTTCTTTCAGGGTTTTGGATCCGATGTGGATGGCATGGTTCTGAGGGTCGCCACGCACGGCCTCGCATCCCGTCACGCACGTGATGCCCATCTGGCGTGCGACGAGGGAAGCATGGGAGCTCATGCCGCCGTGACTCGTGAGCACTCCCGCCGCTTTCACCATGTCCGGGACGTCCTCAGGCGAGGTTTGGCTTCGCACGAGGATCCATGGTGTATCCGCCGGGGCACGTGAAGCCTCGAGGATGATCTGCCCCACAGCGACACCGGGACCGGCAGGCAGTCCCGTCGCAAGCAGACGCCCCTCTTTTTCTGCGGCTTTCTCACTCGCATGATCGAAGCCGGGCTTGAGCAGCTGACTGATCTGCTTGCCGGTGACGCGCCCGGCGATCGCCCTCGCAGTGAGATGTCCTTCCTGGTAGAAATCGAGCAGAGAACTGACCGCGGCGTGTGCGCTCAGTTTCGCAGAGCGGCACTGGAGGAAGTAGAGGACAGAGTCCTCTACGGTAAACTCGATGTCGAGGACGGAGTGGAAAGCGTCTTCCCGCTCTTCGACGGCGGATTGCAATTCCCGGTAGAGAGCTCTGGATTGTCCTTCCAGCGTGTGTGCACGATCGCTCTCCCGTCCGGCGTCTTCGATCGCGAGCGGGAAGGGGGTCCGGATGCCGGCCACCACGTCGTCACCCTGCGCGACGGGGAGGTACTCGCCCGTGAGACGCTTCTCCCCCGTCGAGGGATCGCGCGAGAAGCACACGCCCGTGCCGCTCTTCTCATTGAGATTCCCGAAGATCATCGCTTGCAGCGTGCAGGCGGTTCCGAGAGAGGAGGGCAGGGAGTGCAGTTCCCGGTAGACGCGGCAGCGCCGTGAGTTCCAGGAGTCGAAGACCGCATGGATCGCGAGCCGGAGCTGGTCGAATGGGTTCTGCGGGAAGGGGTATCCCATGGTCGTCAGATGCGTGAGAGCGCGCAGACAGCGCTCTTTGGCTTCGAGCGCACTCTCGAGAGGGCGTGAGAAATCGAGGAGGTGATCGAGGACATCGGATGACGTTCCAGCCGGGACGATGAGAGGGGCCATCTGTGCGATGAGCCGGAGGTAGCTTCCCCATGCGAAGCGTTCACCCATCGTTCCCGCCATTCCCTCAATGATGCCGTCTGAGAGCCCGACATTGAGGATGGTATCCATCATCCCCGGCATGCTCACGGGGGCGCCTGACCGGACGGAGAGGAGGAGCGGTACCGTGCCGCGCGCGAAGGATTTGCCGCTCGCCTGTTCGATGTGCGCGATGCCGATCTGGATGGCTTCTTCGATGATCTGATCGGCACGCTTCCGGTCTTCATTGCGCATCCGGAAGACCTCCGTCGTGAGGATGCAGCCCGGAGGAACGCGGAGACCTGCGCGCGTCATTTCGAGGAGGCTGGCTGCCTTTCCGCCGTGGAGGAGGGGATCGGGTTTTACAGGTTTTGCATGCCCTCCGAACGGTACCCAAAAGGTTTGTGTGTCTGCGGTGCGTGGAGCGGGGACTGATGCCCTGCGGGGCGCAGGAACTTTTTTTCGGATGGGGGTTTGGGTCGGCATGGGGCGGGTGGGCGGGGAATGTGCTCTGTGGAATGTATCGGAAAGGGATTCATCTCTTCTTTCAGTGAGGATGGCGAAGTGGGGGGTCCTTCAAAATTTGGTTTGCTGATGAAGAGGAGGAGAGACATTCGTGTTTATTCTTTCCTTAGACTTCACACTCTTGATACAGTGTCTGCGTGCCGACGTGGCGGAATTGGTAGACGCGCACGCTTCAGGAGCGTGTGGGAGCAATCCCTTGAGAGTTCGATTCTCTCCGTCGGCACCATTCGACTCGCCCCGCATTCGCGGGGCTCGCTCATGGTTCTCACCCCTCACTATCGTTCGGGGTTCGGGCCATTCTTCCGCGCAAGCGAGTCGAATGACAGTGAGCGACGAGCGGAGCGAGAAGTCGAACTGCCCAACCGAAAATTGCATCAAATTCAGCTCAACAAGAAGCCAAGAAAAAGTTCGAACGCACTGACAGTGGAGTGAACGGATCGAACTGGGCATGGCAATCAAAGGAACATCCATCGGAGTTGCTCTCCCAGCCCCTCATCTACATTTGTTCAGGGTTGTCGATCGTGAACCGATCAATGCCGAAATCAATCAACTGCCTTGCGAGTGCAATATTTGTTCCAATGCCCCAGGCACCGACCGAATATCCTCGCTCTTTCAGAAAAGAAACCATTTCTCTTTTCTGGATGCGTGGGCCACAGAGGATAGCAACATCGACTTGATTCGTCCGTAGCTGCTCGTCTATAGCCGAGAGTTCACCAAGCGCATATGGCGCAATAGTGGTGTTGCTGGTTACCTTTTTCGTCAGATCATGAACTCCTTCGCTCTGGGGAATTCCATCGGGTGCAACAAGCCAACCGACTTTCAGGGCTTGATTGTGTATTTTCACAGAGTGCAGCATTCTCAGATCAAAAGAAGTGATGAGGACGTTCTCTCTTCCTGACAACTCCTGCACAGCGGCCTCAGCTGTCCTCTTGCCGTCACTTTTAAGATGAACCTGTAAGCCAACGGATGGAGCAATGTCATCAAGAACCTGTTTGAGTTTCACCGGTGGCACTCTTCCCACTTTCTCATTTCCCATATTGATCGAAATCAGATCCCCCCATCTGAGATGATTGATATCAAGATGCGCCAGTATAAGGAGTTTTGGCTCAACGACACACAAAAATTCTCCACCTCTCTCATCTGATGCAAGTGCGACATCGAATTCAATCGCCGGTGCGCCCTGATGCGATGCCCATCTGATCGTTTCAATGCAATTGGGAGGATACCCCAACGATTTTCCTCCTCCCCTGTGATAGACGACCAATGAAGGCATGCAACAAGAATATATCTCATAGTCGCTTTTTTTTGAAGAGTGCTGGCGAGAATTATGAACAGACACCCCTCGCCGCATTCTCAGTTAAAAGAGTTCGAACGTCCTCCAACACGGCGCACCATTGACAACAATCTGATTTACACTAATATATATAGTATGAAAACACGCGATGAACTCAGAGATAAGGATGCAGAAGAGCGTGCAGAACGCGCACGGCTTCGTGCTCAAATAGCACAATTCAAAGCTTTTTTGGATTCTGCGGCAGTGGATGTAGGCGCTGGTTCAGCGGATGCAATTTCTGGGCAATGCTACTCCACAGAACGTTTTGAAGGTACTGCTGCTGAGATGAGAGGCCGTCTTGAAAGATCCCTAAGAAATTATACTGATGCCGGCGGAAAAAAGTTTTCTTTATGATGCTGCCAATCTTCATTCAACGTAGTGCACCAGCCGGTTTCGTCCGTCTCTGCTTCGCAGGGCCGTGACTACGCCGCGATTTTTCTGTGGAAATATCATACTTGCTTCATTTCTTGTGCCAACTGAGCAGGCGGGATGTTCTCGGCATTTCCCAGCAGCTCTTCCAGCGATCTTCCATCGCCCTTCAGAAGGGCATAGACGGCCAGAGCTTCGCGCGTGAGCAGGAGGGCAACGTCCATGGCGAGTGGATCACGCTCGTATCCACGGGCAGTAGCGAGCGCTTCCGCCTGACTTGTCGGTTCATAGACATGATCAACGCAGCCGAGACCATCGTTGTCGTCGAGGTTCATTCCGAATGCCAGGACGCGAAGAGAGGTGCTCAGAGGGGAAGTGGAAGAAGAGGGAGCGGAAAATTATGCCGATGGAGAGCGGAAATCAAGCCGATGTCCCCCTTTCCCTCATGATCTCCTCATACCGCTCGCGCAGTCTCTGCACAAAGGTTTTTTTATCGACGATGATGACGATGCGGCAACCCAAGAGACTGATCAGCTGATCAATAGCCGTTCTCCCGCCGAGACCCCGGTAATCCTCGTGGTAGAGGATGACCTCGTCGGGTGTCAGGTCATCGGCGGTCAGTTCAAACTTCATGGGTAATGGCAATGATGTTCCCGATGGATTGTGGCGACAAGGCGGATGTCCGCACCCGGCAGGCAAGTGTGGCATACTGTCCGCTATGTTCTTCCGCTACCAGCCGAATCATCTTTCCGTCCTCCATGCATTTCTTGTGAAACACCAGAGGAAAATTTTGTTCGTAGTATTCTCCCTCTTCCTGGCATTCGTTATCCTCTGGAAAGGCGGGAAAGGTCTGGAAGCGGTGTGGGTTCTGACGGCTGTCGCATGGGGGGTCGTGTATTTTCGCTGGAAATCTCCGCTGGAAGGGGAGCGCGCCGTCCCGGTTCCTCTGTGGGCGGGAACGATGCTGCTCCTTTTCTGGACTGGGATCAGTTTTGCATTCTCGAAGACGGCGAACTACGGACTGGATGAAGTTTTGCGCACCGGATCCGTCCTCCTCCTCTTCCTGTCGGTGTACGCGTGCCTTCCTGCTGTGTGGCCCGAGGACGATGTCTTGCTGAAGAAGTGTGCCACGGTGGTCGTGGGTATCGCTCTCCTTGCCCTCTGCATCGGAGCCGTCGTGTACGTGATGCAGCCGGTGGATCGCTTCACGGGGACGTTCTTTGACTGGCGTTTCCACACGGATTACTGGCCGAACGCGTGGGCGGAGTTCCTCCTCCTCGTCTGGCCGCTCGCCCTCTGGCGGGCTCTCAAAGAGGAGCGGGAGTGGAAGTCGCTCCTCTGGTACGCCGTATTGGGGGTCATGTTCTCTTCGCTCCTCCTCTCCTACTCCCGCGGGGCCATGCTCGCATGCGTAGGCCAAATCATCCTCTTCGGAGTCATCGCGTACCGTCGGCGCAGTGTCTTCGCATCGTGGCGTCAGGCTGCGATGAAATGTGCGCTGATCGTCGCATGCGCGCTCGCGCTGTTCTTCAGCATGAATCATCTGCGGGGGCGCATCTATCCGGTGACAAACATCGTCGAGAAGGCGACTTTCACTGCGGCGGAGGGATCATCCTCGGTCTCCGAGCGCAGCTCCTTCTGGATGCAGGCACTGCGTCTCGCGTATCGCGAGCCCATCACAGGATGGGGACCAGGGAGCTTCCGCTTCACCCATTCGCGCCTCATGAAGGATGTCCTCGCGACGTCCGATCATCCTCACAATGTCCTCCTGAAAGCGGCCGCGGAGGAGGGGTTGATCGCCGCTTTCCTCCTCGCAGCGATCATCCTCTCCATTCTCCTGAAGGCTTTCGGGAAAGCGCTTCGGGATCCGTGGGGGGGGAGCTTCGTCTACCTCTTCCTCGCTGTTGTCGGCGTCTTCGCCCACAACCTCATCGACTACAATCTCCAGTTCGTTTCCATCGCAGTGCTCTTCTGGGTGATGCTTTCCCTGCTCGCAGCGACGGTAGAGTGGAAAAATCCGCGAGTTATGAATAAAAAAATTGTACGGATTTCAGAGCTTTTGATAGCGACGGTTCTTCTAGCGATCGCAATTCTCGAAACGCCGCCGCTCCTCCTCTCTTCCCTCGGGCGTCATAGAGAGGCGCTGGGGGAAAATAACAGTGCGCTCACCTGGTACGATTACGCGTCTTTCGGGTGGTTCCCGCGGGACATGTTCCTCAGTCGAACAAAAATATTGTACGAGGAAAAGCGCTACAACGAAGCACAATCTGCAATCGATGACTATTTTTCGAAAAACCGGCAGGACGCGCGGGCGTGGCGTCGTGAGGGGGACATCTTCCTCGCATTCGGACGCACGGAGGATGCGCTCACGGCGTATGAAACGGCATACAAACTCTCGCCGCTCACGGAAGTCGGGATCGTGCATGCGGTGGTGACGACGCTCGAGAAATTGCAGCGTACAGAGGAAATCGCCGCCCGCAAGGACGAGTGGATGGCCATCATGGCCCGCTTTGCCGATGCAATCGACGCGAACCGGCACTTCATTGCCCTCTCGCCGAATGTCGAGGAATTTCTGGCTTTTTCCTCCACGCTCGCTATGCTCTTTCCGCAGGAAGCTCCCCGTCTCGATGTGCTGGCAGCAAAGGTGGATCACAAAGCCAGGACGGAGCGCGAGAAAATGCGGGCTCGTCCCCCGGGATATCTCTGGTGATAGGCTTTTTCTGGGCGAAGAAACCAGTAAACCGCCCCTTGGCGTACAAGGAATATTTGCTACACTCCTGTCCCATCTCCTCTTTTTTTTATGTCCATTCAACGCTTCGCCCTGACAACCGCCTTCCTTCTGTCTCTCGTCGCTCTCTCCGCCTGCGGCAAGACGACGACGGTGGACGAGCCCATCGGCACGGAGATCGTTCCGGTGATTTTCCCCCAGCAGGGGAAGGCCGTGCATCCGAAATTTGGGAAGGAAGTCTGGTTTGCGTACGGGGCGATGACGGGGACGAAGACAACGCCGGCCAACGGGGTCGTGCAGGCGTACAAATTCGAGAACGGCATGTTCGTCGTCACCATGCAGCTCAATGTCGCGATTGAGCAGGACGGAACGTTCTATGAGGCATGGCTGAAGGAGGCTTCCGGCTCGTTCCTCTCCATGGGGCACCTCCAGAACCACTTCGGCGACGTCCGCCATCAGCTCACATTCGAGTTCCCCGAGGACATAGCGGGAAATACGGATGTCGTCGTCACTCTCGAGAAGGACGACGGGAACCCGGCTCCGGATCAGACGGTTGCGACCGGCGTGCTCAAGCCGACTGTTCGTTGATCGGGTTTTCCGAGCAAAACGCCCACGTTTCCTGCCATCTCCTTTCGCATCTTCGGTAGAGGAGTCTTCGGCAGGAGGAGAAGGAGGTCTCCGTTCTGTAATTCTTCGGCCAGCCAGAAATATTCACCATCCGTTCCGGGGATAATGGTGCGGGTCGTCTTGTGCGGTGCCGTGTTCGTTTGCTGACGGCCGTTTTCCATAGGGAGAAGGGGAAATGAGATAAATAAAAAGAACCCTCTTGTTCGGAGAGGGCGAGGCGGGTCACTAAGATGCTTTTTCTGCTTACGACCGCCCTGCCCTCTGCATGGAGGAGCAGCAGGAGGAGGAAGAGCAGGAGAGGGCGGTGACCCGGATCACGGTGAGAGCGTAGAATCTTCTTGGGTTGGAAGCAAGTGCAAGGGTACCCCGGTTATCATGAAAATGCCCCGAATCGGCTGTGCGGAACCGTCTAATTTTGAAAGCAGGTTCAGGAAGTTCTCTCCTCTGATGGTGATCAGGATGTGGAGAGGGGATTGTGTCTACGTACCCGTCTTCGGGCAGTAGCGGGCGAACTTGCACTCCTCATCGCTTCCGGGGGCTCTGCGTTGTCTTAGCCAAGGGAAGGGAGGCTCATCACCATTGCGAGGGAAATGGTGGTGATGAGCAGCGCATGGGTGACCATGAGCTGGAGTGAAGCACGGTGTGAAAATGGCTTCACGTGGTTCATCATAGATCCTCCTTGGTGGAGGCAGGCAGTGTACGGATGGCAGGAATGGTGTCCAGTGATCATCGACTACAATTTGTGTTCAGGGTGTGGGGCTTGGGGAGGAATAAGCATATTTGGCTTGGTAAAGCCAAAAGACTGGTTAAGTATAGTTGTCTTTTTGGAAGATACTCAGTTGTATAAATATTGTGTACAAATTTACTGGCGTATGAGAGCCAAATAGTGTGGTTTATGCGAAGGCAAAGAAGAAAAAGAGGGCAAAGAAGAAAAAGAGGCGCACCTTCTCAGGATTCGCTTGTGGAATCCCATTGCGCCAGTGCTCTCCGGAGGCCGGTTCTGTAGGTTGATATGACGCTTTCAGGGGCGCAGCGCTGGATGACTTCTCCGATGCGGCCGCTCAGTGTGGAGTACCTGTGGGCGTATTCCAATACGGTCGATTGTTCTCCATTGTGGAGGATGTAGCCGATGAGTCCGTCGCGCGGACCCATGTCCGGTTGCTCTTCGATTGCCGGCCTCCAGTATTTCCCCGGTCCGTGAGTCGTCAGCAGAGCCTCCGTCCATCCTTTCCTTGCCATGACGCGCTGTAATGCCTGCCTGAGGCCTTCCACGATTGGCTGGAGATCCCGCAGTGGGCGGCACAGACAATCGTCCAGTGGCGAGAGATGGGCGATGACCGTGAGCGTGCCGCCGCCGTCGAGCGTGCCTTGCCATTGAGCCACAGGGCCGGTGTTTTCTTGGGTACCCATCGTATTGGGGGAAAAACAGACAAAGACAAAAACCCCGCCATACGTTTCTGGCGGAGGGGAGAAGAATCAGCAGATCAATGCATTCCCTACGCCAGGCGCGGGATAATAATGATCGTGCTGATGATGTTTCGGAGGGCCATGACTGGGATGAATTTTATCGTGAAGGAGGGGGGTGTCAATGTTTTAGGCTGAGGCTAAGGTTAAGGCTAAGGTTAAGGACGGGGTTGAAGGCAAATAGGGAAAGAGGGCAAAGAAGAAAAAGAGGGCAAAGAGGGAAAAGAGGTAACCAGCTACAGCCGCCTGTGGTGAGCCCTTCGACAGACTCAGGACAGGCACAGTCGAACCATTCCTGGCCGCGGTTAGAGAGGTGGGGTTGGGGTGAGGGTGAGGATGAAGAAATCGCGGCGTAGTCCGCAGACGAAGCCGGATGGTCGGGGTGACTGGGCTCGAACCAGCGACCTTACGGTCCCGAACCGTACGCTCTAGCCAACTGAGCTACACCCCGAGAGAACCACGATCGGACGAAAGAACTGTAATGCTTTGAAGCCAACTGCCTGCCCCTCGGAGCTCCGCGAGAGCGGAGCGAAGTGGGGAGCTACACCCCGAGGTAGCGCTATCTTACTCACGATCGTGGGAGAGGGAAATGGCTCTTTCTTCTTTCTCGCAGATCGGCGGGACGCCGATGGTACGCGCTGTCGGAAGAGCGCTATCATGCCCCCATGCGCCCCTACCGCTTCTTCGACCTCATCATGGCCGCCTTCGTCGCGGTCGTGCTCATCAGTAATGTCGCTTCATCCGCGAAGATCGTGGACTTCGGAATCTCCCTCTTCGGCACGTGCCTCGCATTCGACGGGGGGACTCTTCTCTTCCCCTTGAGTTACATTTTCGGCGACATTCTGACGGAGGTTTACGGGTACGCCCGTTCGCGCCGCGTCATCTGGGCGGGATTTGCCGCCGCTCTCCTCATGAGCGCTTGCATCGCTCTTGTCCAGTGGATGCCAGGCGAGGAGGCGTGGAGAGGATATGCCGGGGATCAGGCCTTCGGCCGCATCCTCGGAGGCGTGAGCTCGGGCGGGATCGTGCTCGCGAGCGTGTTGGCGTACCTGCTCGGCGAATTTTCAAATTCGTTCATCCTCGCCAAGATGAAGGTCTGGATGGAGGGGCACTTCCTCTGGATGCGCACCATCGGTTCGACCGTCGTCGGCGAGGGGGTGGATACGATCGTCTTCATTCTGCTCGCCACCCTCTTCGGCGTCTTTCCCTGGGAGATCGTAGGGAGCCTCATTCTCACGAATTACCTGTTCAAAGTGGGCATCGAGATCCTCTTCACGCCCGTGACGTACCGTGTCGTTTCGTTCCTGAAGACGCACGAGCACGAAGATCACTACGACAGGACGACGGACTTCAATCCGTTCCGTCTCTCCTCCGCGGCATGAAGAGGTATCTGGTTCGCGGACGGGTGCTGCCTGCGGCATTCTTCGACCGCGAAGTATTGGTCGTTGCGCGTGAGCTTCTGGGCAAGATTCTTGTGCGCAGGATCGGAGCACGAACGATCGAGGCGGTGATTCTCGAAACCGAGGCGTACGACGGGCCCTCCGACAAGGCCTGTCATGCGTCGAAGGGCAGAACGGACAGGAACCGCGTGATGTTCGGCCCCGCCGGGCACTGGTACGTGTACTTCGTCTACGGCATGCACTGGATGCTCAATGTCGTCACGGGAGCGGAGGGATATCCCGCCGCAGTCTTGATCCGTTGTGTCGGCGAGCGGAACGGTCCTGCGAAGCTCACTAAGGCTCTCGCGATCAACGGGGGATTGAACGGTACGAAAGCGGGGAAGACCTCGGGATTGTGGATCGAGGACAGGGGGGTGGAGATTCCTGACACATGCATCCGCAGGCTGCCGCGCATCGGCGTTGCGTATGCCGGGGAGTGGGCACGCAAGCCCTATCGATTCGTCCTCGTTCCACAATCTTGATTCAGTCATTCGGGAGGTCTACCATCGGTTCTCCATGGTCGATGACATTACCAACAAAGTGCTGCTGGAACACATCCAGGGATTGAGGAACGATTTGCAGCAGCAGATCAATACACTGCAGCAGCAGAGTGTAGGCGCTCAGAAAAGTCTGCAGCAGCAGATCTCTGTTTTAGCTGTTGAAATGCACCAGGGGTTCGAGGAGGCGCGGCAACATCGAAATGCCTTGCAGGAGGATCTGGAGGAGACGATGCGCGTGCAGAGTAAGCACAGCGCTCTCCTGGCGCGACGATGATGAGTTCTTCCGCATTCCCGTAGCTCCGTCTTCGCCCTATACCCATCTCCCGCTCTGCCCTATACTCTCTGCACTTCCCCTTCCTTTTATGAGTAAAAAAGTTCTCTTCATCATTCTCGGGATCGTCGTCCTCCTTTTGATCTGGGTCTGGACAGGCTACAACGGCCTCGTCCGTGCACGCGCGGGCGTGGACGGCGCATGGGCGCAGGTGGAGACGCAGTATCAGCGCAGGTTCGATCTCGTGCCGAACCTCGTGAGTACCGTGCAGGGCGCCGCTGCATTCGAACAGAATACGTTCGTTGCCGTCACGCAGGCCAGGACGCAGTGGATGAGTGCCGGAGCGGACAGGGCGGCGAAGATCTCTGCGGCCGAGAACGTCGACTCCGCGCTCTCACGCTTGCTCGTCACGTTCGAAAATTACCCGACGCTGCAGGCGACGCAGGCCTTCCGCGATCTCATGACGCAGCTGGAAGGGACGGAGAACCGCATTGCCGTTGCACGCAAAGATTTCAATGACTCCGTGCAGAGTTACAACGTTCTCGTGACCGTCTTTCCACGCATGATCCTCGCGCGCCTCTTCGGTTTCACATCAGAGCCTTTCTTCCAGGCTGCAGAGGCAGCGGCGGAGGCTCCGCGCGTGGACTTCACCAAGTGATCCTGTGCGTTTTATCCGCGCTCTTTCCGTCGGCATCATCCTTGCGTGCGTGGTTGCGGAGTCGGCGTTCGCATTCACGCCGCCTCCCAATGACGGCTTCGTCACCGATGCCGCCGCTCTTCTGAAACCCGAGGAGGAGCAAGCTCTCGAACAGACATTGACCGATTATCAGAAGCAGACGTCGAATGAAATCGCCGTGGTCATCGTCCAGTCTCTCAACGGAGAAGCCATCGCCGATGTCGGGGTGCAGATCTTCCGTGCGTGGGGGATCGGGCAGAAGGACAAGGAGAACGGCATTCTCCTCCTCATTGCATACGCCGATCGCAAGATCAATATTACGACGGGCTACGGCCTCGAGGGGGCGGTGCCGGATATCGTCGCGAAGGGGGTGATCGAAGAGGATATTGCCCCGCTCTTTAAGGAAGGGAAGTACGGTGACGGAATCCGCGCGGGGATCGAAGCACTGCAGAAGCACATCGGCGGCGAGTACACGGCGGATCGTTATCAGCAGGACAGCGGAGCTCATGGCGGGTCCTTCGTGTTTGCCTTCTTCTTTTTCATCATTGTGTTCCAATGGCTGATTGCCATTCTTTCGCGTACCAAGTCGTGGTGGCTGGGGGGGGTGATCGGAGCGATTGCCGGAGTGGTCCTCACGATCCTCTTTACGTGGTGGCTCTCCATCCCGATTCTGACGGCACTGGGCCTTTTGCTCGATGCCGTCGTTTCGAAGGCGTATCGCAAGCGCGGAAAGACGGCATGGTGGGCGGGGGGTGGATGGGGACCTGGCGGGGGATTCGGCTCGGGGGGGCATGGTGGGGGAGGGTTCGGCGGATTCGGCGGCGGATCCACGGGAGGGGGGGGTGCGTCGGGGGGGTGGTAGAAAAAAAATTGATAATTGATAATTGATAATTGGTACTTGATACTTTGGGCATTCGCCCCTTGGATGTCTGCTCTCCTCCTCGCACTGGCGATTGGCTTATTTCCCTCCTCATCGGGAGACCTCTCCGTCGTGCAGACGGCGAACCAAACAGCGGCAATTTCGATTGCTCCGGGGGCGCAGCGCGTAGAGATGTTCCAGATGACAGTGCGGGCTTCCTGCGCACGCGATGTCACGATCCGCTCGATCCGCGTCACGCACGGAGGACTGGGAGCCAGCAGTGACATTGATCGCGTCTACGTCATGCGCGCCGGACGGCGCGTTTCGACAGTTTCTTCGATCGATCCACACGGGAACACCGCCGAACTCCGTCTGAGGTCTCTCCTCCTTCCCGCATGCAGCGGGACTTCGCTCTCGGTCGGAGCGGACTTCTCTCCGGATGCGGCTTCTGCCGGGGAACACCGGCTCGAGATTGCCTCTTCCGGCGACATCGATGCCGGGGGGAGTTCCGTGCATCTCACCCCCCTCGTTTCCCTGCCGGCATTCAGAACCGTGGGGCCGGAGACCGGGGAAATCTCCGTCACCTACCTCGATCTCAACGTCACCCCGCGCTACGGCTCCGATCGCACGGTGATGCGGTTCCAATTGCATGCGGACGGGCAGGAGGATCAGCTGCTCTCTTCGATCACGCTCACGAACGACGGGTCGGCCTCCGGCCGGGATCTCCGCAATCTCCTTCTGCAGACCGGGCCACGAACGGTGACGGACACCGCCGATGCTCTGACGGATGACAGCGTGCGGCTTGCGTTCGATCCTCCTCTCATCCTCAAGCGGAATGAAACGCGGAGGTTCGATCTGAAGGCGGACGTGCGCGCGAGCATCCGCCGGACGATCCGGTTCATCGTCGAAGAGCCGTCGGATGTGGAGGCGGTGCCAGTGGGAAGGTTTAAAAACTAAAAAACACCCAGTTTTCCCATCTCCCTCCACGAGAGCAGGCTGAGTTGTGGTGATGGTGTGTGTTTGGGAAGTGCGATGGCGGGAATGACGGTGCTGACGAAACTGGTAAACGAGAATCGATTCTCGTAGAGAGAGT
>JAZDOT010000023.1:0-22926 GCA_043798355.1 Candidatus Peregrinibacteria bacterium
ATGCGAGTGCGGATAACTTCTTTGGAGAGGGGCTTGCTCATGTACAACTCTTGTGTACACCTAAACACCTTCAGATTGCAAATCCAATCGCTTTCTCATGCAAGATGAGCACGAACGATGTCAGGGGTAGTGAGCGGTTACGAGAGAAGTATATTGGATCAAGAAAACAAATGCGCACACCATCGGATTCAACACAAAAACAGATCAATACAAAGGGAGAACCTTTATTAGTGTGCATCAAACAACAAAGCACGATCTGGAGTCGTTGAAGTTGGGTTCAATGAATAAAACAATGATTGCATTAATGGAACTCTATAGAAAATATCAAGGGAAATGAGTTTACTTCTTTCCGCGAAGGCGGGGTGTGGAAGATCGGCGTAAAGAAGCCTTAAAGGCTTTTATTGACGTATAACGTTTGTTATGTACACTAAAAATGAGGGCAGTTCAATCGTCGCTCACGGCTTATGGCTACAGGCTAACGGCTAACGGCTGCCTTTCTCCTTCATCTTCCCGTACCATTCGTAGTACGCATCGCCCGTGCGGCCGACGAAGGAAAGTACGGAGAGCGCGATCTTCACCGGAGTGTGCAGGCATCCACTCTTCTTCTTTTGCGTCTCTCCGGTCGCTTCTATGTTCTTGAGCTTGCGAAACCCCCAGCCGATAGAGAGATCGAAGAGGTGCTGGACGGTCGCGAGCGTCTGACCGACGGTACGGGCGGTTTTCTGTACCGTTGTGGCAGTGGGATCCTTCATACGCATGGGTGGGGAATGTTCATCCCGCGAGAACCAACGTCCCTTCAGAAGCAGCCTTTTTGACTTTCAGGCCGATCTCGTCCCCTTTCTTCGCAACGGTGATCGGCAAGTGGTTCACCTGCATGGAGCTGACGCGCTGCGAAAACTCCTTGTCGCCGTGCTGGAGGCGGATCGGGTCGCCGACCTTGAGGACGGCATTCAGGGCGACCACGGCGACAGAGATACGATCGTAGAAGTGTGTGACCTTGCCAAGAACAACTGCTTTCTTCGTCTTCACAACCTTCCGGACCGTTTTCTTCTTCAGTAGCTTCTTCACCACGTTCTTCGCCTTCCGTGCCTTTGTCTTCTTCACGGTCTTCTTGCGTGCTTTGGCCATAGGGGAAAGGGGGAAGGAGTACGTCTATTCTAGTCCCACTCCCCTCTCCGTAAAGGTCTTCGGCTTCTTTCCTCTGCGCACCTGTTCTGCAATGCCGATCCATAAGAATCTCTTTTCAAACAAGCCCTTTTGCTCATACAGTGGCAGGCGATGCAGAGAGTAGCCAGCAACCAAATCGGGCGTTTAGTCGAGCCGCTCCCGCGCCTCCCATCCCGCGCAGCGCTCCTGTGGATCGTCGGTGTCTTCTCCGCAAGCGTTTTCCTCGTGTACAGCATGTCATTCGCGAACAACTTCGTCCGCTTCGACGACGGGATGCTCATCTATGAAAATCCCTTCATCCGCGAAATTTCCCTCTCGTCCCTCAAAAAGATCTTCACCTCCTTCGACCCCGAGCTCTATATCCCCCTCACGTTCTTCAGTTACCAGATCGACTTCTTTCTCGGCGGAACCAATGCCGCCCTCTACCACTTCCAGAACTTCCTCTGGCATACGCTCACAGCCCTCCTCGTCGGGTGGCTCTGCTACCTGCTCTCGCGAAAATATTTTGTCGCCGCATTCTGCGCCGTTCTCTTCGCCCTGCACCCGCTCCATACGGAAGCCGTCGTGTGGGCGAGTGCCAGGAAGGATGTCCTCTCCGCCTTCTTCTTCCTCGGAAGCATCATTGTCTATCTCTACTACACGGAGCGCGGCGGACGGAAATTGTTCTATGGCAGCCTGTGCCTCTTCCTCTTCGGACTTCTCGCGAAAGTGACGGTGATGACGTTCCCGGTGATCCTCCTCTTGATCGATTTCTATCGGGGGAGACGGTGGACGATGGAGATGTTCACGGAAAAAATTCCCTATTTTGCGCTTACGGTGGCTTTCGGCATCATCGCGTGGATCGGGAAACTGGATGTCATCGGATCGTCATCGCTCTCCGAAAAAATTCTCATGGCGCCCAAGAGCGCTGTCTTCTACCTCGAGAAGATCTTCCTGCCCATCCGTCTCTCCGTGCTCTATCCGTTCACCGGAGAAGTGACGCTCCGGAGGTGGGACATTGCCGTTCCCCTCGTCGTCTGCCTCCTCGTGATTCTTCTGATGATCTTCGCATGGAAGCGCGCGCGCTGCGTGTCGTTCGGCCTCGCGTTCTTCTTCACAGCCCTCTCTCCGACGCTGCTCAATTTCGCGAAGGGCGACTTCTTCTACTTCGCTTCCGACCGGTATGCCTATCTCGCCTCCATCGGCATTCTCTTCCTTGTCGCGATGCTCCTCGCGCGCATCGCAGAGCGTTTCTCACAATCTCCAGCGCGTCTCTTCGAATTGCTCGCGCTCCTTGCGGTCGTCTTCGGTGGCCTCGCATTTCGGCAGTCCCTTCAGTGGAAAAACAGCGAGGCGCTGTTCCGGCACGTCCTCTCGATCTATCCCGAGTCCACGGTTGCGCTCAATAATCTCGGGAACGTGTACCGTTTGAGCTCTCGCCGCGAGGAGGCTGTTTCCATGCTCGAACGCGCTCTCGCGATCACCAAGAAATACAGCCGCGCTGCCGGAGGAGTGGACTCGGCGCAAGCGAAGGTCCTCACCAACCTCGCATCCGCGTACCGTGATCTCGAGCGGTTTCCGGAGGCTGTCCGCGCAGCCAACGATGCGATCGCTGCCAACCCCCTCAGTGCGCAGGCGTACGTCGCGCGAGGGGTGATCGCCTATCAGCTGAAAGAGTACGAACGGGCGCGCTCGGCCTACGAGCAGGCGATCGCCCTCCAGCCGGAGTTCCAGATGGCGCACCTCAATCTCGGCGCCCTCTTCGTTGCGCTCGGGAATGCGGAAGATGCCCTCCGCGAGTACGACAGGGCAATCGAGATCAATCCTCTCTCCCCGCAGGCATTCTTCAACAAAGGAGTTCTTCTCAATAAACTGAACCGTAACCGTGAGGCGATTGCCTCCTATCGATCCGCGATCGCCCTCGCGCCGTCGTTCACTGCGGCACACTTGAATCTCGGTATCCTCCTCTATGAAAGGCAGGACCGCGAGGAGGCCATTGCCGAGTTCCAGACGGTCCTTGGAATCGATCCTCAGAATAGAATGGCGCTCTCGGCGCTCAGGCAGATCGGGATTCTTAAGTGAGCTGGCCGTGCTACAGTTCCCCCATGCCGCTCTTCGTAACTCTCGATCCCCGCCTGAAGAAAGCTCTCCTGTTCTCCGTTCTGACATTCGTCATCAGTTACCTGTTCATCGCCGCGTACTTCCTCCTCGGCGGAAAGTGGGAGATGCCGGGGGCACTCGTCCTCGCTGTCTTCTATATGTACATGCCGCTTCTCGCGACAGTCATTCTGACAAAGTTCGTCTACCACGAGGAGTTCCGTCGTCCGCTCCAGGTCTTCTTCCGTCCGAACCGGTGGTTCGGCGTTGCGTTGGTCATGCCTGTCCTGCTTGCCATCCTCACGGTTCCGATCAGTCTCCTCATCCCGTCGATCCATTTCTCCCCAGAGATGGCCGGTATGGTCGAGAGATTCTCAAACATGCTTACGCCGGTCCAATTGAGAGAGCTCCAGCAGCAGATCGTCTCTTCGCCTCTGCATCCGTTCTGGATCGGCGTCCTCCAGTCCCTCATCGTCGGTCCGACGATCAATGCGCTGGCTGCGTTCGGCGAGGAAGCCGGTTGGCGCGGGTTTCTCCTGAAGAATGTCCTCCACCTCGGGTTCTGGAGGGCTTCCGCCATCGTCGGCATCATCTGGGGATTTTGGCACGCGCCGCTCATCCTGCTCGGACACAATTACCCTGAGCATCCGCTCGCCGGAGTTTTCATGATGGTGGGGTGGACCGTCCTCCTCTCCCCTCTCCTCACTTTTGTGACGATGAAGGCGCGTTCCGTCATCGCCGCGTCCATCTTCCATGGCACGCTCAATGCGTCGGCAGGTCTCGCGATCATGGTGATCGTAGGCGGGAGCGACCTCACGGCTGGGCTCACGGGTCTCGCCGGATTCATCACGCTCGGTATTTTTAATCTCGCCCTCCTTCTTTTTTACCGGAAAGATCTTCAAGCATTTGCCGTATAAATCTTAGCCTTAGCCTTAACCTTAACCTTCACCTTATCATGGATTTCAATGCCGAGGCGCTGAAGCGCCACCGGGAGACGAAAGGGAAATTGAGCGTCTCCAGCAAAATGCCTCTCGTGACCCGTGAGGATCTCGCTGTTGCCTACACGCCGGGTGTTGCCGCCCCATGCCTCGAGATTGCGAAGAATCCGGAGGATGTCTACACCTACTGCATCAAAGGCAATGCCGTCGCCGTCGTCACCGACGGTTCCGCCGTCCTCGGCCTCGGGAACATCGGAGCACTGGCGTCCATCCCCGTCATGGAGGGCAAGTGTGCCCTCTTCAAGCGGTTCGCGGATATCGATGCATTTCCGATCGCCCTCGATACGCAGGATCCGGATGAAATCGTCCGGGCGGTCGAGCTCATCGCTCCCGTCTTCGGCGGCATCAACCTGGAGGACATCTCGGCGCCGCGCTGCATCGAGATCGAGCGGAGGCTGCAGACTTCCCTCTCCATTCCGGTCTTCCACGACGACCAGCACGGAACGGCCATCGTCGTCCTCGCGGGAATCATCAATGCGCTCAAGGTTGTCGGGAAAGATCCCGCGCAGAGCAGCATCGTCATTTCTGGTGCGGGCGCGGCGGGAAGCGCCGTCGCGAAACTGCTGAACCACTTCGGCGTCGGCTCTATCGTCCTCACGGATTCCAAGGGGATCATCCATGCCTCCCGCACGGATCTGGATGCGAACAAACGGGAGATCGCAGCGTTCACGAACATGACCGGCATGGCAGGAACACTCTCTGATGCATTGATCGGAGCGGATGTCTTCATCGGTGTCTCGAAAGCGGGCGTCCTCAAGCCTTCGATGATTCGGACGATGGCGAAGAATCCAATCGTCCTCGCCATGGCCAATCCCACGCCCGAGATCATGCCGGATGAGGCCGCGTCTGCCGGAGCCGCAATCGTCGCGACTGGACGGAGCGATTTTCCCAACCAACTGAATAACGCGCTCATCTTCCCGGGGATCTTCCGCGGAGCTCTCGACAGCCGCGCTTCGTCCATTACGACGGAGATGAAGCTTGCGGCGGCCAAGGCGCTCGCCTCGCTCGTTCCCTCCCCCTCTGCGGACAAGATCATCCCCAGCATTTTCGAGGAGGGAGTGATGCTGAGTATCGCGGAGGCGGTGAAGAGGCTGAAGTAACTGTATGTTTTTTTGTGTGTGTTTTTTTCCTCTTCCCCAACCCTTCCCCCGGTGGGGGAAGGGTGTCGGCAGAGAGTCCTCCCCTCCCCCTCCGGGGGAGGGGCCGGGGGAGAGGGAGATACAAACAAAACAGTGCCATGCCGGTCGTAGAGGAAGCGAAGGTTGGAGAGGAGAGGGGCCGGGGGTGAGGCTCCCCCCCAATTTTCCCGATATTTTTCATTGACAGCAGTATGGCATTCTCTATCATCGCGCTCCCCCGCCGGCTGCCAGTCGGTGCGGGGATGACGGTTTCCAAGGTGCAGATTTTCGTTGAAAGGAGTAGCCACTGTGCTTACTCCACCGCAGTAGTCACTAAGCATCGCTGAGTGACTCCGGAAAAAAGACGATTCTTCACCCACATACAGCCCGGTCTTCATCGGGCACGGCCAGGGCCAAAAAGCTTCCTCAAAGGGAGGCGAAGTAGGTCCGCTACGGCCTGGAAACTGCGAGTAGGGTCTCCTTGTATGCTGTCCTCGGACAGTCACATTGAGACCCTTTTTTATTTTCTCGGAAGCAGTATAATAGTTTCCATGCACACTTTTCTCCTCTCCCTCTCGACCCTCTTTTTCAGTGTCCTCCCATCGGCAGAGGCCGCAGTCCCGCCCATCCCCGTCCTCGCCGATGTCACCCTTGCCGCCGCCGATCCGTGCGCGGAGGATGATCTCTACGGAGACGGCGTGTGCGACGAAGATTGTGCCAAGCCGGATCCGGATTGCGCCGCAGACGAAGACCCCTGCGAAACGGAAGGGTGGTACGGAGACGGAACGTGCGACGACGACTGTCTGAAGCCCGATCCGGACTGTGAAAGTGAAGAAGCGCTTGGAACGGCCGGGCCGGAGGACGGGGAGACGGACGAGGCTGGCGTGAAGGACGATGAATGCCTGACGGAGGGGTGGTACAACGACGGCGTCTGCGACGAGGATTGTCTCGACCCCGATCCGGATTGCGAAGGGGGAGGAGAAGGGACGGATCTGTGTGACTTGGAGAATCTCTACGGAGACGGCATCTGCGACGACGACTGTCTGAAGCCCGATCCGGATTGCGAGGATGAAACCGGGGAGGCGTTGCCCGGAGAGGAGAAGACTTCGCAGCCGGGATGCCCCGAGGACATGCCGATCCGCTGCGCGGACGGCAGTTGTGCCGATGATCCGGAATTCTGTCCGCCTCCTTCCTCTCAGGCCGCCTCTGTTCCAGCAAAGGTTTCCGAGCCTGTCCCCTGCCCTCTCGAACTGCCGACGCGCTGCAGTGACGGGACATGCGTTCTCTCTCTGGAAAAGTGTCCCGGTGCCTCCGTCAAAAAAAAGAATCCTGTCGAAACGGAGAAGACCCTTGCGACCTTCGTCAAGAAGCTTAAGGAGAGTGATGAGAAAATCGCAGATGTTTCGACGGAGGATAACGCCGTTACCATCACCTACAAAAAACCTGCGAAACTCTTCGGATTCATCCCGCTCTCTTACCGTATGACGGTTTCGGTGAAGGACGGTCAGGAAGTGACCGCCGATTCCCCGTGGTGGCTCATTCTTACGAAGAACGACACGGAGACTGCATTCCAGAACATCGTGCAGTCGCTCTCCGGCAAGAAAGACGCGATCAGTGCGGAGGCGAGTCCCGTGACGAAGAAGCGGCTTCTCCTGGAGACGATGAGCGAAGCGCTGAAGAGCGCGGAGTGAGCGATTTCCTCTGCGCGAAGACGGGAACCCTGTAGAATGGTTTTGTGGTACCCCATCGTGTCCTGATCGTTCTTTCTCTGTGCACGCTCTCCGTTCTCTTGGGGTGTTCAAGATCTTCACCATCGGAATTGCAGGGACCGGCGAGTTTCATGCTCCCGCTCTACCCCCTCGTCCGGTGGACGGTCCCTCTGCCCGCCGAGCGGACGTTCGCCATGGAAGGCGTGGAGCGGACGGTCAGCGGGTTGGAAATATCCGCCGAGTTCTCGGATGAAGGCGAGCCTGCGCTCTACTACAACGACAGCGAGTATGCCGACGAGGATTTCTGGCGGTTCATGACGGAAGGGCAGACGATCGAGAAGATGGGCTACTCGGTGTTCGTTTCAGAGCAGGGGGACGATCGTCAGTTCCTCGGATTCTCCGATGCCGAGGGCAACGTCCTGCTCATAGCACACCTCATGCGGACAACATCGTTCACCGAGGAGGAAGAACCCGCCTGCCCGTGCGAGTACACATTCACCGTTTTTACGAATGATCCACGGGTGGAGCTGATGTAGCTTCCTCCATCCCCCGACCCCTTCCTCCCGAGGAGGAAGGGGAGAACACACAAAACATACATTCGCCTCCTCCTTGGGAGGAGGGGCTAAGGGTGGAGGAAAATTAACTGATCGTGATCTTCAGGAACTTTCTTTTTCCAACATTGATGACTCCCTCCTCTACCACTGCATCTAATTTCCGAACTACTTTATTGTTCAGTCTTACGCCGCCCTGCTCGATGAGCCTCCTCCCCTCTGACTTGGATGGAGCCAGTTTTGCACTCACGAGAAGATCGAGAAGGCTCGTCCCCTTCTTCGCTTTCATTTCCGTGATATCCGCGGGGAGAGACTTGTCCTTGAAGACGCGATCGAATGCTTTCTCCGCATCGCCTGCCGCGTTCCCCCCGTGATACAGCGCGACGATCTCGCGTGCGAGACGGGCCTTGGCGTCACGAGGGTTGCCTTTCAGAATCTTCTTCACCTCTTCCATGGGAACTCCCGTGCAGCACTCGAAGTAGATGGTCATGAGTTCATCTTTCACACTCATCACCTTGCCGAACATCTCCTCCGGCGGATCTTCCAGATACACGCAGTTGTCGTAAGTCTTGCTCATCTTGCGTCCGTCGGTACCTTCGATGAGCTTGGTCGTGAGGACGAATTTCTCGCGCTTCTGGAATGCAGCCTGAAGCGTGCGGCCGCAGAGCATGTTGAAAAGTTGGTCGTTTCCCCCCAACTCGCAGTCCACATCCAGCATGACCGAATCGTAACCCTGCATAAGCGGGTAGAGGAATTCATTAAGACCAATGGCCCTCTGCCCTTCCTCAACAAATATATCTTGCAATCCAAAACCCACTTTTGAATGGCAATGGGTGCAGGTGGTTATACACTTCTCTTCTGATGCGTTTGGAGAGTTTACGCTCGGATCGGGAAATAATTTTTTACAAGCAGGACAAATTATTTTTCGTAGTTTTTGTTTGAACGTCTCACGAGTCAACATTTGCTGAACCGTAAAGTTGCTTGCGATCTTCAAGATTTCATCAAATTTAAGTTTTCCGAGCCACTCATGGTTGTAGACGATCTTCACCTTGGAAAAATCGAGGATCTTACCGGCCTGTTTTTTGTACGTCTGGAAATTTTCCTCCACCTTTGCGAGAGTCAAGGGTTCTCTGAGATGATCGCGTCCGGAAGGATCGCCGATGGTCGCCGTGAAGCTCCCGATGAGGAAGATCACGTCATGTCCCGCATCCTGAAATGCCTTGAGCTTCCGGAGCGGCACGGAGTGGCCGATGTGCAGTTTATTCCCCGTCGGATCGATGCCGAGGTAGATGCGGACGGGTTTGCCGGATTGCAGTTTCTTCTCGGCGAGATCGCGGGGAACCACCGTTTCTACGGCGCGGGTGAGGAGATCTTCAGGAGTATTCATCCCCCGGAGGATACCAGCCGGATGCGTCAACGGGTAGATGGATCCTGCCATCTCGGAATTTCAATGCTCTTTTCCCTTGGATCCTCCCCCTCATCCATCTTCTCCCCCTTCAAAAGGGG
Source organism: Candidatus Peregrinibacteria bacterium (assembly GCA_043798355.1). Lineage (GTDB taxonomy): Bacteria > Patescibacteriota > Gracilibacteria > Peribacterales > Peribacteraceae > JAZDOT01. Next base: position 9,126 of record JAZDOT010000023.1, read on the forward strand.
GAGAAGGCAAAAGGAATTTTATTTTGCGCTACACTGCCTCTGTGGAATTGACCGTACAGGACAAAGGCCGGCTGGATGTCTTCCTGCATCGGACGGAGCCGGACATCAGCCGCGTGCAGGCCGGGCAGCTCGTGCGGGGAGGATGCGTCCTCGTCAATGGCAGGGTCACCCGGAAACCGGCGCACGTTGTCCGGAGCGGTGACACTGTTTCAGTGACGAACACCCGGGAGCCGGCTTCCGAGACGCATATCACTCCCGTCGATCTGCACCTTCCGATCCTCTTTGAGGACAGCGCCTGCCTCGTCATTGCGAAGCCTGCCGGCATCGCCGTTCACCCCGCTCCGGGCTTGAAAAGAGGTGAGCCGACGCTCCTCCACGGCATCGCATTCCTTTTCAGGAAGAAACATATCCCTTTCTCCGCAGACAGCGTCCTCGTGCACCGTCTCGACAGGGAGACGACGGGGTGTGTCCTCATCGCGAAATCAAAGAAAGCGCACGCATTCCTGCAGAAACAATTTGCGGAGCGCAGCATCGCAAAGCGCTACCTCGCGATTGTCGCGGGGATTCCCGATCCCCCTTCGGCTCTGATCGACGCGCCGCTCGGGAGAAACCTGACGGAGCGCACGAAGATGTCCGTTCTCAAGACCTCCGTGAGCCGCGAGGCGAGGACGACCTACCACACCCTCCAGCGCGGCAAGCATGTCGCGCTTCTGGCATGCGACCTCCACACGGGCCGAACGCATCAGATCCGCGTCCATCTCGCATCGGTCGGTCATCCTCTCCTCGGAGACGGGAAGTACGCCTCGTCTTCAAGCAGGCGTCTCACGGAAGAGTATGGCATCGAAAACCTCTGTCTGCATGCATGGCAGCTCACGTTCCGGTCCTCCGCTGACGATCAGGAGCACACGGTCAGGGCGCCGCCACCGGAGATATTTTTGAGAGCGGTGAAGGGGTGCGGGATCAGCATACAGGCGATAGCGGGGTAGACGAGGCTTTCTGAATTTCCTCTCCCCCTATGCGCCCCCTCCCCGCCCAGTCCCGCTTGCCACGGCGGTCGCGACCGCCGTGGCTTGCCCGCACGGGGAGGGGGAGACTGTCTCAAGAGGCATTTCGATGAAGAGAGGGGTGTGTTTTATGCATCATCTGAAATTACGGGTGCAGTTCTGAGTAGGTGCACCCCTCTCCCGGCAGGTCAGCTGGTTGGGGGGAGAGGGGGTAAGGGGGAGAGGAAAAATTCCTCAGTATACTTCCTTCAAGTAACACTCCTCGCAGTAGACGATCTCCGGCCTCTCAGGTGAGTAGCTTGTAGCTATTGGCTCGTGGCATTTGGCACATTCGCGGTTCCAGAGCTTCTTTGGATTGCGGCGCCGGAGACGGGAGAGATGCCGTGTGAAAAATGCCTTGTCCGGGAGCGGGAGATCATTGGACTTATAGAATTTGAATTCCTGTGGCGTGATTTTGAACGGCAAGCCTGTTTCCGCGCAGGAGAACACCTCCTCGCAGATGCTTTCATCCACATCTCGAATGGAATCGGGCACCGCGGTCTGCGTTGGGAGCACGTGCTGCTCGAGATCCTCCCCCCACCGCACTCCCATATTGTCCGCCTCCTCCCTCGTGATCGGGAAGTAGTCCTGAGCGATCGTCTGGTTATACGCGAACGGGCAGACCAAGGCGGGGAAGAATTTCCCCCATTCCCCTGTCGCATGCATGTGCTCTGACAGCAGCGCAGAGAGACGGTGATACTCTTCCTCTGTGTACTGCTTGTTCAAGATGCAGTACTCGGTGTGGCGCAGAGAGATACAGCCGAAGACCTGTTTGCAGGAACGGATATGGACAGAGTAGAACACGTCCGATCCGTTGTACGTGAGTACGCTGAAGAGCACGTGGTTTCCCCTGTCTCCGCATTCGGTGTTGAAATAGGAATTCTCCGCCGGTAGACCCCACGCGTAACAATCCATGCAATTCTTCGCCTGATGGAACCAGCCGCAGTATTTGATATCCTCGGCATCGCTCACGTCGAAACACTCAAAGGCATTCTTCGATCGTAAGATGCCATCACCCGTCACGTTCTCATTCATTTCACCCATCATGTACTTATGCGGGAACTTGAGTCGGTGCGCGAGGAAGAACAGCATGGCCTCCTGCGTGTGCTTGCGGCTGTGGAGGGAGAGGGCATTTACACGCCGCCCGTACTCCTCTTTCGATAGCTGCTCGTTCAGGAACATGCATTGTTTGTTCACGGCATTCACGCAACCGAAGCAATTCTGGCACCCCCGACAGGCGAACAGAAAAGCGGAGTCCGAACAGTTCGAACACTGCTGGGAATACCGGAGGTTGTAGCAGTGGGTGCAATCGATGCAGTCGTACAGAAGTTCGCAGTGGTCGACGAAGTTGCAGTCCACGCAACTCTTGCAGTAATTCACGAAGTTCCCGTAATAGCAGTCCTCGTCGTGATTCGCCCCGGCGATCAGGTAGCAGTTTTTGAGCCAGCTTGCGGAATTGAGGTAGTCGCTGTTTTCGTTTTGGCCGCCGATGGACAGTGAAATCATGGGGACATTCCGGAGCAGATCGCCGAACTGCTCAAAGAATGGCCGCTTGAAATCAATTTCCTGACCGTACTCCAGAGGATTCCACGACTCGCTCCACCACTCCTCCGGACTGATGACTTTACAGGGAGCATCCGCAGGAAGGAACGACAGGATCTGCTTTCCTGAAAAATCACTTCTACGCTTGAACAGGTGCGATTCCGGTCGCCACTGCAGGCGCTGACGGAAACGACATTGTGGGCAGGTATCCGGTGGAGGAATGACGTATTTCTTTCCGCCGAAAATCGGCGAGACATTCTCGTAGAACTTCAGGTCATCATCGGTAATCTCGAAGAACTGGCGGCACCATGAGTTTGCGCAGGTACGTTGCATGGGAAAGGGAAGAGGTATCAATAATGATACCTGCAGGCAATCACCACAATTCTTTTCCTCTCGATGCGGTAGACGAGCCGATGGATATGGTCGATGCGCCGTGACCAGCAGCCCTGCAGATCGTAGAGGAGCGGCTCCGGCTTGCCGATGCCATCGAACGGTTTCTCCGCGATCGCTTTGCACAGCGTATGGATACGTTCGAGGATGCGTTGATTGTGAGTCTTCCAGTACAGGTAATCTCTGTAGGCCGATGCCGTAAATTCGACTGTCATACCTCAGCGGATACGGACGCGACGCGTCTTGCCCTGGACAGCTTCTCTCATGGATTGCTCGAGGTGTCGGCGGTTCGAGGGGGAAGCCATGAGGTAGGCGGTTTCATGGAGGGAGAGAAACATATCGAAGGAGAGAATGATTGCCGTCCTCCCCTTTCCCCGATGGACGACGATTTCTTCGCGATTCTCTTCCGCCTGATCGAGGTACGTTGCCAAGTTCGTGCGCAGATCGCTGAAGGAAACGGTGGGCATAGATAAAATTAAGTACGTAAATACGTACTCATTGTAGCTCTTGCTTCGAGGTGCGTCAAGGCGATCTTTCCCACCAAACTTCATCTCCCAGGTCTCCATATGATGGAGTAGTCGATCTTGTCGAGAATCTGCCCGGAGCTGTTCCGCGAGAGGATGTGGTAGACATTCGTTCCGCGCCGGAGCGTCTGGAGCGAGGCGTCCGCGATGTAGTTCCATGTCGTTTTCCCGGCCTTATAGAGTTGCAGGCGGTAACCGTTCACCCACATGCTGGTTGTCTCGGGAGAAGTCGTTCCTTCGATGAGCATCGCGCTCCCAGTTGCCGTATGCGACTTCCCCGGCGTCGGTCCGGTCACGGAGAGGCTCCCGGGCGCGAGCGGGGCGTTCTCCGGCATGACCTCTTCTTCGGGGGGAGGCGTGGAGAGACTCGATCCCGTTCCCGCTGCGGCGATGACTCCTTCCCCCTTCCCCTCTCCGTAGATGATCTGCATGGTGGCGGCCGGGCTCTTGTACCCGCCCGCATTGATGGCGACGGCGGAGAAGGTATTGAGCCCCGGAAGCATGTTCCCCAGCTTCGCATTGGCGAGATAACTCCACGTTTCATCTCCCGGCTTGAAGAGCTGGAGCCGGTAATCGTTGACGATGATGCCGACGGTGCCTGCTGGGGCGGTGCCGTTGATCTCAATGGTATCCCTGTCTGTCGCATAGGTTTCGCCGTTCTTCGCCGGAGAGACGATTGCAGGTGCGGCAGGAGGCGTACGGTTCCTGCTCACATTCCTCTGTACCTTCGCCTGAACCGTGCCGTCCGCTGCCAATGCCTCTATGAGGAGAATGACTTCGTCCTCGTCGGGGAGAGAGATCTCCCGGGAGAATGCGCGCGTGACCGGATCGAAAGGAACGAGGTACCCGTTGATACGGAGACGATCCACCGTCCCTGCGATCGTACCCGAGACGCGCACGATGCTGGCGGAGACCACCTCTCCCTCTTTCGGTTCGTTCACCGTGAGGACTTCCCCGTTCTCAGCCGACAGAGAAGGCGGCAGCATTTCCCCGCTGCCGCTCTTGGGGGTCGGCCGTGAGAGGAGGAGTTTCCGGCTTTCCTCAACGAACGGACGCATGAGCAAGGGGTCGAGGGGCGAACGGAACCGGTAGGGATCCCCCTCCACCAATCCCGTCGGCAACACGAGTTCCTGCCCTTCTCCGATGAACATGGGCATGTCTCTCCCCGTGAGAAGTGCCGAGATACCCAAGCCGTCCGCCGAGAAGACGGTCAGAGCGAATGGCGTGATCACCGCCTCGGTTTGCGAGGGAATCGTGAGGAGCATGGCGCTGGTTTCGATGTCGCGCTTGATACTGCCGGAGAAGGCCTGAATGGTGGGCGTCCTGACCCAGAGGGATCCCTTCGTCAGATCTATCGACCACTGTGACTGCTCCTCCCCCCTCTCGCTTTCCATGATCTCCGCCACCGTCGCCGTGTCGAGACGGAGCAAAGTGCCATCGAGAAACTCCAGTGTCGCGCGCGTGCCCTCTGATGTTTCGAGGCGGTCGCCGGGATACACCTTCATCGAAGATTCCGTCTTCTTCGGTTCCTGACCTGCAATGGAAACACCGACCGATCCGGGTCCGTCCACGGTGAGCAGGACGGCGTTCTGCCGGAGAGCATTCCCCACGCCGAACCAAGAGAGCACCTTCATCCCGATCACAACCAGAATGGCCGCCAGGAGAACGAGGAGGATCAGGCTGCGCACGATCGCTCCGGTTACGGAGGGGGTTGCGAGCGGATAGGAGCCGTAGTGGCGGCGACGGAGCATGTGGAAGAGGATGATACTATAAGGATCTATCGTAGAGAAATATCCTTCTTGTGTGCAAGGGGTTCCCCTTTGGAGTTTTTGGTTGATTGTTTTTCGTTTTTCGTTCTTCGCTATCACTATTCATCTCAAATGGATAACGAAAAACCAAAAACGAAAAACTTGTGAACGTGTCATACGCTGACCCTGATGATCTCCGCCGCCGTCGAAATTCTCTTCTCTACGTACTCCTGCCCCCATTCGCGCATGGTCCGATACCCTTCCTTTTTCGCCGTGTCCAGGATAGACGCAGCGGTTTCGTTCTGGAGAATCATCTCCCGTATCTGTGGCGTCACAATGAGGAGCTCCGCAACACTCGTCTGGCCTCCGTAGGTTTTCGCATCGGCGGCATCGCACTCGGCGCCCTCTCTGCTGCATTCCGGCGTGAGCGTCCGCACGAGACGCTGAGCGAGGATGGCACGGAGAGCCGGCGCGAAGGTGTACGGGCTCACTCCCATGGAGAGGAGGCGGGGAATGGCTTCCACCGCGGAGTTCGTGTGGAGGGTCGAGAGCACGAGGTGTCCCGTGAGCGCCGCGTCCACGGCGGTCTGCGCGGTCTCCAGATCACGGATCTCTCCGACGAGGATGACGTCCGGATCATGGCGGAGCACCGCGCGCAGCCCGGTTGCGAATGTGTAGTCATGGTCGAAGTCCACCTGACTCTGGACGATTCCAGTCAGTTCATACTCGATCGGATTTTCGAGGGTGATGATGTTCCGTTCCGTTCCGACGATCGTCTGGATGAGCGCGTAGAGCGTCGTCGTTTTCCCGGATCCCGTCGGTCCCGTGACGAGGATGAGACCGTTCGGGAGTTGCACGAGCTGCGCCAGTTTCTCATGGATTTCTCTGGGGAGACCCAGTTGCTGAAGCGGGACGATCCCCCGTCTCGGGTCCAGGAGGCGGAGTGTGAACGTCTCCCCGAACCGGGTCGGCATGCTTGCGACGCGGACGTTCACGACCCTCCCCGGCGCCTCGAACGTATACTGACCATCCTGCGGAATATTCGTCACGTTCAGTTTCAATTTTGAGAGGAACTTCACGTGACGTACCAGCTGGTCGTACGCTTCGGGTGTGAGGTGTGCGATGCCCGAGAGGACCCCGTGGAGGCGCACTTCCGCCCGGACGTATTCTTTCTCGGGCGAGAAGTGGATATCCGAAAGATTCTTCTCGACTGCGAAGGCCTGGAGAGCGCTCAGGAGAGATTTGCCGTCCATGGATTCCCATGCGTTTTGAGACATAAATCCTACCATTCTATCACAGACTGCCTGATCGTGCTACGCTTCTCTCCACTGTGCGCATCGATCATTCCTCGTCCTCTGAGACCCAGAGAAGGCGCTCACTTCACCAGCGCATGCTCGTTGTCCATGCGGCGTTTTTGCTTTGCCTGCTGGTGATCGTCGCCCGTTTGATCGAATTGCAGATTCTGCGCGGGGAAGAGTACCGGCAGCTCGCGCAGGCCCAGCACTATGGGGGAGTCGTCCTTCCGGCGAAACGCGGGGAGATCCTGTCACGGAACACCAAAACAAATGAAACAAGCATTCTCGCCACCAATACGACATTGGACATGATTTACGTCGATCCGGTGATCGTCGATGATCCGGCACTCATTGCGGAAACGCTCTCCGCGACACTCCTCACGGATGAGTTTCATGCGTTTTGCACTGCGGGCGACGGACACTGTCCGCGCGAACTCATTCCGCTGTATGCATCGGCGTTCGATCCCCTCGCGAAAGTCGCGAAAATTCAGTCCGGTTCCCTCCTCGAACCGAGGCGCCTGCGCATCACCGAACAACCTGATTTGACTGCTTCTCTCCCCGATCTCACGGAAGCGCGCAGACTCTTTGCGCGCGATATCGAACGGCGCATCGGAGAGAAACGTGTAACCTTCGTTCCTCTCGTTTACAGCGCGACGAAGATGCAGGTGCGTGCCGTGCAGGACGCAGGCATCGCCGGTATCAGTATCAATGAACAATCAAGACTCATCTATGCGGATCCCGAAACGATCGATCAGGGGCGCGTGGGATCCATCGCACGCAAACTTGCCGAACCGCTGGGCATCGATGCCACTGCTCTCCAGAATCTCCTTCGGAGCCGACCGCTGCGTTACGTCCCCATCATGCGCAGGCTTCCCCCGAAGCTCTCCGCGGCACTCCGTGATGCTCTCCTTCAGTCGCTCCGTGCAACGCGTGAGAAGAGGCAAGCGGCAGCGACGCGCGAAGCGGCAGAACAGATCCAGGATCCGCTCCGCAGCATTGCGTTGATTGCGGAACACTGGCGCTACTACCCTGATGGCACCATCGCTTCGCACGTCGTCGGTTTTCTCAATGCCGTTCAGGAATCGCAGTATGGCATCGAACGGACGTTCGACCCGCAGCTCCGCGGTCAGGAAGGCCTCATCAACACCGTGAGCGATCCGCAGGGGGGACAGATTCTCACGGCCGAGCAGTCCATTATCGATCCCAAGGACGGGGATACCATCGTCCTGACGATCGACAGGTTCGTGCAGAAATTCGTCGAGACGGTCATGGAGGAAGGCGTGAAGAAGTACCAGGCGGAGAGCGGACAGGCCATCGTCATGGATCCGTATACGGGACGGATCATCGCCATGGCCAACATCCCCCTGTTCGACAGCAACGATTACGGAACGGTCTATGAAAAAGAACCTCTCTACCTCGATGCGGGCAAGCGCAAGGAGATCGTGGTGGAAGTAACCGATCCTCAGGCGAACGCTTTCATCATGAGGTCCTACATGGACGACATTTTCACGGAGGAAGGGCGCGCGCTCCTCAGTGAAGAGCGTCGCAAACAACTGGATGATCTGGAGCAGCTCTACCGGCTCAGAGACATCGTCCGCTACTACCTCTACCTCGGGGAGAACAACCGCTGGGAGATCTTCCCGACGGACGAGCCGGACATCTGGCTGAAGTATCAGAACAACATCGGCGTCGGGGCATACCTGAACCGTGCGGTCCAATCCATCTACGAACCGGGTTCGGTGCTCAAGCCGATTACGATGTCCATCGCCATCGATCAGGGGGAAGTCACTCCGTCCGACACCTACGACGACAAGGCTCCCGTGAAAGTGGACGAGTACACCATCAAGAACGCGCTCAATATCTACTACGGGAAGGTAACGATGACAAACTGCCTCGAATTCTCCATCAACACGTGCATGACGACCGTCTCCACCAAATTGGGCCGGAAGCTCTTCTACACCATGCTCGACCGCTTCGGCTTCGGTCGCGTGACGGGGATCGAATTGGAAGATGAGCAGCCCGGAGAAATCGAGCCGTGGCGCAAGTGGAGCAATTCCCTCCTTGCCACTTCCGCATTCGGACAGGGTCTGTCCTCCACTCCCCTTCAGGTCATCACAGGATGGTGCGCACTCGCGAACGGCGGGAAGCTCATGCGTCCCACGATCGTCGACAGTATCGTCCGCACAAACGGAACGATCGAAACAACCCAGCCGAAAGTGCTCGATCAGGTTATTACGTCCGACACCTCCGCGACGATCACCGCCATGCTCGTGAGCTCCGTCCGGAACGGCTATGCGAAAGTAGCGGGCGTCAAGGGGTACCGGATCGCAGGGAAGACCGGAACCAGCCAGATCGCCGGCCCGGGCGGAAAGTACGAGACGGGCACCGGTTCCACGATCGCCTCCTTCATGGGGTATGCGCCCATCGATCATCCGAAGTTCGTCATCCTCGTGAAGCTCGACCGCCCGCGCGCGCCGGGGATCGTCCACGGAGCGCAGGCGGCCGCACCGATTTTCAAGGAGATCGCGGAGTTTCTCTTCAAATACTACGGCATTCCGCCGGATGAACCGTGAAGCTTCCCGCGTTCGCTATCGAGCGATCAGCGTTCAGCGTACAGCGATCAGTAATGAAAGCTAACTAAGAAGCTACCCTTAGGCTTCGCTCAGGGCAAAAAGCTATTTTACAGTAACGCTTTTTGCCAGATTCCGCGGCATGTCAGGATTCTTCCCACGCTGCACGGCAAGGAAGTAGGCGAGGATCTGCACGGGGATGATATTCACGATCGCCTGAGCCGCGAGAGCATCCGGAACGCGGATCCACTCGTCGAACACGTCGTGCTTTTCGGGTCCGATCCCGATGATGAAGCCGCCCCGCGCTTTCAGTTCCATGGCATTGGAGAGGATGTCAGAAGTCACCTCGTCCTTTCCGAGCAGCGCGATACACGGGACCCCGTAGTCGATCAGCGCAATGGGACCGTGCTTGAGTTCGCCGCCGGCGAATCCTTCCGCGTGAACGTAACTCACTTCCTGGATCTTGATGGCGCTCTCGAGGGCCATGGGGTAGTTCCAGCTCTTCCCGATGATGTAGAGGTGTTCATGACCGCTGATGCGCTCGGCGAGTGCCTTGAGGCGGTCGATGTAGCGCGGGTTCAGCATGTCGTTGATCATCCCGCCGGTCTCGAGCAGGAGCAGTTTCCCCTCATTCAGTTTGTCGGCGAGGGCGTAGGCGATCAGGAGGAGCACGGCCATCTGGCCGGTGAGGGCTTTCGTGGAGGCGACCGCGCGTTCCGGTCCGGCGTTGATGAGCAAAGCATAGTCCGCCTCGCGGTGGATGGTGGACCCTTCGACGTTCACAATGGCGAGCACTTTCGAACCTTTAGCCTTCGCGATCTTCATCGCTTCGAGAACATCGGCCGTCTCGCCGCTCTGGCTGACGACGATGAGGAGGCTCTCGGGTTTGAGGAAGTGGTGGTAGAGCTTGAACTCGCTCGCCGGAGCGTAATTCACATGTCTCTGAGCGATGACGGAGAAGAAATACTCCGCTGCCATGCAGGCCTTGCCGGCCGTTCCGCATCCCGCGAGGAAGGTTCCCTGGGCACTGCGAATGGCTTCCGCAATCGTCAGGATGTCCGCCTCATTCTGGTTGATGGCGCGCACGATGGAATCCTTCTGATCCATGATCTCCTTCAGCATGAAGTGGCGGTATGCGCCCTTCTCCGCCTGCGAGGCCGACCAGGTGATTTCGATACTGCGCTTGGAGACCTCCCGTCCGCTCCCGATCTCCGTGAAGAGGATGTTCTTGCCGTCCGTGACAACCATTTCCCCGTCATCCAGATAGTGGACGGTGCGCGTATGTGCGAGAAAGGCGGGGATATCCGAAGCAATGTAGTACGCATCCTCCCCCACTCCGATAATGAGCGGAGAACCGAAGCGCGCGGCAACGAGAGTATGCGACACACTCTGGAGCGCGACGAAGGCGTAACGGCCATGCAACTGCTGACTGACGGCGCGCGCCGCGGAGGCGAAGTCGCCTGTTTTTGCGAGCGCATCCTCGAGGAGGTGCGGGAGAACCTCCGTATCGGTCTCGGAACGGAACGTGTGTCCGCGGGTGATGAGGCCTCTCCGCAATTCCTGATAGTTCTCGATGATCCCGTTATGGACGACGGCGATTGTACCCGCTTCATTCAGATGCGGATGTGCGTTCTGCTGCGTGACTCCTCCGTGCGTGGCCCAGCGCGTGTGGCCGATGGCGACGGAGGAGGACTGCGGGAAATCGTTCGGGTCGACCTCGCTGATTTTCCCCGTTTCCTTGTGTACCAAAATGGTCTTTTCAACATTCGCCGCGATCCCCCACGAGTCGTACCCGCGGTACTCCAAATTCTTCAATCCAGCGATGACGAGAGGCATCGCATCACTGCGCTTCCCGGTGTAAGCGAAGATCCCGCACATAGAACTTCGAAAGTGTAGGGAGTTTTGGCTTCGTGTCAACGAACTTCGCATAGTTTGATGTCCCGCTCACGTCTCCCTTTCGCCATCCCCGTCTTCTTCGATGAATCCCTGTGACTGGTGTGACCAGAGATCTCCGTAGACGCCGTTTCGAGCGAGGAGAGAGTCGTGCGTTCCGTCCTCCACGATCGCTCCGTCCTTCAGCACGATGATGCGGTCCATCTGCCGGATGGTGGAGATGCGGTGCGCGATCGCGAGCGTCGTCCGCTGGTGCATCAGTGTGGCCAATTGCTCCTGAATGAATTTCTCACTCAGGGAATCCAGTGAACTGGTGGCTTCGTCGAGGAGGAGGATGGGGGCGTCCTTCAGGATGACGCGCGCCAGTGCGATCCTCTGGCGCTCTCCTCCGCTCAGCTTGATTCCCCGCTCCCCGACGAGTGTGTGGTACCCCTGCGGAAGAGCGGTGATGAAATCGTGGGCGTGGGCGCGCTTCGCCGCCTCGACCACTTCCGGCTCGGACGCCTCCGGTTTCGCGTAGGCGATGTTCTCCAGAAGGTTCCTGTGGAAGAGGATGGGATCCTGCGGAACGTAGCTGATGCGACCGCGCAGATCATCCTGGAGGATGTGTCGTATGTCCTGACCGTCGATCAGGATGGCACCGTCGGAGACATCCACGAAGCGCAGAAGCAGCTTGAAGAGCGTCGATTTTCCCGCCCCTGAATGCCCCACGATGCCGACGCGCTGGCCGGACGGAATGACGAGAGAAAAATCCGAGAAGATCTCGCGGCCGCTGCGGTAGCAGAAGGTCACATCCCGCATCGCAATCTCCCCCCTCCGAATACGGCATGGCTCGGGAGGATCGGGGTTCTGGATCTCCAGAGGCTTCCTCAGGATCGCTGCCATCTCCTCGGCATCGGAGAGTGCTTTGAACGTATCACCCATCGCCCGGCCGATGTTCCACGCTTTCACGAGGATCATTCCGAAGTATGTCTGGACGAGGAGCACCGTTCCCACGCTGATGGATCCCTGGAGCCACAGCCGCAGTGCGATGTACATCCCGACCACTTCGAGGATCGCCGCTGCAATCGCCTGCAGAGCGTAGATGAGATTGCCGGTGTACCACGCCCGTGCCCGTGCTTTGTACTCATCATGCGTATAGGTCGCAAAACGTTTCATTTCACTCTCCCCTGCCGTGAAAATTTTGAGATTCAGGATATTCGTGATCACATCGGAGAGCTGGCCGGATACCCTGGAATCCGCTTCGGCTTCGAGAAAGTCAAATTGCAGGCGGTAGCGCATCAGGTAGTAGCTCACGATGATGTAGGCGGTGCACCAGAGTGTAAAGAAGAGACCGAGGACGGGCATGGTATACGTCAGGACGATCATCACGCCGACAAGCTGCGTGCCGATGAACCAGAAGTCGAAGACGAGACGGTCGAAGAGCGTCTCGAATGCCCTGACGAAGCGGCGTACTTTGGCGACGAGGCTCCCGGTGAAACTCCCCGCGAAGAAGCTGTACGAGTGCTTCTGGAGGTGAGCGAGCGCGTAGTCCGTGAGATCGCGCAGCGCGTTGGATTCCAGGTAGACGTTGGAGAAATCCGCGACCCGGAAGCATGCGTTGTAGACGACCAGGAGGATGACGATCGTGAGGAGCGGATGCCACAGCAGAGGCCACACCTCCGGTGCGGGCGCATGGGAGGCGATGGCATCGAAGATGTCGCGGTAGGAGAGCTTCACGATGACCTCCGAGAGAACGGTCCCGATTCCGTAGAGGACGAATATGCCGAGGATGCAGAGGGGGTACCGCCGCGCATGACGTGCATAGAGACCGAGAATGGCTCGCAGAGGCACGTGGCCAGTAACTTGTTGATTCTTTACAGACATAATGAAGAAGAGAGGTCTTTCAATAAAGACCTTTGACAATACAGTAAACGAAAATTTTTGCTTGTTGTTGCAGAAATCCCGCATAAATCTTGACGCCTCCCCTCCCCTTCCCTACCCTTCTCTCCGACATGCCGATCATCCGTTCCGCCATCAAGAGGGCAAAGCAGAATCCCGTGCGCCATGCGCGTCTGCTTCCGTTCAAGACGCAGATGAAGACGATGATCCGCACCTTCACCCGTCTCATGGCGGAGGGGAAGACGGAAGAGGCGAAGAAGGCTCTCCCCGCCGTATTCAAGGCCATCGACACCGCCGCGAAGAAGCACATCATCCATAGGAAGAACGCCGCTCATAAGAAGTCGGGGGTGAGTCGGCTCCTCGCGAAGGTTTCGAAGAAGTAACCATGGACACGGTTCTCGCGTTGGATATCGGGGGCCGCAGAACCGGGGTCGCTTTTTTCAGCCCCGAGGTTGGTATTCCTATGCCGCTCGCCACCCTCTCGCATGCATCCGAAGCGGAATGCGCTTCCCTGACCGTGGAAATCGTTCAAAAGCGCCATGTGGGGCGGATTTTCATCGGTTTACCTCTCCTTCCTTCAGGACAAGAAGGCAAACAGGCTGGCCTCGTGCGTTCCGTGGCAGAGCTCCTCCAAAAGAGCCTGCCCGATGTCCTCTTCGAGTTCATAGATGAACGCTATACGACTCCAAAAAATACGGATTCAAAGCGAAGTGATCCCGATGCGGAGGCTGCCTGCGAAATCCTCAGGATCGGACTCGCCAAAGATTGTAAAAGGAGTAAATCCCCATTCCGCACCGTGACGAAAATGGATTTGCCTTATTCTGAGCAATTCCTGTATACAAAGGAACCGTGAGAGCCAAGCTGACAAAAGCTCAAGTACAGAAGCGGCTGCGCGACTACTTCAATTACAAGCGT
>JAZDOT010000024.1:0-37138 GCA_043798355.1 Candidatus Peregrinibacteria bacterium
ATGCGAGTGCGGATAACTTCTTTGGAGAGGGGCTTGCTCATGTACAACTCTTGTGTACACCTAAACACCTTCAGATTGCAAATCCAATCGCTTTCTCATGCAAGATGAGCACGAACGATGTCAGGGGTAGTGAGCGGTTACAAAGATGGGGATTAGGGATTGGTATATTAGGGATTAGGGCGAAGGGATAGCGCGTACCAGCGGCGTCCCGCCGATGGGCGAAGGGAAATTGTTGTGTTCAATAGAATTCCTCTGTTTGCATTTGTTGCACCTGTTTCAGAAGCAAAGAAACTGCCCATGTTTTCATTTCTTCATTTTTCCTGTCCTGTCCCATCCAGATGTCTTCCATGGTGTTGTGGATGAGGTACCAGCGTAATTTCTTCCGGAGGATTTTCTGATCGAAAGCGGAAGGAGGGAGGTACGTTAAAAAATGTCGAATGAATGCCCATCCATAGTAACCGTAGAGATACATGAGATCAAAAGCAGGATCCCCTATACCCACATCCCCGAAATCAATGACACCGGTTACACGCTGTTCTTTCATTGAGTAGAAGATATGGCCCGGGCTAAAATCGGCTTGGAGGAGCACAGGGGAATACTCAAAATTCCTCTTGTTCTTCATGAGGGCGTCGTAGAGCTGTGATGTGAATTTTTCCATTTTCTGAGGCAGAAGATCGTGGAGATCGTTCGCTACTTGCACGAAATCTCCTTTATAAATCCTTCTGTCTTTCTGCTCCGGCACCCCAAGAGCGCGTGCCTGTGGGACCGGGAACGCGTGGATCTGCTCGAAAAATTGCGCCAGCGTGTGCAAAACGTCTGCCTGTTCTTTTCCGGTGAGTTGAAGCCAGCATGCAGACAGTTCTTCGCCTGGAATCCGTGGATATCCAGCGAACAGCAATGTGTCGGCTTCTCTGCCGATCCATTGGAATGAAGGGGTAGGGAGGTCGACGTGCTTCTGAATTTCCGGGAGGAGTGCGATCTCGACTCCAAGGCTCTTCCTTGCTGTAGGATTTTTTGGGAATCGAAAGACCATTTTTCCGTTCACGAAATACGCTCGTGAATCCATTCCTTCGCCTGCAAGAGTAATCTCATTGATTTTTATTTGCGGAAATATGTTTCGGATCATAGCCTTTGCAGACTCTTCAGACTCCATTGTTTTACTGCGTTAATGCCTCGATGAGCGCGAAGATCACGTCATCTTTGCCCGGGGCGATGTGGAACTCGTAGAGACGTTCGCGGACGCGGACGAAGGCGAAACGCTCTTCGCCGAACGCCGGGTCCCGGAACGTGAGAATGTTGCGAACGGGTTTGCCGGGCTGCTGCTGCGATTCATCGATGAGATCAGTCACTTCGGCTGAGAAGGACTTCTGGAGCGCTTCCTTGATGGCCATGAAGAAGAGCTTCACGCCCGGCGACTCCGTCCATGCGATGAGCCCTGCGCGGTCGCCATTCGTGAGGAGAACCTTGGCCATCACCGGAGAACCGGTGATGACTTTTCCCATGAGTGTCACCTCCGTCGTTTCCTGACTCACGATCTGGCGCTCTGCCAGGATGGAGGGGATGTCCGGACCTGAGGCGATGGTGACTCCGGCGGAGGAAGTTGGCGGGCCGGAGATTTCCGGAGTGGAAGGGGGAGGAGTGGAGGGCAAAGAGGAAAAAGAGGGCAAAGAAGGCAAAGAGGAAGAAGATTGTTCAGATGAGATTGGTGTTGGTGAGAGAGACGATGATTCAGTGGCAGCAATTTCAGTGGTCTCTGGAACATCAGGAGCAGAGAACGGCGTCAGGAATGCGTCCAGCGTTCCGAGAGCCGCGAGGAATACCAGGATGAAGACAGCGAGGAGGACGGAGCGCGAAGAGGACATCGAGGGGGATTGTAGCGTTTTTTAAAGCAAAGAAGAAAAAGAGGGCAAGGAGGAAAAAGAGGTGCTATCCTTCGTTTCGCTATGGCTCTCACGCGTTCCAGTCGGCCGCAGCCCGTCGTTCGTCCGACCAAAACGGGACGGGAGAGCGATGCTTTCGAGCAGACACTCCGCCCGCAGCGGCTCAGCGAGTACATCGGGCAGAGTGCCATCAAAGGGCATTTGATTGTTCACATGGAAGCCGCACGCAAGCGCAGCGAACCCTTGGGTCACACGCTCCTCCACGGCTGTCCAGGGCTCGGGAAGACGACGCTCGCGCACATCATCGCGAAAGAGATGAACGCGCAGCTCAGGATCACCTCCGGTCCGGCGATTGAAAAGCCGGGTGATCTGGCATCGCTCCTCACGAACCTGGGAGCAGGGGACGTGCTCTTCATCGACGAGATCCACCGCATGCGTCCGGTTATCGAGGAAGTGCTCTACAGCGCCATGGAGGAGTACGCGCTTGATCTCGTTCTTGGAAAAGGTCCGACAGCCCGTTCCATGCGCCTCGAGCTCAAGCCTTTCACATTGATTGGCGCCACGACGAAAGCGGGGTCCATCTCCGCGCCGCTCCGAGACCGGTTCGTCCATGCGTTCAAGCTCTCCTTCTATACGTCCGTTGAGATGGAGCAGATCGTGGAACGAAGCTCCCGCATCCTCGCGACACCGTGCGAGAAAGGGGTGGCGCATTTGCTTGCCTGCTCGGCGCGCGCGACTCCGCGCATCGCGAACCGCCTCATCCGCGCCGTGCGGGATTTCGCACAAGTGGCAGGAGAGGAGCAGGTGACATTGCAACGTGTCACGGAGACCATGCGTGCGCTCGGGATCGATGCGCGCGGTCTGGATGACACGGATCGTCTCATCCTCTCGACCATCATCGAAAAATTCAACGGCGGTCCTGTCGGACTCTCGACATTGGCGGCGGCGACTGCGGAGGAGGAAGACACATTAGAAGACGTGTATGAACCGTATTTGCTGCAGCAGGGCTACATCCAGCGCACGCCGAAGGGGCGGACGGTGACGCGGCTTGCGTTCGAACTTTTGGGGATGAAGGTACCGGAAGAAATTCAGAAGCAGATGTTCACCTGAGGATGCCGAGGACTCCGAAGATGCCGAAGACGCCGAGGGTCACTCTATTTACGTATTCATTACTTCCCCGATGGCGGATTGAATCTGCCCTTCGAAACGAGCGCGCGAAAACTGCTTCGCCTGTTGAGAGCAGGCTTCACTCTTGAAACGATCTTTACGGTAGAGGCGCAGCACTTCCGCCAATGATTCCGCAGTCGGTTCCCGGAAGAACATGCCTGTTTTCCCCTCGATGATGGTTTCGAGCGGGCCGCCTTTCCCGTATGCGATGACCGGCGTGCCGGAAGCCATGGATTCCACGGCGACGAGATTGAAATCCTCTTCACCCGGAACGATCGTGACCTGTGCATTGGCATAGAGATCTTTCAGTTCATCGAGGGCGCGGTGGCCGTAGAATTCCACTTCTTTTCCGGCGAGGCGCCTCAGCCGTTTCATGTCCGGCCCTTCGCCGACGATTTTCAGAAACATGCGTGTTTTCCGGCAGGCTTCGATGGCCAGCTCGATTCTCTTGTAGGGGACCAGTGTGGAGACAACGAGAGCATAGTTCCCCTCTCCCCCTACCCCTCCCCCGAGGGGGGAGGGGGACGCTTCAAACCAAAAATCTTCTATAGGGGGAGGGACGACGGTGCTCGTTCTGCGCCAGTAGAGTTCGATGCGGCGCTCCACTGCTCTCGAGGAAGTGAGGAGCATGTCCGGGCGATCGGATGTCTCGGCATCCCATATCCTGAGGCGATGGAACAGTCGTTCGAGGTACCACCGTCGAAACGGTCCGAGGAGGCCGTGTCCTGCGCGGTCGAGGATGTCGTGGGTTCTGTCCCAGAGGTAGCGGGCGGGGGATTGGACATAGCAGAGATGCTTAGGCTTTCCGTTCGTGATGATTCCGTGGGCGAAAGCGGAAGAACTGGAGATCACGAGGTCAAAGCCGAAGAAATCCCAGGATTCCACTGCAGCGGGAAAGCGGGAGAGGTACAGGTGGTGATTGAAGCTTTGAGCTATGAGCTTTGAGCTATGAGCATGTGGCTGGATTGTGCTCGTTCTGATCCGTTCCTTCGGGAACCAGTCGCCGAGCTTCTTCTCGTCGTAGAGGAGCGTATAGATCGGCGCATCCGGGAACATGTCTGCGAAGATCTTCATGACCTTCTCCGCTCCGCCGCGCATCGTGAGTAACTCATGGACGAGAGCAACTTTCATGGATGGGATTGTACCTGAGGTTACGGGCTGATCCTTCAGAATTTTTTCGGAAAGAGGAGCGACGCAATGATGGAAACGAAGAGGCAGGTCGTGACGATTCCGAAGGAGACGATTGAGGAGAGGTGAACGCCGACCATGTCGAGGAGCATCTTTGCGCCGATGGCGATGAGGATGATCGAGAGGCCTTTCTGCAGGTGGTGGAAGCGGTCGATGACCGCCTCGAGGAGGAAGAACATCGCCCGCAGGCCCAGGATGGCGAAGACGTTGGATGTGTAGATGACGAAGGGATCCTGCGAGATGGTGAACGCGGCGGGCAGCGAATCGAGGGCGAAGACGACATCCGACCACTCGATGATGAGAACGACGAGGAAGAGAGTCGTGAGGTACCACCTGCCGTCCAGTTTCATGATGAATTTTCCTTCGTGTTCCGCGCTGGTGAAGCGAAGCATCCGGTGTGCGAGGCGGTAGATGTGGTTGTTGTGGAAGGAGATGTGCTCCTCGCGTTTTTCAAAGAGCAGCTTGATCCCCGTGTAGACGAGGATGGCGCCAAAGACGTAGAGGATCCAGTGGAAGAGGGAGACGACCACTGTCCCGAGTCCGATGAAGAGGCCCCTGAGTACGAGTGCGCCGAGGATCCCGTAGAAGAGCGCGCGATGCTGGTAGCGTTCGTCGATCTTGAAGTAGTTGAAGATGAGGAGCATGACGAAGAGGTTATCCACCGAGAGCATTTTCTCGGTGAGGTAGGCGCTCAGGTACTCCGTTGCTTTCACGTGGTCATAGAAGACGAAGATCACTCCGGCGAAGATGAGCGACGTGACGATCCAGAAAAGGCTCAAAATTGCGGCAGAGCGGATGCTCATCTTGTGCGCTTTACGGTTGAACACACCGAGGTCGAGTGCGAGGAAGGCGACGACCGTCACCGCGAAAACGAGCGTGAGGAGGAAACGGGGGGACATTTAAGGATAAGGATTAGGGTTAGGGTTAGGATTAGGGATCGGGACTGAGTCGAATGGTGGGTCAGGTGGGGATCGAACCCACGGCCAAAGGCTTAAAAGGCCTCTGCTCTACCACTGAGCTACTGACCCGAAAAAAGAAAGAACAGATGAGGAGGGAAAGAAGAGAAAAGGTCGCGTACTGAGATCATAGTAGAATATTTCTTCCGAAAGAGCACGCCTCTATACTGCTCCCGTGCCTTTCTTCTTCTACCTCGCCCGTTGCTCGGATGGATCCCTCTATGCCGGCGTGACGGACAATCTCGCCGCGCGCGAAGCGAGGCACAATGCCGGAACGGGGGCCAAGTACACGCGGGGCAGGGGACCGGTGAAAATGGTCTACAGCGAGGAATTCCGGACACGATCGGAGGCGCTCCGTCGGGAGGCGGCGGTGAAGAAACTCGGGAAGAAACAGAAGGAAGCCTTGATTCCTCTGCGGAATGCCGCGCCGACCGCTTTCATCTTCCACGGCCTTCTCGGATCGCCGGAGGAGAACTGGTTTCCGTGGATGAAAAAGAAATTGGAAGGACGTGGTTTTCGCATCATCGTTCCGCCGTTCCCTTGTCCGGACCGGCCAAAACTCTCTTCATGGATGCAATATTTCAAGCAGTATCATCCGTTCATCCATGAGCAGACGATCCTCATCGGGCACAGTCTTGGTGCTACGTTTACTCTCCGTCTCCTTATGGCATTGAAGAAATCCGTTCGCGCGACTTTCCTCGTTGCGCCTGTTTGGCACGCGAAACACAATGCGTGGGATCCGCTCATGCGCTCATTCACCGCCGCTCCCTACGATTGGAAGCGTATCCGAAACAATGCCGGCGTTCTCTCTGTCCTGTACAGCGACAATGATCCGTATGTTTCTCCGGAGAAATCCTCTCTCCTCGCTTCTCATCTGGGCGTCGAGCCCGTTCTCATCGAGGGGGTCGGCCACTTCAACGAAGCAGCCGGGTACCGGACGTTCCTTATGCTACTTGAGTGGATTCTCTCTCTTCCTCCTGCAACCTGAAATCCACGATTTCGTTTCCATAGATCGTTGCGATGATCTTGCGGTCTTGGGATAGAGCTGCTCTCGTCATGAGCTTCTCATTTCGCATTGCCGCTTCCGAGAAGCGATATTGCTCCCCTTTGCCGACACGCACATACCATTGGTCACCATCCGCAACGAGCGTTCCCTTGATGTCATTTCCAACGACATTCATAGAAATTTCAAAATCAACTTCCGGCGGGGCTGCGTCAACAGATACCCTCACCATTGTCTTTTTATCGACAAAATCAATGGCAGAAATCTCATCCAAGTCATCTCCTGTCAGAACAACAGAGGGGATGCCATAGTGCATCATCAGTATTCTTGTGAGAGGAATCTTGTAGCCATTCAGGACATGAAAAACCCAAATAACGTACTGACGATCATTCTCTTCTTCTGCTTCGGAAAATCGATGACCTGCATGGATATCTCTCAGCTTCTCCAGTATCTGATGCATTTCCGGATCGTTTTCGTGTGCATCGATTGCGGCCACAATGACGCGTGGGGCATTCTCTCTGACAAGTTTGAGCACTCTGGCTATTCTCGTTGCATCTCTTACAGGAAGTTTGGCAAGGTCCCCATAGTCTCTTTTCCATTGTTCGAGGTTGATCGGGCTCGCGTCTTCATCATCGGGCGTTTCCGGAGGATCGGTTTGAGCCATATGGATATTGTATAACAAATGTTAGATATTGACAAATGTCTTTTACGCAATCAAATGTTTGATGCAACGAATGAATCCGGCATGGTACATTGTCTCTGTGATCGACTCCCACTGCCACCCTTCAGCTACGCTCAGGGTGACACCATCCTTGCCACGTTCTTTTATTTCGCTCTTGTATGATTGATTCTCATTGTCACCTCACCGACAAAGCGTTCTCCTCTGATCTGGACGCGGTGATTGAGCGGGCTTCCCAAGCGGGCGTCTCCACAATCATCACCATTGCTGATTCGATTCAGGAAAGTGAGAAGGCTCTACGGATAACGCAAAAATACGAACACATATTTTGTACGATAGGAGTGCATCCGCACCATGCGCACTCGTGGCAGGCATCGGATGCAACAACAGTGCGGGCACTCGTTGGATCATCACGCAAAGTGAGGGGGATCGGTGAGATCGGACTCGACTATCATTACGATTTCTCTCCGCGCGATATCCAGAAAAAAGTTTTCCGTGAGCAGATGGAGATTGCCGTTCAGTTGAAATTACCTGCAGTCATTCATTGCCGGGAGGCGATCGGGGACGTGAAAGCCGTTCTGAAGGATTTTCCAGCCGCCCGCGCTGTCCTGCATTGCTGCTCTGAACGATGGGAGGATGTCGCAGCATTGGTGGATGCGGGACATATGCTCTCGTTCACGGGAATTGCGACCTACCCGAATGCTGCGGAGATTCGCCGCACGATCGCTCTCTGCCCGCTCGCGCAGATGATGGTTGAGACGGACGCTCCGTACCTCGCGCCCGTGCCGCATCGCGGGAAGAGGAATGAGCCGGCGTACGTTCCCGAGGTTGCGCAGAAGATTGCCGAGATCAAAGGAGTGCCTCTCGAAGAGGTTGATCGTGTGACGACGGAGAATGCAGTGGCGTTCTTCGCGCTCTCCTCATAAGATTGAGGAGTGCCCCAGTAGGCTAATGGATAGACCACTGGCCTCCGAAGCCGGTAGCACAGGTTCGAGTCCTGTCTGGGGCACCATTCGACTCGTCACGTCGGTCGCGACCGACGTGACTCGCTCATGGTCTCCGCGCTGCGCGCTCCGACCACATCGGCAAGCGTTCGATTTTGGGTGTCACTCCCTCTCCTCCGGCGCGATAAAGGTCATCATCCATCCCCACTCGACGCTGCTCGTTTCGAAGCCGAGCCAGCGGCGCTTGAAGGAGGGGAGAGGGATCCGGAAGTGTTTCCCGTTCCAGGGGTCATGCAGAAGGACTGCGCGGCCGCGTTTTCCCGTTACCAGTGCGTAGTGCCCTTCGTCACTCGACGGCTCGTTGTAGGTCACCATCACGGGCATGCGCCTCTGGATCTCCCGGGAAACGTCGCGCCAGGTTGCACGGGTATTCACGCTGCACGCGAATCCCCGCCGCTTCGCGAAGCGGACGATTTCCTTCTTGCGTGTTCCCGTGTGCCGATTCGTCTTCACTGATCGGGCGATATGTTTCTCCGAGAGGCGTTTTCCATGGAGTGCCATCAACATCCGCACGCATGCCGGTCCGCAAGTGTAATCTTTGGTTTGCCGAAAGTAGGGGACGCGCAGCACCATGGAGACGGGCATTTTACAGTGGAAAACGTATCCGAGAAAGGGCGTTGGATGAGTTTGTTTTTGGCTTCTAAAAGCCAAATGTATGCTACTCCGGCCGGAGGATCTTCAGGAGTGTTCCCTTGACCATTTCCGTGGCTTTTTCCCCGTCTTCGATGAAGTCGGGGCCGCAATCGAAGCGAAAGCACGCATGGCGCATGGCGGGCGTGATGACGAGGTTCGCTGCGGCGAGATCCTGCCGGAGTTCCCTTCGGCCTTCCCGAAGCAGTGACCGGAGTCCGGGGGGACCAACATGTTCTACGACAGGGAAGGAAAATGTAGTGTTAGTTGCAATCACCGTGTCGGGATGGTGGATGGTACGGAGTGTTCGGACAGGAACTGCGCCGAAGAGACAGAGATCGACGAAGGTGTGCCGGTCGATGGTGACGGGAGGGAAGAGGATGGGCAGCGCGCTGGATGCGTTGATGGCGTCGAGTATTCGCGTCTCCGGCGGGAAGACATACGGCTCGACGGATTCGTGGAAGCGTGTAGAGAGTGACGGTGAGAAGAGAAAGGTCGTCCACGGGATCGGGCTCTGGACGCGACCGGCGACGCACACGAAGGGGATGCGGCAGCCGCCGATGCGGGCATCGTGCAGGAGAGGGGTGAGCAGTTCGGTAAAGCGCGGCCGCAGGAGGCCTTCCCTGAAGGGGTGCGCACTCCATGAGAAGGCATTCGTGAGTCGGAGGGTTTTGACGATGTCGGTGAGTGCGGACAGCGGGATGCCCAATGCGTATGATGCCCCCACGAGGGCGCCTGCACTGCTGCCGGCAATGAAATCGGGGCGCAATCCTTCGCGCTCGAGGATGTTGAGCACGCCGATGTTTGCAATGCCATTCCCTCCCGAGAGGACGAGGCCCCATGTCATGCGGTGATGATAGCAGTGATACGAGGTGACCCATGACCATTTCTACAGTTGAAACCTTGCATGGAGTATCCGATCTCCGTAGGATTTCTCCCGCGTGCGGATGTAGCTCAGTTGGTAGAGCGTCGCCTTGCCAAGGCGAAGGTCGCGGGTTCGAACCCCGTCATCCGCTCCAAAATTCGCTCAGCGAATTTTGCCCTGAGCGAAGTTCGCCGCATCCTCAGTTCTTCTCTCCGCGGGATTAGTACAGTGGTAGTATGCAAGCTTCCCAAGCTTGAGACGCGGGTCCGATTCCCGTATCCCGCTCCAAACGGCACTTGCCCGGCAACTCGACAACCACCCGCAAGTGGATTGGTGGCTCAGAAACGTGGTGCATAACCCGGATGGTTTCCGTATCCAAGGGTTCCGCCGTCATGCTTTCTATCCGGACTTCATCGTGCGAACCAAGGAGAAGAGATGGTGGATTCTGGAGTACAAAGGCGAGCAGCTGGTCGGGTCCACAGATTCGGATTACAAGGAAGCGGTCGGACGGATATTTGTTGACACATACGGAAAGAGCTATCACTTTCACATGGTCACGGGACCGACTATGAAGACCGTGCTTGAGAAAATACGATGAGACAATATGGACGACCTCGACATCCCCATCCTCCGCAGGGCTTACGAACTCTACAAGACCTTCCACGGTCTTCGCAGCGTCGTATCG
Source organism: Candidatus Peregrinibacteria bacterium (assembly GCA_043798355.1). Classification (GTDB taxonomy): domain Bacteria; phylum Patescibacteriota; class Gracilibacteria; order Peribacterales; family Peribacteraceae; genus JAZDOT01. The sequence continues at coordinate 10,058 of JAZDOT010000024.1, forward strand.
AAAGCGGATCGCTACACGCTCTGGCAGCGGGCGGAGAACCTGATCCTCGACAGTATCGAAGGCATCTTCCTCGCCAGCCAGCTCTCCAAGACCGAGAAGCTCCCGCACCTTGAGCGGGTGAGCGCGAAGCTCAACATGCTGCGAATCTTCCTGCGCCTTACTAAGGATATAAAGCTGCTGGATCTCAAAAAGTGTCTGCTCTTGCAGGAAATTGTCGATGAGATCGGCAGGATGCTCGGAGGATGGATAAAGTCGGTAAAGGAACAACAAACTCTCCCTCCATTCGGCTCGTTGCGAGAGAGAGAAAGTAGTTGAGGCGGTGAGAAGGAACTGCCGGGCGGCGGACAACCACACGTTGTCGTTGGGATTGTCATCCCAGTTGTTGTTGACGTTCACGCGACCATTGTTGACCGTGAGTTCGGCGTGGTTGTCATTGGGGAGCGCTGTATTACTCATTCCCGTCTGAGGGCACCGGAAGTCGAGGTTTACTGCCTTGCGGCCTATGTCCTCTTCCTCCTGTATTTCATTCGGGAGCAACCCCACATCTGATGCGGAGTACCTCCGCTGAGATTGAGCAAGAAGTTCCTTCGTCTTAAGCCCACTCGCTATCGTGTTCCGTAGAGACGCGATACTCCGGTGAGTTTCCACCTACGCTCATCGCTTCGGTGGTTGCCCGACTTCGCCAAGGCTACGCCGGGTAAACAGAGACGAGATGCGTCGCGAGACGGAACCATGATCCCGGCTGCAAGAGCGAAGCACGGATGGAGTATATCAAAAATGAACCCCCGCGAAAAAAATCGTCGCGGAGGTTCAAGGTGTCAAGAAGGCGCAAGCCCTCAAGACGCCAAGGTTCAGGACTGCCGAGCAGCCCCGAGGAAAACGTCGGCGTAACGGCCGCCATCCCAGCCGGCGACGCGCACGCGACCAGCGCCGACGTGGAGGGCGGCGCGGCGACCGCGCGGGAGCGCTTCGGCGCAAGCGCAGAAGTTCCCGCGCAGGAGGTCCTGCCCTGTGACGCCGAGGTGCACGGCCAGCGCGACCGCGCCGACCGGCGTCGGGAGCTCTTTGAGCGCAGCGTATTGCTGCGCCAAGAACTCGACGTGCTCGTCGGGCGTCATACGGTTGCTCTCCGGGACGGGGATGCGCGTGAGGTAGTAGCCAGCGGGCGCCTTCCAGGCTCCCCGCTCGCTGGAAAGGTAATTGACGACCTTCCCGGTCGTTACCAACTCATCCAGCGTCCAGCCGCCGTACCACACGACGACCTCGCCGTCGGCAGCCTTGGGTACTTCCTTCTCCTTGCAGGTGTTGTGGAATCCCAGAGTGTCGCAGACGGTCTTGGCGTCGTGGATGCAGGGCAGGGCGAGTGGTGGGGGCATCCCCGCCGCCCAGTAGGTGACGAGCAGTCTGCGCTTCTGCGGAGCATCGATGGGGAGCTGCCATGCGTCGTAGGGCAGCCCATCTTCCTCCAGCAGTCGCAGCAGCGTGGCAGCGCGGCCAAGGACTTGACTTGGACTCAGTTGGTTCGCAATGGTCTTTGCCATCGCACACCTCCTTTGCAAAAGGCTTTACCGCTTTGTAAGCGGGCTCGCTCGGAAATGAGACAAGCAGCCTATGCCCCAAGGGGACGCAGGATGCTTGTCTCATCCAAAACCTTGACGATGCTTTGAATGAGCATCTTAGTATAATTTATAACCAAACATTGTATCTGTCAACGCGAAGCAATAAGCGCAAAGCAGGCCGCTACAATGCCAAAATGCAGGTACATCGGAATCTCTGCGAGAGGATCATCTCCACGGAGAATCTCTTCGCGGCGTGGGAGGAGTTCCGCAAAGGCAGGCAGGGGCGAAAGGATGTACAGGATTTCGAGCGGAATCTGGAGCAGAACCTCTTTCGATTGCACCGGGAGCTTGTGGCTGGAACCTATCGGCATCAACCGTATAGCGCCTTCACGATCTGCGACCCCAAGCAGCGCCGCATCCACAAAGCGACCGTCCGGGACCGCATCCTCCATCACGCGGTATTCACGGTACTCAACCCCATTTTCGAGCCTACGTTCATCGCGCATTCCTTCTCCTGCCGGAAGGGCAAAGGGACCCATCGGGCGGTTGATGCGCTAGATCGGATGCTCAGGAGCGTCAGCCGCAATGCCACCCGTCACTGCTTCGTGCTCAAGTGCGACATTCATCAGTTCTTCGCCTCCGTCGATCACTCTGCCCTCCTCGACATTCTCAGCAAGCGCGTGAGGGACGACAAGACGCTGGGGCTTCTCAGGGAGATCATCGAGAGCTTCACGACGAATGACCCAACAATCTTCCAACGAAAGGGCATCCCCATCGGGAACCTCACTTCACAGCTCTTCGCGAATATCTACTTGAACGAGTTTGATCAGTTCATCAAGCACACGCTCCATATCAAACATTTCGTCCGATACACGGACGATTTCGTGGTTGTCGCTGGCACACAAGAGGAGCTACAAACAACGCTCGCATCCATCGGCTCATTCCTCAAGGAACGGCTCCATCTTGATCTTCACCCGCACAAGGTGACGATCCGAAAATACCGCCAAGGCATCGACTTCCTCGGCTATGTGCTCCTGCCGCACCATCGAGTCCTGCGCACGAAGACAAAACAACGGATGCTACGGAAGCTCACCAAGCGCATCGAGAATTGCAAAGCAGGACAGCTCCCACCCGAGAGCGTCGAGCAGTCGCTCCAGTCCTACCTCGGGGTCCTCTCGCACGCGAACTGCTATCGACTGAGCCAGGACCTTCAGAATCAGTGCTGGTTCCTACTGGTGGACTAAGCGGCGTGACATCCTGCGAATAGGTATTGGGAATGACAGTACGCCTACTATTGACACTTCATGTATTGAGCATCATCGACACGATATTTTTCTCATATCCCTGCGCTTGTGTGAGGGTGTGGCGACAGTGACGACATTTCTCAGTACTTCTCCTACGCCGGTAGCATCCCTGCCAGAATGAGCTTGCTTCGGTCGAGCCGGTTGCGAATACTGTCGAGGTAAGAGCTCCATTCTTCAACTCGCCAGGTGCAGCGCACTCTGCAGCCGCGTGAAGAACGTGCCCCCGTTTTCTGCGTTTTGCTTTTCCTGTTCTCTGCGCAGATCCCGCAGCGCATCGCGGGCTTTCTCGTACTGCGGGTTGAGTTCCAGGCTGTGGGCGAATGCTTGCTCCGCTTCTGCAGGATTCCCGAGCGCTTTCTGGCACAGGCCGATGTTATACGATGTCGTTGCGGACTGCTCCCGCTCCCCCGAGCGCTGATAGAAGGGGAGCGCTTCCGCATAGGATCCGTTCTTGTGGAGCGCATAGGCGATCCAGAAGTCGAAGTCGTACTCGCGGAAGTGATCGAACGTCTGTCCCTTCATCCATGCCTGCGCGGCGCGGCCGTACTCCCCGTTCTCGCAGAGACAGTGCCCGAGACGGTAGCTGAGCCATGTGTCGTAGGGGCGGAGCATGAGCGCGCGTTCGTAGAAGCGGATGGCGGTGCGATGATCGGAGACCTCTTCGAATTTTCTCCCTGCAGCGTAGAGGTCGCTCCCGAGCACGTTGTCATTGTGGGTGACGAAGAGTGAGGTGAAGAGGTCTGCCAGTGTTTCGCTTTTCCTCTTTTCGATGAGGAGGGTCTGCACGGAAAGATTCGGGTCAGTGGTTTGCGTCACGGAGCAGCCGAGTTTTTCCGCGAGGAGAGCGAGGAGGGGGAAATTGAGACTGTGCGCGAAGGAGTTGCCGTGGATAGAGGGTTCGCATGCGCGTTCCCCCTCCATGTAAGACGCATCGGCATATCCCTTGTCGGTGATCAGGAGGATGCCGCCGGGGAGCAGGGAAGGCAGGGTTCCCTGGATGTTTGCGAAGGATCCGCGGGGGTAGAGGATGGTGGCGACGGGGAAATCCTTCGCCCCCTCGCGCACCACTTCCTCATGGAGAGGATCACTGAAGAAGCCCTCGCGAAGATCGTGCCAGTGGATCTCCTCATTGAGATTCTCCGTGATGGTCTCGCCCACAGGATGCTTGACGTAGCGCTCTGCATAGTCCTGTTTGTTCTCGAGGCTCTCGGGCACTTTGAGGGAGAGGCGCACGTGTTTCTCTTCGAGAGTGTCGCCCGTCTTCCGAATGACCGATGTCGGGAGGCAGCAGTGCACGTAGTTGCCGATGGTGGCGGTGAGAGGCGGGAGCGGGACGGTTTCTCCGTCCGGGAACAGCCGCATCGTCTGTGGCCTGGTGGCATCGAGGAGGGCGAAATGAAGAATCCCTTCCTCTGCGAGGGCTCCCAGTGCGGGATTGCACGCGGCATCGTGGATGTTCTCTTCGGAGAAATCCGTGCACTCGTAGTGCAGGCGATCTGCAAGCCTTGTACCGGCTTCCGCATCTACGTCCCGAAAGCAGCGGATAAAATTGATGGCGAAGAGGCCGAGGCCGCAGGCGATTTCAATGACCGCAATGGGATCGGTCGGCGAGAGCGTGCCCTCCTCCTCCATGCGGAGAGCCGCTCTGTGCACGAGGGCGGCATTCTGCCGTGCGGCGGCGGAATTGCAGGTGATCTGGTAGGGGACTTCACCCTTGAGCCATGCCTTATTGCCCCGTTCCTGGAAGTAGCGGGAGTGGATTTTCCACTTGAGCGAGCGGTCGTACGGTGTTTCTTCTTCGAGGAGGATATAAGTATCCGGCATAGGGAGTGGGTATGAATCAGGGTATTGTAGCATTTTTCTTGGGGATTGGTTAGGGTTGCTCTCGCGCCGAAGCCAAAAAAAGTGTATACTATCCTGATGATTTTATTTCGCAGACTTGCGGCTTCTCTGGGATTCCTCCTCGTCATTTTCCCTGTTTCTGCAGTGGCGGTGAAGCAGACCATGTCGAACGTGACTATTCTCGAACCGCTGAACGGATCGACGACTGACATCGCCATCAGGCCGGATTCGATTTTCGACTACCTCAACTCCGGTCTCCAGATGTTCCTCAATATCGCGGTCGGGATCGTGCTCCTGTGGTTCCTCCTCGCGGGAACGGTCTACGTGATCTCAGGGGGCAATGCTTCCCAAGAATCCACTGCAAAAGACCACATGATATCTGCCATGATCGGTCTCCTCCTCCTCGTCTTCTTCGGCGCCATCCTGCGGTTCCTGAACTCCGATTTCTTCGTGTGATTTCCATGAAATCCCTGTTCTTCTCCATCTTCGGGATCCTCCTCGTTCTTCCCTTTGCAGCATTCGCTGCGGCGGATCCGTGCCTGCTCATCGGGAGCCGCTGCGGTCCTTCCCTTGCGGGAATTTACGGGACTGCCGGTTCCATGGGGCTGAGAGAGTGGGCTGCCGTCATCATGGTCGGCGTCGCCTCCGGTCTCTCCATCATCTTCATCGTCGTCGGTGCCCTGCAGATGCTCATCGCCTTCGGGGACGATGCCAAGGTGCAGCGTGGCAAGACCTCCGTCCTGTATGCGCTCGCGGGGATGTTCCTCGTCATGGTGTCCCAGAACATCATAGGGTATGTCGCGGGCATGGCTTCTTTCCATGGGGTCGGGAGTACGACGGGATTCTCGGTTCCACAGATGACTACCGGTGAACTCATCACATCAGTCATGAAATTTGCCGTGGATATTATGTGGAATATCTTCAACAGCGTTTTCATCCTCGTTTTGATCGTCGCCGGTTTCCGCATGGTCTTCGCGCGCGGGGTGGCGGATGAATTCAACAAGGCCAAGAACATGTTCCTCTGGGCGCTCGTCGCTGCCGTCGTCATCAACCTTGCCACCACGCTCGTGAATATCGTTCTCAATCTCTTCTGATGCTGCTGCTCTCCTTCATCGGCCGCACGATCTTCTCCGTGGAGAGCGCGTTCGCCATCTCCGTCCACAGCGCATTTGAGGAATTCTGCGGTATCATCAGCTCCGGCGACTGCGATGCGGATGCGAATCTCCTGAAGGCGGCTGCTTTTAACGTGGGGAACTTTTTCGCGGGCCTGGTTTCTTCGGTCGCCGTTCTCGTCATCATCTACGCCTCCATCAGGATGATCATGTCCGGCGGGACTGATCAGGGGAAAGAAGAGGCGAAGAAGATCCTCATTGTCGCCATCACGGGACTCATCCTCGCGCTCGCCGCGGAGTCCGTCATTCTCTTCGTGGGGAACTTTATCTATCACATTACTCCGTAATGTAGGGCTAAGGCTAGGGTTAGGGTTAGGGTTAGGGTTAGGGTGGGATGCTTACGGTGAAAGGTAGCGGTTTCGCAGGGGTCGTCTTTGCGCTAGGCTGCGTGTGTGAAACGGCAGTACGTTACGACGGCCATCGATTATCCGAATGCTCCGCGTCCCCACATGGGGCAGGCGCTTGAGAAGATCCTCGCAGATGTTGTTGCGCGATGGTTTCGGCTGCGTGGGGACACCGTTCGTTTTCAGATCGGCACGGACGAGCATGGAGTGAAAATCCAGCGGAAGGCGGAGCAGGAGGGACTCACTCCGCAGAAGCTCGTTGACCGGAATGTGCCGAATTACATCGCTCTCTACGACCACCTCGGTATCTCATACGATCCGCCGTTCATCCGCACGACAGACCGCTCCCGCCACTGGCCGACCGTGCAGGCGCTCTGGAAGAAGCTCGCGTCCGCAGGCGTTCTCGAGAAGCGGACGTACACCGGGCTCTACTGTCAGGGGTGCGAGCGGTTCATGACGAAGCGCGATCTTCAGGACGGCAAGTGCCCGGACCACCAGGCGGCCCCGGAGGAAGTCAGCGAAGAGAACTACTTCTTTCTCCTCAGCAGAGAGACTCAGTGGCTGAAGAGCCTATTAACCAAAAAGAAAGGCGGGTACACCATCGTTCCCGCATCCCGGGCGCAGGAAACGCTTTCCCTGATCGATCAGGGACTGGAGGACGTGTCTTTCTCCCGGCCGAAATCCAGCCTGTCCTGGGGGGTCCCGGTTCCGGGTGACGAGAATCAGGTCATGTACGTCTGGTGCGATGCACTCACGAACTACATTTCGGGATTGGGACTCCTCACCGACCACGCGGAGTCGCAGTGGTGGGATGATGCCGAGGTGACTCATGTCATCGGCAAAGATATCGCGCGGTTTCATGCCCTCTTCTGGCCCGCGATGTTGAAATATGCGGGAGTCCGTACGCCCGACCGCCTCCTCATTCACGGGTTCCTCACGAGTGATGGGCAGAAAATGAGCAAAACAACAGGCAACGTCGTCGATCCGGAAGAGGTGCTCAAGAAATTCGGGGGCAACCCCGATCCGCTGCGGTTCTACCTCAGTCACGAGATCCCGGTCGGCAATGACGGGGATTTCTCATGGAAGAGGATTGAGGAGTTGTACGATGCCGTGCTTCGCAACAAGCTGGGCAATCTCCTCAACCGCGTTTTGGTTCTGCTCCGCAAGGAGGGGAGCTCGCTCGGAGGATTCGGGAAGGATCCCATCGGCAGTGCGTGGAAGGGGTACGAGAAGGCCATGGATGAGTTCCGCCTTTCTGATGGTATCGCTGAGGCATTGAAGATCGTTGTGGGAGCGAATGAGTACATCGATGCACGCAAAGTGTGGGCACTGCCCAAGGAGGAGAAAGGCAAGGAACTTTCCAATCTCGCAGAACGTCTCCGCCATATTGCTCTGCTTCTCCTTCCGTTCATTCCGCAGACTGCACAGGAAATTTCCCGTCAGCTCTCCGTTCCGTATGCGGAGAAAATGTTCGGGAATGATTTTGTCATCACGAACGATATGAAGAATTGGGGTGGTATGAAGGAGTGGAAGAGGGTAGGGGAGCCGAATATTCTGTTCGCGCCGCTGCAGTAATTGCCTCACCCCCCTTCCCCCTCTCCCATGCCACTCCTCACGCCGCGGGAGAGGGGGAGACAGTTTGCGAGAGCAAAAGGGAACAACGTCGAAGCGACACCCCTCTCCGCGTGGGCAGGCGGAGTTGGCTTCGGAGAGGGGTCGGGGGTGAGGCAATTATTGGGATTGCGGGCAATTCATTTGAGTGGTGCGTGTGATGCTTGTAGAATGCTTCTGCTCTCACAAGCACACCCGGATGCGAAATGCTGAAGGACGCGGCGAGGGGAGCACGGTTTCTATTCTTTCCCCCTATTTTTATGTTCGATCCCATGGCAGACCTCACCGGAGGAGCGACGGATGACGATACGGCAGCGGCGGCATCCCAGCCCCGCAGAGCCCCTTCTGCAGGTGCTAGAGGAGGCAGCTTCGCGGACGAAGTGCACTCCATTAGCATCCACGCCAAGCAGCGCACGTTCTACATCGATCTCAAGAAGTCCGGCAACGGCTACTTCTTCAAGGTCTCCGAGAAGTCCCGCGGCGGTCAGAAGACGACCATCATGTTCGACGCCGAGGATCTCGACCAGTTCATCGCGGCGTTCCAGGAGATGAAGACGAAGCTCTGAGAGGACGCCGAGGATTCCGAAGAAACCGAGGATGCCGAGGAGGATAAGGAAATTCCTTCGCCCGGGATGACCTCGCCGTTCAGGCGCGGGTTGCCCTCCATGAGCATCTGGACGATTTTCGCTGCTTCGGCGCGCGTCATGGATCGTTCCGGACGGAAGGTTCCGTCCCCGTACCCTTCGATCACGCCGAGTCGCGTCCCCTCATCCACATACGGTCTGAACCACGCGTCCGCCGGGACATCGGCGAATGACCGTTCGCCGATCTGTGTTTCCGGCGGGGGGATGTCCGCAGTGCGCAGCAGCATCTTCAGGGCTTCTGCGCGATTCACAGGGACAGCGGGGCGGAATGTGCCGTCGCTGTATCCCTCAATGATATCCAGACGCGCGGCCGTAAAGATCACGCGGCGCCGTTGCCGCTGTGCGTCCTGTTCGTGTTCACGGGGGATCGCCGAGACATCACGGAAGAGGATGGTTGATCCCGTTCCTCCGGTCCCAGAATCGAGGGGGCGGCAGCTGCTCAGGAGTGCGATTTTCAAGAGTTCAAAGCGACTGATTTCCCGGTCGGGGAGGAACGGCCGAACGGGTCCGTTGCCGTACCCTTCTACGATGCGGGTGTACTCCGGCAGCACCTTCGTCCTATGGAGGTGCAGGATGTACTCCTCGGCCCAATGATTTTCGATATCCGGGAATGTAAAAATCGGATCGACGTAGAGAAGACATACGTTCTCCTCCGGGTCCGTTCCCTGCGCTACTTCCGTCCCGTCATCGATGCCGTCCCCGTCCGTATCTGCCCTGTTCGGGTTCGTGCCCCTGGTGAATTCCTGGAGGTTCGTGAGCCCGTCGCCGTCGTTGTCCTGCGATGCATCTGACGCATTATTGGCTGAGAGACCGTGTTCCTGCTCGTACTCATCGGGGAGGCCGTCCCTGTCCGCATCCGCTCTGTACACCGCACTGAGCGGGAACGGGTCGTCAAGATCGTTGAAGCCGTCCCCGTCCGTATCGGCCCTGTTCGGGTTCGTGCCCCTGGTGAATTCCTGGAGGTTCGTGAGCCCGTCGCCGTCGTTGTCCTGCGATGCATCTGACGCATTATTGGCCGAGAGACCGTGTTCCTGCTCGTACTCATCGGGGAGGCCGTCCCTGTCCGCATCTGCTCTGTACATCGCACTGAGCGGGAACGGGTCGTCGAGATCATTGAAGCCGTCCCCGTCCGTATCGGGATTCGCAATATCGGTCCCGCGCTTCCACTCCTCGCCGTTGATCAGGCCATCCCCGTCGAGGTCGTAGGTGAAATCGTCCTTGCGATCGAACGGGTCGCGGTGCGCCGCGATCTCCGATCCATCCGCCTCTCCTCCTCCATCCATATCCGCATTGAAGGGATCCGTTTCCCCGCTGTCCACGATGCCGTTGCCGTTGGAATCTTCCTGGGCGTCCGTCAGTCCGTCTCCATCAGAATCCATCGGCGTTGCGGTCGGCAGGATACTACTTGCGGCCGTCAGACTGCAGGAAAGTATGAGACTGAGGAGGACGGAAAGGAGGAGCTGCACGGGACAGAGTATGACAAGGCGATCAGCGTTCGTCATCCTCGCTTCGCATGACCTCGCATCCACTCCGCCCCCGTCACCGGTTTCTTCCCTGCGGTCTGCAGTCTGGTGATGAAGAGAGTTGTTCCCTTCGCGCAGGGGAGGGGATAAGAGGCGGGAGTTTCCATGAGTGCTGTAGTGAGGAGCTTCACCGTCGTCCCGTTGATGACGCACGTCACCCCCGGCCACGGCGTGAGGGCGCGCACGCGGCGATCGATTTCTTCGGCAGTCATCGTTTCCGGGTTCACTTCCCCGTCTTTGCGCGAGAGCTTGCGGCAGACCGTTATTTTAGATTTGTCCTGCTCTTGCGGATGGAGCGGAGCCTTCAGTGTCTCCACGAGGAGACGCGCTCCCTCGATCGCGAGGCGGCCAGAGAGCGTTTGTGCGGTCTCGCGCGCTGCAATCGTGATCCTTGATTGGGCAAGCACCGATCCGGCATCCAGCTCCCGTACCATGTTCTGGATGGTGACGCCGGTGACCGCGTCTCCCGCGAGGAGCGCATGCTGAATGGGGGAAGCTCCGCGCCAGCGTGGCAGCAGCGAAGCGTGAACGTTCACCGGAGCGATTGTGGGGAGATCCAAAATTGCTTGTTTGAGGAGTTGGCCGTAGGCAACGACGACGAGAAAGTTGCAGCTTGTGGCTTTTAGCATTTGGCTTGTAGCTTGGTCGTTGATGTTTTCGGGTTGGATGAGCGGGAGATGGAGTTCTTGAGCGGCGAGTTTGACGGGGGGAGGCGTGAGAATCTGGTGGCGGCCGACGGGTTTGTCCGGCTGCGTGATGACGAGCTCGATTTTGAATGCCGGGTCGGCAGCGAGGGCCTTGAGCGACGGGATCGCGAAGGCGGGGGTGCCGCAGAAGACGATGGAGAGGGGATTGGCCACGGTGGATAGTGTACTTTAGTGGAGAGTTAACTGTTAACAGTTAACTGTTGACCGTTAACCATTAACAACGAACGACAAATAGGTTTACTATTTATTCAATGTCGAAACGTCCTCAAATGCTCGCCTCGGTCATCCGACAGGCTATAGCCCCCATTCTCCGGGAGTGCCCGCCGGAGTGCGGTATCGTCGCCATCACGGAGGTCGAGGTTTCTCCGGATTTCGCGTATGCCACTCTCCTCATCAATAGCAGCGGTGACGAGAAAGCAGCGTTGCGGTTTTTCGAGCAGCACGGGAAACAGCTCCAGCGCTCACTGGCTGGGCTCGAAACGCACCACACGCCGCACCTTCGCTTCCGCATTGATCCGCGGGGGGAACGGGGGAGGAGAATTGATGAGTTATTGCGATAGAACATTAACGTAAGTTGGCATTGTACTATCCCGTCCCACCTTCGCGTGCTTCGCAAGAGGAACGGTGTTGCTTCCAAAATAATTTCGAACGTAGACTCACTCCCTTTGCTATGGACAAACGAGAAGATGAGAACCGGCTCCGCGAACTTCTGGAATCAGCGAAGCGGATCGTTGTGATTTGCCACAGCAATCCCGACGGGGATGCTGTCGGTGCGCTCCTCGGATTGGGTCTCCTCATCGAGCGGGCCATGCCCAATCGGGAAGTGCGCTTCTTCTGCAAGGATCCTCCTCCTGCGACGCTCTGTTTCCTGCCGGGATCTTCACGGGTGCAGACCGCATGGACTGCGGCTCTGGGCGATGTGTTCGTGTTCGTGGATACGGCCGAGGCGAAGCTGACGGGACTCGTCCAATCACATCCGCAACTCTTCGACGGCACGTATCCGACTGCGTGCATCGACCATCATCCGATGAATGCCGCTTATACCTCGGTCAGCGTCATTGTGCCGGATGCCTGTTCATCCTGTGAGATTATCGTTGCTCTCGCCGATCACTTCGGGTGGACTCTGGATGCGGACACGGCGACGTGTCTCCTCGCAGGCGTTTACACGGATACGGGTGGATTGCTCCATAGCAATACAACTGCTGCGGTCTATCGCACGGTGGCCGCGCTCCTTCGTGCGGGAGCCCGTCAGCAGGAAATCGTCCGGGCCATTTTCCGGACGGCGAAGCCGAGCACGCTGAAGTTATGGGGACGGGTCCTCGAAAAAATCACTCTGACGGAGGAGGGGGGTGCCATCTCCGCCATTACGGAAGGCGACTTCCGGGCGACAGGTGCGCATCACAGCGAACTCACCGGAGCCATCGACTACGTGAACGCCGTCCCCGGCATGCGCTTCTCCCTCATCCTCTCCGAGCGCAGTGGAACGGTGAAAGGATCACTCCGGACACTGCGCGAGGATGTCGACGTGTCGGCGATGGCAGGAAAGCTCTCGGGCGGAGGACACCGCAAAGCGGCGGGGTTCTCCCTTCCGGGGAAATTACAGCCGGAAGTCAGGTGGAAGGTGGTAGGGGAGGGGGCGAAGAGCGAAGGACTGGGGATAGAGAACTAAGGACGAAGGACAGGGGGACGAAGGATCATGGAGCATTTGCTACTCTCAGTGCGTCTCTCCCTCTTTTCCCTCTTTGCCTTCTTTCCCCTCTTTTTCCTCTTTGCCCTTCTGTTTCGGTTCCGTCGCCTGCCGAAGCAGCGTATTCGCGATTGCTTCGATGTCGTCGGTCTGCTTCTTCTCGAATCGCTTCGTTTCCACGGCCTTCTCTTCCTTGGTCAGAACGGGGGGCGGAGGCGGCGGTTTCGAAGGTTCCGGAGGCGCGGCGGCGTCATCAATGATTTTTTGCTCCGCGGCCTTTTCCTGAACGATCTTGTTCGCCTGTTCCTCCTGCTTCAGCGCGAGAGCACTGGATGCTGGAGTGACCATTTGTTGTTCGATGACCACAGGGTTTATTTTCTCTTCTTTGGCCTGTTTCTGCTTGGCGAGGACATCCTCCGGTTTCGTGGAGATGATCTGCGCCTCCTTCGGACTCGCGACGATCTGGATGGCCACGTGCCGGTTTCCGGCGAAGAAGAGGCCCTGCCCGACATCGGAGTTCAGGAGGAGGTACTTCTCCCCGTCGGTGAGGTAGAAGATTTTCTGGAGGTTGTCGACTGCCGAAGCGGATTGTTTGAGCAGGATCTGCAGCGCCGAGTTCGTGATGATCGGTTTGCCGTAGGGGGAGTTCACGAAGTCTTCCACGTCCTGCGTGATGGTCGTGATCCCCAGCCAGTACTTGCGGGCGCGCTTCACGAGGCCGTAGAGGAAGCGCGCGGAATCCTCGTATTGAATGAGATTCCACGCCTCGTCGATGACGAGCATGCGCTTCTTGAATTCCGCGCGGATGCGGTTCCAGATGAGATTGATGATCACGTACATCGCGATCGGGCGGAGCTGGTCCTCCAGGTCGCGGATCTGGAACACGACCATCTGGTTCTCCAGTTTGATGTTCGACTGCTGGTCGAAGAGGCCGGCGTAGCTGCCTTCGGTGAACTTCGCGAGCGTCCGGGCCATTCCTTCGCCGCCCTCCGTCGTGAGGAGTACATCGACGAGATCGTGGAGTGTCGGGGGTGCCTTCTCCATCGAGTCCTTCGAACTCAAGGTGATGCCCTTGAGAGCGTAGGTATCGAGAATGGCTTTGTCGAGGATGCCGTCCTCCGACGGCGTGAGCGTTCCCAACATGAGCTTCAGGAGTCCGTGCAGGCTGATGACTGACGCCCGCAATGTTTCGCCTATTGCGGTCTCATCTCCGCGGATGGCCTTCGGCAACTCGAACGGATTGATGTGGTTCGAACTCTCGAGGGAGATGGGGAAGTACGTCCCTCCCACGGTTTCGCAGAGCTCGCGGTACTCGTTCTCCGGATCCACGACGTAGACGGCGGTTTCGAACATGAGGGACCGGAGAATTTCCAGTTTTACCGTGAATGACTTTCCCGCGCCCGAGGTAGCGAACACGCTCGCATTCGCATTGGGCAGATCGAAGCGGTCGAAGATGACGAGACTGTCATTGTGCCGGTTGATGCCGTAGAGGATACCGTGGTCATCCGTGAGGTCCGAACTGCTGAAGGGGAAGCATGCCGCCATGGGCGAGGTATTCATGTTCCGGTTGATTTCCAACTCGTCGATGCCGAACGGCATGCTCGAGATCCACCCGTGCTCCATCTGCATGTACGCCGGTTTCGTCAGGATCAGTTTGCCACCGAGGAGCGATTCAACGTCCGTCTGAAGTTTTTTCAGCTTCTCTTCATCGTCCGAGTAAATGGTGAAGTAGAGCCCGAGATGGAAGAGCTTCTCGCGGCCGCGCGCGAGGAGGTCGCGCAATTCCTCGGCGTCCTGCAAAGCCGCCTCGAGGCTGGGATCGCGGACGATGCCACGTTGTTCCAGCATGCGCACTGACGAGCGCATCTCCGTCACTTTCTTGCGGAGCATCTTCATGATCGCCCGGTTGTCCGCAGGGTAGATGAACTGGGCGATCGACATGTGGGCGTCGAAATTCACCTCCTCCGACAGCCAGTTCGGAAAGATGTAGTTCGGCCAGTTGACCGTGTAGAGCGTCCGTGCATGGAGATCATTCAGGACGATCTCGTTCTGCTTCACCGTCATGCCTGCCGGAGCGATGATGTCGAGGGTCTTCTGGAGACCCTCCGCGTATTGCTTCAGAGCTTCTTTCTCTTCGTCATTGAGCGGCCGGACCTTGGGGGCTTTCTTCATGTCCTTCAGCGTTTTCTCCGCCCGGAAGTGGAGTCCGAGGAGATCGTCGATGGCTGCCAGCATGACGTGGGTCAGCTTGATATGCTGCTTTGGCATGATGGGGGGAGCACCGAGAGTGTCCATAAATCTTCATAGTATAGCGGAAAAAGAGGGTTTTTACAATCCCCGATGAAGCGTGGCCAGCCTTCAACCTTCGCATTGCAATGGCCTGTAGAGTCACACCGGCGGTGCGACTCTACAGACGGTTTTGTGCGAAGTTCTGAGAATCGTAGTGGCTAATCCTTGCGCTTTTCGAGGATTCCCAACCCCTCGATCCCCGGAATATCGATCACTTTCAGCCCCGCGATGAGGATCTGGCGGTTCAATATCATTGCATTCAGCCTCTTGACTCCGATTTTGGAGAGATCCTCGTAGGTGTAGAGGATGCGTTTCACTTCGTTGATGCGCAACTCCGTTTCGGCAACGGCGGTCTTCGCCTTCGTGAAGGCCTCCTGCTTGACGCCGACAGCGACGTAATCCTGCGTTTTCATGGCATCCTCCATTTCCCGTTCCAATTTCCATGCATCATCTCTCTGTTCATTGCGCTTCGTATTGAAATCGTCGATTCGTTGATTGAGTTCAGTCATTTTCTGCGCAACCCGCTCATTGAGCGCTGCGAGCGAGGTCGTATAGGCGTCCAGCACCTGCGCGCGGTCCACCGATCGGTTCAGGATATCGATGATATTCACCTGCAGGACCGATCCATACTCCTGCAGGAGTACGAACGTTTCATCACTCACAAATGACTTATCTGCCTCCGCAATGATTCCCGCAGTTTGAATGCCCAGGGAGGCACTCTGCACTTTGATGAGTTTTCCTTGGGCGAGGTAGAGGGTGACATAGACACCCAGGGCAACAGAAGGGCGTACATTGTCCGCACCTGAGGTTGCCATGGTTCGGAGTGCCGCAAAAACCCCGCTCTTTGCTCCGCTTGTTTCTACGGGAGGGATGAGTTCTTGCTCTTTGGATGAAGCCGCGCATCCTGCGAGGAGGAGGCACGTGAGGAGAAAAGCGGGAATGGAACGCATAATCTGCATTCTCCTATTGTATAGTTTTTCGCTGCCAGAAGCAAGATACCTCCTGTTATGATCATGGATTGTTCACATTTTTAGGAGCAATATGTTTATGGGAAAATTCGCATACAATTTGTGTTCAAAACATGAGTATTTTCTGTGAGCAAGATCAAATTATTGTTTCATGTGGAAAAGTCATTTTTATCGAGTATATTTGCGGTATTTCCTGAGTATCATAATTGTTCAATGTATGAGTTCTATGAATCGGAGGCAAAGCGTGTTCTTCGGGGGGTGACCGGAGACCATTCCTTGACAGTTCATTTCGAACGTTCCCGTGAAGAAGGTCATGGAGACCTGTCTACATCCGTTGCTCTTGGATTAGCCAAAAAAATGAAGGTTCGGCCTCAAGAAATTGCACAGAAATTGGCGGACGGGATGGCAAAAGTGAAGGGTATCGAACGAGTCGAAGTGGCGGGGGCCGGATATGTGAATCTGTGGCTGAATGCGGAGACGCTCATCGAAGAATTACGGCAGACGCAGCAGGCGTGTGCTGTGCGTAAACCAAAGAAGGACGATGCCCCCGTCATCATTGATTTCTTCGGTCCCAATATCGCGAAGCCTCTCGGGATGCACCACATCCTCACGACGATCATCGGGCAATCCCTCATCAATCTCTACCGGCACATGGGTTTTACGGTGATCGGATGGAGTTACCCCGGCGACTGGGGAACGCAATTCGGAAAACTGGCGGTCGCGTACCGCAGATGGGGGGAGAAAAAACCGCTGTCGAAGTATTCCGTGGATGAGCTTCTCGCTCTCTACGTCCGTTTTCACGCCGAGGCCGAGCAGAACGAGAGCATGGAGGAGGAGGCGCGGAAATTATTTGCTTTGCTCGAAGAGGGGGACAAGGAACTTCGTGCATTCCGCGAGGAGGTTGTACGTATCACGAAGCATGCTCTCGATGCACTCTGTGAGCGTCTGCACGTGCATGTCGATGTGGAGACGGGAGAGAGTTTCTACGAAGACAGGATGGTCCCGATTCTTGAGGAAGGCATCAAGAAGGGGATTTTCACGAAGAGTGAAGGGGGTGCGCTCATCGTGGAGTTTCCGTCCGAGCTTTCATTGCCTCCCTACCTTCTCCGGAAGAGCGATGGGGCGACGCTCTATGCGACGCGCGATCTCGCGATGGTGCGCTATCGGTTGGATGCGTACCATCCCAAGGCCATTTACTATGTCGTAGGCGTGGCGCAGAGCCTTCACCTGCAGCAGCTCTTTGCAACGTGCCGTTTGCTCGGATGGAACCTGCCGGAGATTGAGCACACACTCTTTGGCCACATGCGTTTCAAAGATGCTTCGATGAGTACGCGCAAGGGGACTGCGCTCAGGCTCGAGGATGTGCTCGATGAATCCGTGAAGCGTGCTGACATCCTTATTGCAGAACACGACAAGGATATCCAGACAGATAACCGTAAAGCTCTAGCAGAAATGATGGGAGTCGGTGCTGTTGTGTACGGTGTCCTCAGTCAGAGCCGAATTCACGATATCATTTTCGATTGGGAAAAAGCTCTCAGTTTGGAGGGCAACAGTGCCCTCTACATCCAGTACACCTACGCTCGCGCACGGTCTGTTCTCCGGAAGAGCGAGGTCAGTCGTTTCGGATTTCCGAAAGATGTCCGCGCACTGTCTGTCCATGAGCGTTCTCTCATCGGCGTTCTCCTCCAATTCGGTCCCGCCCTCTGCGACGCTTGCAAAAACCGCATGCCGCACACGCTTGCGAATTACCTCTACGATCTCTGTCAGACATTCAATTCGTTCTACAACGCGGAACCGATTCTCAAGGCTGAGGGCTCCACCCGGGAGCTGCGGCTTTCTCTGACCGATCTCACCGCATCCGTCCTCAAGACGGGCGCAGAAATCCTCTCCTTCCGCGTTCCTGAACGCATGTAGTTCCTTTTTTCCTTTCTCAGCCATGGCACGCTACCGTCACCGCCGTCACCATCCCATGTTGTCCGTGCGGCCCCTTGTCGTCTTCCTCCTCGTCGCTTCCTTCGGGATCCTCTTCGCGGGGTGCGGGCCGACGCAGGAGCAGCTGCAGAAGGAAGAGGAATTCACCTTTACGGCCGACGACGTCGCCCGTTTCCGATCGCTCTCCGAAGAGGCAGGGCGCACGGGCTCGGGACAGACGGCGAGTGGCTCCACGAATCTCTCCCTCCAGACCGGAAGCGGGGATTCTTCTCTTTCGCCTATCGTGCTCGATTTGTCTCTTTCGCGGACGTACGGCGCCATCCGTTCGGGTCCTCAGGCGACGGGGGACAACCTCTACCGCGTGACGAATGAATTCCTCAATGTGCGCGAGGCGCCCAAGGTGACTGCGCCATCCGGCGGTCGGCTTCTCGAAGGTGATGTCTGCACCCTGATCGAGTTCGTCGATGCGGCATGGGCGCGGGTGAAACTGACGGACGGGAAGGAGGGATACGTTGCGCAGCGCTACATCGCGAAGCTCACGAGCGAGGAGAAGCTTCCTCAGGAGAAAGCCGCTTTTGCAGGTCTCTACTTCGTGGATTTCGGCTTCCTCAATGTGCGCAAGATGCCCGACACGGCAGGAGAGAAGATCGGGGAACTGCCCGGGCAGGCCATCGTGAAAGTCATCAGTAAGGACGATGTCTGGGCCCGCATTCCTTTCCAAGGGAAGGACGGGTACGCGGCCGTTCAGTACCTGAAGCCGTTCCTGCCCAACTTCCTCGTGCGGCAGGAATCCTTCACGCTCCCCATCCTCCAGTACCGGCTGGAGCAGGAGGGGGCGCTGTCCGCTCTCACGCAGCACATCGCGCGCCTGCGGTCGGATGGCATGAAGATCGTGACACTGAGAGACTTCCGTGATCTTCTCTTGGCGCAGGAGAAGCGTGATGTCCGGTTGGATCCGAAGACGGTGGTCCTCACGGTCTCGGGTGTGACGTCCGAGAACGTGCGGCAGCTCTCCGAAACGCTGCAGGCAGGCGGGATCCGCGCGACCCTCTTCATCGCAACGAAGCAGATCGGTCTTGCGGGCATTACCGAGAAAACGATCATCAACCTCATCGCGAACGGGAATGATATCCAGTCTGCCGCGCACACCGGTGACGATCTGCGGTCGCTCACCAACGCGCAGGTGGAACTGGAACTCACCCAGAGCCGCCGTCTCCTGGAGCAGTATGCGCACCAGCAGGTCTTCGCCATCGGGTATCCGCTCGGCGGCGTGAACGAACGTGTCCAGGCGAAAGCCGAGGAAGCGGGGTTCCTCCTCGGGGTCGGTCCCGTGCAGCAGCGGACGTTCACGCGGGCAGATCTCCTGAATTTACCGAGCTTCGGTATCTCACCGTCCGCGACGGCCGACGAAGTGCTGAAACTGGTGAAAGGGACGTAAGCGTGGAGGACAAACCTGCGGTTTTCTTGATTGGCTTCATCCTTGGCTCCTTTGATTGACCTCATCCCCAGCCCTTCTCCTGTGTGCAGGAGAAGGGAGCTGTTTTGTATGTTGTGTGTTTTTCTTCTGAAGAAAACAAACATGAACACATACAGTCCCCCTCTCCACGGTGGTGGAGAGGGGTAAGGGGTGAGGTCGCAGAAGGAGTGACGACTATCGTGGAATCAGCCCTTTCACCTGATCGAGGAGGGAATTCGTATTCTTCTTCGTGATGGCTTCGGCCTGCACTGCAGCCTGCTCCGTGATTTTCCTGAGGAGCTCGTCGCCGTACTTGTACGCGTACCACACGCTCCCGATGAGGATGATGACGGGGATGATGCCGATGAGTCCGCGGAAGAATCCTCCGATGGTGCGGAGCCGATCACGGCGATCGAGGCGGCGCAGGTGCACGAGGATCTCATCCATTTTCGTGTCCATCGTTGGAGCGAGGGGCGGGGGCTTGGGCATGGAGGGAGCATAGCGAGACATACGGAGGGGAGAAAGAGATGTCACTGAGTTCCGATTGGATTTTTGCTCAAAACCCTCTCCTCCACTTGCGCATGATTTCGAACGGACGTGTGAGGAGGGAGTACTTCCACGAGAGCGGGATGTCCATGCAGTGCGGAAGTTCTAGGAGGTGCCCGCCGAAGCCGGTTTTGAAGAGGGTAACGCCGGCGAATGGATGTTTTTCGTTTCTTGTTTTTCGTTTTTCGTTTGAAGCGGATTCGTGCTGATCGCTGATCGCTGATCGCTGATCGCTCGGGGGGGCTATCCCCCAAAAATTGTAAATGTTGTCGCCGCGCCGGAGCGCGGAGCGGATGGCGGTCCACTGAAGGAGGTAACTGGCAGGTATTTTTGAGAAGGCATGCGTCGAGGCGCCGTGGTGGTAGCTGGTTTCACCGAATGCGTGCATGTGGATGGAGGAAGCGATGATCTGCCCCTGGTAGCGTGCGAGGTAGACGGAGCACTCTTCGCGGGGAGCGAATCTACGGACCTGCGCGCGGAAGAAGGCATTTGTGTACGGCGTGAATCCGTGGCGACGGCGGGTTTCGTCGTGGAGAGCGATGAAGGTTTCGGTGTCGCGTACAGGATCATCCGATGCAGTGACCGTAACGCCCTCTTTCTCGGCTCTGCGGATCAGATTTCTCGTGGTTTTGCGCATACCCATCAGGATTGATTCCTCGGTACAAGCGGATGGCTGAAGGCTAACGGCTGATGGCTCGGTATTCCATGGATCAGGGGTTTTCAGGGGAAGGTACCACACATGCTCTGCAAGGAGGTGGAGGGGGGATGGCTGCGCTTGCGGAATTGAAAATTGATAATTGAAAATTGAAAATTGATTCAGCTGATTGTTGGGGATTGGCCAGAAGGGACTCATTCGGATGAAGGAGCAGCGCTCTC
Source organism: Candidatus Peregrinibacteria bacterium (assembly GCA_043798355.1). GTDB lineage: Bacteria > Patescibacteriota > Gracilibacteria > Peribacterales > Peribacteraceae > JAZDOT01. Next base: position 30,518 of record JAZDOT010000024.1, read on the forward strand.
TCTTCGCGATGAGACGGAGCTCTCCCAAAAGGCCGTCAAGCATTTGCTGACGGCTCGCCCTGAGCGGAGCCGAAGGGCTGACGGCTGACGGCTCAGAATCGGTCCATAAGGCACAGCCAAGTGCCATCCCCGCTTCGCGCGGACGACGATGGCTTGGCAGATACCTGCGATCTCTCCACGATCATCACGGACCTCCAGTCGCACCGGCTCCTCTCCGATGTCGCGGTACACTTCACCCATCGTCCAGCTCTGCAGAAACGGCCGGAATTGCTGCGAAGAGAGAAAGGTGTCCCAGGAGTGCTGGTCGGTGGCTTCTCGAACGTTCATTGCCGCCATGATAGAGGGAGGAGGGGTATATGGGTATATGGGAGAATGGGTCTATGGGTGCTTTGCGAAGGAAATAGGGCGAGGAGATTACTATCTCGAGAATTTGATGATTCCCAGCAGCGCTTCCTTCTTGTGTTCCTGGTTCTTGAATCTGAACAGGTACGGCTCGAGTCGCGGAGGCACGCCCGGCTTAGCCGGGTCGATTTTCTCCGCACGGAGGAGTTGGTGAAGGTCGTAGACAAGCAAGAGATCGATTCTCAATCTGTATCCTCTGTCGAAGAGCACATTTTCATAGAACTTTTTAACAAAATCAGCTCCTTTGCCGAAGTGATTTTTCCCAATGGTGCACGCCTCAGCTTGGAAGTCGACACGGTAGTTCTCAAAGCCCTCGACCCCCTTACGATTCCGGTCGTACTTATCCGTTCCCGTTTCTGTGATGATCTTCATGAGTTCATCCACAGAATACTGTGGATGATCGGTCGTGCTCAGCGCTCGAATGGCGACATCCTTTCCGGGAAAATGCTTTTCCAGCTCCTCGTCTATTTTGGCGCCAATAGACTGATAGTTTGGCTTTGCATCAATGGTGTATTCCGGAAGTGGAAGGGGAAAGACAGGAGTCCTTTCATCGAGGAGGCTGAACAGAATCCGCACCAGGAAATCTGCCTGCTTCAGAGTCATTGTAGGGTGCGTCGGTAACGAAAGAATCATTTCACACGCCGCTTCGGCCTCCGGATCGGATCCCGGAATGTAATTCGCCGCATCCAGATCCGTCGAATCCGGGCAGATGATGCAGCCTGTCCAGCCGTCGGAGAGATGGATGTTGTTCTTCTTGAGTTCAGAGCGGACGGACGCTGCATTTTTCACGAAGAGGGGGAATTTCTGGAGGGGGAGATCCGGTGTGATGCCTTGCAGACACGAAATGCCGCTCGCTTGACACGTTTCGAGGTAGAAACGCACGAGTTGCCGTCGATGATCGTTGATGGATTGGATGCATTCGAATGCGCTGAGCGCGAGTGCGGCGCAGGCATTGGGCATGCGGTGCAGGAGGGGAGACATGGTGCCCTCCTTCTCCCCCGCTTCGAGGATGGGCGGAAGGACGTGGAGTTTCCGGCAAAGCCAGAGGAGCGCTTTCCCGACGAAGAGCCCGTAGAGCGGACGGGCGATCCAGTAGAGGAGAGGGTAGAGGAGGAGGGAGAGGATTTCTCGCAGCGGCAGATCAGTCGCTTGTGCCTGAGCAAGCCGGATCTTTTCCGAGGTTTCCGCATTGCGGCTGAGGACGGCGCCGCCCGCGATGCCGGAAATCGCCTTGTCCCGCCCGAAGCTCAGAATCGCGTACGTCCCCGTCGTGAGGATTCCCCCGGGGCCCGAAGGATCGGGAAGGATGTGGGCGCAATCTTCAATGAGCGGCAGATGATGACGGTCGCAGAGATCTTTGATCTCCCGTACCGGTGCGGGAATGCCGAAGGTGTGCTGGCAGATCACGGCGTGTGTGCGCTCTGTGATCACCTGCCCGATATTCTCTGTTGCAGGATTGAGCGTTTCCCGATCAATGTCCGCGTACACCGGAACTCCTCCGGCGGCGTGGATGGCGTTGGGAACGACGACGCAGGTGTAGGCCTGTACGATCACTTCATGCCCCGCTCTGACGCCGATGGCACGGAGAAGAGCGAGGAGAGCTTCCCGTCCCGAGGCAAAGAGAAAGACATCACCATGAAATGTTTCCGAGAGGCGGCGTTCCAATATCTGCTGTTCCTGTCCATGTTTCCATTTCCATGGCCGGACGATGAGGCCAAGAGTTCGTAGGAGGAAGCGAAAATCGACGTGTGGCGCGAAGGTGTGGTGGATGGGGAAGAAGGGCAAAGAGGGAAAGGAAGGAAAAGAGGGCAAAGAGGGCAGAAAAGGCAGGAAGGGCAGGAAGGGCAGGCGGTTCGTCTCATCTCATGAAAAACATTTATGTGGGCAGAAGGCGGCGGATCGTGTCTTCGGACATGCGGCCGATGCAGACGACGAGTGATCCGGCGGGAGCCTTGCGGGTTTTGCGATCGAGAATTTCCACGGGTCGGCCGAGCCCCTCCGCGAAGGACAGAGCGCTCCTCGGATGGACGAAGATCACCCGCTGGAAGATCGTGCGCGCCTGAGCGCCGAGATCGGCATGGATGCGTTCCTGCTCCTCGCCAAGCTCGATGAGGCCGCTCGTGAGGAGCGTCTTCTCCTCGAAGGGCTGCGTGCGCGCCCACTGGATGGCTGCCTCGAAGCTCATGGGGCTGGCGTTGTGGGTGTCATCGAGAATGGTGGTGTTTCGTTCTTCGCGGACGGTGAACGTCTTCCGGGGCGGGGCGAACGACCGGAGACGCATGGCAATCTCATCGAGGGCGAGCCCGAGGAATCGTGCGACGGCGATGGCGAGCAGGACATTCGTTATGTTGTGCGTGCCGTGGAGCGGAACCGTGAAGACGGTGTCTTCCGTCCGGAAGCGGATGCCAGCGGGCATTTCTTCGATGTCGAATGCCTCCAGATCCGCGGGACCGCCCGTGCCGATCGTTGTCACCGCGCAGGGGGCGACGTTCTTTGCCCTCTCGCAGAGCGCGCAGTCGGCATTGATGAACGCGTGGCCGTCTGCCGGGAGGGAGAGCACGAGTTCGCTCTTTGCCTGTACCAGGGCTTCCTGTGACCCGAAGAGGCCGATGTGCTGATGCCCGATGAAAGTGATGATGCCCAGTGTTGGACGGATGATCGAGCACAGCAGCGCGATCTCACCTGTGCGGTACGCTCCCATTTCTACGATGAGTACTTGAGTTGCTTCGTGGCGCGGCAATTCGCGTGCCAGCCACTGGGAGACGCCCATCTCCGTATTGACGTGTGCAGGAGTGGAAAGGACGTTTTTCTCTTTCAGGATGTGCGCGAGGAGCTCTTTCGTGGTGCTCTTTCCCACGCTCCCCGTGATGCCGATGACGGTGAGATTTTCCCGCGCAAGGCGGATCTGTTTCGCGCGCTCCATGACGCGATGCTTGAGGAGCGTATCTGCCGGTTTCCAGAGGATCCACGCCGCGCTCATAGGGAGAATCTGCAGGAGGGGGATGAGCGGGAGGAAGCGGGGCGGGATGACGAGGCCGAGGATGAGCGTGATGAGACCTGTCGTTATGACGATGACAATTGCTTTCAATGTCCAGACTGGCTGCGGCTGCCGCCGCAGGAGAATCTGCGCGAGGTTCACACAGGCGAGCGCCACGAGCGCATCGATGGGCCAGAGGGAGAGGGGGATGGCCTGTGAGAGGAGATGCCCGACGGTGAAGGGGAGGAGGACGAGGATGCGAACCACGCCCACCATCTGCCGGACGATGCCCTCTTCCCTCAGGTGCTCCCGGAGCCGGTCGAGGCGCCACTCTTTCATCTGCCAGAGGGCGGAGAGAGTCAGGAGGGGCGAGAGGGAGGCCGCGAGGGTGAGGAGAGCGAGCATAGGACGAAGGACTTAGGACGAAGGACGAAGGACGACTGACGCATGTGTTTTTATGTTGCTGCGTATGACGGCGGCGATCTCTGTTGCGCGGTCGCGATGGATGCGATGACGCAGTCCCGGGAAGAGGTGCAGAGCACTTCCTTTGATGGTCTCGTGCATCACATGGGCATCGCTGATGGGTGTCTGCGTATCTGCCGTTCCCCAGAAGATGTCCGTTGGAACATTGATATGGCTGAGGAGAGGGGTGAGGTCTTCGTCCGTCACGAGCCGGAGCGTTTCCTTCATGACCGGACTGGCGCGTTCGTAGTCATGGACAGAGAGGATTTTATAGAGGATCTTCCGCGCGAAGGGCTGGATTGACCTCAGGCCGGGGACGGAGAGAAGAGTTTTTCCTGTTTTTGCCGCTATGAATCCCATTCTCTCTTTGAAGGTCGGGGGGTGGGGGATGCCGGCCGCAGCGCAGAGATAGAGGTGGTCGATGCGAAGGCTGACCGCTCGCTGTGCGAGTTTGATGGCGATTCTTCCTCCATGGGAATGGCCGAGAATTGATAATTGATAACTTGTGGTGAGCGGAGCCGAACCATTGATAATTGATAATTGCTTCGCAAGCCACGTCTCTACCCAATCGGCGTAGTCGTCATTCGTCCAGGGGCGAGGGGGATCGCCTGCTTCGCCGAAGCCCGGGAGATCCGGCGTGAGGATCGTCAATTCTGTTCCCTTCAAAGCTTCACGAAGCTCCGTGAAAGATTCTTTTGATCCCCCCCAGCCATGGAGACAGAGCAGGACAACGGATTTCTGCATGGCGAGAGTATAGAGGAAGAACGAGCACATTTTAGATGGTTTCCCGATACAATGGAGATGATATGTCCTGCACTCTTTGCCGCCTTTCACTGGCATTTCTCGGGTGTGCGCTACTCAATGCCTGCTCGACTGCACATTTCGAGTCGGAAGACGGGATTTACCTCTTGAGGTACGGGCAATCATCGTATTCCGCGTCAGAGGTATTTGAGCAGGGTTCAGGGGGGACGGTTCCCTTTGCTTGGTATTTTGGATTGATGAGGAGCAGGAGCGATTTGACCCTCATCGACTGCGGTATCCGGCAGGAGCGTCTCGCAAGACAGTGGTCCATTGCAGGATTTACGGAGCAGGTTACCCTCCTTGCGCGCATAGGCGTGCAGCCCGAAGACATCACGCGGGTGATTCTCACACATCTCCATGCGGATCATGTGGATGGGTGTGCAGCGTTTACCCATGCGCAGTTCTTCGTCCAGAAGCGCGAGTTCGATTCTATGAACGATGCGTTCGCAAGTGCGGGAGAGGGGAAAGTATCTGCGAATGGATACCGTCGCGAGCATCTCGATTTCCTTACTTCGCTTCAGCAGGAAGGACGTCTTACTCTCGTTGACGGGAACGAAACGATTACACCATCTCTCTCTACAGAGCTTCATCCATTTCATACTGCCGGAATGCAGGCGGTCATCGTGGATGCAGGGAGCGGGCAAACGGTCGCATTCGTTTCCGACAATGCGTATGTGATGGACAATGTAACGCAAGAGCATCCGATCGGGGCTGCACGTGATATCGAAGGGGATCGTGACTACCTTCGGATGCTCCATGCGTGGCAGTCTCCTCTGCACATCATCATTCCGGGACATGATTCGTCACTTTTTTATCGTTCCCCCGAAGTGGCAACAGATATTGTGCGTGTTCGGTAGTACTTCTACTCTTGCATAAATTTCCTATGCGATTTTCTTTCCAGCATCGTTTCCTCTCTGTCGCGTTCTTTGCATCTGCAATTCTTCTCGTTGAGACGGTATTGTTTCATGTCTTCAACTACATGCATGGCTATTTCATAGCCAATATGGTTATTTATTACGCAGTAGTTGGTATAGGGATCGGAGCGTTTCTCGCCTCCCGATTGCGCATTTCTGATCAGCAGTGTTTCTTGTTTTGTGTGACAGGCATGACGGTTTTGCTGTATGTAACGGCCATAATTCTTGTGCTCTATCCGGCCGTGTGGCTCCTCTCTCTCCTGACACCCTGCACTTTTATTTTCCCTGTTCTTTTCATTACTCGTTCTTTTGAGAATTATGAGAGTGACAACATTTATCTCTACGACATGGTGGGAGCCGGCTTGGGTGTGATTCTTACAGTGCTTCTCTTCTCCTTCCTTCTTTCTGAAGAGATCATCCTTTTTTTGCTCATTATTCTTCCTCTGGTGGGTTTCCTCAGCGTACGTTTGTCCAAAGAAAGAACACAGATGCGTTGGTGGGGACGTGGATTGGCTGTCCTGTCCATTGTTGCAGTGGTTCTTCTCGGCGCACAACTCACCACGGATTCACTGAACTTCTGTCGCATCGTGAACCGTTCATTCACAGGATTCGATCGGCAGAAGAATTTTTACCTTTTCTCTCCAACACGACTGGTGAAGAGCTACGATTCTCTCGCAGGGAGACTCGATGTTTTCTCGTGGAGGACCCGTCATACCGTTTTAAATCACGGTCTTTCCAATGACGTATTCTCTAACGGTCAACGGAGCGACTATGCAGAACTTCAGAAGAAGGGTGTGGTCTATCCGACCAAAGATGTCAGAGTGCTTTACGGTCCGGTGAAGGAGCCCCGCGTGTTCATTATCGGGTCTTCTGCTGAGGGCATCATCAAAGTCATTCGCCGAATCACTCCTCTGCAAAACATCACTCCTAAAAAACACCCACTTTTTCAGAGGTGAATCCTAAGAATACCGCTCCATGAAGCAGTAAAGTGGCAATTCAAAATTGACGAGAAACCATTGACAAAAATACGGGCGACACACCATCGCGGCGGATTTTTAGCTGTTT
>JAZDOT010000025.1:0-15700 GCA_043798355.1 Candidatus Peregrinibacteria bacterium
CTCCATGCATGCCCGCGTGAATGGAAATACCGTCACCGTGCGCTTCCGCTCGCCGTATGATTCCACGCTGGTTGCCCTCACGAGCTGGCGCGGGATGGCAACGGCTGCAGGAGTGGAGCACGCAGGCGGCGGGGAGGACAGCTCCGTCACGCTGCAGATGCCGCCTGATGCTCCCATCGGCGGATACAACATCGAGCTCTTTGCGAATAACGGACTGCAGAGAATCCTCTCGACGGCGATGCGCTGGGAAAATAACCGCCTCACGCTGGATCATCCACAGCAGCGGTGGTACGAAAGCGAGGAAGCGGGAACGGTCTCCAGTGTGAAAGTGGCCGCCATCCGCGGCGTGAACATCGTCTTCGCCGCGTCCACGGCGGAGGCGGAAACAACGGTCCGGATCGACGGGGGCGGGATGATGAGCACGGCGTCGTTCACGCACGAAGGCGGCGTGGTTATGGACAGCGGCGTGGTCACGTTCGATGCCAGGAACAGGAGCGGCAGCTACACGCTGCACCTGCTTGCGGGGAACGAGGAACTGGACAGCGTCCCGCTCTGGTGGGACGCCGGAACGAAGACACTGGCACTGGAGGATGGGCATGATGTCTGGACGCCTGCAGCGCCCCCCGTGTCCGCAGAGCGGATGACGCTCACTGCCGCTGTCACGAACGCAATGGATGACGACGCACTCCAGAGGATCACCGTCGACAGCGTCACGGAGGCAGTCGAGAAAGAGCTTGCGATGACGACGACCGTCTATTCCGATGCCTCTCTCCAGAGAGCGACGAAGATCGAACTGCTGCAGAAATCCGCGCTCAATGTCCCCTACGAGGAAATGCTACGACACTTCTACCGGGCCTACCCCGACCTCGATCCGGCCAATTTTTCCGCTGTTGTCGAGCGGAGATGTGCCGCGGATCCCACGACTTCGCACTCTTCCCACGAACAGAGTATCATTCAGATGCGAAACGATCTCGCAGGGGATTTCGCCCGCAGTCTCGCCGTCTATGAAGAACAGGTCAGCTCCGTTCTCTTGAGTGCCACGCAAGTCATCTACGGCATCCGACAGGGCGGCGATCCCTCCGCTCTCATCCAACGCGTGCAGGACGGTCTCACGCTGTGCGCGCAGATCCACTACCTCAACGAACTTGCCTCCATCGGCATTCGCATTCCGGATCTCGATGTCTTCCTCGCGGAAGGCCGGAGGTTGGCGTCAGCCGAGATGGACAGGATGCTGTTTCGTCAGGATCAGAACACGCACAACGGGGAAATCGAAAATTGGCAGGCCGATAGCAAAGCGTGGCAGATCGCGAACGGGCAGAGTCCGGCGGATATTCTTCCCGTCGCCACGGCTGGGGACGGATACTGCAGAGGCAGCGTTTCTTCCAGCGAAGCGCGCCGCCTCGATCGCGCGCTGCGCCTCATGCAGACGGCATTCGCGCAGGCGACGGACCGCCGCGTGCAGGTCGCACTCGCAACAAGCGGACAAGCCGCTTCCCAGCGCTCCCGGACGCTCCCGGACGGCACAACGGAGATCACAGTGACGCGGGAGGAGATGGAAGCGACTGCGGGGCACATCGATGCAGGCATCAGCGCAAACGCGGGGAACGCCGCGGAAGCGGTCAATGTCATCTCGCGGGAGCTGGTGGCGAGGGCGAATGAAATGATAGGAACCGAGACAGGTGAGGAACTTATTTTTGGAGAAGAGTTATCACGATATTTTCGAGAACATTCCGGTCTCTTTACAACGAGCTTCTTAGAGTCTTTACGCCAAATTGCCTCGCAGGATAACGGCATCTCCCCGGAAGAAAACACAAGTCCGACCGACCCTGTCGCTGAAGAAAATGAAATACTGCACGCATATGTTGTATCAAGACCGCTGTTGTTGCCGCCACAGAATATTCTGGCAAGCCACATGTTCATTGTTACAAATGCAAAATATCTCGGCGATCCCGATGCAACGATCTTCTCTTACGGAGAAGATGCCAATGGCATGCTCGACCGGCTGGACGATTCAACGTATAGAGCCGATCTGGGGGCATGGAACCTGCTCAGAGGGAATAACAATCCCGATGGCATTGCTCACATCGATGCACATCTCATTCCCGCGACCAATGCTACTGTAACGCAATTGGCAGAATCCTTTTTGAAAACCGAAGAATACGACTTCCGCGGTCCCAACTGCATTAGTGCAGCTCAAGCGATTATCAGTGCATCCGCATCTTTGCCAGTCTCGCTACCAGGAGAAGGAGACAGACTTTTTTCGATATGGTTCAACCATATCGGACAAGAGGACTACACTAAAATCCAATTCGACAACAATCCTCTTACCCCCTAACTCCCACTGGGCTCATGACAATCAGTACCATCACCAAACGGCTTACCAACACAATCTTTGTTGTACTTGGTGCAATCCTAGGGTTTCTATTTTTTCCCTTATTGTTTGTTTTCATAGACTGGATCCAGTCTGGGAGAATTCCAAACTTTGAGGCAACAGACGGCATTCTCATTGGCTTGTATTACCTAGCTCCTGCACCATTCTTCATGATACTTTTGATTGCTTTATTATTATTGCATGCCACCAGGAATTGGAAAATTCTTGAAAATACACGCTCTTCATTGGTACTCGGATTGATATTGGGCATTTGTACGGCGCTCATTGAGATACCATTCCACATATTTTTTGGATGGCTTTTTGGTTTCAATCTCATGCTTCCAGCATAACTTTTAGAAAATCAGTCATTCTCCCAACCCCCGTCTGCACGGACGGGGTTTTTATCATGAAGCGGCAAACGCCGTAACCTCTCGGCCTTTCACCATGAATGAAACTCGGGCAAATCCTTTGCATCAAATTCCGGCGCAGCTGTGGCAGCGATAGCCATTCCCTTTTCACGAGTACGCTGGAGAGTTAAATTATAGTTGTGCCGATAGAACCCGTATGTCACCCAACCCGCGAGGAGAGCACAAACAACGAAAACAACGAGACTTTTCCGCCCAACAAAAAACTCCCGCAAGGATACCATTCTTGTACGCAGATTGACCGAAGAGCCCGTATCCGGCATCTCCGTTGACGATATATGCCTCTGATCTTTGATAGCCCTCCACTCCCGCTCGAAGACCGCCCGCTCCATCTTCGCGAGCTCCGGATAGTGAATGAAACAGGCGCGCATCTCGTCGTGATTGAAGCAAGCCACCGTGCGCCCTGCGAGAATCTTCTCGAAAGCGAAGGGGAAGTGCCCCTCGGGGAGCAGGACCGTCTCGCGGTACTCGAAGGGGTCTCTGGAGCGGAAACGACGGCCGAGCAGAGTATCTTCCGCGATGATGCGGGAGAAGATCTTGCGCTTGTGGCGTTGCCGGAAGTGCTGCACGCGGAATACGCGGAGAGGGTCTTCCTCCTCGCGGCACCGGACCGGAACGTACTGGAGGAGGAGTCCGTCATTCACAACATCGAGAAGCTTCATATACGCCTTCTGCATCCCCTCTTCGCCCTCGAAGTACTCCATCTCCGGCCGCGTGGCATCGCGCTTGAGAGAGGCGACAAACGACTCGAAATCCTGCTCCTTGCGCTTCAGGAGCTCGCGCTTCTCGGCCATATCGCGCTTCATCCACGAAACGATGGCTTCGAGAGACTTCACGAGATACTTCGGCGCGTCGTTGATAATCTCGCGTATGACGATATTGCGCTTCAAAAGCTTCTTGAGGGACTGATCCAGCACCCCCGTGCTCTTGCCCGTCTTCGCCGCGATCTCCCTCAGGGTCAGCGCATCTTCCTCCAGGAGTTTCCTGAGGATGAGGAGTTCCGTCGCCGCGAAGCCCGCCTCTGTGAGATAGGCTTCGATACTGGCAGGGAGTCCGGTCACGCAAATGATCACTCTACCAAATTTTTCGTGGATGTAAAGCGTTCAGTGATCAATCCTGAAAGGCTCTCAGAGCAGTTTCTTTCGAGATTCGACCACCTTTGAGGAGACGCTTGCTATCCTGTTCAAATGTAAACATACCGCTTCCCCGTCCGACCTGAAGCACGGACGACAGTTCCTGCAGGCGGTTATCGCGGATGATGTGCGCGACGGCGGGCGTATTGATGAGGAGTTCCCGAAGCGCCACCCGTCTGCCCCCCTCCAGCGGAAGGAGGCGCTGCGCGATGATGGCGCGGAGCGACAGGGAGAGTTGGAACCGGATCTGCTGCTGCTGATGAGGCGGGAAGACATCGATAATGCGGTTCACCGCCTGCACGGCGTTCGGGGTGTGGAGGGTCGCGAAAATGAGATGACCCGTCTCCGCGAGCGTGAGAGCGGCGGCGATGGTCTCGAGGTCGCGCATCTCCCCCACCATGACGATGTTCGGATCCTGACGGAGCACACGCCGGAGAGCCTCGGCAAACGAGAGGAAATCCTCGCCGAACTGGCGCTGGCGGATGATGCTCTTTCCCTCCGGAAAGATGAATTCGACCGGATCTTCCAGGGTCACGATGCTGACGGCGCGTTCCGCATTGATATGCTGGATCATGGCGGCCATGGAGGTGGATTTTCCGGCGCCGGTCGGCCCCGTGAAGAGGACGAGACCGCTTTGGAGCATGCAGAGATCGGTCATCTCCTGCACAAATCCGATACTGGAGAGCGAAGGAATCTGATCCGGGATGACACGGGCGGCGAGACCCAGGTGCCCGCGCTCAAAATGACAGTTGATGCGGAGCCTCACACCGCTCTTCAGAGCGTACGAGCAGTCGATCTCGCGCTCTCTCTTCAGACGCGCGAACTCTTCCGCGGAGAGGAGGGCATGAATGAAATGTTCCAGCGATGTATCCGTGCACTTCTCTTTCCCCTGTGAAACCAGAGCGCCGTCGATCCGAAAGAGGAGAGGCTTCCCGAAAACCAGGTGCACATCCGACGCACCCGCCCGCCGCGCGTCTCTGAAGACATCATTGGGGTTCGAAGCCATCGGATCATTCTAGCAGATTTTGGCTTATACATCAATTTGTCTTTCAGTTTTTGCCTCTCCCCCCTGTGCCCCTTCCCCGCCCTTCACCGACCCCTGCTCGGGGAGGGGGAGACTGCTTGATCATGTCTGTTACGAAAAGCTGAGATACTCCATGCATCACCTGAAGTGATCAGTGCAAGATGCGAAAGAGTGCTCCCCTCCCCGGGGAGACGTGTGGGTTGGGCGGGGAGGGGTCTGGGGGTGAGGAAACTCAAGCCGCCCTCCGCAGATGATTGACCGCGCGCATCACCTTCTCGGTGTCCCCCTCATCCAACCCCCGATCCACCGCCTCCTCCAGACAGAAGGCCACCATATCCTCCTCCAATTCCTTGGGGTCCATTTCCTCCCCCTGATCTTTCAACTCTTCGACCACATCCACACGCTCCTCGAGGAGGGCCAGAAGCTGCCGGTCGATCCTCTCCAGATGTTCCTGAAGATCCGGAATAGTCGCCATAGTCGCGCGTATCTTGGCCAAGGACATACAAATTGCAAAAAAGAGGTGTTGCTTTTTTCTTGTTTTAGGAGCTTCTCACATGTTGGCCTATGCGAGAAAGATCAGACATTACTATCAAAGATAGCATCGGGTATCATCTCTTCCATCATGAACCAGAGCGATGCAAAGAAGCGGATCGAGAGCCTGAAAAAGGAGATTTGGCGCCTGAATAAGGCGTACTTCATCGAGAACAGGACGGATGTGTCGGAAGACGTGCGCGATGCGCTCAAGCAGGAACTCATAGGGCTGGAACGGGAATACCCGGATCTCATCACCCCGGACTCCCCCACCCAGCGCGTCGGCGCTCCGCTCGACGGACGCCTCCCCAAAGTGCGCCACCTCTCGCCGAAAGAATCCCTCACGGACGCTTTCTCGCACGAGGAACTGGAGGACTGGTTCGACCAGATGAAGCGGTCCCTCGGGAAACCAGACGCGACCTTCCAGCTCATCGCGGAACTGAAGATTGACGGGCTGAACATCTCCCTCGTCTATGAAAAACGGCACGGGGAAGACCGCTACGACCTCAGGCGCGCCGTCACGCGCGGCAACGGCATCGAAGGAGAGGATGTGACGCACAGCGTGAAGACCATCGAATCCGTTCCGCTCTCGTTCTCCCCTAAGAGAAAGAATACCGAACTCCCGCGCTTCCTCGAGATCTCCGGTGAGGTGTACATGACGAAAGCCGCCCTCAGCCGCCTCAATAAGAATCTGCCCACAGAAGAGCAGTTCGCAAATCCCCGCAATGCCGCCGCGGGGAGCGTGCGCCAGCTGGATCCGAAGATCGCCGCCTCGCGGGATTTGCAGCTCTTCTGCTATGCCCTGGACCCAAACGGCTTCACGGCCCTCGAGATCGGGAGCCAGAAGGAGCTGATGGAATTCCTGCAGGAGAGCGGGTTTCCGGTGAACCGCGAGTACCGGATGTGCCGGAGTCTCGCGGAAGCGGAGAAGATGTTCACCCACTTCGGGGACATCCGGGAATCCCTCCCCTTCGATATCGACGGCGTTGTTTTGAAAATCAATGACCGGCGAGAGCAGCACGACCTCGGCTCCACCGCCAAGGCGCCGCGCTGGGCGCGGGCGTACAAGTTCCCGGCCGAAGAGAAGACGGCACAGATCCTCGACATTACGCTACAGGTCGGACGTACGGGCGCCATCACGCCTGTCGCGCACCTGACACCGACTCCGATCGCCCAGACGACGGTGACGCGCGCCACGCTCCATAACGAGGACGAGATCCTGCGCCTCGATGTCCGAATAGGCGATACCGTTGTCGTCCGGAAAGCGGGCGACGTCATCCCGGAAGTCGTTTCCGTCCTCAGGAATCTGCGGCCGAAGAACGCGAAACCGTTCCATTACCCGGCCGCCTGCCCCAGTTGCTCCACCCCCCTCGTGCGGCCCGAAGGCGAAGCCGTCCACCGCTGCCCGAACCCGCACTGCGAGGCGGCTCTGCAGGAACGGATCGAACACCTCGCTTCGCGCTACGCCTTCAACATCGAAGGACTGGGGAAGGAGACGGTCGAGGCGCTCCTCGAGCAGGGGCTCATTCAGGATGCCGCAGACATCTTCACCCTCACGGCGGACGATCTCGCGGATCTCCCGCTCTTCAAGGAAAAGAAAACGGAAAATCTTCTGAACGCCATTGATCGCGCGAAGCACATCGCCCTCGGGCGCTTCCTCTTCGGCCTCGGCATCCGCCACATCGGACGCGAGACGGCGGATCTGCTCGCCCGACGCATCGCATGGCCGGGGAAGAAGCTCACGATCGAACACACGGCTCCCGACCGCGCCCAGACCTCCCTCTTCGGCGATACGAAAGAATCGAGGATGGTGCACGGGGTGCGCCCGACCGACATCGCGAAGACTCTGGATGCCATGTCCGAGGAAGAACTTTCGGCTATCGAGGGGGTCGGCCCCGTGGTCGCGGAGTCCGTGCTCCAGTGGATGAAAGAGGAAAAGAACCGCTCGCTCCTCAGGAAAATGGAGAAGGCCGACGTGGTCGCCGTGCAGAGCGAAGGGAGCCATGCCCCGCAAATCTTCGCAGGAAAAACGTTCGTCCTCACGGGCTCCCTTCCGACCCTCAGCCGCGAAGAGGCCAAATCCCTCATCAAGGAGCGGGGGGGATCGGTGAGCTCCGCGGTGAGCAAGAAGACGGATTTCCTCCTCCTCGGTTCCGATCCCGGGAGCAAAGCGGATGAAGCGGAGAAGCTTTCCGTTCCGCACATCGATGAGGCAAAATTTTTGAAGATGATCGAGTGATCCCGGAAGAGCGTGCCCGCAGGAAAGCATCCTACACGGACTGCGCCTGCATTGTGTTCGCCTCCACGGCAGGAGTCAGCGATGCGATGCCGACGGCCGGGGAGAGAGCGAAAGCAACTTCTTCGACATGCGGCTCCGGAGAGCCGTTCAGATGTGGAAAAGCCACCCGAAGCAATAACTGACGATCTCTGATGCAGTGCTCAACGACAAGGTGGTCGCACGTCCTTGCGACTCCGACATCTCCATGCGCCCTTTCACTCAAGAGATACTTCAGTGTACGCAGGTGCGCCAATAAACGGAACCCCAGAGAAGACATTTCTCTCAGGAAAACATCCGTCGGCACGTTGTGATCGTCACAGATGGCCCGCGCATGGGATGCGAAGAGACGAACCCAAAGAGTAATCAATTCGTTATAAGGAACCTTCTCCACCCGAACGAGGTCTCCCATGCCATCAACACAGCACAACTGTGTCGCAATCCACCCCCCGAGATCGACCGGATCGCCGTTGGAAGCATGGAGTGTCATGGAAACTTGACTAATATCCAATATATTTTATCACAATCTATCTTTCTGAGAAAGTACTCTGCCGCGCATGAGAGTCAAGAAAAACGTTTCTCCGCGCTCACGATAAAACCGCATTGAAGAGATACCCCGTCAGGATGATCCCGACGGAGAGGATGGCAACGTAGAGCGCGAGCAGCTTCGTCTTCATGACTCTGCGTAAAATGATCATCTCAGGAACGGAGAGCGCCGTCACGGCCATCATGAAGGCGAGCGCCGTCCCCATGGGGAGCCCCTTTTCCATGAGCGCGTGCACGATGGGCACCGTCCCGGCGGCATTGGAGTAGAGGGGAACGCCGATGAGGACAGCGATGGGAACCGCGAAGGGGTTTCCCCGGTCGGCGATGCTGACCAGGAGATCGGCGGGAGCGTATCCGTGGATGGCGGCCCCTGCGCCGACACCCAGGAGCACATAGGGGAACACGTGCTTCAGGAGATTGCGGGTGTAGCGAAAGGCCTTCCGGAGACGATCATGCATCGTGAGCGTCCCCGCGACCGCCTGCCTAGAAGCGCTCTCCGAAAAGACGAGGAGGTGTTCGAGGTGGAACCTCCCGAGGATGAAACCGGTGATGATGGCGAGGGAAACGCCTGAGCCGATGTAGAGCGCCATGACCTTCCACCCGAAGAGGGAGAGCAGGAGCACCGCGGCGACTTCGTTCACCATCGGGGCGGAGACGATGTAGGAGAACGCCACTCCGAGCGGTACGCCGCTCTCGATCATCCCGAGGAAGAGGGGGATGGCGGAACACGAGCAGAACGGCGTGACGATGCCGATGCAGGCGGCGAGCACATGCCCGACGATGGGGAACCTCTGTGCGAGCAGCGTTCGGATCCTCTCCGGCGGCAGAAAAGACCGCAGGAACGTCACGATGAAGATGATGACCGTGAGGAGGATGAAGATCTTGAGCGTGTCGTACACGAAGAAATGGACTGTTTCCGCCACGCGCCCTTCGGTCAGGCGCAGAACGGAATACGTCATCCAGTCGGCGAAGGAGAGGAGCGGGGCGAAGGGGGACATGGGAGGATCATAGCAAAACCTCGCTGAACAAGAATGAGGGTTCTCCTCCAACAGGAACAAACGCACAGAAAAATTCTTCTTTGTATTGTGCCGGAGAGAGACCTTGCTACACTCAGTCCCGCCTGTTTGCCCAGGTGGCGAAATTGGTAGACGCGCCAGCTTGAGGGGCTGGTGGGAGCAATCCTATGGAGGTTCAAATCCTCTCCTGGGCACCATTCGACTCACACCACACATACCACGGCTTCCGGGTCAGGCGAGCGCTGCACAGAAGCATTCTTACTACATCCGAAGCACACCAAAGAATCAGGAAGCGGGCGTCAGCCGACCTTCCCCCTTATAGATTCTCTCTACATCCGGAGTCTCCCTAGCATCTAATGCCATATCCTCTGCCACTGCCGGGT
This sequence comes from Candidatus Peregrinibacteria bacterium, assembly GCA_043798355.1. Taxonomy (GTDB): domain Bacteria; phylum Patescibacteriota; class Gracilibacteria; order Peribacterales; family Peribacteraceae; genus JAZDOT01. Next base: position 9,705 of record JAZDOT010000025.1, read on the forward strand.
CTACAAACACCTCACTGTCGACGGGATCAACCCCATCCTCAATCACGATAGGCTCTCCATAATATACAGCATGCCCGATCTCAGCAGGAGGAACTGGAGCGTGCACAAGCCTGTCCGTTCTTCTTGTAACTGCAACAAGCAACCTTTCTACAGACATTTGAGCAGCCACCCCTCTCGGGATTACATCGCCCCGACTGTCGTCAGATTCTCTTAAAGGCATAGTTGATTAGGGAAAAGAAATTGGGGCTAATAGTATTACGGACAGACCACAAGTCAATCAAATCAACCCGTCAATGTTTACAAACCATAACTTTTAGGCTTACCAATGGCCAAAAAGGGGTGATCTGGAACTTGTGGTTTGTGAAGCGGACTCCACACGATAGAGCTTCTTAGCTTGCTCGCCCTGAGCGAAGCCGAAGGGTAGCTTCTTAGCTTTTTAGGACTTCGCCTTGAGCCGTTTCTTCTCCTCCTTCGACAACGGCAGCGTGTTGATAAAGGCATTCATCTTCTCATGCGTCACCTGCTTCCCCCGTGTGAGCGATTTCAATTTCTCATAGGCACCCGAAACTCCCCTCTTCCGAAGAAGTGTCTGGATGGCTTCGGCGCGCACTTCCGGATGCATCTCCAGTTCGCGCTTGAGAGTCGTTCGATCGAGACCGATCTTCGAGAGTCCCTTCAGAAGAGAATGGAGGGCGAGGAAGTGATAGCCGAATGCGCTGCCTATCGATCGCTGTACGGTGGAGTCCGAGAGATCTCGCTGGAGGCGACTCACCGGTAATTTCTCGGCAAAATGTCCGAAGAGGGCACTCCCGAGACCCAGGTTTCCCTCGGCATTCTCGAAATCGATGGGGTTCACTTTATGGGGCATGGTGGAGGAACCGACTTCTCCTGCAACGACCTTCTGCTTGAAGACACCCCGTGAAATGTACATCCAGACATCGCGGCAGAAGCCGATGAGGATGGTATCGATGCGCTGGAAGATATGGCTCAGCTCGGCAAGGTCATCGTGAGGATTGATCTGCGTCGTCGCAGTCAGAGGAATCAATCTCAGAGAACGGACGAATTTTTTTCCGAAACGCTCCCAGTCGATGTCCGGATATGCTGCACGGTGCGCGGAAAAATTCCCGACGGCGCCGCCAAATTTTCCCTGCATCCGGAAAGCATCGAGGTGCACAAGCTGCCGTTCAAGCCGCTCTGCAAAGACCGCGAACTCTTTTCCGACGGTCGTGGGTGTGGCGGGCTGGCCGTGCGTCAGACTGAGCATGGGAACGCTCTTCCAGCTCCGTGCGAAGCGCTGCAACGTGCGGAGAAGCAGGCGCAGGCGCGGACGGAGAACGGCACGCAGGGCATCCGAAATGAGCAGACCGTACGCGAGATTATTCACGTCCTCGCTCGTGAGGGCGAAGTGGACGAACTCGGCGAAGTTTCGGAGGACAGCGATCTTCTGCATTTTGCCCTTCAGGTAATACTCCACGGCCTTCACGTCATGCTTGGTCTTCTTCTCGATAGCCTTGATCTCCTCCGCCTGACGCTCACCGAACGCATCGACAATTTTACGAAGGGCAGAGCGCTGACCCGCCGTGCATTTCTTGAGTTCCCGCACTTCCTTCAGATCGCCCAAGGCAATGAAGTATTCGATCTCGATCTGCACCCTCGCGCGCATCAATGCTTCTTCGCTGAAATAGGGAAGGAGCGGCTCCGTGATCTTCCGGTAGCGGCCGTCGAGGGGGGAGAGGGCTGTCATGAACACACTGTACCACAGAACCCACTCCAAAGGCTTCTGCGTTAGAGATCCTGCAAAAAGATAGCTGCGTTCAACGCATGACAGACGGCATCTGTCCGTACCACTGGTTGTTGTTCGCTCCAGAGCACACCGCCGAGGGAGCGCTGTGGATGAGGATATGTCCTGGATCGTTCATCCGTCACTGCGTAACGGAAGACCCAGACAAGTCCTCGATTGGCAGCCTGCGTATATGCATCACAATGAGAACGCCTCCGCTCGTAGCACCGCTTCGCAACGGCAGTCATGACCTCGCTGATCCATCCTGTTCCGCTCGTAGAGAACGAATCGTGCCATCGCCCGTATCGTTCCGGCTGACGTACGTCGTGATACTGCTTCGCAACGAGCGTCTCACTGCATGCAAAAAGCTGTTCCTCGTACACCGTGTCTCCGCTGGCACCGGTATAGTCCAGAAACGCCATGATGATCCATGAGCTCGAAACCGGATTGGGCGTCCTGTAGTCATCCCCAACGTAACATCCCTCTTCGTTCACTTTCGTCATGAGAAAAGAGGCCAGTTTCTGCGCCGGTTTCAGATAGCGATCGTCCTTTGTGTGCACAGAGAGCCGCGAGAGGGCGGAGAGCACCTGGCCGTTGTAGAGCGTCGATTCTTTCTCAAAGTACTCCCAATCTTCCGCGTCATGATCTCCGCGATCATCGTGCAAGACCGGTTTCATTCCACCGTCTTCCTGTTGCATGGTGATGAGCCAATCGCCGGCAAGCCGGGCTGCATCGAGATATTCGGACTCACCCGTCAACGCAGAGAGCTCCAAAAGAGTAAAAATGGTCTTCGATGTTGTTCCGACAACATAGCGGCTGTCGCCTTTCTGGCTTTCGAGAGACCGGGAATACTCGAATGCCCCGTACGCCGCACCTTTTTCTTTCTGCTGCATCGACAGCAAGAACTCCCCCAGTTGTATCGCATCCGCGAGGAGCACCGACTCTCTGGTGCGTCGATACTCTTGCAGGAACGTGTAAGCAGTGGAAGCAGTATAAATCGTATGGACGCGCGGCTCGAGCGTGTCGTACACGGGATCGTAATACTTGTGCACGCCGTGCATATCGGGATCGATCATGCCTCGCACATACAGCAGACTCACTCTGATCTGTGCATCCAGATCCTCCGCCGTCAAATCCCGGATCTCACCTGCCCCTTCCGCTGCCTCGCCCGTCTTCCGCAGATCATGCCCACCCAGCACGTTTGCTCTGAGGGCAATGACAGCGACACAAACAATGAGAAAGATAGCAATGCCGAAAAAAATGTTCTTACGTCTCAGCATCCTCGGCATTCGTGAAACTTGGCTCCGGCTTCTCGTGCTCCGGTTTCTTCTGTCTGGCCGTTCCGTCGAACACCTCTCTGAACTCCTCCACGCTCATGGTCTCTTTCTTAAGGAGAATCTCCGAAAGGTCATCCAATTTCGCTTTGCGTGTTCGGAGCATTTCGAGAGCGCGCGCATACTGTTCGGCAACCGTCTTCCCGACGAACGCATCGATTTCCTTCGCCTTCTCCTCGGAGTAGTTGCGGGTGAATGCGGGATCAACGCCGAGGAAGATGCTCCCCTGCCGCTCTCCGTACGACACGGGACCGAGCTGGGAACTCCCCATGCCGTAGCGCATAGCCATGTTCCGTGCGATCAGAGAGGCTTTTTCAATGTCATTGCTCGCACCCGTCGTGAATTCATTGAAAATCAGTTCCTCGGCAGCACGGCCGCCGAGAAGTCCGCAGATCTCGTCTAAGAACTTCGAGCGGCTCACGGTGTACTGATCCTCTTGCGGCAGAAACCACGTCATGCCCAGCGCCGCGCCGCGGGAGACAATGGAGATCTTGTGAAGCGGATCGGATTCCGGACAGAGGTGCCCCACGATGGCGTGCCCGAGCTCGTGGTACGCCGTAATCTTCTTTTCGCGTTCCGTGAGTTTGCGGGAACGCTTCTCGGAGCCGAGGGTGACCTTCTCCACGGCATCGATGAGATCGCGCTGCGTCACGTGCTTCTGTTTTCTCTTCGCGGCGAAAATGGCGGCTTCATTTACGATGTTCTCCAGATCCGCGCCGGTGAGGCCGACGGTCTGCTTCGCGATCGGACGGAGATCCGCCCCTTTGATCATCTTCTTGTTCTTCGCATGCACCTCGAGGATTTTCTCGCGCGCATCGAGATCCGGCTTGTCGATGAAGATGCGCCGGTCGAAGCGTCCGGGTCGTAGGAGCGCCACATCGAGGACGTCCGGCCGGTTGGTCGCCGCCATGACGATGACGTTCGTCCCCTGCTCGAAGCCGTCCATCTCCGTGAGGATCTGGTTCAGGGTTTGCTCACGCTCGTCATGTCCTCCGCCGAAGCCCGCCCCGCCGCGCTGGCGCCCCACAGCGTCGATCTCGTCGATGAAAATGATGCACGGGGCATTGCGCTTGGCCTTGAGGAAAAGATCACGCACGCGGCTGGCTCCCACGCCCACGAACATCTCCACGAACTCGGAGCCCGCGATGGAGAAGAACGGCACGCCCGCCTCACCCGCAACAGCGCGCGCGAGGAGAGTTTTGCCGGTTCCCGGCGCGCCGACGAGGAGTACACCCTTGGGGATTTTCGCGCCGAGATTGATGTACTTCTTCGGGTTCTTCAGGAAATCCACCACCTCCACGAGATCTTCCTTGGCCTCCTCGCACCCGGCCACGTCTTTGAAGCGTGTACGCACCTGCTTGGCATCGGCGACGCGCGCGCGGGACTTTCCGAAGGAGAGAGCGTTGCTCTGGCTGCGCGCGATGCCGCGAAAAATCCAGAGGATGCCCGCGATGACGAGGAAGAAGAAGAGGATGTCGGGCAGGATCCCCATAAACATATTCGTCGCTTCGCGGTTCTCCACCTGAACGGTCGTCGGATTCTTCGGATCATTCCATTCGAGGGTGCTCACGCTGTCCTGAGCATCCTTGTAGGACTGCAAAATAACCCCCGTACTCGTCGTCGCGAAAACCTTATTGTCGCGGAGAACGATCGATTGGAAACGCTTTGCATTGTAGCCCTTGGTAATCTCGCTCAAGGGAACCACCTGGGCATCCGAGTATTTCTGCTCCGACTCGCGCATGGGCCCGGTGATGGACCAGAAAGAGAGAGCGAGGAGCAGGACGAAGAGGAGAAGCGAGAGCAGCCATGAGCGACTGCGACTTGGCGGAGCGGTAATGGGCATAGCTGAAGCAGTGTAGCATAAGAAAGCCATGAGCCATGAGCTTTCAGCTATCAGTTCCCACTCGAGAGTCGCAAACCACATGCCGAAGACTAAAGGCTAACGGCTAAAAGCTGACAGCTATTTCTTCTTCGCCCTGCGCCGCATCCAAGCGTACCCGGCAGCCGCTCCTGCAGTCATGATGGCAATTGCCGCAGGCCCCGTCGATGCCAGAGGACCGCCGCTCGCTCCAGAAGAGGCCTTCCCGCCCTTACGCAGGAGTGATGCGAATGGCAATTCCTCGATCTTCTTGAGATCTTCCGCGGACGGCATTGCGATGCCGACAGCCCCGTGCGCTCCGGGGAAGTCGATCGTGATGCGTCTATCGGCATCGAGAGTGCACTGTGACGAACACCCGTCACCCGGCAAAAGATTCCCGTCGTCGCACTGTTCGCCGGGATCTCGGATCCCGTCCCCACAGCGCGCCCGGGAACAGTTGGGGCGACAGGTTGCACCGGGCTGATCCGAGTTCGCTGCCCCTGCATCGCACTCCTCTCCTGCATTCAGCTTCCCGTTCCCGCAGTACCTCGAGAGGAAACGACAATCTCCACCGCAGGAATACGAGATCTTCGCCTTGAAAAGGGCGGGTTCGCACTGCTCGCCAAGCGCGCGCTGGAGAATGCCGTCAGAACACTTCCCGCGCTCGAGCAGGCACGCTGCGGAGCACCCGTCTCCGCTGACGTTGTTTTTATCATCGCATTCCTCGCCTCTTTCGCGTTTGCCGTTGCCGCAGAAGAGCGGATCGGCCATCGATTCTCTCTGGCATGTTTCGTCGCATCCGTCTCCAAGCACCCTGTTGCCGTCATCGCATGTCTCATCCTCATCTTCGATGCCATCTCCGCAATCCACTCTCTCCTCCTCGCACTCGTCATCCTCTTCTTCCATGCACATGCCGTCTTCGTCGCAGATACCCTCCGTGCACTCATCATTGTCATCGCAGTCCTCGTCCGCTTCGCATTCTCCGCAACCTGCGGGCGGAGGATCTGTGTCTTCGCTCTCGCAG